>JAZKIR010000103.1:0-39139 GCA_040384785.1 Pseudomonadota bacterium
ACTACCCTCGCGCCACAGCCGCACGTCAACGCGCCCCGCGGCCCACTTGGCTGCGTTGTCCAGCACATTGCCCAGCATCTCGAACGCGTCACCTTCGTCCATGCGCCACGTCAGGTCGGACGGGCAATGCACAGTGAAGGCCAACTGTTTGTCGGCATACACCTTGGCTAGCGAATCACGAATGCGCCCCACCACCGGCGCCAGCGCCAGCCAGGGTGCAAAACGCGTGGCGCCGCTAGCCCCTGCTCGGCCCAGTTGGTGCTGCACGATGTGGTCCATGCGGCTCACCTGTTGCGCCACGGTGTCGGCCAATTGATTGGGCTGGCCCAAGGCCGAGCGCAGCACGGCCAGCGGCGTTTTCAGGCTATGGGCCAGATAGCTCAGCGCTTCTTTGTAGCGCGTCTGGCGCACCCGCTCTTGTTGGATAAGGGTGTTGAGGTTGCCGGTGAGGGCGGCAATTTCGGTAGGGTAGTTACCCTGCACCTCGGCCTGTTCGCCGCTTTCAATACGGGTAATTTCTTGCGACACCTGCTCAAGCGGCGCCAGGCCCCAGCGCAACAGCAAGGTCTGCGACAGCAACAACAACAGACCCGCCCCGCCCAGCCAGGCCCACAGGGTGCGCTGAAAGGCCCTCCTTTCGCGATCGAACGCGACGCTGCTCTCCACCACCGATAACACCAGTCGCACACTGGCCTTGTCCTGCCCTGCCCAGCGCACGCCGTAGCTGGCGGACAAGAATGCGCCCGCAGGTGCCTGCACCGTGTCGTAACGCCACTCACCCACCGGAACGTCGCCATCAAACGGCGGAGCCAGCCCAAGGGTGGATGCCGATTGCCATGCCTCACCCCGCGCCACATTGACGATGCGGGCGTAGAGGCCCGAGCCAGGCAGCGACAGGCGTGGTTCGGCAAACTCGGTCGGCATGACCAGCGCGCCCGCAGCGTCCAGCTCAGCCCCGGCCAGCAGCAGGTACACCGTGCTTTGCAAACGGGCGTAATGCGCGGCGCGCACGCCATCGGCATGGGCCCGTTGCAGGGCCACACCAGCCACGGCCATGAATGACAACAACACCACGGCACCGCCCACCATCAGCCGCGCGCGGATCGACAACGCGTCAAACCTCATGGGGGGCGACCCGCGTCATTCAAGGGTAAAGCGGTAGCCGCGCCCACGCAGGGTTTCTATCGGGACCAGCGTGCCTTCGGGGTCCAGTTTGCGGCGCAGGCGGCCCACCAACACCTCCAGCACATTGCTGTCGCGGTCTTGGTCGTGGGGGTAGAGGTAGTCGGCCAGCTCTTGCTTGCTGACCACGCGTGCACGCTCGCGCACCAAGAATTCGAGCACACGGTATTCAAACGCCGTCAGTTCCATGGGCGCACCGTTCAGGTGGGCGGCCTGCGCAGCAATGTCCAGGCTGAGCGGCCCCACGGTCAGCACATCGGTGGCGGCCTTCATGGCGCGGCGCAGCAGCGCCTTGACGCGCGCGGCCAGCTCGGGGTATTCAAACGGTTTGACCAGGTAGTCGTCGGCGCCCGACTCCAACCCCACCACCTTGTCCTGCCAACTGCCGCGCGCAGTCAGGATGAGGATGGGTAAGGCCTTGCCATCGGCGCGCAGCCGTTGCACCACCGTGAGTCCATTGAGCTTGGGCAGGCCCAGATCGACAATGACCAGGTCCACCGGGTACTCGCGTGCCTGGAACAGGCCGTCTTCCCCATCAGTGGCCTGGTCCACCCGGTAGCCATCGGCCTCCAGACGCAGTGCGAGCGAGAGCCGCAGCGGCGCATCGTCTTCAATCAGCAGCAGGCGCATGTAAATTAAAGCGGCTTGTTAAAGCGGCTTGCCCGTGGCGGCGTCGATCATCACCACCTGCACCTCGCCACCCGCAGTGACCAGCTTGACGCGCCATGCTGCCCTATTGCCGACCTGGGCCTTGTCCACCGCCAGCACCCGCCCACCCGCCGCCTGACGGGCGGCGGCAGCAGCTTCATCTCGGCCTACGTCGGCCCACGCGGGTGCGCAGGCCAGCATAAGGGCGACGAGCAGCGAGTGTGCAATGCGGGAAGTCATGGGCATCATCGTACTACCGGAAGAGCGGGTTACCGCAGGGCAGGGCCAACGGGGTCCACCGACACACGCACCTGCAGGTACGGTCCGGGGTTTTCGCGCATCAGGGTGGTGTAGGTCTGGTCGCGGTAGTCATACGCCACGTTGTAACCGGTCAGGCGCGCCTGGACATCGTTGACCACTTGGCAGCGGTTGACCTGGCGCGGGGCTTCCTCGACTTGCGCGTAGCGGTTATTGTTATTGCTGGCAATGCGGTCGCCGGCAATGGCTCCCACCAGCGCGCCCAAGGCTGTGGCAGCCTCGCGGCCCCCGCTGCCGCGGCCAACCTGATTGCCCACCACGCCACCGGCCAGCGCACCGAGCACCACGCCACCATAGTGAGGGCCTTCGTTGTAGACGCGCGGGGGCGGAGTCACCCAATCGGTGCGGCACTCCTCGCGCGGCACGGTAACGTTTTCATACTGCGGCTCGGCGCTGCGCACGCGGGCGTTGTCAAAGAAGGTGTCGGCCTGCGCAGCAAAAGCGCCAACAGTACATGCGAGAGCGATAGCAAGACGTTTCATGGGATGCCTCTTTGGGTTGGTATGGGGGCATCTTGCGCGGGACTGGGTGAACGGTGGCTGAATGGATGTGAGAAAGCGGCATGGTCTACATGGAGTTGACCCCATTCACAACGTAGGCCCGCGCCCACTCACAGAGAGGCTAAATGTGCTGGCTCGGAGACTACCGCTGCAGCGGTTTCGTCCACTGGCCCCATGCAGCTAAGCCCAACGACACCCTACGCGACAGCACGAATGCTCACATCGTTCGACGGGGAAATTCGAATGTCATAGAGAGTAGTCGTCACTGCAGCTATCCCGTATCCATGCATCACGGCGCAAAGCCACGGATTCTCCAAAAGGCTGTCGTCGTACAAAACTCAACTAACCACCATTGCCCGCAAGTGACCCATAACATTGGTTGAAGCTACCTGAAAGTACTCACGCCTAGAGCCTCATCAAGTCGACCGCAAGGACCTCGCGAACAAACCCAATCCGCCTACGGTCAATACCAGAATGATGATCAAGTTCAACAGTGACATGGTCTGAAGGGTAATGCTCAAACTCATCAAGACCCCCAGCACTATGGCGGCCAGAGAACCAGCCGCCAAGATCCAACCCCAGGGCGCGCGCGCATTGTAGAAAATCCAGGCAACACCGAACATGAATGGAATCAGCAAACCGCCACCAGTGATATTCCAATTGCCGGCAAAAGGTACCCGGTACAAGGCGTAGCCCATACTGAAACCGTGCGACACAACAATATTGTCCAACAGCAGATAGAACCCAGTGCACGCCATGATGAGTCCCACCAGGAAATGCCCACCACCGCCAGGTGTCCCACCTGCGCCGTGCGACCGATATCCCATACTAAGCCTTTCTATATTGAGGGGTTCCAGCTTCTGGCATTCCCAGGTGGAACCAAATGCCACGATTGTCTTCCAGATAGCAGGTGTTGGCCAACGCCTGCAGTGGCCCGTATCGTCCATTGCGACAGTATTGGAATGCCAGCACCGTTGGGTACTTCAGCGGATTGAGCCGACGAGCCCCTGCCACAGCGGCGTGAAGTGTTGCCGTAGGGCCTGCAATAGCGCCAAGATCAGTGTGGCGAACGCGACCAGCAGGACCCATTGCAGCCAGCGTCGCGGGGCGCGAAGTGGTGTCGGCCGCAGGCGGCCCTCGATGTAACTTCTCAGCAATGCCGCGTTGCGCAGATTGGCCTTGAAGCCGATGTCGAACACATCGCCCAGTACCGGTACTACTCCTACCAGAACCTCCAGTCCAACATTGCGCAACATTCTGAACAGCACACGCTTGGATACGCCTAGACGTACCGCCTCGACAACTACGTAGAGCGAAAGCGCAAGACCCAGTGCGTCCCCGATGCCTGGTAGCAGACCGATGATCGGGTCCAAGCCAAAACCAATCCGCGTGCCCGGCACCCGGAAGCGCGTATCCATCAGCGTCGCATAGCGGTCCAGCCGCGCCAGCGCCGCTTGGTGCCTTAGCAGTTCGTCCGGCATACGATCCTTGTCTCTAGTTCCTTGGGTTGCGTCGTACAAGGCTGGCGAGATCTAGACCAATGGCTTTTCTTCGGTAGGTATCGGAGCGGCTTCATCGGGGATCTTCGGGTCGTCAGAGACATGGTGTTTCATATGCGCCTTCTTCCCAGGCTGGGGTGTCTCATCCGCACCCGGTGCGATCTCTTCGCCGTGGTATTTTTTCTTGCGCGACCTTCTTGTCATGGGCAATGTTGCGTGGGTCTGTCATATATGTGTTTCCTAAAAATGTGTAGTACGGTTCCTCAATGGAAGGATCGGACGCTAGCTGGCTAGATGGTTGACTCGGCATGGATGCCGAAAGCGGGTGAGGGCAGATTGCGAATTGCGAATTGCTTCGCCCCCAAAACCCTAGATACCGATGCAGACACGATTGGTCAGTCAGCTGCCGCACACATGCGGGAACTGCCACCGCCGGCGAACCCGCGTGTGCAAGACTTCGCTAAGCGTGCAGCGAGGGTTATTTTTGAGAAATGCCATTTTCGGAACCCAACGAACAAACCACAACTTGTTGCCGATGGTTGTCTACTTGCTAGGCTTGTTGGGGCGGTGGCTGCATGCCAGACTGGTCGCCAGCCTCGGCCACGGCCTCAATTCGCAAACACCTGAGAGAACATTTTGGCAACGACTTCTTCGGGTGTTTGAGGGCAGGAGCGGTTTGCGCTGTCCAGAATCAACTCCGTTGTTGCGATGGGCGATTTGGTGCTCCTGGACTCCAGGGAGACATGGTACTTGCCAGCGACGGTATCGCCGGAGCTTGCGAATCGAACGAAGTACTCAGATACTGGTGCGGTGATCACTTTGGTTTGGACTTGTGCAGCACTGAAATGCCACTGCAGATAGTGCCCGTGCGTTCCTGTGCACGCCTTCAATGGGCCACTGCTTTCAATGAAGAACTCCATGCCGAAATTCTTGCAGGCGGATGCTCTGTGGAAGACGCATTTCGCAAGTGCCCCACTGAATATTTGTTCCATTCCTTTGGGCTCAACCACACAAATACTGCGCGGTCGCGGTAGTTTGGCTTCCTGTGTCACTTTGATCGTAGTCGGTTGTTGCTCCCTGCAGGCTTGGTCTGCCTGGCGAGCGCTAGCTTCATGAGCAGCTTCTTTAGCGGCCCGGTCTTTGTAGAAGTACTTGTTGTCCACGACTAGGACGACAAATAAGATGGGCACAGACAGCCGAAACGCCCAGGCGACGTAGCGCAAAGGAGACTGTCGAGGCATGGGGATGAAGAAGCTGATGACACTGCCAAGAAGCCAAAAGAACAGCCAAGCTGCGGCAGCTGCGACTTCCTCACCCATGGCAAACGCAGTATTCGGAAACATGACCAGCAGTACAACGATGGCGGTCGTTGAAATGGTCGTTCGAAAGCTCGTCTCTTCAATGTTCAGTTTCACATTTCAGTCCCAATGGTGTGCTTAATGTAATACCGAGTGGGATGCGCAGGGCGCTTGAAATGCTACTGAGTAGTGCGAGAAACACCAAGCCAATCCCGGATGGGATCCGTCGCATGGGAATCCGCAATCACCGTCAGGCGATGCGCCAGGCCAGCGATTTGTCCTGCGTGTCCTGCCTGCGGAAGTCGCGCGGGGCCGTGCCCACCGTGCGTTTGAACACCTTGGAAAAGCTGAATGCATCGGTGTAGCCGACCTCACGCGCGATCTGCTCCAGTGACCGCTCGGATTCGCTTAGCGCGGCCATGGCCTTTTGCATGCGTACCGTGCGCAAATAGTTGAGTGGTGTATTGCCCATCGATCCGCGAAAGCGCTCGGCCAGGCTAGTGCGTGACAACCCCGCATGGCGTGCCAACGTGTCCAGTGTCCAGGCGTGGGCGCAGTCGTCGTGCATGGCTTGCACCGCCTTCATCACCAGGGGGTCCTGGATGCCGTGGCTCCAGCACGATGTGCGCGCACCCTGGCGCTGCAGCATTTCACGCATCAACAACACAAAAATCACATCCAGCAGACCGTACACCAAGGTTTCGCTGCCCAGCTCCCGCAGGGCCAGTTCCTGCTGCAGCAGTTCCATGCTGTGCGCCATGGCCGGGGGGTAGGGGCCATCCTCAGTTGTCAATACCAGCCAGTCGGGCATTTCCGCAAAGAACGGATGCACCGGGGTGTGCCAGAACTGATAGGCGCCGCTGATGAGTGCGTTCTGTGGTGAATCACCAGGCGCACCCGTCTCAGGCAACGGCAATGGCTGGTCGAGGGCAAAGGTTTGCACAGCACCCAAGTCTTCATGGGTGCTGATGGTGTGCACGCAGCCGCGCGCCATGACTGCCATGTCACCGGCTTGCAGACACAGTGGTTGCGGCAGTGATGCGGAGTGCAAATACACCTGCCCCGCCGTGACGACGTGCAAGCCCATGCTGCGTTCACACGGGAACTGCAGGGCGGTGGCATCGCGCAGGTGGCGCTGGTCCAAAAGCCGGCGGCGCAGCCCTGCCTGGCGGAAGATGTCGGTCAATAAGTCCATGGGTTTTCAGGCCTCTCGCGGGGTTGGTGCGCTGCTCTTTTCGTACTATTGGACATGAAAAATGGATTTATGTCTATTCAGAGTTCTATGTTTTGGGCGGATCATTCACCCACCAACCACTCTGATAGGAAATGAATATGTCTCGCACACTCGTCATCGGTGCCAACGGCACGGTCGGTTCTGGACTCGTACGCTTGTTAGGTACGGCAGGGCACAACGTCCTCAAAGCCACCAGCCGCCCGGTCACCGACCCCGCCACCGAGGTGCACCTGAATCTGGTGACCCGTGCTGGCCTGGACACTGAGCTGCGCGGTGTCAGCAAAGTGTTCATGTTGTCCCCACCCGGCCATACCAACCAGGATGAACTGCTCAACCCGGTGGTGGATGCCGCCAAAGCCCACGGTGTGCAGAAGATCGTTCTGATGACCGCCATGGGAGCCAACGCAGATGAAAACGCACCCATGCGCAAGGCCGAACTGCACTTGGAAGCCTCGGGGCTGGCGTACAACATCATCCGGCCCAACTGGTTCATGCAGAACTTCAACTCGTTTTGGATCCAAGGCATCCTGGAGCATGGAAAGATTTTCCTGCCGGTGGGCGCCGCCAAAGGCAGCTTCATTGATGCACGCGACATTTCCGCAGTGGCTGCGCGCCTGCTAAGCACGGACGACTTCAACCAGCGCGACTTTGACCTGACCGGCGGGGTGGCGATGGACCATGACGCGGTGGCCGCCATTCTGTCGAAGGTGACCGGCCAGACGATCACCTACCAGGACATCCCTGAGGGGGACATGCGCGGCGCCTTGCTGCAGGCAGGCCTGCCACCGGCCTATGCAGAGTTTTTGCTGATGATTCTGGGTTACTTCAAGTTGGGTTATGCCGAGCGCACGACGGATGCCGTGCAAATGCTGTTGGGCCGCCCGCCCATTACGCTGGAACAGTACGCAGCCGACTACCGCAGCGCCTGGGTCAAGGCCTGACGGAGCATCCGCCATCGTCGGCCCCATGTGAAGGGCTGGCGTGGTGGTGTCAGAGTGGAGTGGCTTTAGCCAAATTAGCCTCTAGCCCTCGTACTCATTGCGCATAACGCTATCAACAAGATAGCATCTACGCAGCAACCGCCACCGCATCAGCCCCTGGCCAAACTGCGCGCGATCCGCTGCCCCGCCAGCGCCAGCCGTTCCCGCAAGGCCGGCGGCTCCAGCACCTCGAAGTCGACATCCAGCACGATCAACCAGTAGACCAGCGAATCGAGGGCATGGGCGCCGCATAACAACAGGCAGCGCTGTGCATCACCTTCGACCGCCTCCAGCCGTGCGGCCGTGGCCGGAATGCGGGCGGCCATCTGGGCCAGCGGCGCGTGCAGGATCACCCGGGCTTGCTCGGCATGGGGCGCAATGACCAAGGAGCGTGTTACGAAGGCACGCAGATCGCCACCGTCAGGGCCGATACGCGGCGCAAAATGCCCGCCGACCGCTGCCGCGCCGGCAATGCGGTCGATGCGGAAGGTGCGCCAATCGCTGCGCCCCCGGTCCCAGGCCACCAGATACCAGCGGCTTCCGGTGTGGACCACGCCCTGCGGCTCGACCGTTCGCTGGCTATGGTCCCCCTTCGCATCCACATAGTCGAAGTTCAGGCCCAACTGGTCGCGGCAGGCACCGGCGAGATCGGTCAACAGGCCGGCATCGACGCTGGGCCCGACGACATCGAGGGCGTGCACGGCCGAGCGCAGCGCATCGGCGCGCTGGCGCAAGCGCAGCGGCATCAACTGCTCGAGCTTGACCATGGCCTGCAGCGCGGGCTCCTCGATGCCGCCGACCCGGCCGGAGGCGGCGGTGCGCAGGGCGATCGCGACAGCCAGCGCCTCTTCGTCGTCCAGCAACAGCGGCGGCAGGGCTTGGCCCGGCCGCAAGGCATAACCACCAGCAACACCGCTGCTGGCCGCAACCGGATAGCCCAGTTCGCGCAGCCGGTCGATATCACGCCGCAGGGTGCGCGGATGCACGGTCAGGCGCTCGGCCAGCTCGGGCCCGGCCCAATGGCGCCGGGTCTGCAGCAGGGACAACAGGCGCAACAGTCGCGAGGAAGCACTCAACATCGGACCACTATAGCGACGATTGAGGGCCGAATCTGTCCGCAATGGTTTCTACAGTGACACCCTCATCGGCGCTGTGTCGATGTTTCACAAGGAGAACACACTATGTCCATCGTTTTGTACTGGCACCCCATGTCCAGCGCCACCCCCGTCGCCTGTGCGCTGGCCGAGCTAAATGTGCCGCACGAGCGGGTGAAGATCGACATCCGGGCCGGCGAGCAGCACCGCCCGGACTACCTGGCCCTGAACCCCAATGGCAAGGTGCCGACGCTGGCGGTAGCCGGCGCTCCGATGTTCGAGGCGTTGGCCATCCAGCTGTGGCTGGGCGAGACCTATGGGGTCGAGCGCGGGCTGTGGCCGGCGGCCCGCACGCTCGAGCGCCTGCAAGCCCTCTCGTGGTGTGCCTGGGCCTATGTCAGTTATGGTGCGGTTTTGACGCGTTTGCACCGCGCGACCCTGGGTGATGAGGCGCTGCGCAGCAGCACCCATGCTGACGCGGCCCGGGCCGAGCTCAACGGGCTGCTGGCCCTGCTCGATACCCGGCTGGCGCGCCAGCCGTGGATGCTGGGCGACGCGTATTCGCTGGTGGACCTGCTGGTCGGCTCGGTGATGGGCTACAGCGCCTATATCGGCGCTCCGGTGGCCGACCATGCCCATGTGCAGCGATGGCTGGGCCATGTCCAGGCGCGGCCGGCGATGCAGACCGAAGGCTAAGTGCCAGATTGGCCTCTGGCCCTCGTGGAATGTGCATAAGCCGCTCCTAAATAGGGAGCGCTTTACGGTGCTTTACGCCGCAGCCTTCACCTTCAAACGCCAGGCATGCAGCAGCGGTTCGGTGTAGCTACTGGGTTGGGCCAGGCCCTTGAACACCAACTCACACGCCGCCTTGTAAGCCACCGATGTCTCGAAGTTGCCAGCCATGGGCTGGTACAACTTGTCACCGGCGTTCTGCTTGTCCACGACGGCGGCCATGCGCTCGAACGTCTCGGTGATCATCTGCTCTTTGGTCACAACGCCAACGGCTACTCGCGAAACGTTGTGAGCAGGCTGGCGGCCGGATCTTGCGGAATGGTGGCGCAGCCCTGGTTCACCACCGTCCAGCCCTGGGCGGCGAGCTGCTGCAAGAAGGGGCGCTCTACCTTGCTGTATTCGCTCATGGTTTTTTGCCTTGGCTGGCCAACCACTGTTTGCCCTGGGCGGTGAGGCGGTAGCGTTGGCTGCGGCTGTTGGGTTTGTCGGGCAGCGTCATCTCTACCAGCCCAGAATCCAATGCAGGACGCAGGTAAGCCATGCGCAAGTGATCCGGATCCTTCAGTGCCAACGCCTGCTGCAATTCCTGGCGTGACAGTTCTTGTGTCAATGCTTTGGTCACTCGCTGAACTTCCGGGGTGACTTCCGGGGCGCGGAAGATCAGGGTCACGCCACGGGCATCACTGCGCCACTCTGGCGCCGGTAATCCTTGCTCTTTACATGCGTGGTCAATCAGCACGCCGCCGCGCCCCAGCTTCTCCATAAAGCCCTGCAAATAAAGCACATGGGCAATGTCTGGGTTCCTCAAGATGGAAATCTGTCCACGTATCAAATCATCAGGGGTTACACCATCGGGGAGCGAACCCGCGTTCCAAATTTCTACCCGGCGCGGAAACACCTGTACAACCACCCCACCCCGGAAGTCTGCGTAGTCTCGGTGAGCAAAGGCGTTTACCAAGCCTTCGCGCAGTGCCTCGTCGGGGTACAGCCCACGGTCTTCTCGCATCAGCGATTTGGGCGCAAATACGCTACCGCTGGACGTGTTGCGGCGGATAAATGCAAACACATCGTCCAAGACAGAGACCAGCGGTCCCTCAAAATTCTTGAAGTCGCGGTAGGCATCGTCCGTCTTGTCCGTTGGGAAAGCCGCGCATCGCACGCGTACTTGCGGGTGCCGTTGCGCCGGGCTTTTGCCAAAAAGCACATCACCGCCATTGGTCAAGCGGCCGTACTTCACCAAACTTAGGCGCTCCAAAGCCAGCGTTGTGGCCGCAGGGGTAAGTAATCACGCTATGGCCTCTGAAGGGGGTGCGTCCACGGTGACCGGGACTTTGCCGGTGAGCAGGTCTTGCATGAGGCCGAGTTTTTGTCGGCGCAGCGTTGACACATGCGCGGATTGCTTCTTAATGGCCAGCATCACGGCATCGCACGCGGTCATCAGCAGGTTTTCGAGGCGGGAGAGGGTGAGTTTGGCAACGGACATAGAGGGCGATGGTACCAAGCTGCAACCGTGGCCTCGCCCCAAAGCAAAACGGCACCCGGAGGTGCCGTTTTGAAGGAGTTGCCACAAGGTAAATTGGCCGCTAGCCCTCGCCAAATAAGCGCGAGTAGCTACCAAATGAGTAGCAAGTCGTGCAGCCCTTCGACAAGCTCAGGGCGAACGGGACTTTACGCCGCCGCCTTCACCTTCAAGCGCCAGGCATGCAGCAGCGGCTCGGTGTAGCCGCTGGGCTGGGCCAGGCCCTTGAACACCAGTTCGCACGCCGCCTTGTAGGCCATCGATGTGTCGAAATTGCCGGCCATGGGCTGGTACAACTTGTCGCCAGCGTTTTGTTTGTCCACCACGGCGGCCATGCGTTCAAAGGTCTCTGTGATCTGCTCCTTGGTGACGACACCATGGTGCAGCCAGTTGGCCATGTGCTGGCTGCTGATGCGCAGCGTGGCGCGGTCTTCCATCAGGCCGATGTTGTGGATGTCGGGCACCTTGGAGCAGCCCACGCCCTGGTCGACCCAGCGCACGACGTAGCCCAAGATACCCTGGGCGTTGTTGTCCAGTTCCTGCTGTTTCTCGGCCGCGGTCCAGTTGGGCGTGGCGGTCACGGGTACTTGCAGCAGGTTGTTCAGGATGCCGTCACGGGCCTTTTCGTAGTTGGTTTTTTCCAGATCCTTCTGCACATCGCTGACCAGCAACTGGTGGTAGTGCAAGGCGTGTAACGTGGCGCCAGTGGGGCTGGGCACCCAGGCGGTGTTGGCACCGGCCTTGGGGTGGGCAATCTTCTGCTCCATCATGGCCTTCATCAGGTCGGGCATGGCCCACATGCCCTTGCCGATCTGCGCCTTGCCGCGCAGTCCGCAGCTCAGGCCGACCAGCACATTGTTCTTCTCGTACGCTGCTATCCAGGCGCTGGTCTTCATGTCGCCCTTGCGGATCATGGGGCCGGCCAACATGGCGGTGTGCATCTCGTCACCGGTGCGGTCCAGGAAGCCGGTGTTGATGAAGGCGACGCGGCTGCTGGCAGCGGCAATACAGGCCTTCAGGTTGACGCTGGTGCGGCGCTCTTCGTCCATGATGCCCAGCTTGACGGTGCTGTCCTTCAAGCCCAGCATCTTCTCGACGCGGGTGAACAACTCGGCGGCAAAGGCCACCTCGGCCGGGCCGTGCATCTTGGGTTTGACGATGTAGACCGAGCCCTTGCGCGAATTGCGGATCGCGTCTTTCTTCGTGCGGGCCAGGTCGTGCATGGCGATCGTCGTCGTGACCACGGCGTCCAGAATGCCTTCGGGGATCTCTTGTGTGCTGCCGTCCTTGGCGGTGTACAGGATGGCTGGGTTGGTCATCAGGTGGCCGACATTGCGCACAAACATCAGCGAGCGGCCGTGCAGCGTGACCTTGCCCTTGCCATTGGCGGCTGAGTAGACGCGGTCTGGGTTCAGGCCGCGGGTCAGCGTCTTGCCACCTTTCTCAAACGATTCGGTCAGCGTGCCATTCAAAATGCCCAGCCAGTTGTTATAGGCCAGTACCTTGTCGTCGGCATCCACGACGGCTACCGAGTCTTCCAAGTCAAGGATGGTGGACAAAGCGGCTTCCAGCACCAGGTCGGCCACGCCAGCCGCGTCGGTCTTGCCGATGGGGGTGGCGCGGTTGATGATGATGTCCAGGTGCAGACCATTGTGTTGCAGCAGCACGGAAGAGGGCGTCTTGGCCTCGCCCTGGAAACCGATGAACTGCGCCTTGTCGGCCAGCTTGCTGGTAGAGCCGTCCTTCAGCGTGACAACCAGGTCGCCGCCCTTGACGGCGTAGCCGGTCGAGCCGACGTGGGAGCCCTTCTTCAACGGTGCGGTGCGGTCCAGCACATTGCGCGCGTATTCGATAACCTTTTTGCCGCGCTTGGGGTTGTAGCCCTTGGGGCCGACTTTCTCCTGGCCTTTTTCTTCCGAGATGACATCCGTGCCATACAACGCGTCGTACAGGCTGCCCCAGCGGGCATTGGCGGCGTTCAACGCGTAACGTGCGTTCAACACTGGCACCACCAGTTGGGGGCCGGCCTGCTTGGCCAGTTCGGCGTCCACATTGCTGGTCGTGATCTTGGCCTTCTTGGGGCTGTGCACCAGGTAGCCAATCTTTTCCAGGAAGGCGCGGTAGGCCGGCATGTCGGTGATGGGGCCGGGGTGGGCGCTATGCCAGGCATCCATCTCGGTTTGCAGGCTGTCGCGGTCGGCCAGCAGAGCGGCGTTCTTGGGGGCCAGGTCGGCGACGATGGCGTCAAAGCCGCTCCAGAAGGCCTCGGGCGATACGCCGGTGCCGGGCAAGACCTTGTTCTCTATGAATTGGTGCAGAACCGTGGCAACTTGCAGGCCATGGGCCTGGGTGCGGAGTGTTGTGGGTGCGGTGGTCATGGTATGGCCTTTCAAAGGAAAAAAATCAAGGTGAAACGGGGGCGGGAAACGCATCCAGCACGTCGCGCAGGCTGCTGCCGGTGCGGCTGGGCTGGGTGCCGAGTTCTTCAAAGGGTTGCTGGTAGCGGTTGACCCACAACGTCTGGTAGCCAAACCAGGTGGCGCCCAGTGCATCCCAAGCATTGCAGCTGACAAACAGCATTTTCGCAGCGGGCAGGCCCAGGGTCTGCTCGCCCAGCGCATAGGCCTCGGGCGCGGTCTTGTACAGGCGCACGGTGTCGACACTGATGATGTGCTCCACCAGCCCGTGCAGGCCGCTGGACTTGAGTGCCAGCGTCAGCATGGTGGAATCGCCATTGCTCAGGATGCCGGTGGGAATGCCCCGGGTCTTCAGGGCTTGCAGCACGTCGCGGTTCTCGGGGAAGGCGCTCAAGGACCGGTACTGGTTCATCAACTGCGCGACCTGTGCGTCAAAATCGGCGCTAGCCCTCGTGGAAACTGCTTGTGGCACTAGATTTTTAATAGCAAACACCAGGGCGGCCTGGGTCAGCTCCCAGAACGGACGGTAATGCGCGCCGTGGTTGCAGGTGGTGACCAGGCGTGTGTATTCGATCTGCTTGTCCCGCCACAGCACACTCAAGGCCTGGCCATGGCCGGGGAACAACTGCTCGGCCAGCAGTGCCACGCTGTACACGTCAAACAAGGTGCCGTAGGCGTCAAACAGCACGGCCTGCGGCGTAGAGGCGGCTGCGGACCTGCCTTTTGCGGAGGCGGAGGCAGTTATGGCGGGACCTTTGGACATGCCTCTACTGTATTGGATACTTGTCTGCCAATTAATTGGTTAATATTGAATTTATTTGTGACTTAAATACGGGTAATTCATGCAATCCAGTGCATCGCAGGCCAGTGCCACCGCTGAAAACCGACCGCTGCCGTTAGCCGGCATCCGCGTCGTCGAGTTCACCCATATGGTCATGGGCCCTACGTGCGGCATGGTGCTGGGCGATCTGGGGGCCGAGGTCATCAAGGTCGAGCCTTTGAGCGGCGATAACACACGCAAGCTGCTGGGCAGTGGCGCAGGTTTTTATCCGCTGTTCAATCGCAACAAGAAAAGCATTGCGGTGGACATGAAAAGCGCCCGGGGCCGCGAGGTGGTCCTGAAGCTGATTGCGACGGCCGACATCGTCAGCGAAAACTTCAAAACCGAAACCATGCAAAAGCTCGGGCTGGACTATGCGACCTTGCGCAAGCTGGACCCGCGCCTGATTTACGTCAGCCACAAGGGTTTTCTGCCCGGCCCCTATGACCATCGCACTGCGCTGGATGAGGTGGTGCAGATGATGGGCGGCCTGGCCTATATGACGGGCCGGCCCGGCGACCCGCTGCGTGCGGGCAGCAGCGTGAACGACATCATGGGCGGCGTCTTTGGCGCGGTGGGCGCGATGGCGGCGCTGATGCAGCGCCAGCAGAGCGGGCAAGGCCAGGAGGTGCAGAGCGCGCTGTTCGAGAACAACATTTTTCTGGTGGCCCAGCACATGCTGCAGTTTGCCGTGACCGGCAAAGCCGCCGCGCCCATGCCCGAGCGCATCTCGCCCTGGGGTATTTACGACGTGTTCAAGGTCAAGGACGGCGAGCAGATTTTCCTGGCCGTGGTGGGCGATGGCCAGTGGAAGGTTTTTTGCGAGGCCATTGGTTACGTCGACCTGTTGGCCAACGAAGCCATTGCCACCAACAATGGCCGGGTGCTGGCCCGCGAATGGCTGATCCCGCTGCTGCGGGAACGGCTGGCGGCCCACAGTTCGGCCGAGCTTTCTGACCTGTTCGAGCAGCACGGCCTGCCATTTGCCCCCATCACCGATCCGCAGGTGTTATTCGATGACCCACACCTCAACGCCACCGGCGGCCTGGCACCCATGGAACTGCCGGACGGCCGGCAAACCAAGGTGCCGTTGTTGCCCCTCAAGTTGGGTGGCGAGCGCCTGGGTCTGCGCCTGGACCCGCCCAAGCTGGGCGAGCACACCGACGCCCTGCTGCTGAGCCTGGGTTACAGTGCGGACCAGGTGGCCAGCCTGCACGCAGACGGTGTTGTTGTGTGATGGATCCGACGCTATGAATAGAGTAGCTGCATGCGCAACAGAAACGAGGGCTGGAGGGTGAAATGAGCAAGCTCAAACAACTCGAATCCTTTGTCTCGGTCTCTACGCGCGGCAGCCTGACCGCGGCGGCGCAGGCCGAGGGTGTGGCGCCGGCCATCATGGGGCGCCGGCTGGACGCGCTGGAAGAGCGCCTGGGTGTCAAGCTGCTGCTGCGCACGACACGGCGCATCACCCTGACCCACGAGGGCAGTGCGTTTCTGGAAGACTGCCAGCGCCTGCTGGCCGACCTGGCCAATGCCGAAGCCAGCGTCAGCGCCGGTGGTGTCAAGGCCAGCGGGCATTTGCGCATCACCGCGCCGGCCGGATTTGGCCGACGCCGGGTCGCGCCGCTGGTGCCCAAGTTCCGGGAGTTGCACCCCGAGGTCACCATCTCGCTGAATCTGAGCGACCGGGTCGTGGACATTGCGGGTGAGGCCTACGACTGCGCGGTGCGCGTGGGCGATATGCCGGACTCGTCGCTGGTCAGCGTGCGCCTGGCCGACAACCGACGCATGTGTGTGGCCACACCGGCCTATCTGGAGCGCCATGGCAGACCTCAGCAGCCGCAGGACCTGGCGCGTTTTGATTGTTTGACGCTATCCAGCGACGCTTCCCAGACCCGGGGCTGGGCCTTCAGCATGGGCAAGGAGGCTGCACGCGAGGTCATCCACTTCAAGGCGGTGGGGCCGCTGGATTGTTCTGATGGTCAGGTGTTGCACGACTGGTGCCTGGCCGGCTACGGCATTGCGTGGCGCAGCATCTGGGAGGTGGAGGCCGAGATTGCGGCCGGCGCGCTGGTGGCGGTGCTCGATGAGTTTGCGGCGCCACCAAACGGCATTTACGCGGTGTTCCCCCAGCGCAAACATTTGCCGCTGCGCGTGCGGCTGTGGATAGACTTTTTGAAACACCACTACGGCACCCCGGGGTTTTGGCAGGCGCTATAGAAACGATAGTAGCTTCTTTATATGTTGCGAGGGCTAGAGGCTGAAATGGCATGTGACCATCGGACTGAATGGCTTGCAAATGGCCTTTTGGCGCTGGTCTGCGACAGGTAGGGAGACACTGTTGCACGCCTGAAACACTGCGCGGCTGCACGACAGATCCAGTGTGGCGTGTTTGCCAACTTCGAATGCTGCATTGCAACAAACTGTTGCAAGTTTTACATTTCGATGCGATGCTTCGGCACCACAAATCCGTCCTTAGGCGGAGCCACCGCCGTCGTTGGAAACAAAAATCGTATGAAAAACAGTGAGTTACTGGACCACTTGGAAATGTCGCGCCCGTCGATTGGCGGCTCTGCACCCATCAGACCGGCCTCGGCTGTTGCCGCCCCGGAAGTTGCAGACCTGATCGTCGCATACATCGAGCAGCTCGGCGTGGAATACGTGTTTGGCGTGCCGGGTGGCGCCATCGAGCCGTTGTACAACGCGCTGGCGCGTAGCGCACGCCGCGGTGGGCCGCGCCATGTGCTGGCGCGCCACGAGGCAGGCGCTGCCTTCATGGCCGATGGCTACGCCCGCGAAACCGGCAAGATTGGCATCTGCTGCGCCACATCCGGCCCCGGTGCCACCAATCTGCTGACCGGCGTTGCTTGTGCCTACGACAACGGCGTGCCCATGCTGGCCATCACCGGCCAGCCGGCGCTGCCGTCCTTTGGCAAACGGGCGCTGCAAGAGTCGGCCTGCACGGGGGTCAACACACTGGGCATGTTCCGGCATTGCACGCGGTATGACACGCTGGTGTCCCACGCCGACCAGATGGAAAGCAAACTGGTCAACGCCCTGATGCGCGCGTCCAAGGCACCGCGCGGCCCCTCACACCTGTCCATCCCCGTGGACATTTTGCGGTCTCCTCTGGAGAGCATGGAGCCGTCGTACAACCTCAGTTCGTTGTTGCACCGCCCGGCACTGGTAGACGACGCACTGGTGCGGGCTTTGTGTGAGGAAATCAAGCAGGCCCCGCGTATCGTCATCCTGATCGGGGGCGGCCACAGCTGTGGTGAATCGATTGAGGCCATCATCAAACTGGCCGAGATGACCGAATCGTGTTTTGTGACCTCACCGGATGGCAAGGGGCTGGTCAACACCCGGCACCGGTTGTACCGTGGCGTCTTTGGGTTTGCCGGCCACCACACGGCAGATCGGGTGCTGCAGGACGACCCCGACCTCATTCTGGCCATTGGCACAAGCTTGGGAGAATGGACCAGCGGTGCCTGGTCCAACGCGTTGCTGAACCAGCGCCTGGTGCATATCGACTCGTCGGAAGACCACTTGCTGCGTTCCCCGATGGCGCGCCTGCATGTACGGGGGCGCATTCGCTCGGTGTGCGAGCGCCTGATAGAACTGCTGGCCGAAGCCAAGATGTCCAACGTATCCCCCATTGGTCTGAAGAACCCGGACTACATGCTGCACGAGCGGGACAAGTTTGTGTCCAACGAGTCCCCGATCAAACCCCAGCGCCTGATGCGCGAGTTGTCGCGCCTGTGCCCCTCCAGAACCCGCTTCTTCGCGGACGCGGGCAATAGCACGGCCTGGGCCATCCACTACCTGCAACCGCATGACCGGCGCGTTGCGCGGCAGCATGACTATGCTGCCCGCAACGAAGGTGGCAAGCGCCGCAAGGGTGATGCTGGCTGGTTACGCGTGCTGATGGACTTTGCGCCCATGGGCTGGGCCATTGGTGCGGCGATCGGATGTGCCCGCGGCAACCCCCTGTGCCCGGTGGTATGTATCACCGGTGACGGCAGCTATTTGATGAATGGACAGGAGATTTCGGTGGCAGCGGTGGAGCAACTGACCGTTGTGTTCGTCATCCTCAACGACAGCGCCTTGGGCATGGTCAAACATGGCCAGCGCCTGGCCGGTGCAGAGCCCACGGCGTTTGAACTCCCGACCGTGGACTTCCGCATGCAGGCCGAGTCGATGGGCATCCCGGGCCACATCATCCGCTCACCCGAGGACATGGAAGCGCTGGACATGCAGGCCATCTTCTCGCGCAAGGGCCCGACGCTGCTGGATGTGCGGATTGACGGGGAGGAAGTGCCGCCCATGAGCTTGCGTATGAAGACCTTGGGTTCTGTGCTATGACTGCAAAGCCCAAGGAAAGCATCCACACGCGCATCTGGCGTGAAGATCCGGAGCCGAACAACCCTTTTGCCACGCGTACCGCGTATTGCCATGGCTATGATGTTTATGGCGACATGTTGGGCCAGGCGCGCTGGGCACAAATGTTGTACCTGCTGTTCCGCGGGGAGGCGCCCAATGCAGGGCAAACCCTTCTGCTGGATGCCTTGGCGCTGGCATTGGCCAACCCCGGGCCGCGCGACCCTTCGGTCCATGCGGCCATGTGTGGTGGCGTGGCGGGGTCCACGGCTGCCGCCTCCCTGATGGCGGCGCTGTCGGTGGGCGCCGGACGTTATGGCGGCGCCCGTGAGGTGTTTGACGCGATGAACATCTGGGCCGATGCGGGCCATGACATGGCGGCTTGGGTGCGCCATGCGTCCGCGTGGCAGTCGTCGAGTCAGGACATATGGCCCCAAGCCGAACATCCGGCGGGTTTTGATCCCTATGGCGTCACCACGTCAACGGTCGTACTGCAAACGTTGAGTCACCTTGCGGGCATGGGTCCGTTTGCCAATCTGCGTTGGTTGCTGCGCCAGCGTGCGGAAGTGGAGTTGGCGTTGGGATTGCCCTTGGCGATGCCGGGCGTGGCTGCGGCTGCATTGGTTGACCTGGGCTTCACGGCCCAGCAGGGGGAAATGCTGTATCTGCTGCTTCGGCTGCCGGGCGCCGCGGCGCATGCGCTGGAGCAATCTGCAACGGGGTTCAAACGGTTCCCGTTCCATTCTGTGGACGTGATGCCGGACGATGTCGCCGAGGTTGTGGCATGAGTGGTGTCGAATTTCTTGCGCAAAACGTTGGTCGTTTGACTACGCGTGTTGGGGCGTGTTATCCAGGCAGCCACGCCAACTTTCGCGGCCATGACTTGCACCTTGATCTCAAAGACTTGGACTGGGTCGAGCTGTATATCTTTGGCATCACCGGACGCCGTTTTTCAGAGGCCCAAGTCAGGCTCCTGCACGCGATATGGGTGTACACCAGTTACCCGGACGCGCGTCTCTGGAACAACCGTGTTGCCGCGCTCGCAGCGAGCGCGCGCAGCAGCAGTAACCTTGGCATGGCGGCGGCCATAGCCGTGTCCGAAGCTACCGTGTATGGAGGCCGGGCAGGCTTGCAGTCAATGCAATTTCTGATGCGAGCCCGCGCTGCGCTGGATTCGGGTGTCGAATTGTCGGCCTTTGTGCAGATTGAATTGATGGCGAGGCGCATCTATGGTTATGGTCGCCCGATTAACTCTACGGACGAGCGTATCCCATGGATGATGGCGCTGGCAAAGGAGTTGGGCGTTGACCAGGGCCGACATCTCACGTTGGCATTTGACGTCGAAAAAATATTGCTTCCACGGTATCCGAAACTGCGAATGAATTACGCGGCCTTGCATGCTGCCCTGATTGCGGACCTCGGTTTGTCCTTGCGCGAATACCAGCTACTGCGCGTGCCAACTTTTATGGCCGGCATGGTTCCGTGCTCCGTGGAAGCTGCAGAGAAACCACAAGGAGCCATTTTTCCCACCCCCTGTACCGGTGTCACCTATGAGGGTGCAGACATACGGGCGTGGTGCGCTTGATCTTAGGCGTGGTAATCCTTATTGGCCTGCTTGGCATCACCCTTTACATCAGATAACTAACTTGCAAATAAAGGCTGCGCGGCGCCATTGGCAGATCGTTGGGGATAGCTGTTCCCGGTGCGATGCTTGGCTCGCGTACGTCGGCATTCAACAGGTTGCGCACACTGCCCGAAAACTCCCACTGCTTCTTTCGGCCGGATGTGCGCACGGTGACGTCGAGGGTGGCATAGTCCGCAATTTTGGGCCGGACATCACCGGGAGCGCGATTGCGATCTGCCACCCAGTTGATCTGCGTGCTGGTCATCCAATTTCCTGAAGCACGCCAGTCGGCGCGCGCATAAACATGGTGGTGGGGCGCGTAACCTGCATCTTGCTGGGTAGCCTCATCAATGGATTGCTGCCAGGCATAGTTTCCACTGAGGCGCAAGCTGCGGCTAAGATCCCACACGACCTCCAATTCGGCACCGCGTCCGTTCTGGGCACCGGTATTGAAATAGGTGCCAGCCACGTTGCGAATGAGGTCCTTCATGTCAAAGCGGAAAAGACTCAAATTTGCTTCCATGTCCTCGCGCACGCGCCATGCGATGGCAGCTTCCACCGTATTGATAGTCTCGGGTCGCAAATTGGGATTGCCCAGGGCCACAGGGTTGGTGATTCCGTACACTTCGTTAAACGCTGGCGCGCGGAACGCACGTCCAGCCAGCAACTTGGCAGTGACGTCCAATGTTGCATCCCACACCAGTGCGACCCGCGGGTTGGTGGTTCCCCCAAAGTCGGAGTAGCGGTCGTGGCGCACGCCCGTAGTTAAGGTCAAATCTTTGGCAAAGTTCCATTCATCTTGCGCGTAAACATAATCCACCGTGCGCCGTTGGGGTTTGACGAATGGGGCGCTGCCGCTGAAGTCAAGAACGGGGGCTCCACCGGGAAGGGGTATCGGTGTGCCATTGGGGGCATAGGAGAAATTTCTATACTCGACGGTCTTGTACAGATTCAAGTCATCGTGGCCTAGCCCCAAGCGCAGGTTGTGGTTGGCAAAACCAGAATAGGTCGCAAAGGCCGAGAGTCGCAGCTGCCGCTCCCAGGTCTCAGGCGCACCAATCATGCCATTGGGAAAGGTGCCCGTTGGGAAGGTGGTGCCGGGGCCGAGCAGCTGCAGATAGGTCGGTATCAATTGCGTATAGTGCAGATAGCTGCCCGTAACACCCAAACCCCAATCGCGTGAGAACTGCGGGTCGGCCCACGACAAGTCCGTCGTAATCCGCTCACTCTTCTCTTTGCCTACCGGGTCCAGCGCAGAAGCGATACCGGCGCCCGTTCCCACGTTGTCACGCAACTTGTATCCTGCACGCAAGCGCCATTTCTCAAATCCAAGCTCGAAGTTGCTGTCAATCGCGTCGTACCCTGTATTGGTGGTACCAGGGGCCAAAGACGCCCGGGTGCGAAAAATGCCATCGGTGCGAGTCTGGGCGTCAGCGGCGATGGTCTGTTTGATACCGTCGGTTTTCCCGATCCGCACATAGGCCGCCACATCCACCGGCCCGATCTTGCCGCCATGCTGGACCCATGCACTTCCCGTATTGAAGGAGCCTGCACGCAGGCCAAATTGGGTGTCCGGCGTATCGGCGGCAGTTTTGGTGATGATGTTGATCACCCCGGCATATGCGTCAGCACCATACAGGGCGGAACCAGGGCCTCGAATGATCTCGATGCGCGCGATGTGTTCCACAGGGTAACCGCCCCAGATACCTCGGTTGCCGATGAAGATGGCGGTCATCGGGACACCGTTTTGCAGCACCAGCGTCTGTGGATTGAATTGGCTATAAATGCCGCGGATGACATACAGTGGGTTGTACAAATTGGCACTACGGGCGACGTGCATTCCAGGCACGGTTTCCAGCACCTCGTCCAGGTCGGTGGCACCCATTGCAACAATGTCCTCGGCAGTAATGACGGTAGCAACCGCAGGCGCGCGGCGCAGGGCTTGCTGGTTGCCGGTGGCTATGCTGATCGTCGCTTTGTCACCGTAGGCAAGTGCCAGCTCATCCTCGTCAGATGTCTGGGCAACTACGCTCGGCGCAATGAGCAGGATGGACGAGGCGAGAACAGGTATGGCGCAACCAACGTATTTCATGATTCGTCTCCGTCAAGGTTCGGCAACTAGATATTCGATTGTGAACTCACCGTTTGATATTCACAACCCAATTGCAAATGCTTTTAACAAAACTGATTCTTCGGGCGCGGCAAACCGAGATTTTCACGCAAGGTCTTACCTTCATATTCTGTACGAAAGAGTCCGCGGCGCTGCAGTTCGGGAATAACCAAGTCGACAAAGTCGTCAAACCCGCCGGGAAAATACGGGGGCAGAATATTGAAACCATCCGCACCACCGTTGACGAACCACTCTTCCAATTGGTCGGCTATGGATTGTGGTGTCCCGATGATGATGCGATGTCCCCGCGAGACAGCGACACGTAAATAGAGTTGACGGATGCTCAGATTTTCTCGGCGTGCAAGTCCAACAACCGTTGCCTGGTGACTCTTGCTGCTATTGCTCTCCGGAAGCTCCGGGAGGGGGCCATCCAATGGATAAGGGGATAGATCGAAGCCGCCTATCATTCCGGCAAGCAGAGAGAGCCCCACCGCCGGATGGACGAGATTCTGCAACGCATCGTATTTGGCCTGGGCCTCAGCCTCGGTGCGCCCAACCACCGGAAACACGCCAGGCATGATCTTGAGATGCTCTCGCTGGCGGCCGTACTTCTCAAGGCGCCCCTTGACGTCAGCATAAAAGGTTTGGGCGCCGGCCAATGTCTGCTGCACGGTGAAGACCACCTCGGCAGTTCGGGCAGCCAGCTCCATGCCGGGGCCAGAGGATCCTGCCTGGACTCTGACTGGGTAGCCCTGGACTGGACGCGCCACGCTCAGTGGGCCGGTCACTGAAAAATGCTGTCCTTTGTAATTGAGGACATGCAGTTTCTCAGTGTCCACGAAAATTCCAGACTCCTTGTCGCGCACAAAAGCGTCGTCCTCCCAGCTATCCCAAAGTCCGGTCACCACGTTGATGAACTCTTCTGCACGCGCGTAGCGCTTTGCGTGCTCCAAATGCGCATCCCTGCCGAAATTCTCCGCCTCCGCCGGATTGGCCGAGGTCACCAAGTTCCATCCGGCCCGGCCGCTACTCAGGTGGTCCAGCGATGCAAATTTTCGAGCAACGTGATAGGGCTCGTTGTAGGTGGTGGTCGCAGTGGCAACCAAGCCGACGTGTTCGGTGACTGCGGAGAGCGCTGACAACAGGGTAATGGGTTCAAAATTAGCGGTTAGGGTGCTTCGACCCAAGGACTCTTTATCACGGCTACCAACCCATGCTGCAAGGGTGTCGGCCAAGAACAACATATCGAACTTGCCGCGCTCTGCCGTCTGAGCGACGCGTTTGTATAGCTGGAAATTTACCCCGGCATCCGCCTGCGCGTCCGGATGTCGCCAAGCTGCAACGTGGTGTCCAGGAGCCATGACAAATACGCCCAAGCGGAGTTTTTCTTTTTTCTCGTTCATATCATGTTTGATGTTTGGATCTTATTGAGGTAGGTCAGAACCGCTTCTCAATCCTTCTATGGGAGATGCAGTCGCATCGTGTCTTTGGTTGTATGCTATAAATATAGTAGCAACATATTCATATTCCACGAGGGCGGTCGGGATATTTCTCCACGCTCTGTGATGGCCGGTGTTTTTACATAATTAAACCCCAATATGGGTATAAATTCAGCTTTCTGCAAAAAACCATGCTCTCATGTCACAAGCGGTAAGTCGCTTGCACGTAAAGTGCGCGGGGTGCCATCGGTAAGTCGTCTGGGATGGCCAAACCCGGGGCCAGGCTGGGCTCCAGTACCGTGGCATTGAAAAGGTTGCGCAGGGAGCCTGCGAATTCCCAGCGGCTCTTGCCCGAACTGGTGCGCATAGTAAGGTCCACCGTGGTGTAGTCCGGAATACTGGGCCGGGTGTCGCCCCCGGCACGCTTGCGATCGGCAACCCAATTGATCTGGGGGCTTAGTAGCAAGCCGCTGCCAAGATGCCAATCTCCCCGGACATAGAGGTGCTTGTGCGGTGCATAACCTGCGTCCAACTGGGTCGCTTTGTCGATGGAGACTTGGTACGCGTAATTGCTGGTCAGTCGCATGCTACGGCTGACGTCCCACACGACTTCCAGTTCAAAGCCCTTGCCTTCTTGTTCCCCGGTGTTGGTGACCGTACTACCAGGAGTGGGTGCCGGATTGGCCACCGCGCGGATGATGTCCTTCATGGTGTACTTGAAAAAGTTCAGGTTGATCTGGGTGTCCTTGTGGGCTTGCCACGAGAATGCGGCTTCCATCGTCTTGATGGTCTCCGGCAGGACATTCAGGCTACCCCGATTCACTGGGTTGTTGACGCTATACAGCTCCGCAAAAGAAGGCGCACGGAAGGCCGCACCATACAGCAGCTTGGCGGTCACGTCATAGGCCGCATCCCACACCAGCGCCACCCGGGGATTGGTGGTGCTGCCGGCATCGCTGAACACATCGCGGCGCAGACCAAAGGTCAGTGCCCAGTCCTTGGCCAGACTCCATTCATCTTGCGCATATACATAGTTGACCAGCCGCAGATGCGGGCTCAGGAAGGCGCTGTCGCCGGGATAGAGAGCAAAGCCACCGGCAGGCACCGGCGCGCCAGCAGCGTTGTACCGGAAGTTTCGATACTCCTCCACCTTGTACATATCTAATACGTCACGCCCTATGCCAAAGCGCAGGTTGTGATCAGGGAACCCTGTATAAGACGCAAAGGCGGAAAGACGTGATTGACGCTCGGACGTGGACGGGGCTGCCAGCATGCCATCCACAAACACGCCTGTCGCTGTCCGGGCGCCGGGAGGCAGCAGCTGATAGGGAATGGGGACGGTCTGCACATACTCCATGTAGCTGGCGGTAACACCCAGGCCCCAGTCTTTCGCAAATTGGGGATCGTCCCAGGTCAGGTCGCTGGTGAATCGTTCACTCTTGCTTTTGCCTACGGGATCCAAAGCAGACGCAATACCGGCACCCGTCCCCAGCTTGTCGCGCAATTTGTAGCCTCCGCGCAAGCGCCACTTCTCGTAGACCAGCTCAAGGTTGGTATCCATTGAATCTTTTCCGGTATTGACGGCTCCTGGCGCACGGCTTTTGTTGCTTCCCGTGGGAAACAGCCGATCATTGCGGGTTTGGGCATCTGCGTTGATGTTCTCCCTGAAACCATCGGTACTGCCAAGCCGCAGATAAGCCGCCACTTCCAACGCGCCCAGTTGTCCGCCGTGCTGGACCCAGGCGTCTTTGGTACCGAAGGAGCCGACACGTGCCCCGACTTGTGTGCCCGGCGTATCCGCAGCAGATTTTGTAATGATATTGACAACGCCGGCATACGCATCAGCCCCGTACAGCGCGGAACCGGGACCCCGGATGACTTCAATGCGGGCGATGTTGTCAACCGGATAGTTACCCCAAAAGCTGCCCCGATTCCCCTGCTGAAGAGCGGTCATGGGAACGCCGTTTTGCAGCAGCAGCGTCTGGGGGTTCAACGGGCTGTGGATGCCGCGTATGACAAAAAGGGGGGAGTAATTGTTGGCGCTGTGGGATACATGGATGCCGGGGACTGTTTCCAGCACGTCGTCCAGATCCGTGGCCCCCATTGCGGCGATGTCCGCGGCCGTGATCACGCTTGCAACCGCGGGCGCACGACGCAAGGACTGCTGTCTGCCGGTAACCAGGCTGATAGTTGACTTGTCGCCAAAGCTCAGCGCGATGTCTTCCTCTTCCTGGACGCCTTGGGCCATCCCGGCGGGCATCTGCAACAGCAACAACATACAAGCCAGCGCTACTTGACGGCAGTCGATATGCTTCATGGATGCTCCAACTTTTTTTGCAGTCTATTCCAAAAAACTACGAACAAGGGAAAAATCAGCCTTGGCAAGTTTCAAGGACGAGTGTTCCTGCAACCCAACGCGGAAGATAGGCGCCACACATTAGAGATATGGCTTGGCTGCACAATAGGGCCCTGTTCCGAGGGGAGTTTGAATACGTATTGGAAGGCGCGGACCATGAAGAATCTTGGCCATCTGACGCTGCTTGCAGTAGGCGTGTTGTATGTGCAGGCGGTATCCGCGGTAGACGCGACGGATGATGACGACGATCTGCGTGCCGTCTATGGTGACAAGGCCACCGTCAGCATTGCGACCGGAAGCCAGCAGACTCTGCGACGTGCACCGGCGATTGCATCGGTCATTACGGCCGAAGACATTCTGGCCATGGGGGCGACGGATCTGGATGAAGTGCTGGAAACGGTGCCGGGCCTGCACGTCAACCGAGGGGCCAATGGATACGCGCCCCTGTACGTTATCCGCGGCATATTCAGCCAATACAACCCGCAGGTCTTGATGCTGCAGAATGGCGCCCCCATCACAACGCTGTTTGTTGGTAACAAGGGCAATATTTGGGGTGGCTACCCGGTGGAGCATATTGCCCGCATCGAGATCATTCGGGGTCCGGGTTCCGCGCTCCATGGAGCAGATGCCTTTTCGGGGGTCATCAATATCATCACCAAATCCGCTGCGGAGACCCGGGGTACCGAAGCCGGACTGCGCGTTGGCTCTTTTGCGACCAAAAATGCGTGGCTGCAGCACGGCGGGAAAATCGGACCGGTCGATGTGGCAGCCTATCTGCGCATCGGCAGCAGCGAGGGTTTCAAGGAAACCGTATCTGCTGACGCGCAGACCCGGTTCGACAAGATCTTCGGCACCCGCGCCAGCCTGGCGCCCGGCTCCGTGCGCACCGGCTACGAAGCCGTGGATGGCAACCTTGATCTGGGATTTGAGAAGTGGCGCGCACACGTCGGATACAAGTTCCGCGACAACGTGGGGCTGGGTGCCGGCATTGCATCCGCGCTGGATACGCTGGGGTGGGAACGCAGTGAACGTATCACCGGGGATGTGTCGTGGGCAAACCCCCAGTTCGCCAAAGACTGGGGTCTGGGATGGACCGCAAGTTATCTCTACTATGCCCAGACCATTCCCGTGCCGCTTCAGTTGTTTCCGCCGGGCGCCAATATCGGCGGCGGGGTTTCTTCCAACGGCTTCCGGGGCGCGCCCGAGACCTGGGAGCGCCAGCTCAGGCTTTCCACGTTTGCCACGTATTCGGGTTTTGCACAGCATAACGTACGCATTGGGCTCGGGCACGACGACCTGGATTTGTACAAGACCTCCGAGCTGCGCAATTTCAACTATTCCCCGGCGGGATCATTGGTTCCGGTTGCCGGCGGGGTGCTGGTCGATTTCTCGAATAGCAATCCCTTCATGTTTCCCCATAGGCGCTGGATTGACTATGTCTATGCGCAGGACGAGTGGAGTTTTGCCAAGGATTGGGCGCTGACGGCCGGCTTGCGCCATGACAGGTATTCCGACTTTGGTGGGACCACCAATCCGCGCGTGGCGCTGGTATGGGATGCTTCGCTGGACGTTACGGCCAAACTGATGGCGGGACGGGCCTTCCGCGCCCCATCCTTCAACGAGGTTTACAGCATCACCAATCCGGTGGCGCTGGGTAATCCGAATTTGTTGCCCGAATTGGTCACCACGGTAGAGACCGCCGTGAGCTGGCAGGCGCGGCGCGACCTTCAATTGAACCTGAGCCTGTTTCACTACGAAATGAAGGACACCATACGGCTCGTGGCTGGCACCTACTTCAACACTGGCGCGCTGCACGGAGACGGTGGGGAGTTGGAGGGTGTATGGGACGCCAGCCGCACAGTGCGCTTGACGGGAAGCTATGCGTGGCAAACCTCGATTGACGAGTCCACGCGCCAGGACGCCGGGTACGTGCCGCACCACCATGTGGTCGGGCGGGCGGACTGGCGCTTTGCCGACAACTGGATGTTCGGCGCGCAAATGAACTGGGTTATAGACCGCCGGCGTGCGGCGGGGGACGCGCGCCCCCCAATAGCGGACTACACCAGCGTGGATCTGATTCTGAGCAAAACCGCCAAGCGGCAACAGTGGGGCTTTGCGGTGGGCTTGCGCAATCTGTTTAATGCCGACGTGCGCGAGCCCAGTGTTGCGCCTGGCACAGCGATCCCCAATGACTTGCCGATGGCGCCGTTTTCCGCGTATCTGCAAGCGACGTACCGGATGTGATGCGGGGCTGTTTGGTGACCCATGTGCTGCGAATTTAATAGCGCCTCATGCAGGTTTGGCGAGGGCTGCATGCTGTTTTTGCATCGAGATCGCGGGTTTTAGCGATAAAAACCCCAAAGAGGGTATGAAATCCGCTCAAAAATGCAAACCACCTGTCACCCCGTTTTACAGGCGATTGCCCCGGGGCTTCTGACCCTAAAATGGCCCAGCATCGGATGGCGTGTGGTGGGCTCCCTGCTTGTTTTGCGTTGTTGTTGTGCAGTTACCTTTTTCAAGGAAGGAGTGTGAGTATCTACGTTTGTATGCACACAGCACTGCTGGCCTTGTTGGTCTGGCCCATGGTCGCACAATCCATGGAAGTGGGCGAAGCCGCTCGCCACGGAGGGCGGGCCAAAGTAAGTTTTTTGGAACCCGGGTACAAGGATGCATGGCCGCGCGTGTTGCAGCGCATCGAGAAGTCCGGAGACTTCCTGGTCTACCGATTTCAAGTTGCGGCCAACGACCAGGTGGTGGCGCAGTTGGGGCGCATCGAGCGGGTCAAGGTCGCGCTGGCGGCCGAGAACGGCCATATTGCCGTGCTGTACCCGGACCTTGAGGAACCCTACCGCGGTATTTTCGCCAAGATCATTGAGGGCATAGAAGCACAGGTTGGTGCGCCGGTTGCCAGTTATGCCGTGGGCGGAGCCAATTCAGCCCAGGACATCTTGGCCCAGTTGAAGCGCCAGGATATCAAGGTCGTGATCGCACTCGGTCGTCAGGGCATGAAGGCGGCGTCCGCGCTGGACTCCGAGTTCGGTGTCGTAGCCGGAGGGGTGGTGTCGCCTCCGACCGGAGACGGCCGCAGTTTTCCCATCGTCAGTCTGGCGCCGGATCCCAAAATGCTGTTTGAGCGGCTCAAGCATTTCATGCCGGAGGTGCGGCGTGTCATCGTGGTTTTTGACCCCAAACAAAATGCCTGGTTGATGCGTCTGGCCCGCGACGCCGCGCGCGCCCAGGGCTTGGAGCTGCAGGCCCTTGAGGTTGCCGATTTGAAGAACGCCGTTCGCGTATACCAAGAGGTGCTGGCCAGCGCCGACCCCAAGAAAGACGCACTGTGGTTACCCCAGGACTCAACGACCGTTGAGGAGTCGTCTGTGTTGCCGTTGATTCTGGAGAACGCCTGGAACCGGAATCTGGCGGTCTTCTCCAGCAATGTCACCCATGTCAAACGCGGTGCATTGTTCTCTTTGTATCCGAACAATGTGGCATTGGGTCGCCAACTGGCGTCTTCGGCCCTGAATCTTCCCGGTGGAAATGCGGCGTTGGTGGTGCCCATGAAGGACGCGCTGCTGGCCGTCAACATACGGACCGCCAGCCATCTCGGTTTACAGTTATCTTCCCGCCAGCAGGCTTTCGATCTTGTGTTTCCCGCTCGCTGACCTTTGCCCACACCCATGACTTCTCGCAATCCATTCCTTGCCTTCCTGCGCAAGACGACGTTTCGGCAGCAGCTCTCTATCATGGTCGCGGTTGGCGTGTTGCTGCTGGCCCTGTTGTCGTCGCTGGTCATCTCTTGGCAAAGCAGTCGGGACATCCGCGAGAACCGACAACAGCAGGGGCAGCGTTTGTCCGACAGTCTGGCGCGACAGGCGCGCTTGGCATTGTTGTCGGAGGCCAGCGAAAACATTGCGGATGCGGTGTCCGGCGCCTTGGCGTTTCCGGATGTCGACCGCGTGGAAATTCGGCGTGTCGACGGGCGATTGTTGACGGCCCAGGGCGCGGGTGATGTGGTTCTGGTTTTGGGGGATGAGACACCACCCAAGGCCATGTCGGGCGCAACCGCGGCCTTTCTCGATGTCGAGAACAACCAATCTTGGCAGTTTGTCGCCCCGGTGCGCATAGTGGACAGCAACTCGCCGTTCGAAGCCGACGCGCCCAAGGCGCAGACCATTGGTTACGTACGGGTGGTGTTGTCCAAGGCCTCACTGGGCAGTGCTTTGTTGACGCTGTTTGCGTTGAACATGGCCATTGCGCTGTCGTTTGCGGTGTTTTTCCTGCTGATGACGCGTGAGCTGACGCGGCGCATGACACAGCCCCTGGTGCAATTGGCCGAGTCCATGGGGCGTGCCGAGCAGGGTGAATCCGGGGTACGTGCCAAATTGACCGGGCCGCGCGATATTGCCAACATGGCCCAGGCCTTCAACCGCATGATGGCGGTGCTGGATGAGCGCGAGCAGGATTTGCGCCTGGCGAGTTCGGAGGCCCTGCGCCTGGCCCATATCAAGGCCGAGTTTGCCGCGACCATGAGCCATGAACTGCGCACCCCCCTCAATGGCGTAGTTGGCACGCTGGACATGTTGCGGGCCTCGCCGTTGCCGCCCATGGCCCGCAGTTATGTCGCGCTGGCGTGGGATTCCTCGCAGTATCTACTGGATCTCATCAACAACATCCTGGATTTTTCGTCGCTGGAGGCCGGCAAGCTGCAACTGGCCGATGGCGAGTTTGAAATTGCGCGCCTGTGCGAACAGACGATTGAGTTGGTCATTCCTCAGTCGGGCAGCAAAGGCCTGGAGATTGCCTATGTCATAGACCCTGGCGTGCCGATTTGCTTGCGTGGGGATGCGCGGCGCTTGCGCCAGGTCTTGCTCAATCTGATCGGCAATGCGGTCAAGTTCACGGAGAGCGGAGAGGTGGCGGTGCGCGTGTCGTCGGTCGGGCCGTTTGGCAAACAGGGCACGTTGCGCATTGCTGTCACTGATAGTGGCATTGGCGTCGCCGAAGACGCTGTTGCCAGTATTTTTGATGCCTTCACCCAGGCCGACCCCTCGTCCACCCGGGGACACGATGGCTCCGGCCTGGGCTTGTCCATTTGCAAACAACTGTGCACCTTGATGGGTGGTGAAATTGGTGTCGATAGCACGGAAGGTGTGGGCAGTACGTTCTGGTTTGTGCTGCCCTTGAAGCTGGGTAGCAGCCCGCCTGCGGTGGCCGTCAGCGAAGCCCGTTCCGGGCGTGTGCTGGTGGTGGATGAAAGCGCCACCGTTCGCCAGTTTGCGCAGCAGTCGCTGAATGCCGTGGGCTACGAATGCCACGCCCTCGGTAAGCTGTCCGAGGCAGCCCAGGCGCTGTCGCAGGCGCAGCTAACCGGGGTGCCTTTTGGCTTGCTGCTGGTTGACCGGCAGATTGCGGTTGCCAGTGCCCAGACCGTGCGCGATTTGCGCACAGCGTCCATGTATGGTCAGCCGCGTCTGGTATTGATGAACCGTTATGGCGCCGAAAACCAGACGGCGGCGCCGGTGGCGGATGCCTATTTGGCAAAACCCTTGCGGCTGGAGCGCTTGCTGGAGTGCATCGATGCGGCGATGGGCTCGCGCAGTGAACTGCAGCGCTTTGTTCCCCAGGCGCGCAAGCGCTTGCCCCAGATCCTGGTCGTTGAGGACAACCGCACCAGCCAGACCATTGCCTGCGGCATGCTGGAGATGCTGGGCTGCAAATCCGAAGTGGCGGCAAATGGCCGTATCGCCATACAGGCCTTCAAGCGCAAGCAATGGGACCTGATACTGATGGATTGCAATATGCCGGAGATGGACGGCTACCAGGCTACGGCTGTGATACGCGGAATAGAGACCGATAGTGGGCGCCGCATCCCGATTGTTGCGATGACCGCCAATACCCAGCCTATAGATATTGAAAAATGCCTGTCGGCGGGCATGGATGATCACCTTGCCAAGCCATTGACCCTGGGAAGTCTGACCTCTCGTTTGCAGCGTTGGTTGGCCGAACTGGACATCTCCGTGCCAGTGTCGGTGTCGGTTTCGCTGGCCCATGCGCCGGACGCCGAAACGGACGGGCTAGAAGCGGATGGGCCGATTGACCGGGTCGTTCTGGCCCGTTTGCGCGAGGCTTTGGGAGGGGCGATCGGTCAGGCCATCCGGCCTTTTCTGGAAGATATGCCCAGCTATCTGGATGAATTGGCCGCTGCCATGGTGGTGGAAGAGCGCGAAACCTTGCGCCGCGTGGCGCACGCCATCAAAGGCGCGGCGTGGAACTTTGGCGCGCTGGAACTTGCCGCATTGGCCAAGAACATCGAGTCGCTGGCAGAGAACGATGAGGTTGACGCGGCAGGGCGATTGATGCCCCGCCTGCGGGCTGAATACGCGGTGGTAGGACAAGCCCTGCAAGCTGAGTTGGAGAATGAAACCGAAGTGCTGGCGCCGCTACCCGTCGTAGGCGAGGCACTGGTGCTGATAGTCGACGATGACCGCAGCACCCGGTCGGCATTGCGCGCAGCCCTGCAGCGCAATGGTTTTGTGGTGACGGAGGCTGCCGACGGGAGTGAGGTGGAGGCCGAGGTGCAGCGCATGCGTCCGGACGTGATCCTGATGGACGCGCTGATGCCGGTCATGGATGGCTTCACTGCATGCGCCCGCCTGCAGGAGTCGCCGGAGTGGCGGCAGATTCCGATTCTGATGATTACCGCGCTGGAAGACAGTGCTTCGATTGAGCGTGCCTTTGCGGCGGGTGCCAGTGATTACATTCCCAAACCCATACATTTGGCGGTGGTCAACCAGCGCGTGCGGCGTCTGGTGGATGCGACCCGGGCAGAGCGCCATGTGCACCACCTGGCATACAACGATTCGCTGACCGGGCTGCCCAACCGGACGTTGTTCAACGAACATCTTAGCCGTTGCATCGAGCGGGCGCAGCCCTTGGCCAAGTCACTTGCGCTGCTGTACCTGGATCTGGACCGGTTCAAGTTCGTCAACGATACGCTGGGCCATGAGACTGGCGACAAGTTGCTGAAAAGCCTTTCTGAGCGTATCCGTAGCTGCGTGCGGGCCAGCGATTGTGTCGCGCGTTTGGGGGGCGACGAGTTTGCCATCGTCATCGACGATTTACCCAACGTGGGTGTGGCGTCCGGCACCGCACAAAAAATCTGCCATGCCATCACTGCGCCCTTTGAAATTGACGGGCATGACATCGTCGTTTCGGCCAGCATTGGCATCGCTGTTTTTCCGATCAACGGTGTGGATTCCAGTACCCTGCTGCGCCACGCCGACACGGCCATGTACCGGGCCAAGAAGAGGAGCAGTGGTTTTCAGTTTTTTGAGGAAAACATGGAGGCCTCTGCCAGCGAGCATTTGCGTTTTGAAGGTGCGTTGCGCCGCGCATTGGATCGCAACGAAATCGTTGTCTACTTTCAGCCGATCGCCGACGCGACGGATCGCCGCATTGTGGGCATGGAGGCATTGGCACGCTGGAGCCACCCTTCGCGCGGACTGGTGTCTCCACTGGAGTTCATTCCGCTGGCCGAGGAAACCGGGCTGATCATTCCGATCGGCGAAGCGGTGCTGCGGGCCGCCTGCCAGCAATTGAAGAAATGGCACGAAACCGGATCTCCGGGCTTGTATGTGACGGTCAATTTGTCGGGCTTGCAGCTTCAGCAAGTCGATTTCATCGAAACCTTGCGCCGCGCCTTGCGCGACACCGACGTGGACCCACGGCGCCTGACGCTGGAAATCACCGAGAGCATGCTGATGGTCCACGCAGAGGAAACCCTGTTGTTGCTGCGCGCCATCAAGGCCACAGGCGTGGAACTGGCTATTGACGATTTCGGTACCGGGTACTCATCGCTCGCCTATCTCAGGCGCTTTCCCGTGGACGTGCTGAAAATTGACCGCGCGTTTACCCGTGACATGACGCAGAACGTGGACGATGCGTCTATTGTTTCGGGGATTATTTCGCTGGCGCACAACCTGCGCCTGAAGGTCGTTGCGGAAGGCGTCGAGACCGAAGAGCAGCGCCATTTTCTAGCGGACCTGAAATGCGACTGCATTCAGGGCTATTTGCTCAGCGAACCACTACCCGGTGCTGCCTTTGAGGCGCGGTTCCTGATCGAGAACCACAGCGGTTGAGTGCGTCGGCTCGGGTTTGTTGTGCGCTATAAAAAATGGAGCGCCCTGCGCATATTCTACGAGGGCTAGCGGCGGAAATGATTATCAGGCCTCGCCGAATTCCAGCCCCATTTGCACGGCCCTGTGGTGTGCCGCATGCAGGGCCTTGCCGAACAGGTCTTTTATATGGCTCTCATCCATGGACGTGATGGCGGCATGCGTCGTTCCGCCCTTTGACGTGACCCGTTGGCGCAGGATTTCGGGCGGCTCATGGCTGGACTGCGCCAGTTCACCGGCGCCGATGAAGGTTGCCACAGCCAGTTGGTAGGCCTGTTCGCGCTCCAGCCCCATTTCCGCCCCGGCCGCCGTCATGGCCTCCATGAAATAGAACATATAGGCTGGCCCAGATCCGGACAAGGCGGTAACGGCGTCCAATTGGTTCTCGGTGCTGAGCCACAAGAAGCGCCCCATGCCGGACACGATGCGCTCGGCGTGCTGACGGTCGGCCTCGGTAACGGCTGGTCGGGCAAACAACCCGGTCATGCCCTTGCCAATCAGGGCCGGGGTGTTTGGCATGGTTCGTATCACGCGTTCGTTGCCCAGCCACTTGGCGATGCTGCCACTGGGAATGCCTGCGGCCACGCTCAGGTGCAGCGCATCCTTCGTGTAAAACCGTACTTGCAGGGCGGCTTCCTTGAAGGACTGGGGCTTGACCGCCCATATAACAATGGTTGCCTGCCCCAGTTGTGGTCCGGCCAGTGGTTGCGCCTCAATGCCAAAATGCGCTTTGAGCCTTTCCTGGGCTTCTGCGAAAGGTTCTACGACGTCGATCTGTGCGACCGGAAAACCCTGACTTTGCAATCCACTGATCATGGCGGTGGCCATATTGCCGCCGCCTATAAAGGCGATGTGTTCCCGCATACGTTTCTCCGATGAGCTGGCTGCAATTGTCGCAGGGCACAGGGCCAATGAGCCCGCGCAGTGGGTTTGTTTACATCAGCCCATAAAAAAGTTTTGACGAAGTGAAAAAGCTGTGGCATACTAGCGGGCTTCGCTTGTAAAAGTTGAAGTTTCTGCCCAAATGGATGTAGCGCGAGTGGTTCGTGCTAAGTACAGCGGGCCCAAGACTGACTCGGTGTTGGTGTTTGCCAGTGAGCTGGCGGGTGCTGCTCCTGGTGCAAGTTGGGAATATTGAAATGATCCAGACTGAATCTCGATTAGAAGTCGCTGACAATACCGGCGCTAAGTCCGTTCTGTGCATTAAGGTGCTCGGCGGGTCCAAGCGTCGCTACGCCAGCGTCGGTGACATCATCAAAGTTAGCATTAAAGAAGCTGCTCCCCGCGGACGCGTCAAAAAAGGCGAAGTCTATAGCGCGGTCGTGGTTCGTACTGCTAAGGGTATCCGTCGCAGCGACGGTTCTTTGGTGAAGTTTGACGGCAATGCAGCAGTGTTGCTCAACGCCAAATTGGAGCCTATCGGCACCCGCATCTTTGGACCCGTGACGCGTGAACTGCGTACCGAAAAGTTCATGAAGATCGTGTCTCTGGCTCCTGAAGTTTTGTAAGGACACGCCATGAATAAGATTCGCAAGGGCGATGAGGTCATTGTTATCGCTGGTCGCGATAAGGGTAAGCGCGGGACTGTGTCCCTGCGCAAGGATGACTCCCATCTGGTTGTCGAGGGTGTTAACTTGGTGAAAAAACACACCAAGCCAAACCCCATGAAGGGTGCGGTTGGCGGTATTGTTGAAAAGACAATGCCCATCCACCAGTCCAACGTAGCAATTTTTAACGCTGCGACTGGCAAGGCGGACCGTGTTGGTATCAAGGTGTTGGCTGACGGCAAGCGCGCTCGCGTTTTCAAGTCCAGCGGCGAAGAAATCAAGGTGGCATGAGCATGGCACGTCTGCAACAACAATTCCGCGAAAAGCTGGCTCCCGAGCTGATGGCTAAATTTGGCTATACCTCGCCGATGCAAGTTCCCCGCCTGACCAAGATCACCTTGAATATGGGTGTGAGCGAAGCGGTCGCTGATAAGAAGGTTATGGATCACGCTGTAAGCGACCTGACCAAGATTGCTGGGCAAAAGCCTGTGGTCACAATGTCTAAGAAAGCCATTGCGGGTTTCAAAATCCGTGAAAACCAAGCGATTGGTTGTATGGTGACTTTGCGTGGCGTGCAGATGTACGAATTCCTGGATCGTTTCGTTACCGTGGCTCTGCCCCGTGTGCGTGACTTCCGCGGTATTTCTGGTCGCGCATTTGATGGCCGTGGTAACTACAACATTGGCGTCAAAGAGCAGATCATTTTTCCTGAAATTGAATATGACAAGGTTGATGCCTTGCGTGGTCTCAATATCAGTATTACCACGACGGCCAAGACCGACGAAGAGTGCAAGGCGCTCCTCACCGGCTTCCGTTTCCCGTTCAAGAACTGAGGTGACCCGTGGCTAAAATGGCTTTAATCCAGCGCGAGCTGAAGCGTGATCAATTGGCTGCTAAGTACGCCAAGAAATACGCAGAATTCAAGGCAATTGCCGGTGACTTCAAGCGCACCGACGAAGAGCGTGCTGCCGCCCGTATGGGTCTGCAGAAGCTCCCGCGCAATTCCAACCCAACCCGCCAGCGTAACCGTTGCGCCATTACTGGGCGCCCACGTGGTACGTTCCAGCATTTTGGCTTGGCACGCGCCAAGATCCGTGAAATGGCCTTTGCTGGGGAAATCCCCGGCATCGTCAAGGCCAGCTGGTAAGCGACAGGAGAACCAAACATGAGCATGAGTGATCCCATCGCCGACTTGTTGACACGCATTCGCAATGCACAAATGGTGGCCAAAACTACCGTGTCTGTGCCATCTTCCAAAGTGAAGGTTGCGATTGTCCAGGTGTTGAAAGACGAAGGTTATATCGACAATTTCAAGGTCTCTACAGCAGACGGCAAGTCCGAGCTGGAAATCGCCCTGAAGTATTACGCAGGCAAGCCTGTGATCGAGCGTATCGAACGCGTCAGCCGTCCAGGCCTGCGCATTTACCGTGGCAGCGATGCCATTCCCCAGGTCCAGAACGGTCTTGGTGTTGCCATCGTGACTACGCCCCAGGGCGTCATGACAGATCGCAAAGCGCGCGCTACCGGTGTCGGTGGCGAAGTTTTGTGCTACGTTGTTTAACCCTACATTGAGGAGAATTACAAAATGTCCCGTGTAGGTAAGCAACCCGTAACTGTTCCCGCTGGTGTGGATGTGTCTATCAATGGCGCCCAAATCAGTGTCAAGGGTACAGGTGGTACTTTGAATCTGACGTTGAATTCGCTGGTAACGGTGGTCAACGATGCTGGCAAGCTGAGCTTCAAGGCGGCCAATGAGTCCCGTGAAGCTGACGCGATGTCCGGCACCATGCGCCAATTGGTGAACAACATGGTGGTGGGTGTGACCAAGGGCTTCGAGAAAAAATTGAACCTGGTTGGCGTGGGTTACAAAGCCCAGGCTTCTGGCGCCAAATTGAATCTCGCCGTGGGTTATTCGCATCCGGTCAACTTTGATATGCCTGCTGGCATCACGGTTGCCACGCCGACCCCAACCGAAATCCTGATCAAGGGTGCGGACCGTCAGCGTGTGGGTCAAATCGCCGCCGAAGTTCGTGCTGTTCGTCCGCCAGAGCCCTACAAGGGCAAAGGCATCCGCTATGCGGACGAGAAGATCACGATCAAAGAAACCAAGAAGAAATAAGGAGCTGCAACATGTTGACCAAAAAAGAGCAGCGTCTTCGCAGGGCCCGCCAAACCCGCATCCGCATTGCTACGCAAGGCGTTGCACGTTTGACAGTGAATCGTACCAATTTGCACATCTACGCTGCGGTTATCTCCGGCGACGGTGGCAAGGTGTTGGCTGCCGCTTCTACGGCCGAACTCGAAGTTCGCAAGGCCTTGGGTGCGGCGGGTAAGGGTGGCAATGTTGCCGCGGCCCAAATCATCGGCAAGCGGGTGGCTGAAAAAGCCAAGGCCGCCGGTGTCGAAAAAGTCGCATTTGACCGTGCAGGTTTTGCGTACCATGGCCGCGTCAAAGCGTTGGCTGATGCGGCACGTGAAGCTGGCTTGCAGTTCTAAGCAGATCGGAATACAGAATGGCTAAAGTTCAAGCGAAGATGCAGGGTAAGGCTGAAGGGCCTGAAGACGGCCTGCGCGAAAAGATGATCGCGATCAATCGCGTCACCAAAGTGGTTAAGGGCGGCCGTATTCTCGGTTTTGCAGCTCTAACCGTGGTCGGTGATGGCGAAGGTCGCATCGGTATGGGCAAGGGAAAATCGAAGGAAGTTCCCGCTGCCGTCCAAAAGGCGATGGAAGAAGCACGCCGCAACATGATCAAAGTTTCGCTGAAGAATGGTTCCATTCACCACAAGGTGATGGGTCACCACGGTGCGGCCAATGTCATGATGGCTCCCGCACCCAAGGGTACTGGAATCATTGCCGGCGGTCCTATGCGCGCAGTCTTTGAGGTGGTTGGTATTACGGACATCGTGGCGAAGAGCCATGGTTCCTCTAATCCCTACAACATGGTCCGTGCAACTTTGGATGCACTGTCGGTGTCGACTACACCATCCGAAGTCGCTGCCAAGCGTGGCAAGACTGTTGAAGAACTCTTCGTCTGAAAGCGAACTTCAAAATGACAACACAACAAACCGTAAAAATCCAATTGGTGCGTAGCCCGATTGGAACGAAGGAATCCCATCGCGCCACCGTGCGTGGTCTGGGTTTGCGCAAAATTCGTAGCGTCAGCGAGCTGGTGGATACACCCGAAGTTCGCGGCATGATTAACAAGATCAGTTACCTGGTCCGAGTGCTCTAAGAGGTCGATGATGATGGAACTCAATAGCATTAAGCC
>JAZKIR010000104.1:0-3883 GCA_040384785.1 Pseudomonadota bacterium
GGGCTTGCGAGAAACCGGCAGACGCTATTAAAAATATAGCTGCCAGCGCATATTTACTGTGGGCCAGAGGCCTTTTTCTCTTGATAAATTCAGCAGCAGTCAATGGAAACAAAGGCGATTACCTCGGTAGTGTTGAGATCGGGCAAAGCCGCCCGCGGACTGGCCAGCGCGATCACTTGGGACATGATGAACATGCTCTTATGATGAAGGATGCTTGTAAAGGTTTCGTAACAGTATGACCATCACTTCAACACTCACACATTTCGATGCGCAAGGCCAGGCGCACATGGTGGATGTCGCCGCCAAACCCGACACACACCGCATCGCCGTGGCACAGGGCCGTATTGTCATGACCGCAGCCACTTTGGCCATCATCCTCGAAGGCACGGCAAAAAAGGGCGACGTACTCGGGATTGCCCGGATTGCCGGCATCATGGCTGCAAAAAAAACCAGCGGATTGATTCCACTGTGCCATCCGCTGGCCTTGACCCGCGTGGCCCTTGAGTTCAACGCCGATGTGGACAGCGCCAGCATCAGCTGTCTCGCCACCGTTGAAACCGTGGGGCCCACCGGGGTGGAAATGGAAGCATTGACCGCCGTGCAAATAGCCTTGCTGACCATTTACGACATGTGCAAGGCGGTGGACCGCGCCATGCTCATCACCGATGTCAAATTGCTGGAAAAACACGGCGGCAAATCAGGCAGTTTTGTGGCCGCGGCATGAGGCCACGCCCCCTCAGTTGGCCAGCCCGTTCGGCATGATCAGGGTCTGGCGCCATTGCGCATGGTTTTTCGGGAAGGCCGCCCGGTAGCGGGCCAGGTGCAGCAAGGCGTCATCGTCGCGCCGCAGCATGACGGCACTTTCAATCACCTTCTCGATCACCCTGGGCTCGGGCGAGTAGTGCAGCAGCTCACTGCTCAGCGCATAGATCTGTAGCGCATTCGCCGGGGTCAGCGGTGTCAGGCTCAGCGCCGCGAAGTCGTACTGGTGCCGGAACAAGTGCGTGTCACTAATTTTCTCCAGGGTATTTTCGCGATATGCGGCATCGCGCTGAGCCGGTACCAAATAAATTTGACTGACCCGGCGGTAGTCCCAGGCTGCGTATGCAACAACCGCCATCATCAGCGCCGCGGTCGCTGCCAGACAATAGTTGCCATACACCCCCCTTGTTTCGACGCCTGGCTGCGAGGGCCATATGGGAACCTGTCGCCCCTGCGTTGTCCAGAGCAGGTACACACAGAGGCCGAAGGCCATTTGAAACGGTCCGTACCACAAGGGGTACTCAAGCAGGCTGTGCAGCAGGATCAGCACGAGTATGCCCCAGGCCATTTGCCGCGTCGGATCGGTTTCACACCAGGGCCGGGCCCGCAAAACCAGCCAGCCGGCAATACCGCAAAACAGCAGCGCAACCGGAATGCCCAACTCCACCGCCAGATGCAAAGGCAGGTTGTGCGCGTTGTCCAGAATCTCGCAAAACCGCTTCTCGGGGTACAGCGTCATGTAGTGCGCGTAATCAAGCTCACCCCAGCCCCAACCCAACCACGGCTTTTGAGCAATCAGGTGCAGCACGTTGGACCAAAGCGTGAGGCGGCTGCCACAACCCGAATCGCCATCCCGCAAGCGGGCCAACGCACCTTGTCCCTGCAACTCCAACCCGGCCAGCCACGGCAAGGCCAGCAGCGCAAGCGCATAAGCCAACACCGCCATCAGCAACACCCGGCGTGCAGGTGACTGGCGCCACACACCCCACACCTCATACAACATGCACAGCAAAAAAAGCTGCACCAATCCGGTTCGTGACGATGAGGCGGCATTACCGGCCGCAAGCAACGCCGCCCCAACCAGCGTCCACCACTTTCGATACGGTGAAACGCGGCCGGTCGCCACCAGCCACACCAGTGCCGCCAGGGACAGATTGGTCAGGCTCGCAAATTGATTGCGCTGGCGCAGGTTGGCAAACGCCTCGCCAATGGCGGTCTGACTCATCCATGGCGAAAATTGGTTCGCCACACCAAAGTACTGGCACAAACCTATCACGCTACTGAGCACCCCCGCAACCAGCCAGGCCCATACGATGGCGGGCGCCCAGCTTCGGGCACATGCGCGCTCATGGCAAATACTCCACACCCCTGCCCCTGCGGCAAGACAGCCCCAGGAAAACAGCCACGGCATCACAGCAGGCGTGGGGCCCGGCGCAAACGGATTTAACCAGGGCAGGATCAGCAAACTGAACGCGACAACAGGCAACATCAAAAAAATTAACTTGGGTGGATTGAGGTGCGGCGATCAGGGAGGATTCACGGGCAAGCGTCTACAACCACCGGCACCACTAGAAAAATCCGTCTACCGGCAAATACCCCACGATGCGGGCATCCGGGGGCGCAAGCAGGGCGACGCCGCCTGCATGCCGCGACGTCATGGGCAGGAAGCGCATGTTTTCCAGCGCCACGCCATGACGCGTGGCCGTGGCCTGGACGGGGTCCGCCAGCTCAGGGAATTTTTCAAGCAGCAATTTCACAGGGCGTGCCTTGATGAAAACCGCCTCCGCATAGGAGGCGTAGCTGACCCAGCGCTCGGGTTGCATGGCGAGATCAAGCCCTTGCATTCCCAAATCGAGGCCGCGCAACATTTCTTCCTGGTTAGCAGATTTTCGAGCGGCAAGCAAGGTCGGACCAGTCCATGGCAATTGGCGATACTCCGGGAGCGCCCGGCCCAACAGCGAGGGCTCTATATCGGCGGCCGTCACCACCTGGAGCCGGTCTACTTCAAACACCAAGTGCACTGGACGCGCGATGGCGATGGTGTACATGCCATAGCCAAATGCCAGCAGTTGCACCAATACAATCAAGGCGATGTCACGCCGCAACTCAGTGCGCGATTTGGCCGGATTGGCCACCAATGCTGTTAAAACCGGACCCACAACCAGGTCAATGCCCACCAGCATGGCGAACAGGGCCAGGCCACCGGCCAGCGTTGAGTACGGCGAGGGATACCACACCAGAAAAACCAGCAGACTCGCCAGCAGGGCGATGCCGGCGCTGATGAGAAAGTGCAATCCTGAAGCGCGAACGCGGAGACTCATTCGGTCACCTCTGTAAAAAAACAGGCTCGAGTTTGCCATGCGTGCGTACAGGCCAGTCAGGACCCCCAAAGCAAAAAGGCCGCAATAGCGGCCTTTTTGCTAGGATTCAATCCTGCTTAAAGGTTTAACGGCACTCTGCGGGTGCAAATTTGCCCAGCATGGTGGCACCGTTGGTGGCGCCATTGATCGCAGTTTTACCTGCGGTGTAGCAAGTCCACACGAGTGCGCCAGTAGGTGGTGTACCGGAGGCCAGCACAGCTCCGTTCGCGGAAGGCCAAAGCTGAAGCAGATTGGATGCTGCGGGCACCAGCGCCGCCTGATACGCAACCGCAATCAGTCCGGTGGCCGTTGTGCCAGTAATAGAAAGCACGTTTTTTGTCACGCCGGTTGCGGCGTCCACCGGAACCTGCATTGCACAAGTGCCAGCCGCAGCGCAAGTCGTTGGCGCGGCGCCGGTACCCGTTGTCAAACCAGCAAACAAACCACCCGCAGCATCAGCGGTCGCATTGGACGCATTGTCCGCAACGATAACTTTCATGGAGCTGCCCAAAACGATACCTTCCGTGACTTTCGCCCGGATGGTGTAGTCCTGGTAAGCAGGCAAAGCCACTGCGGCCAAAATACCAATGATCGCGACAACGATCATCAACTCGATCAGGGTAAAACCCTTTTGCATGGAACGCTTCATAAAAAACTCCTTGGTTAAAAAACTAGCCCAGACTTAGTGCAGATTTTGTGCCAAGCCATTTACCGGGGAAATTTCTCGTTTCCGGGCTGCTGTTCACCAAAAAAAGGGCGGT
>JAZKIR010000105.1:0-18248 GCA_040384785.1 Pseudomonadota bacterium
AAGTCTGAAAGTTTGACAAAACGGTGGCGTCCATATACGCCCCAAGGTGAAACGCACCCCCTCGGGGGGCAGGGAGCCACAAGCAGTGGGCGAGCGTGGGGGCCATGTTTCACCGCCGGGCCGTTTGGGTCACAAACTCACACCATATTTGGCGTAGATGCGGGTGATGGCACCCGAGCGTTTCATACTGACGATGGCTTCGTCCAGTTTCGGCAACACGGCCTTCTTGCTGGGATGGACACGCATTGACACATCAAATGCGCCCAAAACGTCGCCGAGGACGAGTTCACTGTATTTGGGTACTTCGCGAATCGTGTACTGCGCGACCGCCTTGTTGATCAGAATCTGGTCTATCCGCCCGCCCGTGAGCATGGCCAAAAGCTGCGTCTCGTTCAAGGCGTCGGCCCTGTGCACGGTTCCAGCTTCGAACATTTCGCGCAAATCCGGATAGGCGTAGCCCCGTACCAGGCCCAGCGTCTTGCCGCTCAAGTCTCTTGGCGTGGTCACTGGAAAATGCTTGCCCGGCGCAAACACAAGCACGTCAACCACCTTGCCAAATGGCACGGAGAACACACCAGGAACTTTTTGCTGTTTCACCCAACCGGGGAACACGCCAGGTTCCATGTCAATCTCGCCGATATCAAACTGCCTGGCAAGCCGGGCGTAGGGAAAGTAATGGATCTGAAAGCGGTGCCCGGTGATCTTGCTCAACTCGTCCAGGATGTCTTGGTAAATACCGGACTGCCCACTCTCGATCATCATGGGAGGGTAGTTGTAGAAACCAACCTTGAACGTGTCAGCCTGCGCGCTGGCGAACCATCCAGCAAACATAAAGACTGCCGCGTAGAGAAGGTTTTTCATGTGAGCCCCCCGTCAGATGGGTTTACTCTGCAACTATTGCGCAGTCGCCTTTCAAAGTCAACTGCTCTGGCTGGCCTTGTTTCCGGCTAAACCACAGCCAGCAACCACGCACGGAAGGCCAACATGGCAGGGGTGGGCTCCTTGGACAACAGCCGGGTGAGCCAGTAGCCGCCAACATCCACTTCCACACCAAAGGGCTGGGCCAGCCTGCCTTGCTGCAGTTCACGCACAAACATGCACGCAGGCGCCAGTGCCACACCCTCGCCAAACATGGCCGCCTGAACCATGATGGCCGACGCGTCAAACAGCGGACCGCGTGGTGTGATGCCCTTGACGCCGGCAGCACGCAACCAGACCTGCCACTCCTGGCTGCGGTAGGAGCGCAGCAGCGTCAGCTTGCTCAGGTCGTCCGGGTGCTGCAACTGGTCCAGCGCCTGTGGTGCACACAGCGGGCTCAACGGCGCTGCCATCAGGTGGTCGGCCTCTACGCTGCGCCAGGCACCGTCGCCAAACTGGATCGCATAGTCCAGGCTTTCGGCCGATAAATCGACCTTGTTGTTGTGCGTGAGCAGGCGCAGTTCAACCCGCGGGTGCAGCGCCCGAAAGTCCGCCAACCGCTCCAGCAAGAAGCCAATGGCAAAGGTGCCGACCACACCCACCGTCAGCACCTCCATCGGCCCGCCCGCGCGGTAGGCGTCAATCTGCCGCTCTATCCGGGCAAAGCTGTCGGCCACGGTCGGCGCCAGGCTGGCCCCCTCGTCGGTCAGCACCAGACCCCGTGCGGTGCGGCGAAACAAGGCCCGGCCGATATGGTCTTCCAATGCCTTCACCTGGTGGCTGACCGCCGCCTGCGTCACACACAACTCGTCGGCCGCCCGCGTGAAATTCAAATGCCGCGCGGCGGCGTCAAAGGCCCGCAAGGTATTCAACGACAAACTGCTCAATGGCATTTTGATCCCCAATAAATGTATGGACTCATGCCAAAAATCATACATTGTGCAAATTGCCGTATTCGGAAGAATGCGGTCTTCATTCACTGCAAGCCAATACCATGGATATCAACAACACCAAGCGCCGCGAAGTCCTGCAGATGGCAATCGCCAGCCTGTTCTCAGCCACAACACCCGTGCACGCTCTGCAGCCCCGCTCCACGGATGCACCCGCTGCCAAGGCCCTGGCTGACCTAGAGCGCAGCGTCGGTGGGCGGCTCGGCGTCGCCATGCTCAACACCGCCAGCGGCCAGATCACCGGCCACCGCCTCACCGAGCGTTTTGCGATGTGCTCCACGGTCAAGCTACCGCTGGCCGGGGTCATACTGCGTGAGATCGACCAGGGCCGCTTGCGGCGTGACCAGTGGGTGCCGTATGGCCCGACCGACATGGTGCAAAACTCACCGGTCACATCCCAGCATCTGGAACGCGGCGGCATGACCGTGGCCGCACTGGCCGAGGCGACACAAACCACCAGCGACAACACCGCCGCCAATGTGCTGCTGAAGCTGCTGGGCGGCCCACCCGGCTTCACGGCCATGCTGCGCGCCGCAGGTGACCCGACCACGCGCCTGGACCGGCTGGAGCCGCAGCTCAACCTGGTGACGGGCAAAGACTTGCGCGACACCACGACGCCTGCTGCGATGGCGCGCACCACTGCCCATATGCTGACCAGCGACTGGCTCACCACCACCTCGCGTGAAACGCTGGCGCAGTGGATGGTCGCTACCACGACCGGGACCAAACGTTTACGAGCCGGCCTGCCGCCCAGCTGGCGTGCCGGCGACAAAACCGGCACCGCCACTGCGCCGCAGATGCGCGACAAGTACAACGATGTGGCGATCGCCTGGCCACCGGGCAAACCACCGTTCGTCATCAGCGCGTTTTTGGAGACACGTTATTCCCACCCGAAGATACGTGACGAGGACCAGGCCGTGCTGGCCGAAGTAGGTCGTATCGCCACGCGCTGGAGCCTCAGCCTGTAACCAGTGCGACAAGCCGCAAACCTTAGCGTAGCGCCAAGCTTGTTAAGGTTGCCCCCACGCTTGTCGCTTCGTGTACTGCGCCCCCGAGGGGGCCGTTTTGTCTTGGGGCGGCCCGGCGACAACTCATATTGTCCCTATGCAAATATCCGAACTTGCCAAGCGCTGCGGCGTCTCCACCCACGCCTTGCGCCACTATGAGCGCCTCGGGTTGTTACAGCCGGTGCGGCAGGACAACGGCTACCGCGAATACAGCGAGGCCATGCGCCGCGAGGTCATCTTCATTGCGATGTCGCGCAAGGTGGGCATCTCGCTGCCGGCGATTGCCGAGCAGTTGCCGGCGTACCGCGCCGGGCGCCTGAGCATCGCGCAGATGGTGGAGTCCTTGCGCAGCCGCGTCGCAGAGATAGACCAGCAGGTCGCCGGCCTTGGCGCACAACGCGCCGAGGTGGTCTCCCACATTGCGTGGCTGCAGGCACAACAACAGAAAAAGCCTTCTTCAGCAAAACCGTTCCCCAAACCCACCCGCAAAAGGACAACACCATGACAACCACGACAACCCCCTCTTCTGCCGACGCCGCAGCAAGTCCCTATCAACACCTGGAACGCATGGTGCTGTCCATGCCCATGGCCCGCACGCTGGGCCTGGTCTTCACGCGGGTCGTGCCGGGCGAGGTGGACGTTGAAATTCCGGTGCAGGAGGCCTTTACCTTCAGGCCCGGCCAGTTGCAGGCGACGCCGGTATTTGCAGTTGCCGACTTTGCCGCAGTGGCCGCGACCGGCACGCTGCTGGCGCCGGGCTGGATCAACGCCACCGTGGACGCCACACTCAAACTTGTAGCCCCGGCGCAGGGTGTTGCGCTGCGCGCGCGTGGCCGTGTCATTGATGCAGGGAAATTGCTGACCGTGTGCGCCGCCGATGTGTTTGCCGTGGCCGACAACGGTGTAGAAACGCTGTGCGCCACGCTGCTGGGCACGGCGCGCAATATCGACATGAACCCGCGGCCCAAATAGGACCGAGCCCCGCGCAGCAGTTACTGCTATATATTTAATAGCGCATCATGCATATTTTACGAGGGCTAGCGGCCAATTTTACAAAACCCTTGCGTGCTGCGGGGCGGCCCCAAGGTAAACCGCACGCCCTCCGGGCACAAGCACCAAGTTAGCTTCCCGCTCGCCCTGAGCTTGTCGAAGGGCCCACAAGGGCTCTGACAAGCTCAGCCCGAACGGAGATTTCTAAAGTTAGCGCACATACCCTTCGGGGGCAGAGAGCCACAGGCAAGTGGGCGAACGCCAGGGCCGGGCTAGCGTTTCGCGGCCAATTGCCGCATCAGCGTGTACGCCACACCTCCCAGCGCCAGCACACCCACGCCCAGCACCGCCCACAACAAGACGCTGCGCAGCGGCACACCGTCGGGCAACCAGCTGGCGGCCATGTGATCCAGCCCCCCCGCTGCCGTTGCCTGCACCTGAACGTCGGCAAACGTTGCCACCGGCAGCTCCACCAGTTTGGCCGGCGCAATGGAGCCCAGCAGTGAGGCGTCCATGGCCGCGGCCGTGGTGTTGGCACGGCCCACGGCCAGTGTGAAAGGGCCTGCGCCGGATGCCAAAAACGCAACTTGCAGCGGCGCGAACTCCACCGACGCTTGCAAGCCACCCGGTGGCAAAGCGGCGCCTTTGCTCGCCTCCACACGCAAGGCCCGCAGCGACGCGCCGTGCAACGGTGTGGCCGGGTTGTTGCTGCCCTGTGGGCCTACGGTATCCAACCGATAAACCACGGTAGATGCCAGTGTGCGCCAGGGCTGTGATACCTCGGTCCGGCCCTGAATACGCACGGGCACCAGGCTGTTGTTCTGCGCGGTCTGCAGATGCACGGCGGCAATGGGCGTGGCAAAAGGCAGGCCCCAGCTCACACTGCCGCCGTCCACCGTGCCCGGTGGAAGGGCCGCACGCAGCGGTGCGGGTGCCGTGGTGGACGCAGCCACACGCCCCGCCAATGACAGCAGCTTCACGCCATCGTGGCCGGGCCAGGCCAGCTTGAGATAACGGCCCTGCAAGGGCAGTGGCTGGCGCAGTTCCAACGTGGTGTTGGCCGGGGCATCGGCGCCATCAAACTGGAACACCGGGCCGCGGGTTTCCACCGGCGTCCAGTCCTTGAGATCGGTGCTGTACGCCACCGAGATGGGCACCAGCGTGTTGCGCGGCAGCTCAACCACCAGTGTCAGCGCATCCACTGTCTGTTTTTGCGAGCGCAGGTCAAACAAGGCGGCTTGCAAAGGGCTTGCGCCAGCCTCGGCCGCACTGGTTTTGGCATCTGTGGTGGTGTTGTCCCAGCGCACCCACGCACTGCTGCGCGCGCCGGACGTGTCCACGCGCACCTCCATGCTGCCACGCGCGGGCTTGCCCGACGTGGTGGACGCAAACAGAGGGTAAGCCTCGTAGCTGCCGGTTTGCAATGCCGGTGCCACACGGCTCAGGTCCGTTCCTGCCAGCACCGCAAACGGCACCACCGCACCCGCCGCATTGAATACCCGCAGATCATGTGCCGCGCTGCTTTGCATCAGCAACAAAGCCTGAACCGGCACGTCAACGCGCGCCAGGCTGGCGCCCGTTGGCAACACCAGCGTTCCGCGCCATGCAAATTCAGACGTTTGTACAACGTCCGAAGCCGCTCCCACCAGCGGGCTCGACAGAGCCGCGCCCAGCAGGCCAATGGCACCAACCCCGCGTGCCCAACGGCTCATCATCTTCACCATCATGTCGACTCCTTGTCAGGGCTTGCAGGTGCCGCCCTTGCCGCTGGAGGAATGGGCGCAAAGTAGCCCACCACCAGCATCAAAACACCCACCGCAATAAACGCCACAATGCGCTCCGATCCGCCCCGGTTGGACAGGTCCACCAAGAACAGCTTGAGCACCGTCAGGCCCAGCAGCGCGGCGCCGCCCATCCAGATTGGGCGTGCATGGCGGCGGTGTGCCAGCAGCATCAACGCCATCGCCAGCAGGGTCCACAAAATCGAATAACCGGTTTGTACCAAAAAGGACGCAAACAGGCTGTCCGCACGCCACGGCACGCCCGCCCAGTGGTGGGCAACACGCAGCCACACCGTGTTGATGGCCACAAAACCCAGACCGGCCAACACCAGCGTCCAGCGTGCACTTTTGATCACGTGTGGCACCGCCAAGTCGCCGCGCCGCACGCGGATGAGCCATAACGCGCAAGCGCCCAATGCCAGGGCCACTGTGATGTCGGTGGGGTTGAGCAGCGGCATATAAGGCAACGGCCTGGCATTGCCATTCGAATACACCGCTACCAGCAGTGCACCCAAGGCTACGGCCACCACCAGCGGAACGGCGGCACGCCACAGGTAGGCCATCGCAAAGCGGTCCAACGGCCAGCGCCTGCGCACCGGGCTGTCAGCCACGTACAGCGCCGGTGGTGTCAGAGCCAGCAGCACCAACACGCTGGCGACCAGAAAGATCACACTGGCCCAGGCCGTGCCCTGCAATTGCGCCTGCAGCACACTCGACACAATCAGATTGCCCACCAGCAAGACCATCAACCACACACCGCCGGTGTGCACCCAACTCCACCAGCGCTGGGGCGCCAGGCTGTCCAGGCGCCTGAGGGTCACAAAGTGCAGGACCAACGCCAGCGGCCAGACCAGCCAGCCCCAGGACTGGAACACATGGTGCAGGCCGAACATGCCTTGCCCTGCCACCAGCACCATGATGGGCAGGGAGAACCACGCCGGCGTGGCCGCTATGGACCATGGCTTTTGCCGCGCTGGCAGGGCCAGGCGGTGTGCCAGCCAAGCGCTGCCCAACCAGGCCAGCATCTGCAGATAAGACTGCAGCGTGCTGCTCAGCACCGGCGTCCACAGCCCGTCGGCGTCAACCGTTGTCCGCTCGATCTCGTGGCCCAACGCAAACTGCCACCACAAAAATCCAACCCAGAACAACACCGGCGACAACATCTGCTCCAGGGACACAAACTGTTTGGACCACGGTGAAGCCGACGCTGCCGATGCACTGCGCGACCAATGTGCAATCGCCAGCGCCGATGCGGCCAATAACACGGCCCCGATAAAGGCCGGGTTGGCCAACGGCCAAGTCGAAACCTGCACCGCGTCAAAGGAACTCAAGAAACTCAAACCGGCCAAGACCTGCAAGGCCAGCCCCGCCAGACGCGCCAACCAGCGGTCCTGGCGCTGCCCCATCCAGTACACGGCCGCACCCTCGGCGGCCCACACGGCGGTTGTCCAACGTGCGTCCAAAGCCAGCGGCACGGCCAAGGTGACAAAACCCAAGCCCAGTGCCACAAAACACTCGGCCAGCCACTGGCCCACTCCCGCGTCCTTGCGTTTGAGCGCCCACGCGCCCAGCGCCAAGTAAACGGCGCCCAGGGCCAGCGCGGAGAACGCGGATGCGTATTCAACGCCGTGCACCAGGCCAACCTGCAACCCAAACGCCACCAAGGGCAGGCCAAAAATCAGCGTGGCATCCACCGCCTGTTTGGGCTTGAGCCCATGGCGTGTGGCATACATCAGGCTGGCCGCCAGGTACAGCACAAAGAAGGCAATCAAGAAGGGCTCGGTGCTGCCCAATTGCTCGGGTTGGTACTTCAATACACCCCACGCGGTAGCAACGCCAAAAGTCGCAAAAAAGCCCAGCAGATTCAGCGCGCGCCAGGCTTTGAGCCAGGCCACGACGCCGATGGCCCCGCCCAACATCAGGTAATAACTGAACAAGCCCACATGGTTGCCTTGCCCGGTGGACAGCAAAATAGGTGCTGCAAAGGCGCCGGCAAAACCGATGAATGCCATGGGCATGGCGTTTTGCAGCAGTGCAATCGCCGTGGAGAAGGCACACACCAGACCCAGCACAATGAACGCCGCACCGGCCGGCAAAAACTGGTACAGCCGGAAAGCCGCAAACACCGTCAGGTACAGCACACCTACACCCGCACCCTGCAGGGTTAGTGCATAGGCCCGGCGATCGGGTTGGCGTGGGGGCAATTCGCCGCCGGGCCGCCCCAAGGCGACTTCGCCCCCAAGGGGGGCAGCGACCCGCGACGCGGTGGAGCGTGGGGGCACCATCCTCCAGCCCAACACAAACAGAGTGATACCGGCCGCGGCGATGGCGGCCAGGCGCAACTCCGGCGGCAGCATGGCGTTGTCCATCGCGTATTTGGCCAAGAAGGCCAGGCCGACAAACAGCACCAGCACGCCCATGCGCACAATCGTATTGCCACCGAACAGCCAGTTGCGGGCGGCCTCAAACGCGCGACTGATGGGGTCGGGCTCCACTGCGGCAGGGGTGTCGGGCAAATCCCTGAAATGGTCCTGGGGTGGTGAAGCAGCGGCATGCCCAGGCATGGTGTCCTTGAAGTCAGCCTCCTCCAGGTGCACGTCGATATGTTCGGCGCCCAGCGCAAATGCCGGCGTGGGCGGCACGGCGATATCCTGAGCCGTCTCAGGCGGTAAAGGCTCAAGGCTTGCAGGCGGCTGCGGCGCAGGCACCACCGGTGCAAGGGGAGCAAGGCCGTGTGGCGTTGTTGTGGTTTGCGTGGCCAGCGCCCGCAGCGCCGCCTGCTCGGCTTCCTTGCGCACCAGTTTGCGCAGCGTCAGCCCGGCCAATGCGCCCAGCACGGCGCCCCCGAAAAAACCGAACCCATCCCCCTGCCTGTCCGTAAACAGGCCCAGGATGGCGCCCCAGATTGCTCCCCATACGATCATGTGTTTGCTCCCTCTGATATTTTGGTCATACACCAGAGCCTGCAGCACCAGTTGCGGCGCAGTCTAGCCCATGTCGTCAAATAATTTCAAACGGGTGGGAGCGGATTTCACGCTGGCGGCGGCGAGCCCGGGCTACTATCTTCCCCAATGTCTGCACACCCTGCGGGACAGACCGCAGCAAACCACAGCGCGCAAGCCCTGTCCTCGAAGAACGATTAGGAGACACCATGACCGTCATCACCACCATCGAAGACCTGCGCGTGCTGGCGCAAAAACGCGTGCCCCGCATGTTCTACGACTACGCGGATTCCGGCTCATGGACCGAGGGCACCTACCGCGCCAACGAATCCGATTTTCAGAAGATCAAGTTTCGCCAACGTGTGGCCATCAACATGGACAACCGCAGCACAGCTACCACCATGATCGGCCAGCCGGTGGCGATGCCGGTGGCGCTGGCGCCGGTGGGCCTGACCGGCATGCAGCATGCCGATGGTGAAATCAAGGCGGCACGCGCAGCCAAGGCCTTTGGTGTGCCGTTCACGCTGTCGACGATGAGCATTTGTTCGATAGAAGACGTGGCCGCCGGCACCGGCAACCACCCGTTCTGGTTCCAGTTGTATGTGATACGCGACCGCGCCTTCATCGAGCGCCTGATCGAACGCGCTCGCGCCGCCCACTGCTCGGCGCTGGTGCTGACGCTGGACCTGCAGATATTGGGCCAGCGCCACAAGGACTTGAAGAACGGCCTGAGTGCGCCACCCAAGCTGACACTGAGGAACATCGCCAACATCATGACCAAGCCGCAATGGGCCATGGGTATGCTGGGCACCCAACGCCGTGCCTTTGGCAACATCGTTGGCCACGTAACCGGTGTGGACGACATGGGTTCGCTGTCCGAGTGGTCGCAGAAACAATTCGACCCGACGCTGAACTGGGCCGACGTGGAGTGGATCAAGAAGCGCTGGGGCGGCAAGCTGATACTCAAAGGTATCCAAGACCCGGAAGACGCCAGGCTGGCGGTGGAAAGTGGCGCCGATGCACTGATCGTCTCCAACCATGGCGGGCGCCAACTGGATGGCGCTGAGTCGTCGATACACGCACTACCAGGCATTGTGGACGCGGTAGGCGGCCAGATCGAGGTGCACATGGACGGCGGCATCCGCAGCGGCCAGGATGTGCTGAAGGCCGTGGCGCTGGGCGCCAAGGGCGTTTATATCGGGCGCTCCTTTGTCTACGGCCTGGGCGCCATGGGCGAGGCGGGTGTGACCAAGGCGCTGGAAATTATCCACAAAGAAATGGATATCACGATGGCCTTGTGCGGCAAGACGCGCATGGAATCCGTAGACCAGAGTATTCTGTTGCCCGGAAGCTACCCGAAAGAATAGGTCGCCAGGCACCAGGATAGTGCACCCATCCGTGTCCGCCGGGACTTTTTGCGTTAGGATGAACCGGTTTGCAGCAAGGGGCTGCGGACCGTTTTTATTTGACCCGCCAAAAGGACCTCCCATGACCGCAAGCAAATTCCGTCTGGTGACCCGCAGCGACTTTGATGGTCTGGTCTGCGCGGTGCTGCTCAATGAACTGGACCTGATAGACGACATCAAGTTTGTCCACCCCAAGGACATGCAGGACGGCAAGGTCGACATCACCAGCCGTGACATCACGACCAACCTGCCGTATGTGGCGTCGGCCCATTTGTCCTTTGACCACCACGAGTCGGAAATGACACGTGTCACCGGCGAGCGTGAGAACCACATCATCTCGCCCCACGCCCCATCGGCGGCGCGTGTGGTGTACGACTACTACGGCGGCGCCAAGGCCTTCCCCAAGATCAGCAACGAGATGATGGAGGCGGTCGACAAGGCCGACTCGGCCCAGTTCACACACGAAGAAATTTTGGAGCCCACCGACTGGGTGCTGCTGAACTACCTGATGGATTCCCGCACCGGCCTGGGGCGCTTCAAGGACTTCCGCGTCAGCAACTACCAGCTGATGATGGACCTCATCAAATACTGCAGCAGCCACGGCATCGACGAGATCCTGCAGTTGCCCGACGTCATCGAACGCATAGACCTGTACTTCGACCACACGGCCCGTGCCCGCGAGCAGATGGAGCGTTGCGCCACGGTGCACAAGAACCTTGTGGTGCTGGACCTGCGCGAAGAGGAAACCATCTTCGCCACCAACCGCTTCATGGTTTATGCGATGTACCCGCAGTGCAATATTTCCATCCACGTGTTGTGGGGCGTGCAAAAACAGAACACCGTGTTTGCCACCGGCAAGTCGATTCTGGACCGCAGCAGCAAGACCAATATCGGTGACTTGATGCTGCAGTACGGCGGTGGTGGCCACAATGCGGCCGGCACCTGCCAAGTCGACAACGAGCAGGCCGAAGACGTCCTGGGCGCCTTGATCAACCAGATCAACTCCGATGGTTGAAACCGGTGCGGCGTATTGCCCACCTGGACATGGACGCGTTTTACGCGTCGGTGGAGTTGCTGCGTTACCCGCAGCTCAAGGATTTGCCGGTCGTCATCGGTGCCGGGCGGCGCGCCATCCAGGAAGCGCTGGAGGCGATACATGCGGCCGACCTGGCCAATACCGACCCGTCTGAACCCGAGCCACCCTGGGACGAGGCGGCACAACGCGCCGCGCTGCGCCGTATCCCCATCGATGCCTTTGCCCGGCTGCACAGCTACACCGGGCGCGGCGTCATCACCACCGCCACCTACCCCGCACGCCAGTTCGGCATAGGCTCGGCCATGGGCCTGATGAAGGCCGCCAAGCTGTGCCCGCAGGCCATCCTGCTGCCGGTGGACTTTGAGGAGTACCGCAAGTACTCGCGCCAGTTCAAGGGCATCATTACCGAAATTGCACCGCTGATGGAAGACCGCGGCGTTGACGAGGTGTATATCGACTTCACCGATGTGCCCGGCGGCCAGCGCGAGGGCGGCCGTGTGTTGGCACGGCTGATCCAGAAAAGCATTTTTGACGCCACCGGCCTGACCTGCTCGGTCGGCGTGGCACCCAACAAGCTGCTGGCAAAAATGGCCAGCGAATTCAACAAGCCCAAGGGCATCGCCATCGTTTACGAGAGCGACCTGGAGACGTTGATCTGGCCCCTGGCCTGCCGCAAGATCAACGGCATAGGCCCCAAGGCCGACGAAAAACTCAAGCGCTTTGGCATAGAAACCATAGGGCAATTGGCCGCCAAGAATCTGCAATGGCTGATGGACACGTTTGGCCAGCGCACGGGCGCCTGGATGCATGCGGTATCACACGGCCACGACGACCGGCCCATCGTGCTGGAGAGTGAACCGGTCAGCATCAGCCGCGAAACGTCCTTCGAGCGCGATTTGCACGCCGTGCGCGACAAGGCCGAGCTGGGCGCCATCTTTACGCGTCTGTGTGAACAACTGGCAAGTGACCTACAGCGCAAGGGTTATGTGGGCAAGACCATTGGCATCAAGATCAAGTTTGAAGACTTCACCGCCGTCACACGCGACATCACGTTAGACAGCCACATCGACGACGCCAAGGAGTTACGCCGTGTGGCGGGCCTGTGCCTGAAGCGTGCGCCATTGCAGAAGCGGCTGCGCCTGTTAGGTGTGCGTGTGGGGGCGCTGCAAAGGCGCTCCAGCGCTGATGCCCTTGAGGAAAATGCGGCGCTAGCCCTCGCCAAAGCTGCGCAACCCGCTATCAATTTTGAAGCGCATACGGACCAGTTGTTTTGACCAGTTCAGCGGGAAATTTAGGGGTTTTCCCGTAGAGAATCGCTTTCGCCTTGACTTTGGCTTACGCCGAACTTACATTGAAATCTCACAGCGGGAGATTGAAAATGTTTCCATGGAATGCCCCAGCGGTTCCCATCTCCGAACTCCACCGCATTCGGAAGTGGCATGTAGAGCATGCCCAGGAGCATCCTTGTGAATTCCAGTTGTGGGACGCGGTCATCACCCTGTGGCTGATGGGTTGGGTCGGCTGGTTACCCACCTTCGCACTAGACGCCTGGTGGGCCGGCCCCCTGTGTTTGCTGGGCATGTTGCTGCCCAGCATGTATGTCGCCTGGCGCGCCCGTGCACATGCGCTGAACAAGCTGCGCTGCGATTGGATCAAGAGGTAGAACCCCCACGCTCCACCGCTTTGCGGGTCGCTGCCCCCCCGAGGGGGCTAAATCCGCTTGGGGCGGCCCGGCGCGGATTTGTAGAACCCCCACCGCTGCCCCCCATCGCTTCTGGTGTGCGCCCGCAGCAGGCATGGGGTGGCCGTTCTGCTCCGTGTCCCCCGCCCTTCGGGCTCCTCCTTTACCTGCGCAGAACGGCCACCCCATGCCCGCCGCTCGGATCTTTGCTTACGTTGCGATGGCTGGTACGGCAAGATCAGCTCGGGACGGTTGATACGAACGGGGTTTTTCTTTCACCCGACCGGCGCAAACCATGCCGCGCCGTATCAATCGGGTAGCGGATTTTGCGCAGGTAAAGGAGGAGCCCGCGTAGCGGGCGGGGGACACGGAGCAAAACCCGCTACCCGATTGATACCACCAGTCACTTTGGCACGCCCGCCCACTGCATGCAGCTCGCGGCCCGGCGGTGAAACAGGCGACAGTGAAGGCCAGAAAACTGCCTTACAGTTTGCGCATGACTACACCCACACCTCCCCTCTCCTGCTTCTCGCTCACGACAAGCAACCACGTCGCCCACCTGGTCCTGAACAAGCCCGATGTCATGAACACCATGCACCCCACGTTCTGGCGCGAGCTGGACGCGGTGTTGACGCAACTGCACCAGGACGGCTCCGCGCGCGCCCTGGTCATCAGCAGCACCGGTAAACATTTCAGCGCAGGCATGGCGCTGGAGACCTTCGCCGGCGCCATCCAGATGGACGATCAAAGCCCCGAGGGCCGGGCCGCCATCTTTGACATGCTGGGCGATATGCAGGCCACGTTCACCAAGCTGGAAACGCTGCGCATACCGGTGATTGCGGCCGTACAGGGTGGTTGTATCGGCGGCGCGGTCGACATGGTCAGCGCCTGCTGCATACGGTATGCCGTGCCGCAAACCTTCTTCTGCATCCAGGAGATCAATATTGGCATGGTGGCCGATGTGGGCACGCTGCAGCGCCTGCCCAAGTTGATTCCCTTGGCGGTGGTGAAAGAGCTGGCTTACACCGGGCGGCGTCTGGATGCGCAGCGTGCGCTGCAATACGGTTTGGTCAACGCCATTTTTGAAACCGAGGAATCCATGCTCGAAGCCGCACTGCAATGCGCAGCCGAGATCGCGTCCAAACCTCCCGTCGCCATCTGGGGCACCAAGCAGGCCATCCACTATGCGCGCGACCACTCGGTCGATGATTCGCTGAAACAAATGGGCTGGCTGCAGGGCACGATCTGGAGCAACCGCCATGTCATGGAGTCGGTGAAGGCCATGAAGACCAAAAGCGCTGGCGAGTTCCCTGCGCTGCAGAAGCTGACACGGTTTGTGGATGTCGGGCAGTAAGGAGTTGTTGCCCCTCGCTTGAGGGGTTTTCAGGGCCAGCGTAAATCAGTCTGCGCCCGCCCGCGCCCGGGAGTCAGCGTCAGGGTTTCATCAAGACCCAAAAACATGCACAAAACATGCATGAACAGCCCGTTTGAGCGCAAACAACGAACACCTGATGCACGACATAAGAAGCATAATTTTTGCATCTTATAACTCTGGAGCATCTGCCATGAACCTCACCGAATCCCTGTTGCACGCCCTGAAGGCCCATGGCGCGACGCGCATATTTGGCATACCGGGTGACTTTGCGCTGCCCTTCTTCCGCACCATCGAAGAGTCGGCCATCCTGCCGCTGCACACGCTGTCGCACGAACCCAGCCTGGGGTTTGCGGCCGACGCGGCGGCGCGTATCAACTGTGGGCTGGGCGTGGCCGCGGTGACCTATGGGGCGGGTGCGCTGAACATGGTCAATGCCGTGGCTTCGGCCTATGCCGAGAAGTCACCACTGGTGGTGTTGTCCGGCGGACCGGGCAAGGGTGAGGCCTCTTCTGGACTGCTGCTGCACCACCAGGCCAAAACCCTGGATTCGCAACGCCAGATCTTTGAACACATCACCTGCGACCAGGTGCACCTGGACGATGCCGCGCGGGCGCCGGCCGACATCGCCCGGGCGTTGGCGAACTGCCTGCGGCACTCGCGCCCCGTGTATATCGAGCTACCGCGCGATATGGTGGATGTGGAATGCCTGCCCGTGCAGGCGCTGGCTGCACCGCCCCTCGACACCGAAAAGCTGGACGCCTGCGTCGACGAAATCTTGGCCCGTCTGGCCAAGGCGACCGCACCGGTGCTGATGGTCGGCGTTGAGGTGCGGCGCTTCGGCCTGGAAGACAAGGTGGCCGAGTTGTCGCGCCGCCTGGGCCTGCCGGTCGTCACGACCTTCATGGGGCGTGGCCTGCTGGCCGAGGCCGATGCGCCGCTGGTGGGCACTTACATGGGTGTGGCCGGCCTGCCGGAAGTCACGCAACGGGTGGAAGCGTCGGACGCGCTGTTCCTGCTGGGCGTCATCGTCTGCGATACCAACTTCGCCGTGTCCGACAAAAAGATCGACATGCGCAAGGCCATCCTGGCGGTGGATGCCCAACTGAGCATCGGTTACCACAGCTATGCGAATGTGCCGTTGGCGGCGCTGGTCGACCATTTGCTGGCGCGCATAGTCGCGTCCGACAAACGCTTCACCGCGCAGCGCCAGGACTTCCCGCGTGGTCTGGTGGCCGACGGTGCCAGCATTGCGCCGCTGGACATTGCCACCGCCGTCAACGACCTGATGGCCGAGCACGGCCGCATGCCGATCGCCTCCGACGTGGGTGACTGTTTGTTCACCGCGATGGACATCAACCACACCGCACTGGTCGCACCGGGTTATTACGCGTCCATGGGTTTTGGCGTGCCGGCCGGCCTGGGCCTGCAGGCCGAAACCGGGCAACGGCCGCTGATCTTGCTGGGCGACGGCGCGTTCCAGATGACGGGCTGGGAGCTGGGCAATTGCCGGCGTTATGGCTGGGACCCCATCGTGCTGGTCTTCAACAACGCCCGCTGGGAGATGCTGCACACCTTCCAGCCCGAATCCAAGTTCACCGACCTCGATGAATGGGGCTTTGCCGCCATGGCGCCCAGCATGGGCGGCGCGGGCGTGCGGGTGCACACACGCGCCGATTTGAAGGCCGCGCTGGACCACGCCATTGCCACGCGCGGCCAATTCCAATTGATAGAAATCATGATCCCGCGCGGCGTGTTGTCGCAATCGCTGCAGCGTTTTGTGGCCGGCGTGAAGCGCCTGAACGCACAAAAGTAGTGCCAAAACGGCGAGGACCGGCTTAGCCAGTTGGGGGATATACAAACGTAACAAATCGTGATTAGATGCGCGGTGGTGTCGGGTTTTCGCCCGACGAGGGATATTTGCATGCCAAAAAGTCCAGCGACCCTGCATAGTCGATACGCCCGCGCCCAGGCTTGGCCCGCGTTGCGCGTTCCGTGGCCGCACCCTCTGCACCTCGGACCATGGCGCTGAACACAAACCCCTCAACCGGCCAGACCTGCCTGAGAGTTCTCAGGGGCGAGCCGCAGTGCGGCGTGGTCAGCCATAGCCCGGAAGTCGATGCCTACCAACCGCCTCTCGCGGAGCATGCCGCCTTGCACGCAGCCGCGCAGCACACGGTGGCGATTCTGGACAATATGCTCGACGGCGTGCTGACCATCAACAAGCTGGGCTTGATCGAGTTTTTCAACAAAGCGGCGATCAAGCTCTTTGGTTATACCGCCGACGAGGCTTTGGGCCAAAGTGTTGGCATGCTGCTGCCCGAGCCTTACAGCGGCGAGCACGACCAGCAGATGCAGCTGTTTAAAAACCCCGGCTCCCACTACCTGATCGGCAAGCCCCGCGAGATACTGGGTAAGCGCAAAGACGGCAGCGTGTTCCCGATCAGCCTGTCGGTCTCAAAAATTGCGCGGCTGGGCCGGCCCACCTTTGTCGGCGTGATACGCGACATCACCGAACGCCGCCAGCAGGAGGAAGAAATCCAGCGACTGGCCTTTTACGACCCGTTGACCCAACTGCCCAACCGGCGCCTGTTGCTGGATCGGCTCAAGCATGCGCTGATGACCTCGGCCCGCTCCGGCCAGCGCGGGGCGTTGATGTTTCTGGACCTGGACCACTTCAAGCAACTCAACGACACGTTGGGCCATGCCCTGGGTGATGAACTGCTCAAGCAGGTGGCGACCCGCCTGAAGACCTGTGTGCGCGAAGGCGATACCGTGGCCCGTCTGGGCGGTGATGAGTTTGTTGTGCTGCTCGAAGGGCTGAGCCCCAACACCCATGAATGTGCCGCCGATGCCGAGGGTGTGGCCGGCAAGATACTGGGTGCGCTGGCCCAGCCCTACCAATTGCGCTGGCACCACTACGAGAGCACGCCCAGCATCGGCATTGTCATTTTCCTGGGCGACGGCGAGGGCACGGACGAGCTGCTGAAGAAAGCCGACCTCGCCATGTACCAGGCCAAATCGGCTGGCCGCAACACCGCCCGCTTCTTTGACCCGGCCATGCAGGCCACGGTATGCGCCTACGCCGTGCTGGAGCAGGATATGCGCCGTGGGCTATTGCGCCAGGAGTTTGTGTTGCTCTACCAGTTCCAGGTCGATGTACACGGCGTACCGATTGGCGCCGAAGCCCTGCTGCGCTGGAACCACGCCACCCGCGGCCTGGTGCCGCCTGCGCAGTTCATCGCGCTGGCAGAGCAAACCAGCGTCGGCCAATTGCTCGGCCACTGGGTGCTGGAAACGGCCTGCTGCCAGTTGGCGTTGTGGGGCCAACTGCAGGCCACCGCTGCATGGACGCTGGCCATCAACGTCAGCCCCAGCCAGTTTGACGATGAGCGTTTTGTCGCGCAGGTAGCCGCCGCGCTGCACCAGACCGGCGCCAACCCCCGGTGCCTGAAGCTGGAGCTGACCGAGAGCATGCTGATGAACGACAGCGCCGAGACCCGCGCCAGGATGCACGCCATCAAGGCCCTGGGCGTAGGCTTTTCGCTGGATGATTTCGGTACCGGTTATTCATCGCTGCTGCATTTGCAGCGCCTGCCGCTGGACCAGTTGAAGATTGACAAGTCCTTTGTGCAAGACCTGCTGACCAAGCCGGGGGATGCGGCAGTGGCCCGCTCGGTCGTGGCGCTGGGCCATAGCCTCGGGCTGACGGTGATTGCAGAAGGCGTGGAGACTGCCGAGCAGCGCAATATGCTGGCCGAACTGGGCTGCGACGCCTTCCAGGGTTACTTCTTTGGCCGCCCCTCACCCGCCGCCGAGCTGACCTGTCAATAGAAAAATTGGCTGTAGCCCTCGTAAAACCTGATGATTGCGCTACTGTTTATGTAACACTCCATTCACAGCAGAAATCCGTTCGCCCTGAGCCTGTCGAAGGGCTTCGACAGGCTCAGGGCGAACGGTGTCAGAAAATATGGCGCTCCCAATCACTGCCGCGCGGTGCGCACATTGCGCGGCATGGCTTGCGGATGGCTGGTGCGAAACGGGTTGATGTCCAGCCCGCCGCGGCGGGTGTAACGCGCATACACGGTCAGCTTGGTCGGCTTGCAGCGGGTCCAGATGTCCATGAAGATGCGCTCCACACACTGCTCGTGGAACTCGTTGTGGT
>JAZKIR010000106.1:0-5823 GCA_040384785.1 Pseudomonadota bacterium
GCGCCATGCAAAACGCCATGCGTCTGGGTGCCCTGGGCATCAAGATCATGTCGTCCGGTCGTCTGAACGGCATTGAAATCGCACGTTGCGAGTGGTACCGCGAAGGTCGCGTGCCACTCCACACATTGCGCGCTGACATTGACTACGGTACTTCCGAAGCCAAGACCACCTACGGCATCATTGGTGTCAAGGTCTGGGTCTACAAGGGTGACACGCTGGGTCGTAACGACCTGCCGGCCGCCGTTGAGCCCCGTGCTGAAGAAGAGCGTCGTCCACGTGGTCCACGCCGTGATGACCGTGGCGGTGCACGCCCCGGTGCTGACCGTCCTGCACCACGCGGCGCCCGTCGCCCTGTTGGCAGCAATGCGGCCCCCGCCGATGGCAGCGACAAGCCTGTAGAGGCTTCCGGTGCTGACGCCGATAAACCCACCGTTAAGCGCGTACGCAAAGCCGCGCCAGCTGCAGCAGCTGACGGTAAAGGAGAATAACTATGTTGCAACCCGCTCGCCGGAAATACCGCAAAGAGCAAAAGGGCCGTAACACTGGCATCGCGACACGAGGCAGCTCGGTCGCTTTCGGTGACTTCGGTCTGAAATGTACGGATCGCGGCCGTTTGACAGCTCGCCAGATCGAAGCGGCACGCCGTGCCATTTCGCGTCACGTGAAGCGTGGTGGTCGTATCTGGATTCGTGTGTTCCCTGACAAGCCAATTTCCCAAAAGCCTGCTGAAGTGCGTATGGGTAACGGTAAAGGTAACCCCGAGTACTACGTGGCTGAAATTCAGCCCGGTAAGATCGTGTTTGAAATCGTCGGTGTGCCTGAAGAACTGGCCCGTGAAGCGTTCCGTTTGGCTGCCGCCAAGCTGCCTTTGCGTACCACCTTCGTGGCCCGCATGATTGGCCAGTAATCAGGAGCTATTGATATGAAAACTACTGAACTGCGCAAAAAAGACGTTGATGGTTTGAAGACGGAAGTCAAAGCGCTGCAAAAAGCACACTTTGGCCTGCGTATGCAAAAAGCCACGCAACAACTCACCAACACAGCCACGATTCGCACTGCGCGTCGTGATATTGCCCGCGCCAAGACCATTCTTGTCGAGAAGCAAGCCGCTGACAAATCCGCCAAATAAGGAGCGATAAATGACGGAAGCTAAAAAATCCCTCAAGCGCACCTTGATTGGCAAGGTGGTCAGCGACAAGCGTGCCAAGACAGTGACCGTGCTGATTGAGCGCCGTGTTAAACACGAGCTCTATGGCAAGATCGTTGGCAAGTCCAGCAAGTACCACGCCCATGACGAAAAGGGCGAGTTCCACATGGGCGACATGATTGAAATCACGGAAAGCCGTCCGATTTCCAAGACCAAGAACTGGGTTGCGACCCGCTTGGTGCAAAAGGCCATCGAAGTCTAAAGGGCTTGCCCTCTAGGCCAACAGGCTACCCCTCAACGGCCCACAATCGTGGGCCGTTTGCATTTGTGCAAACCATTCCCAACCCTACCCAACAACACCAGGAGCAAACACCATGATCAAAGTAGGCGACACCCTTCCCGCAACCACCCTGATGGAGTTTTCGGAAGTCGAAGGCGAAGGCTGCAGCATCGGCCCCAATCCCGTAGACGTGGTCAAGGCAACCGCCGGCAAGACCATCGCGCTGTTTGCGCTGCCTGGGGCCTTCACACCCACCTGCTCCGCCAAGCACGTACCCGGCTATGTCGAGAACGAAGCGGCATTCAAGGCGGCGGGCGTGGATGAAATCTGGTGCCTGAGTGTCAACGACGCTTTCGTCATGGGTGCCTGGGCGCGCGACCAAAAGACCAATGGCAAAGTTCGTATGTTGGCCGACGGCAGCGCTGCATTTGCCCAAGCCACGGGCTTGACCCTTGACCTGACCAGCAAAGGTATGGGTTTGCGCAGCAACCGTTACTCCATGCTGGTCAAAGACGGCAAAGTGGCCTCGCTGAATATCGAAGGACCTGGCAAGTTTGAAGTCAGCGACGCGGCTACGTTGCTTGCGCAAGCCAAAGCGTAGTCCTTCAAAAGAAGTCCGCTGAACCCTCGGGCGCCAAGCGATATGGCGCAACGGGGGTTTTCTTTTTCTACAGCTCCGCCTTCAGGTAGTGGGCGCCGGGGATAGGGTTGTAATAGTAGGGCGGAATGGCTTCAAAGCCCAGTTCCTGGTACAGCGCCCGGGCCGACTCCATGTCATCCAGCGTGTCCAGCAGAATGCAGCGATAGCCTGACAGACGCGCAGTTTCCAATATGGACTCCGCCAACTGGCGTCCCAGGCGCAAGCCACGGTAGGCCGGCCGCACATACAACCGTTTCATTTCACACGCATTGGGATAGTCGACGGCGTCCATGCCCCGCATTGCACAGCATCCCGCGAGTTGGCCATCGACCGTGGCTAGCAACAGCCCACCGCGTGGCGCGGCGTAGTCCCCGGGGAGCCTCTGCAGTTCCTCGTTGAAATTTTGAAAACACAAATCAACATTCAGTGCATTTGCGTATTCCACGAACAAGCTGCGTATACCATCCAACTCGTACGCTGTCACTGGCGTCACCAATCGGATATCCGGCGAATGCGATGGCATGCAGTGCACGCTTTCCCTCAACTGGCCCATTGCACCAATCCGGTCACAAGCGTGATGCAGGCGAGCAACACCACCGCAGCGAGAGCGCGTGAGCGGACGTCGTCGCGCGCGTTGTCAAACGGCTCTGCCACTTCCTTGTCACCTGTCAGCATGGACTGTATGAGCCTCTCCTTGCGTACTGTTTGGTAGAAAACCACGGCGGCAATGTGCAGCAGCACCAGTGTGATGAGAATGTATTGGCCCACCTTGGCGTGGTAATAGGTGGCGAAGCTGACCCAGGAGCCGGCCACCATTTTCGCCAACGGACCGGTGGTTGCGATCTCATCGTCGCTGATCAGTCCAGTAGCCACTTGCAGCAAGGCAAATGCCAGCAGTGCTAGCACCGACAAGGAGCCCAGCGGGTTGTGCCCCACAGTTTGCAGTGGTGTACCTCGACCTTGCAGGTAGCGCAGAATCGTGACGGGCCCCACCACGAAAGCACTGAAACGCGACCAGCGCCCGCCGAACACACCCCAGACCGCACGGAACATCAAAAGGCTCAACACGGTGTAGCCGAAGCGGAAGTGCCAGTCCATGGCCGCGCCGCCAATTTGCCCGGTGATCACCAGACCCACGAAACACACAACCAGGCTCCAGTGGAACACCCGTGTCGGTAGATCCCAAACCCTGACCTTGTTCACCATGCATCTCCTGTGTGTTCTGCCGCGGCTACCGCCCGACGCTGCGGACAAAGTGTAATTTAGCACTTTGGACCTGGCTCTCATCGGGTAGGCATGGGTGTATACCCTTACTCAGCGTCCTCCGTGCGGACCGCCGAGGCGGCATAGACTCTAGTCTCAGTTCATTGCATTAACCCTTTTTAAGGCAACACCATGAAGAAACTTGCAGCACTCGTCTTCGCATCCGCAGCAGCAGTCGCGATGCCCGCCGCCGCACAATTTGCCAAAGCGGAAGACGCCATCAAATACCGCCAAGGGGCCCTGTTTGTGATGCAACAAAACTTCAGCCGTGTGGCTGCCATGGCCTCCGGCAAGGCGCCGTTTGATGCCAAGATTGCGGCCGAAAGTGCGGCCGTGGCCGAGTTCACGGGCAAACTGCCCTGGGCCGGCTTTGGTGAGGGCACGGACAAGGGGCGGGATAACCGGGCCAAGGCCGAAATCTGGACCGACAAGGCCAAGTTCAACGAATACGCTGACAAAATGCAGGTGGAGATGGGCAAGCTCAACGTTGCGGCCAAGACCGGCAACCTCGACTCCATCAAACAGGCCATGGGAGGCGTAGGCGGCAGTTGCAAGACCTGCCACGACGCCTTTCGTAAAGATTAAACACTGAAGGAAACCCGCACCATGGATCGCCGCCAATTCGCCTTCACCTCCGCGTCGTGGTTTGCGCTGCTCAGTGCCAGCGCCCTGCAGCAGGCACACGCCTTGGATTTGTCGACCATCAGCAATACCGACGCCACCAAGGGTCTGAAGGAGGCGTTGGAAAAAGGTGCACTGTCGGCAATCGGCACTCTGGGTGCCCAAGACGGATTTCTGGGCAATGAGCGTGTTCGCATCAATCTGCCGGGGGCATTGAATGATGCGGCCAACCTGATGCGTCGGTTCGGCCAGGGCGGACAAATCGACGAACTGGTTACCGCGATGAACCGAGGCGCGGAGGCCGCCGTACCGATGGCCAGGGACCTGCTGGTGAAGGCGGTGCAGACCATGAGCGTGACCGACGCCAAGGGCATACTGACCGGGGGCGACACGGCCGTTACCGGCTTTTTTGCGTCCAAGACACGGCCGGGGTTGGCGACCACCTTTTTGCCCATTGTGAACCGCGCCACCGAGAAAGTCGGGCTGGCCGGCAAATACAACGATGTGGCCGGCAAGGCCTCAGAATTGGGCCTGCTGAAAAAGGAAGACGCCAACATCCAGCAATACGTGACGACCAAAACCCTGGACGGGTTGTTCTTCATGATTTCAGAAGAAGAAAAAAAGATTCGCCAAAACCCGGTAGCCTATGGCAGTGCCATTCTGACCAAGGTGTTTGGCGCACTGAAGTGAACCCCCGGAGTCTACGGCGCGGTGCAATCCTGGCGCTGGCCGTCGTTACAGTCGCCGCCTGCAACCCGGCCCTCAATTGGCGCGAGGTGCGCGTCGAGCGGCTGGTGGCGCTGCTGCCGTGCAAGCCTGACCATGCGCGACGCGACGTGCAACTGGGGGCGTTGAACGTTTCCATGCAGATGACGGGTTGCGAGGCCTCGGGCGGTCTCTACGCCATCAGCCACGTACGCGTAGCCGATCCGTCCCAGGCCGCGGCCGCGCAAATTGCATGGCGACAGGCCAGTTTGATCCCGCTGCAGCCCAGTTCCGTGCAGACAGAACCCTTCCTGTTGGCCAGGCCCAGGGTCAGCGGACAGCGCGCAAGCGCCTCGTCGGCGGCCACCGTGCCCAGCGGTGCGGCAGTGGACATGTTGCGCATCCAGGCCCGGCGTCCCGATGGCAGCCCGCTGCAGGCGCGGTTGTTATGGTTTACCAGCGGAGCTGATATTTACCACGTGGCGGTATACGGACCGAATCTGACCCAGGAGATGTCAGAAATGCTGTTCTCTGAACTGTTGCTGCAATAAAGCCATAATCAAGTCACAGATCCCCACCATGAACACCGGCATTCTCATCATCGCCCATACACCGCTGGCCAGCGCCTTGCGGGAATGTGTGATGCATGTGTACCCGGAAGTTGCGGGGGGCGTGTTGGCATTGGACGTACTGCCCAACGACTCGACCGACACGACGCGCCATGCGGCCCAGGCGCTGTTGGCGCAACTGGGCGCACCCAATACCCTGGTATTGACCGATGTGTTTGGCGCGACCCCTTGCAACGTGGCCCAGAAGGTGGTGGACGGAGTGCATTCCAAACTCGTCGCCGGTGTCAACCTGCCCATGCTGCTGCGCACCGTCAATTACCGCCATGAACCGCTGGACGTGCTGGTCGCCAGAGCCTTGTCCGGTGGTACACAGTGCATCATGCAGGTCGCGGTGACCGCGCCCCAAAATCAGAACCGTAAATCGCATGATCAAAACAACCACGACCATCAGCAATAAATTGGGCCTGCATGCCCGCGCGTCGGCCAAGCTGACCAAGCTCGCAGGCGGATTTCCGTGCGAAGTATGGATTGCCAAGGGCGACCGCCGCGTCAATGCCAAGAGCATCATGGGTGTCATGATGCTGGCCGCCGGCCTGGG
>JAZKIR010000107.1:0-29762 GCA_040384785.1 Pseudomonadota bacterium
AGGGTTTTACCCTGATCGAATTGATGATCGTGGTCGCGATCATCGGTATTTTGGCTGCGGTGGCTTTGCCTGCCTATCAGGACTACACCATCCGTTCGCGTGTTACTGAGGGTTTGAGCTTGGCGAGCTCACTTAAGTCCAACATTGCGACGGACGGTGCAACAGCTCCGGCAGATTTAGTTATTGTTGCTACAACCTGGAACGGTCAGGCCACTAATTTGGGCGCTACCAGTAAATACGTACAAAGCGTGCTCGCTGACACGGTCACTGGCGGCATTACCGTCACTTACGCGGCTCTTGCGGGTGCCGGCGCTGCCCCAACGTTGGCTATTTATCCAAACGTTCGTGCTAATGCGGCCACCCTCGCCGCTGGCATGACGTTACCAGCCGCATTTGCAACTACGCCGCCAACTACAGGTGCCATTGATTGGCTTTGCACGTCTGCTGCAGGAACCGGCGTAGGTACGCAAGCGTCAGCGCCGATTGGTAATTTCACTGTCCCTGCTAGCCCCGTAATAGGCACGTTGCTGGCTAAGTTTGCCCCCGCTCAGTGCCGCTAAGTATTAAATTACTAGATGCCAAAAAAAGTAGCGCTTCGGCGCTCTTTTTTTTGGAAAGTTCCTTCGTTCACCTGCCCATGCCCGCATGAAACTCCCACCCCGCGTCGCTGCCGCTTTCAAAGCGGCCTGCATTCACTTACTGTGCAGTCTGCTAATCGCTGCGCTGGCAGCCGGGCTGGTGTTTGGTCTGTGGTACCCGTTCCCCTACCGTGAATTGTCGGGCGGTCGGGAGCTGTTTTTGCTGATCGTCTCGGTGGATGTGGTGTGCGGCCCCTTGCTGACCCTGGTATTGTTCAACCCCGCCAAGCCACGCGCCGAACTGTGGCGTGATCTGGGGCTGGTGGCACTGATTCAACTCGGCGCTCTGGGCTATGGGCTGTGGACTGTGTGGCAGGCACGCCCATTGTTTTTAGTGCAAGAGGTTGACCGGTTCAAAGTGGTGGCGGCTCCCGATTTGCGCGGAGCTTCTATCGCAGGGCTACCAGCCGTGCTGCAACCTGGTTGGTTCTCGGGACCGGTCACGGTGGCTATACGCGAACCTAAAGACGCGGATGAGCGCCAGACGGTACTGTTTGAGTCGCTTCAAGGTGGGCGCGACTATGCCGAGCGGCCTGAGTTTTACCTGCCTTATGAGGGCGCCGCCGCCCTAAAGTCGCTTAACCGCGCCAAACCGCTGGCGGTATTTTTACAAAAGCATCCCTCACAAGAAACAGCCGCACGCACGCTGGCCGCCCAACAAGGCGCCGATATGGCCCAGTGGCTGTATTTGCCAGTAACGGCCCGTCAAGACTGGGTCGCCGTAATCGACAAGCAGGGGCAAATTCTGGGGTTCTTACTGGGCGACGGGTTTTGAGTTTGACGTGATTGGGTTGGCCCTGCAACAAACGCTTTCGGCGGCCTCCAGGTTGTATGATTTGACGGTCGATAAAGACTTGTGCAAGCCTGATTCTGGGTTGGGCCGGAGAGATTGAAATGGTGTTCACTGGGGGCGTCTATTGGCCGCTGCCCAAATGCAGACTAAGCCTATTCGACAATGTCTAAACAAGGGGGTTACTATGAAACGCTCGGAGCACAACGGATTTACCGCGATCGAACTGCTGGTCGTGGTGGCGATTATTGGTATTTTGGCCGCGGTCGCCCTGCCAGCGTATCAAGACTACACCATAAGGACGCGTGTAGTCGAAGGGTTGATGCTGGCTACGCCCGCGAAGTTGTCTGTTGCAGACGGTGTCGAAACGGCGGCAGCCTTGGTCACTGCGAGTAACACCTGGAATAGCCAGGCGACAAACACTGGGGCAACCAGTAAATACGTGAACTCTGTGTGTATTGGCGCAGCAGCGGCTGCGGCGGCGTGCCCTGGTGCTGGCGCCGCGGCTATCAGTGGCGTTATTGCAGTTACCTACAACGGCGCTACCGTGGGTGTTGGTGCGACCAATCTGCTGTTGCTGTCTCCGTATGTGCAGATCGCTGCGGGTGCAGGCACTGCCATACGCTTGCAAGATGCGCTGGCAGCAGTTCCGCCCACGCCCGGGGTGGTCTCCTGGGCCTGTACTTCGGCGACCAACGTAGTAGGAAGCACGATCAGTATCGCCAACCCACCAGCAGTTGGCACTCTGCCTGCAAAGCATGCTCCCGCACAATGCCGATAGGCACCGATTTTCGGTCGCAAGTCTCTGACAAAGGCTGAGCCTAGTTCTTGGTGCGGACGGTGCTGAACATTCGTCCTCTCCATCCATGGGGGCTGGGGATGCTCCTGGTTTTGCCCTGGCTCAATCCCTTCACTGCCGGCCCTACGCCCAACACTTGGCCGTGGCTGACTTCTGCTTTTTGCGTGCTAGGCCTCTGGCTATTGCGCCGCCAGCTCAATGCCGAACTCACGGCCAGCACCTGGGTGCTGGCCGCAACCATCAGTGCCGCGATGGGCCTGTTGCAATATTTTGGACTGGCCGACCCTTTCAGCCCCTGGATCAGCCTGACCAATCCTGGTGAGGCTTACGGCAACTTGCGCCAGCGCAATCAATTTGCCACGCTCACCAGCATCGGCCTCATTGCGCTGCTGGGCTTGCTCGCGCGACAAGGCCCCGGGTGGCGTGTCCCTGGGTGGGCTCACTTGGCAATGGTGGTGTTGGCTCTGGGCAATGCGGCCAGCAGCTCACGCACGGGCTTGTTTCAGTGGCTGCTGATTCTGCTGTTGGCTGGGTGGTGGGCCCGCCCCGCTCTGTGTGGCCAGCGGCGCTTGGGGGTGTTTGCTGCGCAGGCTCTGCTGGTCTATGGGATCGCGGTGCTCACACTGCCTTGGTTGCTGACAGCGTTGACCGGGCTGACCAGCGGGGGGTTGTTTGGCCGCCTGGTCGAAGTGCCGGGTTGTGGCAACCGCCGAGTGTTGTGGTCTAACGTATTGATGCTGATTGCCCAAAAACCGTGGCTGGGCTGGGGTTGGGGCGAACTGGCAAATGCCCACTTTGTCACGTTATACCCAGGCGAACGCTTTTGTGACATTTTGGACAATGCACACAACCTACCCTTGCATTTGGCGGTGGAATTGGGAGTACCGTTTGCCACCGTAGTTTGCGCTGTGGGTCTGTGGTGGGTGGCCCGGGTCAAACCCTGGCGCGAGACCGATCCGACGCGCCAACTAGCCTGGGGAGTGCTGGCGGTCATTGGTTTGCACAGCCTCCTGGAGTATCCGCTATGGTACGGACCGTTTCAGATGGCCGTGGGTCTGTGTGCTTGGCTGTTGTGGTCCACGCAAATGCCGGGCACCCGTATGGTGACGCAAGTTCGCCCAGCAAGACGAACCGGGCTATTTCAAGCTGTGCCTGCCATCACTGCTACTCTACTGGTGACAACTTTGGCTTTTGTGGCGTGGGACTACTGGCGTATCAGTCAGCTATATTTTCCGCAGGCCGACCGTGCAACGGTGTATCGCGACGACACGCTCGATAAGGTTCGCAACTCTTGGCTGTTTCAAAACCAGGTGCAATTTGCCGAACTCACCACTACGCCGCTCACGGCAGCGAATGCCGCGCAGCTCAATGCCATGGCAAGGCAATTGCTCCATTTTTCTCCGGAGCCACGTGTGGTGGAAAAACTCATTGAAAGTGCGGTGATGTTGGGGCGCAATGACGAAGCGCTTTTCTATTTGCAACGTTTTCAAGTCGCCTTCCCGCAAGCACATGCAAGCTGGGCAAAAGAATCAGCTCGCCACGAAACTCCCTGACTTGCCCCCATGCTTCTCCGTTAACTTCACCTCGGTAATCGTCATGCCACGGTCCACTGCCTTGCACATGTCGTAGATGGTGAGCAGCGCAACTTGCACTGCGGTCAGGGCTTCCATTTCGACGCCCGTTGGGCCTACCGTTTCGGCGGTTGCAAAGCAGATAACATGCGCCGCTTGTATGTCGCTGGCATGCACCAGCGTAAAGTCCATCGCGACTCGGGTTAGCGCAATGGGATGGCACAGGGGGATTAGATCGCTGGTTTTCTTGGCCCCCATGATCCCGGCAATCCGGGCAATACCCAGAACATCACCCTTTTTTGCGCTTCCCGATGCTATCAACGACAGCGTGGCAGGGAGCATTTCTATCCGCCCGGTAGCGGTGGCACGTCGGTGGGTGTCCGGCTTTGAAGCAACATCGACCATATGGGCTTGGCCTTGGGCGTCAAAATGGGTAAGGTTCTGCATTTCCGGATTCTTCAAAATAGCGGGGAGGACCCAAATTGGGAGATAGTGAACTTTACCTGTCCTTGACGCAGCAGGGAGTTTCCGCAAGTTAATCTTGACCTCGCAAACGAACGCGACAGCGAATTGCTACGGCAGCCACCATGTCATCGGATTCATTTTGACCAAACGCTATAAACAAAATCGCGCGCTAGCCCTCGCAACCATTACTTGTATCGCTACTAGTTTTATAGCATTTGGGTTGACACCATCGGCCCATGCGCAAACCGCCAACAGCGGCGTGGGCACAGCCAGCGCGGCCCTGCCCAACCTTGGCGATGGCACCGACATGACCCCCAACACGGAGCGCCGTCTTGGCGACCGCATTGCCCGCGAGTTGTACCGCGACCCGGACTATGTGGACGATGCGGTCTTGATGGAATATGTGCAAGGCATCTGGCAGCCCTTGCTGGCGGCGGCCCGCCTGCGTGGTGATCTGCCTCCCGACCTGGATGAAGCCTACGCCTGGGAAATCCTGTTGGGCCGTGACCGCTCGGTCAACGCCTTTGCGCTGCCCGGTGCCTACTTCGGGCTGCATCTGGGTCTGGTGGGTATCGTCACCAGTCGGGATGAGTTGGCCTCTGTGCTGGCCCACGAGATCAGCCATGTCACACAGCGCCACATCTCCCGCATGATGACGCGCCAAAGCCAGCAGGCACCCTGGTTACTGGGGGCGATGATCCTGGGGGTGCTGGCAGCCAGCAAAAATCCCGGGGCCGCCAACGCGATGATTGTGGGCGGGCAGGCCGTCGGTGCGCAAAGCCAGCTCAATTTCTCGCGCGACATGGAGCGCGAGGCCGATCGCATGGGGTTTGGCGTGTCAACGCAGGCAGGCTTTGCGCCACAGGGCTTTGTGTCCATGTTCGCCAAGCTGCAACAGGCCTCCCGCCTGAATGATGCAGGCAATTTCCCCTACCTGCGCAGCCACCCCTTGAGCACGGAGCGCATGGCCGACATGCAGTCGCGTATTGAATTGCCGGACGCCGCGGCATCCTCCAATCCGGCGCTGCGCCAGAACGTGCAGGAAACCGACCACGCCATGATGGCCGCGCGCGCGCGGGTCCTGTCCAACTCCACCGTCGACACGCTGCGCACCTGGTCGGTCGAGGTGGAAACCGCCAACCTGGCCAAGGGATCACCGGCGCAGCAGGCTGCGGCCCTGTATGGCGCAACGCTTGCCGCCATCAAGTTGCGGGACTACAAGGAGGCCCAGGTTCAGTGGACACGCCTGACAGACAAAGTGCGCGGTGATACGACGGCGGCCCGCCTGGCGCGGCTGTTGGGCGTGGAACTGAAGCTGGCCCAGGGCGACGGCGTGCAAGCCGACCGTTTGCTGCAGGACCCTAAGCAAGCCCCAGCGAAAAGAAGCCGTGCGGAGCTGTTTTTTGCGGCGCAGGCGCGGCTGCAACTAGGGGCTGGTACGTCCTCCCCTGGCAGCGATGCTGGAACGTCTGCGTCTGCGTCTGCGTCTGCGTCTGCGGCAGCGGCCATGACGGCCATGACCCAGGTCCTGCAGACCTGGGTGGCAGACCACCCGCGTGATGCCCAGGCCTGGCAACTGCTTTCCAGCGCCTACGCGGCGGAAGGTCGCACACTGAGTTCCATACGGGCGCAGGCGGAAATCAATGTGGCCCAGCTGGACTACCCGGCGGCATTGAGTCGTTTCAAGACCGCGCAGGAATGGGCGCGCAAAGGTGGCGCCGGCACCGACCACTTTGAGGCATCGATTGTCGATACCCGCACCCGGCAGGTCGAGTCACTGGTTAGGGAACAGGCGCTGGAGCGCTGAATCGATGACGATGGCCAGTACCGAGTAGATCAGCGAGCCAATCAGGGCTGCGCCAAAGCCGCTGACATTGAACCCGCTCAGCAGGCCGGCGGCGGCCCAGAACATCAGGGCGTTGATGACAAACAGGAACAAGCCCAGGGTCACCACCGTAACCGGCAGAGTCAGTATCACGAGGATGGGACGCAATACCGAGTTGAACAGCCCGATCACCAAGGCGGCAATCAACGCGGACGGGTAGCTCTGGATCTGCACGCCGCCGTACAGGTAGGCGACAGCCAACAGTGCAGCGGCGCTGAGTAACCATTTCACAATGAGTTTCATGGGGCAAGAATAGCAGTTTGTGCTGCGGGCGCAGGCTATGATGCGCCTCCCCATCCGCAGAGTATCCATCCAGCAGGCGCAGCGCTTTGGCAGGCATCCACATCACCGATATCGAATCCGCCATCAACTATTGGCGTGCACGTGAACCCTCACCCGACGGGATTGCGCTGCCTGCGCCTACGCGCGCCCTGGCCGAGGTCTATGCGTGTATGGTCTATGCGCATGCGCTGCAGGTCGATGCTGGCACGCTATCCGAAATCGCCTACGCCGCCTGGCTGCAATGGTACGCCAGCACACCCGACACGCCCTGCATCGCGATCTGTTCCACCAGCCAAGGAGATGAACTGTGCAAGGGCTGCGGCCGCACGTTTGAAGAGGTGCAACTGTGGTTGGGTATGGACCCGGTTGAGAAACGTGCCACTTGGCACCGCATTACCGCCGAGGGCACGGCTTGGCGTTTCAACAAATACGCGGAGCGAGCAGCCGAAGGCAAGTCAATTGCTATAAATTAAATAGCGCGATAGAACATTTTCACGAGGGCTAGCGGCTATTTCCAACGAATAGGTTCGATGCTGACCGTGGTTTTTTCGTCACCCAAGGTCAGCGTGTTTTCCTGGATCGTGGCTTGTAGCTGCATGCTGCGTTGTGCCAGTTTAGCCAGGGCCTGCGAGCCCTCGGTTGGCACGCGCCACACCTGCAAGCGGTCCAACCGGGTCAGCTTATTCGCTATGCCTTTCCACCAGATCTCGGCCGAATGCGCAAAGCAGTACAGCAGCACCGCATCGGCCTTGTTGCAGGCCTTGGAGATGGGCTTGTCCTCGGGCTGGCCGACTTCAATCCACAGGCGCTTGTGGCCGGTGAAATCGGTCAACGAGACATCCGGGTCTTCCACGTCGGACAGGCCTGCGCCAAAGGCCAGCGTGCCGTCGCCGTTGCACTCGCTTTGTAGCCTGTAGGCGTTGAACGCCAGCGCCGCGAGGCGAATCATCATGCGCTCATCGGTCTCGCTGGGATGGCGTGCCAGCGTCAGCGCATGGTCGGCGTAGTAGTTGTGGTCAATGTCGGCAATCTGCAGATTGACCTTGAAGATGGTGGATTTGAGTGCCATCAGACGCGTTTTGCCAACTCGGCGGCCATACCGGTGTAACTACCCGGCGTCATGGCCAACAAACGCTCTTTTTCGGCCTCAGGAATCTGTAGTCCGGCGATAAAACCTTGCATCAGTTCACGCGTCATGGCCGCTCCGCGGGTGAACTTCTTCAACTGCTCGTAGGGCTGGGGCAGGCCAAAGCGGCGCATCACGGTCTGGATTGGCTCGGCCAGCACTTCCCAGGAAGCGTCCAGATCGGCAGCGATCGCCTCTTCATTGAGTTCCAGCTTATTCAGGCCGGCCAGCAGCGATTGGTAGGCCAACACGGCATAACCGATGGCCACACCCATATTGCGCAACACCGTCGAGTCGGTCAGGTCGCGCTGCCAGCGGCTCACGGGCAGCTTCTCGCTCAGGTGGCGCAGCAGCGCATTGGCCAGGCCCAGATTGCCCTCGGCGTTTTCAAAATCAATCGGGTTGACCTTGTGCGGCATCGTGGACGAACCCACTTCGCCCTCCTTCAGCCTTTGCTTGAAATAGCCCAGGCTCACATAACCCCAGACGTCGCGCGCCCAGTCGATCAGGATGGTGTCGGCCCGCGCCACCGCGTCAAACAGCTCGGCCATGTAGTCGTGTGGCTCGATCTGGATGCTGTAGGGCTGGAAGGTCAGGCCCAGGCCCAGCGGCTCGGAGGTTTCGATGACCTTGCGGCTGAAGGCTTCCCAATCAAAATCGGGCCAGGCCGACAAATGGGCGTTGTAGTTGCCGACCGCACCATTCATCTTGGCCATGATCTTGATGCCAGCAATTTTTTCCCTGGCGGCGACCAGGCGCACGACCACATTGGCCACTTCCTTGCCCACCGTGGTGGGGCTGGCGGTCTGGCCGTGGGTGCGGCTCAGCATGGGCACGCCGGCAAAGCCGTGGGCCATGGCGCGCAGCTTGGCAATCACCGCGTCCAGCGCCGGCAACAGCACCAAGTCGCGCGCGCTTTTGAGCTGCAGCGCATGGCTGGTGTTGTTGATGTCCTCGCTGGTGCAGGCAAAGTGCACAAATTCCTGTGCCGCGACCAGTTCTGGGCGGGCTTCGAACTTGGATTTGATCCAGTATTCAACGGCCTTGACGTCGTGGTTGGTGGTCTTCTCGATCGCCTTGATGGCTTCTCCGTCGGCTTCGGAAAAGTTCTTGGCCAAACCGAGCAAGTAAGTGCGTGCTCCGGGTGTCAGCGGCTTGAATTCGGCAAAGCCAGCGTCACTGAGCGCAATGAACCAAACAACTTCGACTTGCACCCGGCGGTGCATATAGCCTTGTTCGCTCATGAGGGGGCGCAACTGCGCGAGCTTGGCGGCGTAGCGGCCGTCCAGAGGAGAGAGGGCGGAAATGGATGAAAAAGTCATGGCTGAATTGTAGGTTGTACGCCACCATTCGCCTTCAAGGGGCCGGTTCCACCCCCCAATGGATAGAATGAACGTTCCTGAAACAGTAGAACAAGCATGAAATTACTCGGATCGACCTCCAGCCCCTATGTCCGCAAAGTGCGTGTCGTAATGGCCGAGAAGAAACTGGACTACGCGTTCGTGACGGAGGACGTCTGGAGCGCAGGGACAACGATTTCCGAGTCCAATCCACTGGGAAAAGTGCCTTGTCTGATCATGGAGGGGGCCGAAGCCCTGTTCGATTCCCGCGTCATCGTTGAATACCTGGACACCTTGTCACCGGTCGGCAAGCTGATTCCACCGGTGGGCCGCGAACGCGCCGAGATCAAGACATGGGAAGCCCTGGCCGATGGCCTGATGGACGCATCCATCTTGGCGCGCCTGGAAGCCACCTGGACCGGCCGCACCAAGGCACAACGCAGCCAGGTCTGGATAGACCGGCAACTGGCCAAGGTCAATGCGACCGTCAAGGCCATGAGCAGCGGCCTGGGCGACAAACCCTTTTGTGGCGGCATTCACTTCAGCCTGGCCGACATTGCGGTGGGCTGTGCTTTGGGTTACCTGGACTTCCGTTTCCCACAAATCGATTGGCGCACCGACTACCCCAATCTGGTCCGCCTGCATGACAAGCTGATGCAGCGCCCCAGCTTCGCGGACACGATTCCCGCATAAAAAGCGACAGTAAACGCGAGGGCCAAATCCGCACAGGGCCGTCCCAAGCGGATTTAGCCCCCTCGGGGCTGATCGCTGTGGCTCCCGGCCTGCCTGCGTAGCGGAGCGTGGTGGCCACACTCTAGGGTTTCCCCGCGAGACGACAGCACAACACTGCATGCGCCATTCACATCGCTTTACATTATTGGACTTCCCAAACCGTCTGGCGGGGACTACAGTGGCCGCTCTATGGCGACTCTCAAGACCACCAAGACGATTTACAAGTGCCGCGAATGCGGCGCCACCAGCTACCAGCAGGTGATTGGCCGCGCGCCCAATGGCGCCCTGCAAGCGACCGGACAGTACAAATGCACCGGCTGCCGCAACATTTTCGCCACCATACGCGCCTGGTGGGAGCCCCGCCGGGTCCCGGACTTCCAGCCCAGCGCATTTCAGGCGAGTGCTTTCCAGCCCAGCTCCTTCCCGGGCTGAGGTCTCACACAATCTTCTCTCTCTCAGGTATTGGCGCGCTGCTTGAGCCAGCGCATCAGGCTACCCACCAGGGGCAGCTTTTCATACAGTTCCTGTGCCGCATCCCAGTAATCCCGGTGCAAGCGCACCAACCCCGCATCTGAGAACACTACATGGGTCACGCCGTGTATGGTTTGCGGGGTGTTCTTGCGAAAGCGCTTGAAGCAGAAGTGGAATTCCCAGGTCAGAAAACACTGCGGGCCCTGCACCACCTGGCCCGTCACCACAAAGCGCGGGTCATCCAGCGCCACAAACATGTGACGGAATATGCCTTCAATCGCCTTTAGCCCCTGCACGTCGTTGAAGGGGTCGACAAACCGCGCGTTGGCCTCGTACACCTGCGGCAATAGCGCAATGCTGTGCGGCGTCAGGGTTTCAAAAAAAGCCACTACGCGGGTTACGTGGACTGGCGGGCCGGAAGCGGTATCTGGTTCCATGGGGAGCGGGTGGATGTTCATGGGGCTATGCGGCGAGCCAACAGCAAGTAGAAGCGATTGGGCAAGATGCGCAGCAGCTTGAGCCACAGCGTAAAACGCCTGGGAAAATGGATTTCAAACGCGCCCCGGCTCCAACCCCGCACGATGGCGGTGGCCGCCTGTGCCGGCGTCAGCAGCGCCGGCATTGCAAAGTCGTTGCCCGCGGTCAGCGGCGTTTGCACAAAGCCGGGGTTGATGATGGAAACGCCCAGGCCTTTGCCGTGCAGGTCCAGGTACAGCGTCTCCGCCAGGTTGATCAGCGCAGCCTTGGTGGGGCCATAGGCCAGGCTATTGGGCAAACCGCGGTACCCGGCCACACTGCCGACCAGGCTGATATGGCCCGTGCCGCGTGCCAGCATGTCGGGCAACACGGCATCCAGCACGTGCAGCGCCCCTCGATAGTTCACCTCCCAGTGGCGCACCATGTCGGCCACGTCCAGCGCATCGGCATGCATGGCGGTGTAATGGCCAGCGCAATACACCACGCAGTCGAGGGGGGCCTGGGCGCGCAGCCGGGCGGCCGCGGCCTGTACCGTTGGTGGGTCACAGGCATCCAGCGCCAGCGCCAGGCTGCCGGGGTGCTGTTCCACAAAAGCAGCCAGCGACTCGGCGTTGCGGGCCGACACCACCACACGTGCGCCCAGTCCGTACAACGCCGCCGCCGTGGCGCGGCCAATGCCACTGGACGCGCCGACGATCCATACGGTCTTGGCGCGCCAGTCCCGCATCGGTGGATTGAGTGGCGACCACAGGCTGCTTAGCAGGGACATGGTGTTGAATGCTCTCTTTTTAATAGCTATACGGATAATGTATTCGGGGGCTATTGGCGTACTGGTTGAATGCCTATGGTTCAGCGTTTGCTGAAGGACAGTGTGACTTCACCCAGGTGTACGCCGAACTTGGACATGGCGGCCTTGTTCAGCATGACCTTGTCCGTCATCAGGTACATCCAGTCATCAAACTGAACATGGATGGTGTTGGCTCCCACGCTTCCCGCATCGCTCGATTCCTGGCCCACCGGCAGGTTCAGCGTGTAGGTCCAATGGAACGCATTGCCACGGCTTTCACCCACCGCCTCACCGACCACATCGTCGGCGCGGCCGATAAAACGGCCGGCGGCGGTTTTTTTCAGGCGCCAGACCCGCTTTTGCCGACTGCCGTCCGAGTACAGAAAGTCTTCGTCCAGCACGCCGTCGTCGCCGGTCCAACTGCACTGCATCACGACGGTGAAGCGTTTGACCACCGTACCCGAGCGGTCGGTGAACACGCCATAGGCGTCCAGCGTGCCGCTGAAGTACTGTTGCAAATCCAGCGTCGGCCGCTGGTTGGCGTAGCTGGCGATGTCGTGGGATGCACAGCCGCCCAGCAGCAGTGCGGCGGTGGTGCTTGCCAGTGAGAACAGGATGCGCCTTTTCATGGTCGTAGCGGCTTGCGCAGGATGAGGAAGTACAACAGTGCAGCGGCCAGCAGCTTGAGCGCACAGGGCAACAGGCAGTAGGCCAGGCTCAGGGTATGCAAGGCCTGCGGGTCCCGTGTGCCCGGCACATACCCCAGGGTGGCCAAGGCAGGCAAGGCCACACCGGCGGCCAGCGCCAGATTGAATTTGCTGGCGAAGTTCCACCAGCCAAAGTACGCACCTTCGGCGCGCCCGCGGTCTCCGCTGTCGGCGATGGTTCCGGCCAGCAACGCGCTGGGCAGGACCAGATCGGTGCCCAGTGCGGCACCCGACAGGGCGCACACCAGCAGAAACGCGGTGTTGTCGCCAGCGCCCAGGCCCAACGCAAACACAAACACGGCGATGGCCAGCAACATGCCCACCCCCCAGGCGCGCGCCAGGCCGATGTGCCGCGCCAGGCGCAGCCACAGGGGAATCGCCAATGCCGCGCAGACAAAATAACTGCCCAGAAACAAGGGCTCCCATGACGCTGCGGCCTGCAGCCGGTCCTGTACAAAAAACAGCAACAGCGTGGCGGGCACGGCGCTGGCAATGCCATTGACGACAAACACGGCCAGCAGCGCGCGAAACGCGGGGCGTGTGAACGGCAGGTCCAGTCCGGGTTGGACCGGTGTGCCCTGCACCCGCTGACCCGTTGCGCCGGCCAGCGCCGCGGCCGGCTGCGGGGCCGTGCGCCAGGCCAGCCAAGCCACCAGTAATGCTATAAAAAACAGAGCTGTAGTCGCAGGAAATCCGAGGGCTACAGGGCTAATGGACGCAAGCACTATGCCCACCAGGCCGAGTCCTTCACGCCAGGCGACCACGCGGCTGCGCCGCGCCTCGTCACCGCCCAGCATCGCGCCCCAGGACTGGTGCATCACGCTCAAAGCGCTGAAGGCCGCGTAGGTGACCGCCAAGGCGATGGCCGCCCAAGCCAGCAAGGCCTGCAAGCTGCGCACCGGTGGAAAAAACAGCGCCACAAAACCCGACGCCAACACACACGCGGCAACGCCGCCCCAGCGCAGCACCACCGCCGGTGAACGCGCAAACAGCCGGTCGCTCCAGCGTCCCAGCAGCGGATCGATGATGGCGTCAAACAGGCGTGCCACCAGCAACAGCACACCCAGGATGGCCAGCGGCACACCAAAGCTGCGTGCATAGTGGTTGGGCAGCAGTACGTAAAGGGGCAGCGCCACAAAGGCCAGCGGCAGGCCCATCAGCCCGTAGCGCCAGCCCTGTTGCCAGTGGAAAACGGCCGCTTGGGCGGGTGTCGCACTCATGGCGTGGCTCCAGCCAGCAAGGCGCTGCGCAGGTCAGGAGCGCTGGTGGAGTCCGCCAGCCAGATGCCGAAGAACGTGCGGCTGAATTCTGCGTCGGCCACGGCGCCGCTGGGCTGCCCGTTGAACCAGAAGCGTGCACCGTTCAAGGGGTGGTGCAGTCCGGTGATGCGGTCGCCTGCCCGCACATCGGGAAAGGCCTGCTGCATGGCTGCCAGCCAGCCTTGCGCCTGGGTCGGGCTGTGTGTACCCGCGCGTTGCATTTCCTCCAGCGAACGCTGGGCGATGGAATGACCGCGCAGGCTGCGCAAATAGGTCAGCTCCAGCGCCAACGGGAATTGCGCGTAGCGGCTGGCGCGAAAGTCCGGCGGCACCCACAGTGAGGCTTGGTACACATCAAAACCAAAAAAGCGCATGCGAGCGGAGCCGCTCCAGGTTGCCTGGGGCAAATCGGCAACGGTCTCGGGTGGCAGATGCCGTGCACCGCCCGGCGTGGCTACCGTCCTGGGCTGCGGCATCTGCGCTGAAACCGGGTGCGAGATGCCATAACTCAGGCATGCACCAAGGCCAGCGGTAGCGGCACGCAGCAGGTGGCGCCGCGTTGCCGTGGCCCGTAGGCCGGTGTTGCGCACGGTAGGCATGGAATGGTGCGGCGTCAGGCTGCGGGCTTCAGTAAGGTGTACTGCACCACGTCGACGTTGTCTTCCATGAACGCCGCCTCGCAGTAGGCCAGGTAGAACTCCCAGATGTGCAGGAAGCGCGCGTCAAAACCGGTTTTCAGCACCTGCGCGCGCTGCGCCATGAAGGACTCGCGCCAGCGTTTCAGTGTCTCGGCGTAATCGTGGCCAAAGGCCAGTTCCTGGACGACCTCCAGACCCGCTGCCTCGGCCTGGCGGCGAAACTCGCGCGGGCAGGGCAGGCAACCGCCGGGGAAAATGTATTGCTGGATGAAATCGGTCGACTCCACATAACGGTCGAACAATGCGTCGTTTATCACGATGCTTTGCACACACGCCCTTCCTCCGGGTTTGAGCAGCTTGGAAACCGTGGCGAAGTATGTGGGCCAGTATTCACGCCCCACGGCCTCCACCATTTCAATCGAGCAAATGGCGTCGAACGGTGCATCGTTGATGTCGCGGTAGTCCTGCAGGCGCAGGTCGCAGCTGGTCCCCAATCCCGCCCGTGTGTTTGCTGCGCTTCCCAAGGGGGCGCTCGCCGTGCCGTGTCGAGGCCCGGCGTCGCTCGGGGTTGGCACACGTAGGCGGCGCAGGCGTTCACGCGCCGAGGCCAGTTGCTCCTTGCTCAGCGTTACGCCGATGACATGTGCATGGCGTTCCACGGTTGCCATCTCTGCAAGCGCCCCCCAGCCGCAGCCGATCTCCAGCACCCGGTCCCCCTTTTTCACCCGCGCCTCATCCAGTGCGCGGCGCACCTTGGCCCTTTGGGCTTGCGCCATGGGCTGGTTCAGATCGCCGTTGAACCAGGCGCTGGAGTAGTTCATGGTCTCGTCCAGCCACAGGCGGTAAAAGGCATTGCCCAGGTCATAGTGGGCATGGACATTTTTCTGGGCGTTGCTGCGCGTGTTGCGGTTCATCAGGTGTTTGATGCGGTACAGCAGGCGCCCGACCCAAGTGCCATACACCACACTTTCGACCTCGGCCCGGTTTTTCACCAGCACACGCAGCAGGTCCACCAGATTGGGCGTACTCCAGTCACCGGCGATGAAGGATTCGGCAAAACCAATGTCGCCCGACTTGAGCGCGGCCGCGCACACGTTCCAGTTGTGCAGATTCAGCGTGGCGTGGGGCTGATCACCTCCATTGCCAAAGCGCTGCATGCTGCCATCGGGAAATTGCAGCGTCAACGTGCCGTGGCGTAGCTTGCGCAGTAGGCGTAATACGCTGCGCGCAGCGGCCGGCGTGCCTTGTGGAATGGCGAAAGTGGTGGGCGCGGTGGTGCTGTTCATGGTATGGCGGTGGCTCAGCGGGTGGTAAACGTGGTGGGAGGCAGAGGCTTGGTAAAAAGCGGAGTCTTCTTCAAAAACAGTTGCAGCGCCTGCCAGTGGATGCGCAGCACCACACCCCAGGTCATGGCCGGGTAGCGCCACAACGCGCGGCGCACGGCCTGTGCGGTCAGGGGCACCAGTGCACCGCTGACACTGGTCTGCAATAGCGGGCCATTGGCACCATCCAGATCAATGCGGGCCACCGTGCGGCTGCGGTCCGGTGTCACCATGAAACGAAAGCGGTAGTCGCCCTGCACGGCCGCAAACGGGGACACGTGAAAGACCTTGGCGGCACGCTGCTCCACGCCGAATTGGGGGGCGTCCAGCAGGTAACAGTGGCGCTCGCCAAAGGTGTTGTTGACCTCCACGACGATGGCGCGCAGGCTGCCGTCCATGCGGTGGCAGTACCAGAAGCTGACCGGTTTGAAGGTATGGCCGAACACCCGGGGGTAACAATGCAGCCACACCTCACCATCGGCCGGGTCTGCAAATGCATCGGTTTGCCCGCTGCCGATACCTTCCTGCGCCAGCAAGGCATCCAGCCAGGCCAGCGCACCGCCCTGCTCCGGGCCGCGCCCGTCGCCATGATCGCAGTCGTAAAAGCTCAGCGGTGCAAAGCGGTTGCATGCCAGCGCGGCGTTGCCGTGGGCCTCCATGCTACGCAGGGGCAGCATGAGGAAATAGCTGCCGTAGGCAAAGGCATGGCGTACCGGTGTCAGTCGGCAGTGGCGCACTTCCCCGAAGCCGATCAGGGGAACGGCTGCTGCGACGTGAGTTGTAGCAAGGCTGGGCATGCTGGGGTATACAAACTGCTCAGTCCGGTGCATGGAGTTCTGCCTGCAAGCGCGCAGCGACATCCAGACCCGATTTCAAACCATCTTCATGGAAGCCATAGCCCGTCCAGGCGCCGCAAAAATAGGTGTTCTTCTGCCCTTGCAATGCTCCCACCTTGCGCTGGGCGCGGATGGCTGCCACATCAAACACCGGATGGGCATAGTCAAAGCTGGCATGCACATGGGCCGGATCTATGTCTGCAACAGGATTCAGCGATACCACCACCGGCTGCTCGAATGGCACGGGTTGCAACATGTTGATCAGGTAGTGCAGGCATACCTGCGTCGCGTTCTGCCCTGCATGGGCCGAGCGCTGGTAGTTCCAGGCCGTCCAGGCCCGCCGCGCGCGCGGCAGCACCGAGGTGTCGGTGTGCAAGACCGCGCGGTTGGGCTGGTAACGGATGGCGCCCAATGTTTCCTGCTCCGCGCGGGTGGCATCACCCAGCAAGGCCAGCGACTGGTCCGAGTGGCAGGCCAGCACCACTTTGTCAAAACGCTCGGTTTGCCCACCCGCGTGGATGCTGACGCCCTGTGCGTCGCGTGTGATCCTGGCCACCGGGGTGCGCAGGCGTTTGTCAGGGATGGAGGCGACGATCTTCTCCACATACTGGCGTGCGCCGCCGGCCACGGTCCACCATTGTGGCCGGTTGGTGACCTGGATCAGGCCATGGTTGTGGCAGAAACGGATCATCGTGGCCACCGGAAACTGCAACATCTGGTCGGTGGGGCAACTCCAGATGCAGCCCAGCATGGGTAAAAAATACCAGTCCCGGAATTCATTGGACAGGTGGTGCTGGTCCAGAAAGCTGGCCAGCGGTTGCATCAACTCGGCCTCCGCACCGCGCAGTGCAATACCAGTCGCCAAGCGGTTGAAGCGCAGCACGTCGCGCAACATGCGCAAAAAGGCCGGTCTGAGCAGGTTGCTGCGCTGGGCAAAAACCGTGTTCAGCGATGAGCCGCTCCACTCCAGCGGGCTGTGGCCGCGGGCGCCCGGTACCTGGACCGAAAACGACATGTCGGAGCGTTCGGTAGTGACCTGCAAGTCTGAAAACAGCTGTATCAACTGTGGATAGGTGCGCTCGTTGAACACCAGGAAACCGGTGTCCACACCGTGTGTGACGGGGCCTTTGGATCCGTTCAACGTCAGGTCCACTGTATGGGTGTGGCCACCAAAGTAATCGCCCGACTCGAACAAACTCAGCGCTGCGTGGCCACGCAAGGCGTGCGCGGCGCCCAGGCCGGAAATTCCGGAGCCGACGATGGCGATCTTCATGGAATACCCGCGCGGTAGGGGGATGCATGCAAGCGCAGCGATGGCAAATGCAGAGGTTTCAAGGTTGCGCCCGGTGGTTTTTACTTGTTGGTAATTTTGCGACTGTTTGGTAATTTATTGAATTAATAAGTTTTTGACCACTTGGCTAGCATGGTCAAAAAAGGGGGTGTGCAAGGTGCGCGCAGGGAGCGGACTGTCCCGGCGCGGGTTTTACCAGGGCCGGTCGGAGGCTGGAGCGGCAGTCAGCGGCAGCAGTCGTTCCAGATTGATCTGGACTTTGACGTCCCGGTGCGCAACGCTGGCCACGATACGAAAGTCGCGGGTGCTGGTTTCACGTATCGTCGGTTCCAGCGTTGGCATGCCGCTGCGGTTGACCAGCACGGCGACGCGGGGCGTGCTGGTGTTCAGGCCCCGTTTGATGACAACCGCCACCTCGTCGGTGGCCAGGCGAACAAAGGAGCCAGGCTGGTAAATGCCGACGGCTTTGATCAGTGCGGCGCCGGTCTCATCGACCTGGCGGTTTTCATCAAAATAACATGCTTGCATCGCCGCCGCCGGTGAAATGGGCACCCGCGAAGCACGGGGTGCCAGGCGTGCCGCGAACATGTCAGCCCGTTGCACCAGCCGCGCGATCTGTTGCGCCGGTGTTCTGGGTTGCAGGGGTCCCGGTGTCTGGGTATGGTGGTCGCGAACGGCATCCAGCCAGATCGGATCCGTAACGCCCATATCGGACAACATACCCGCAGACTTTTTGGCATGTTCATCAATCGCCTTGCGTTGCGCGAGCGAGGGCGGCTCGATTTGCTTGGTCAGTTGATCCTGCAAGCCCGTCATACTCAGGTTCATCGTCAACGCGGCCTTGCACAGAACGGCTTCCTTGTCGGCCGGCCACTTCAATACCTCGCGCGCGGCCAGGCCACACATCACACTGACCAGCATGGCATGGGTTGCGCTGTACATGCGCACTTCGGTTGCCGATAGATGGATGAGCGCAAACAAGGTGCCGTCTGGATTGCGGCGCGAGTGGCGGTTCAACTGCGCGTGTATGCGATCCAAGCGTTCCATGAACAAGGCGGGCTGGCCTTCGCGCAACAGTGCATTCGTCTGAACCTGCAGGTCCAGCCAATCGGGGCGTTCATTGTCCTGCGCATTGCGGTCGCCGAGCAGATCCCCCGTGATCTTGGCTTCAGCAATTTCTCCCAGCGATTTGCCATCCCGCACCAGCCCATGCAGGCGCTCCACATAGGCTCTGTGATGGGCTTCGGAGTCCGCCACGTCAATATACAGACCACCGCCACGTTGCGCGATTTCCGCAAGGTCTTCCTTGGAGTCGATGACGAAGGAGCGCTTTGCCAGCAGGACCCCGTTCCTGTCCATCAAAGGAAAAGGCAGGGGCTGGTTGATGCGTATGGATTCGACGCTGACGGGTACTAGGTGCATGGATCAAATGTAATTATGCATGTCTGATCGACAGAAGGGCGCCAGTCTTGAGCGCCAATGACGCCTGATAGCATTGTGGGCATGGACGTTTACGACACTCCCCCGGCTTTTTTGGACAAGATCTGCATACGTGCGAACCTGGCACCACAGCTTGCCGCGTTGCCCCGCCCCTGGGTTTTCACGAACGGTGTATTCGATGTGCTGCACCGCGGCCACGTCATATACCTGGCGCAAGCGCGTGCGTTGGGGGGCAGTCTGATCGTCGCATTGAACACAGACGCCTCGGTGCGCCGTCTGGGCAAGGGTGATGACAGGCCGCTGAACCAGGAAACCGACCGTGCCATCGTGATGGCCAGCCAGCAGTCCGTGAGCCTAGTGACCTGGTTTGAGGAAGACACACCGGTACAACTCATATCAGAGATTCGCCCGGATATTCTGGTCAAGGGCGGCGACTACGACATGGCCAAACTGCCCGAAACCGAGCTGGTCGAATCTTGGGGCGGCCACGCCCTGGCCCTGCCCTTTGTACAGGGCTATTCCACGACCGCGCTGTTGAAAAAAATCCGCTCGGCGACCTAGTCGCTGCCCCATGGACCGGGCGGCAGGTTAAGCAGGCAGTGCGGGATGCTCCGTTGCGCCGCCAAATACCGCCGCCCATAGCGCCAGACCAGCTGTGCGTTCCGTCTGCACTTTTGCCTGATCAACTTGGGTGGGCTCTTCGTTGAGCCGTGCCCGGTGCTGTATTTGCCGTAACACGCGGTAGGCTTGCGCGGCCTGGTCGCCCACAGGCTCGGTCAGTAGGCCACAGGCCTGGGCACGTTGCAGCAACGCGATATTGCCGACGTTGGCCAGCAACTCCGGGTGCCGGCACCCTTGCGACAGCACCAGAAACTGCACCGCAAATTCGATGTCCACCATGCCGCCGGGGCTGTGTTTGACGTCAAACTGCTCCCCACGCACTGGATGGCTGGCACGTACTTTGGCGCGCATGCTGACTATTTCTCCGCTCAGACCCAGGCCGTCGCGTGGTGCCCCGATCACCGCTTCGCGCACCGCGTCAAAGCGCGCCTGCAGGCCGGCGTCGCCCAGCACGCAGCGCGCGCGGGTCATGGCCTGGTGCTCCCAGGTCCAGGCCGTGTTGCTGCCGCGCTGCTGCTGGTAGTTGGAGTAGGCGTCAAAGCTGGTGACCAACAAACCCGAATTGCCATTCGGACGCAACGCGGTGTCAATCTCATACAAATCGCCTTCGCCGGTTTTCACGGTCAGCCAGTTGATGAGCTTGCGCACCAGCGCACCATAGACCTCGCCGGCGCGTTCATCGGCATCGTCGTAGACGAACACAATATCCAGATCGCTGCCATAACCCAATTCCTTACCGCCGAGTTTGCCGTAGGCAATGATGCCGAAGTGGCAGTCCGGCCGGTGCCGGTTCTTCAAACGGTCCCAGCACCAGCGCGTGGTCACACGCAGCACGGCATCGGCCAGTGCACTGAGGTCATCGGCCACCTGCTCCACCGTCAAACGGCCTTCCACATCGCGTGCCAATATGCGGAACACCTCGGCATGGTGGGCGCGGCGCAAGTGGTTCAGCAGGGTTTCGTCATCGTCTTCGCCGGTGCCTTGCAAAGCGGCACGGCGCCTGTCCAGTTCCCCTTGGAAATCAGCCGCGTCAAACCGCTCTTCGAACATGGTGTTGCCGGCCAATTCGTCAATCACACCCGGATGCTTGAGCAGGTAGCGCGCGGGCCAGCGCGCAGCACCCAGCATGTGCAATAGCCGCTCGTGCACGTTGGGGCGTTCCAGCAACAAGGCCAGATAACTTTCCCGACGCAACAGCGGCTCAATCCAGTCGGCCAGACGCACGGCGGCCTCTTCGGAGACCTTGCCCTGCTCGACCCATTGCGCCGTGCGCAGCACCAGGCGCCCCAGCCGGGCACGGGAATCCTCACGCAAGGCCAGCACCCGGGGATGCTGGCGCCAGCTGGAAACCCGCGCGTGGAACTGACCACTCAACTGGGCCAACAACTCGTCAAAGTCGCTGGCACCGGATATGGGAGCCGCGCCACTGCAGCCCCTGCACTCCTTGTGCGCACCACCCAGCAAGGCATCAAACTCTTGCGCCACAAGCTCACGATGGCTGTCGAGTTCACGCAAAAAGGTGCAACTGTCAGCAAAACCCAGCGTCCGGGCGATCCATTCGACATCCGCATCGGCGGTGGGCAGGATATGGGTCTGCTGGTCATCCAGGTACTGGATGCGGTGCTCCACTTGGCGTAGGAACACATAGGCCCGGGACAGTCCGTCGGCCGTGGCCTGCGGCATTAGACCTGCCACGACCAGTCTCTGCAACGCACTCAGCGTGGGTCGGGTACGCAGCTCTGGGAAATGACCGCCGCGTACCACCTGCAGCAACTGGACCGTGAATTCAATCTCGCGTATGCCGCCGCGCGAGAGCTTGACATCGTTACTGCGCTCGGGTTTACCGGCGCTGCGTTTGGTGGCATGGTCGCGGATCTGGCGGTGCAGCACCCGTAAGGCGTCAAACACGTTGTAATCCAGATAACGTCGGAATACGAAGGGCGACACCAGGCCGCGCAGACCTTGGGCGCAACTGGAGCTGATGGCCTGGGTCGGGGCCACGACCCGGCTCTTGAGCCAGGCAAAACGCTCCCACTCGCGACCTTGAACATGAAAGTATTCTTCCAGCGCTCCCAGAGAAACGGCCGGTGGACCCGAATTGCCATTGGGCCGCAAGGCCAGATCCACTCTGAAAACCAGTCCGTGCTCGGTAGTGTCGCCGACCAACGCAAATATGGAGCGCACCATCTTGCCGAAGTACTCCTGGTTGGAGACCCGAGCCCGGCCCTCGTCGTTGCCCGCCGTTTCACCATCCTGGTCGTAGATATAAATCAGGTCAATGTCACTGGATACATTCAGCTCACGGGCCCCCAGTTTGCCCATGCCAACAATACACAGATCGGCGCGCGTACCCTGCAGTGTCAAGGGTGCGCCATGCAACAGGTCCAGTGCCCTGGCGCTTTCCAGGCATGCCACGTTCAGCGCGAATTCCGCCAATTCGGTCATGGTGCGTGTCACGGTCGGCAGGGATGCCTGTTCGTTGCAATCCAGGCAGACCAGTCGTTCAACCACCAATTGGCGTATGGTGCGCAGTGCTGCACCCACATCGGTCCCGGCACCGCGCAGGTCCTCAAACAGCAGCTCCAGGGTCTGGCGCGTGGGCGCTCCGGCCGGTAGAAGTTCCAATTGCTGGGTGTAACGGCGCCGTATCCGTTGCGTAAAGCGAGACCCCAGTGCCCAATCGGGCTGCCCATTGCGGGTCATAATTCCTGACATGGTGTTCCGATAACGATGACTGAATTGACCCCAAACCCCTCTCCTGTCTTCAGGGTCTGTGTTTTTGCCGTGCGCGCCGCCTTCTGGTTGGTGGTGTCAGCGTGCATTGCGTTGGTCATGGTATGGGGTGCGCTGCATTTCGTGATTGTGCCGCGAATCGCGGAATTTCGCCCGATGCTGGAGCAGCAGGTCTCCCGCATGCTGGGCGTGACGGTGCGTATCGGCGCCATCACCGTTCGATCCAATGGGTTGATTCCGTCGCTGGAATTGAACGATGTCAGCCTGCTCGATACCCAGGGCCGCGTGGCCTTGAAACTCCCATCCGTGCTCGCGGCGCTGTCGGCCCGCTCGCTGATGGGCCTGGGTTTTGAGCAATTGACGATTGACCGGCCCGAGCTCGACGTCCGCCGATCCCCGGATGGGCGGATCTGGGTGGCCGGCCTGCCCTTGCCCTCTGGCGACGGGGCTCACAGCGCCGGGGCCGACTGGGTGTTTTCCCAACCCGAACTGGTCATTCGCCATGGCACGGTGACCTGGACGGATGAAATGCGCAATGTGCCGGCCCTGGCATTGACCGACGTGGATTGGGTCTTGCGCAACCAACACCGCACCCATGCGATGCGGCTGGACGCCAACCCCCCGGCCCATTGGGGTGAGCGCCTCAGCCTGTCGGGTATCTTCAAGCAGCGCCTGCTCAGCCGCCGTGCCGGTGTCTGGCAGGAATGGGAGGGCCAGGTCTACGCGAACTTCCCGCAGGTTGATCTGGCGCAGTTGCGCCTCTACGCGGATCTTGGTGTCAAAGATCTGGCGCAGGGTGCGGGCTCAGTCCGTGCATGGGTAGACGTAACACGCGGCAACGTGGTCGGCGCTACCGCCGATCTGGCGCTGGACAGCATCACGGTCACGATCAACCCCAAGCTGGACGCATTGGCCCTGCGCAATATCACCGGGCGGCTGGGCGCCAGGGCTTTGGAAGGCGGGTTCGAATTTTCGACCCAGGCCTTGCAATTTGAAACCGCCGATGGGCTGCACTGGCCCGGCGGCAATGTGCGCGTGGCGCTATTTGCAGGGGATGCCCAAAAACCAGCGCGCGGGGAGTTTGTGGCCGACCGCCTGGATCTGGCTGCCATGTCGCAAATAGCCGACCGGCTGCCGTTGGATGAAACCGTTCGCACGACCTTGGGCCAGCTTGCCCCCAAAGGATTGATCGAACAGCTGCAAGCCAACTGGCAGGGACCGGTGTCACAACCCACCCGCTTTGCCGCGAAGGGGCGTGTCGTGCAGTTGGAAATCGCATCCCGGTCGCCCGAAGCCGGGTCACGGCCAGGATTCAAGGGCGCGGACATTGACTTCGACCTCAACCAGTCGGGCGGCAAGGCTGCCATCGCGCTGAAGGCGGGCGCGCTCGATTTGCCTGGCGTGTTTGAAGTCCCGCTGTTGCCGTTCGACCAACTGACGGGCGACCTGCAATGGAAGATGGACGGCGACCAAATCAGCCTGGCTGTTCCCAACCTGCGCTTTAGTAACGCCGATGCGCTGGGCGAGGCCCAGCTGAAATGGCAAACCGCAGCGGGCAGCCCCGGCAACAGTGCAACGCAGGCCGCTGGCCGCTTTCCGGGCGTGCTGGATCTGCAGGGTACGTTGAGCCGCGCCGAAGGCAACCGGGTGTACCGCTATTTGCCCCTCGGTATTCACCAACCGGTGCGGGACTATGTGCGCGAGGCCGTTTTGGCCGGCACCGCGTCGGCGGTCAAGTTCAAGGTCAAGGGCAACCTGCATGACTTTCCCTTTAGCAATGCCAAGCAAGGTGACTTCCGCATTGCGGCGGACGTACGCAATGCCACCTATGCGTACGTACCGAGCTTTCTACAGCCCAAGGACACGCCCCTGTGGCCAGCGTTGACGGGCTTGTCGGGCGAGCTGGTGATAGACCGCGCTGTATTGCACGTCAAAGGCGCCAGTAGCAATGTGGCGGGTGCGCCGGGCTTGCGTGTCAGCAAGATCGACGGCCTGGTGGAAAGCCTGTACCGCGGTGCCACGGTGTCGGTGACTGCGGAGGCGCAAGGGCCGTTGACCGACGTGCTGGGCGTGGTGAACGGTTCGCCTTTGAGTGCCCTGATGGGCAAGCCCTTGGAGCGCGCCACCGCCACCGGCAACGCCGACTACCGCTTCAAGCTCGGCTTTCCGATTGCTGCAGTGGACCAGGCCACGGTACGCGGCACGGTTGCCTTGGGGGGCAATGACCTGCAAATCACACCGGACACCCCGCGCCTGGCGCGTGCGCGCGGCGTTATCAACTTTTCGGAAACCGGTTTCTCAGTGGCGGGCGCACAAGCCCGGGCACTGGGTGGTGATGTGCGCCTCGACGGTGGCATCAGCAGCCAAGGCGTTGCCAGCCCCGTTGCCGGGAACAAGGTGCCGGCGCCACAGCAATTGCGCTTGCAGGGAACCGCAACGTCAGAGGGGTTGCGCCAGGCCCGCGAGCTGGGATTCGCCGCCAGGCTGGCCCAATACGGCAATGGCGCTGCGGCCTATACCGCGACGGTAGGATTTCGCGGCGGGGTGACGGAGCTGTCCATCAATAGCAACCTGGTTGGCATGGCACTGAATTTGCCCGCGCCCTTTACCAAAACAGCAGAAACCGCATTGCCTTTGAACCTGGAGACGTCAGCCGTGCGCGCCTCTTTGGCCGTGGGCAGCGACGGGACCATCCACGTGCAGGATCAGTTGCAGCTGGAGGTTGGAAAACTCGGCAGCCTTGTGTTTGTGCGTGATGTGTCAGGCGCCGAAGCCCGGGTCTTGCGCGGAGCCATTGCAGTGGGCCTGGCCAACGACGAGTCGGCGCCGCTGCCTGCCGATGGGGTGGTCGCCAATGTCAATTTGCCCAGCATCGATATGGATGCTTGGTCCGAAGTGTTGTCGCGTGCCTCGGGGGCGAATTTGTCAGCCAGCTCCGTCACTGCATTGGGTGGCCCGGTGAGCATGGGCTATCTGCCCACCAGCGTGGCCCTGCGCGCCCGCGATCTCACTGTGGGCGGGCGCAAGCTGCACAACGTGGTGGTCGGCGGCGGGCGTGAGGGCTTGTTATGGCGTGCCAATCTGGATGCTTCCGAGCTCAATGGCTACGTCGAGTACCGCCAGTCTTCGGGTCCGGCGGCGGGCCGTTTGTACGCCCGTCTGGCCCGCCTGGCGATAGCCCAGAGTACGGCACAAGAGGTGGAGAGCGCATTGGACGAACAACCAGCCAGCATTCCCGCGCTGGACATCGTCGTCGAAGACTTTGAGTTGCGCGGCAAGAAGCTGGGCAAGGTCGAAATCGAAGCGGTCAACGTGGGCGCCAGTGCGTCGGTGGTGGCGCGTGATCTGCCGCGCGAATGGCGCCTGAACCGGTTCAACATCACCACCCCCGAGGCCATGCTGACTGCCAACGGCAACTGGACCAATATCGCTGCGCAGCCTGGACCGGTGGCCGGGCGCAACATCAAGGAGCGCCGGCGTACCGTGATGAACTTCAAGCTCGACATCAATGACTCGGGCGATCTGCTGAACCGCTTTGGTATGAAAGGAGTGGTGCGCAAGGGCCAGGGGAAGGTAGAAGGCCAGGTAGCTTGGCTGGGTTCACCGATCACGTTGGACTACCCCAGCCTGTCGGGTAATTTCAATATCAATGTGGAGAGCGGCCAGTTCTTGAAGGCGGACCCTGGCATTGCGAAACTGCTGGGTGTGTTGAGTCTGCAGTCCTTACCGCGGCGGCTGACGCTGGATTTCAAGGACGTATTCACCGAAGGCTTTTCCTTTGATTTCTTGCGGGGTGATGTGAAGATTGCCCAAGGCATTGCGAGCACCAACAACCTGCAAATGAAGGGTGTCAACGCAGTCGTGCTTATGGAGGGACAGGCCGACATTGCCAAGGAAACGCAGAATATAAAAGTGGTGGTGGTGCCCGAGATCAATGCCGGCAGCGCCTCGATAATCTACGGCGCCATCAATCCGGTGATTGGTCTGACCACTTTCCTCGCCCAGCTCATCTTGCGTAAACCCCTGATCGAGGCGGCGACATATGAATTATTGGTGGACGGCACCTGGGTCGACCCCCGGGTCACCCCAGTCGAGCGTAGACGGAACAGCGCACCCGCGAGCGCGCCAGCCAGCACACCGAGTACCCCCTAGGAGTCCCCATGAAAGTTGCTGCCATCCAGATGGTGTCCACCGGCGTATTGTCCGAAAACCTGCTGCAGGCACGTACGCTGCTGGAGCAAGCCGCCGCCGAAGGGGCCGAGCTGGCCGTATTGCCCGAATACTTTTGCCTGATCGGCCAGCACGATGCCGACAAGTTGGCCATCCAGGAAGCTTTTGGCAATGGCCCCATTCAGAACTTTCTGGCCGACGCCGCGCGCCAGTTGGGCCTGTGGCTGGTCGCCGGCACCCTGCCCTTGTCGACCGGTAAACCCGATCGGGTGTTCAACAGCTCCCTGGTCTACAACCCGCAGGGTGACTGTGTTGCACGCTACGACAAGATCCATTTGTTCCGCTTTGACAACGGTGTCGAATCCTATGACGAATCGCGCGTGCTGGACCGCGGTGAGCAGCCGACCCACTTTGCGCTACCGTCGAAAGACGGCCATCTGTGGAACGTGGGTTTGAGCGTCTGTTATGACCTGCGCTTCGCCGAGTTGTACCGTGCTTATGCGCGTGACGGAGTGGACTTGGTGCTGGTGCCCAGTGCCTTTACCCACACCACCGGCCAGGCGCATTGGGAGGTCTTGCTGCGCGCCCGGGCCATCGAAAATCTGGCCTACGTCGGTGCGGCAGCCCAGGGCGGTGTGCACCCCAGCGGCCGGCGCACCTGGGGCCAGTCCATGCTGATCGACCCCTGGGGCCAGGTGCTGGACCAGCGGTCGCAGGGCGCCGGTGTCGTGTGCGCCGAATTGAGCCCGCATACCTTGCTGCAACACCGTGCCCAGCTGCCGGCGCTAGAGCACCGGGTGTTGTGAGCATGCCCTGTTCCACGCTGCATCCGCTATGAAAAACATAGCGGCATGCAAAGATTTTACGAGGGCTAGCGGGTGGTTTTATCTAAGCCATCGGGGGAGGAAGGCGGCTCGACCGGGTTTGGCGTCGGCGCTGTACCTGGATCCTGCGGCAACTCACCATGCTTGCGGCCCGAAAACATGGTCCACCAGATGATCCCAATGAATATCAGCCCTGCTCCCAGCGCCTCCAACAATAACAATGTCATGAACCGGCTCCTGGCCTATGGATGTATCGGCTTGATTGTAGGAAGTCTGGTCGCCTGCGGCAGCGCCCCCATCGCCACTGCGCCCCGGGTGGAATCACGCCCCGAGACGACGGTTCGCACCCAACCCATGGATGTGCCCGGGACCCTGGTGCAATCCAAAGGCCGTTGGGTTCCCGCGCAGTGGAGCGACCTGCCCGGCTTTGCCGATGATTCCCTGTTCGAGGCCTGGAACGCCTGGCTTAAAAGCTGCGAGCGGCCATCGGGACCGTTTGCTGCCCTGTGCGCAGACATCCGCCGCCTGAGCATCGGTAGCCCGGAGCAGCAGCGTGCCTGGATGCAGGAACGCTTGCAGCCGTTTCGGGTGGAAACGCTGCAGGGGGAAGCCACCGGTTTGTTGACCGCCTATTACGAGCCGATGTTGGAGGCCAGCCGCGTGACCAATGCCACATTCGGTGTCCCGCTATACCAGCCGCCACCGGGCCTGGCGCAGCGCAAGCCCTGGTATTCCCGGCAGGAGATAGACACGCTGCCCGAGGCCCAAGCGGCCTTGCACGGGCGGGCGATTGCCTACCTGGCCGACCCGATCGATGCACTGGTTTTGCAGATCCAGGGGTCTGGACGCGTGCGCATCACCCAGCCCGATGGCAGCGAGCGCTGGGTGCGCCTGGCCTATGCCGGCACCAATGACCAGCCCTACCGCAGCGTGGGGCGTTGGCTGCTGGACCAGGGGCTGGTCAAGGACGCGTCCTGGCCTGGTATCAAGGCCTGGCTGGCGCAAAACCCGCAGCGCCAGCAGGAGCTGCTGTGGAGCAATCCGCGCGTGGTGTTTTTCCGCGAAGAGGCGATTGCCGCCCGCGACTCCAGCGAAGGGCCGCGCGGCGCCCAGGGCGTGGCGCTGACGCCGGGGCGTTCCATCGCCGTGGATCCGACCAGCATTCCCTATGGCACGCCGTTATGGCTGGCCTCCACCGGCCCCCAGACCACGCTGCAAAAACTGGTGCTGGCACAGGACACCGGCAGTGCCATCATCGGCGCCGTGCGGGCCGACTATTTTGTCGGCTGGGGTGCCGAGGCCGGTGAGCTGGCCGGGCGCTTGCGCCAGCCATTGCAGTTATGGGTTTTGTGGCCCAAAACAGCCAGATAACGTTACTATGTTCCCCATCACCGTTGCAGCCCTTTAACCCCTGAACACCACGGAAACCACACCATGAGCACCATGCGGGACATTGACGAGCGGACCAACCTGGCCTCCAACAGCATGTTCGAATTGCTGCTGTTCCGTTTGGGTGAGGCACCGGGCACCGAGCGGCGCGAACTGTTTGGCATCAACGTGTTCAAGGTGCGTGAAATTCTGGTTATGCCCGAGATCACGTCCATGGTGAACATGCCCCCCACGGTCATGGGTGTGGCCAATATCCGCGGCCAGATGATCACCGTCATCAACCTTCCCAGGGTCGTGGGCTGCAACCCGACCAAAGGCCTGGGCATTTTGCTGGTAACCGAATTTGCCCGCACCACACAGGCCTTTGCGGTGGAAGAGGTCAACGAAATTGTGCGTCTGGAATGGAAACACGTGTTGTCGGCCGAGAGCAGTGGCGGCGGCCTGGTGACCAGCATTGCGCGCCTGGACGGCAATGCCGAGAACACCCGGCTGGCCCAGGTGCTGGACGTGGAGCAGATCCTGCGCGATGTGATGCCGCAGGAGCATTCTTCCGATATCGACGAGACCAAGGTGAGTGGCGTCAGACTGCCGCCCGGTACCGTGGTCCTGGCCGCCGACGACTCCGCGGTGGCCCGCATGATGATCGAACAAGGCCTCAAGGCCATGGGCGTTCCCTATGTGATGACCAAAACCGGCAAGGAAGCCTGGGACATGCTGGAGACCATGACGGCCAAGGCGGTGGCCGAGGGCAAGACGATCCAGGACAAGGTGGCCGTGGTGCTGACCGACCTGGAAATGCCGGTTATGGACGGTTTCACGCTGACCCGCAATATCAAGCAGGATGGGCGCTTCAAGGGCATCCCGGTGATCATCCATTCGTCGCTGACGGGTTCTGCCAACGAAGGCCACGTGAAGAGTGTGGGGGCGGATGCCTATATCGCCAAGTTTGTGGCCGAAGAACTGGGGAACACCATTCGCACGGTGTTGGCGCGCTGACAAGGTATTTGGTTGAATTGGCTTCTAGCCCCCGTCTAATGGGTGTTTGCTGCTCTTGAATTTATAGCTAAGCCTGGTGCGTTTGAGAGATGGGCTGGTTTTTGGTGTTTTTGTATTTCCCCACTCCCCCCAGCCCCCTCGCCCCGCCGGGCGAAGGGGAGTTAAAGCGGACA
>JAZKIR010000108.1:0-40326 GCA_040384785.1 Pseudomonadota bacterium
CTGCCGGGTGTTGCGCCCAGCGCCGACATGATGCCGCCGAACAGCGGCGTGGTGGTGATGTCCACCGCATTGATGACCACCACTTTGCGCACGCCCCGTGCGAGGATCTTGTCGTTGATGGATTGCGCCATCAGCTGTGCCAGAGCCTGCGCATAGGCCGACGATGCAGCATGCAGCGTGGTGGCCGTCGGTGTGCTTGTCACCAGCGTGGCCACCGTGGCCGCAGGTAACAGCGTGGACAGCTTGTTGGTAAAGGCCTTGAGGCCATCCGGGGTGGTGGCGCCTATGTAGCCGCCAGCCAGATCGGCAATATCGTTGGCACCGCCGTCAACGATCACGACGTCGCTGGCGACCAGAAAAATTGATCCCGCAGCGATCTGATTCAGGATGGACAGCGGATTTGACGTGTCAATGGCTGCGTTGCTGTCACCGCGCGTGTTGATGCGCCCACCCGAGACGGCATAGTTGGTACAAACCGGATTGGGCATATAACCCGTGACCGCGTAATTGAAGTACGGACACGGCGTGCTGGCGCCCAGGCCGCTGGCGACTTTTTCTGGAAGTATCTCGAAAGGCCTCGACTTGTCGGAGTTTTGAATGGTGACTTTGAAGCCGAATGTTCCACTGTCCATCAGGCTGTCGCCAAAAACCTTGACCACGGGTTTGGCCGGTATCAGCGCCGGGGGCGGGGTACTGGGTGCAGTGTCGTGTGAACCACCGCCGCCTCCGCAGGCGCTGAGCAGCAAGGCGCAGGCTGCGGTGGTGATGCTGCGCATTGCAATGGAGTTTCTACGGTGTGCCATGGTCATCATCTCCATTCAACGGCACGGCCGCTTGAAAGAAGGAATGATAGATAGAAATGAAAAACGCCCCAATGAAGGGGCGTTTTTACTAAAGTCCTGGCGGAAACGGAGGGATTCGAACCCTCGATGAGGCTCTACACCCCATACTCCCTTAGCAGGGGAGCACCTTCGGCCACTCGGTCACGTTTCCTGAACAGCGAGCATTATCTCACGACTTTGCCCGGTTTTTTAATTTGTGGGCTGGTCCAGGTCAAAAGCTTTGTGCAAAGCGCGAACTGCCAGCTCCATGTACTTCTCGTCGATGACGACGGATGTCTTGATTTCGGACGTGGAAATCATCTGGATGTTGATGCCCTCTTCGCTCAGCACGCGGAACATGCGGCTGGCCACACCCACGTGGCTGCGCATGCCAATGCCGACGATGGAGACCTTGCAGATCTTGGTGTCGCCCACCACTTCTTCGGCGCCCAGCGTAGGCAATACGACGTTCCTGAGCAGGTCCACGGCCTTGGCGTATTCGCCCCGGTTGACCGTGAAGCTGAAGTCGGTCTTGCCGTCTTTGCTCAAGTTCTGGATGATCATGTCCACTTCGATATTGGCATCGGCCACCGCACCCAGAATCTGGTACGCAATACCGGGCTTGTCGGGCACGCCCATCACAGAAATCTTGGCTTCATCGCGGTTGAATGCGATGCCCGAAACAATGGCTTGTTCCATTTTCTCGTCTTCCTCAAAAGTAATCAGGGTGCCGGACTTGGCCTCTTCGTCGATATCGATATCCCAGTCGGTGAAACTGCTCAAAACACGCAGCGGCACCTTGTATTTGCCGGCAAACTCCACCGAACGGATCTGCAGAACCTTGGAGCCCATGGATGCCATCTCCAGCATCTCCTCGAAGCTGACGGTCTTCAGGCGGCGGGCTTCGGCGACCACGCGCGGGTCTGTGGTGTAAACGCCATCCACATCGGTGTAGATCATGCATTCCGCCGCCTTCATGGCTGCGGCAACCGCCACGGCCGAGGTGTCCGAACCACCGCGCCCCAGCGTGGTGATGTGGCCCTGTTCATCCATGCCCTGAAAGCCGGTGACGATGACCACTTTGCCGTTGTCTAGATCGGCGCGCACGCGGGCGTCATCGATGGACTCAATGCGGGCCTTGGTGTAGGCGCTGTTGGTCCGGATCGGGACTTGCCAGCCGGCGTAACTGACCGACTCCATGCCTTCGGCTTGCAACGCAATGGCCAGCAGCGCACTGGACGCCTGCTCGCCGGTGGCAGCCAGCATGTCCAGCTCGCGGCCGTAGGAGTCACCCTGCTTGTTGGGTGCCAATTCCTTGGCCAGACCCAACAAGCGGTTGGTCTCACCGCTCATGGCCGAAGGAACGACAACCATCTGGTGACCCGCGCGCGCCCATTTGGCGACGCGTTTGGCGACATTGCGGATGCGTTCCGTTGAACCCATCGACGTGCCGCCGTATTTGTGAACAATCAGTGCCATGAAAAAATGAGTAAATTTTGAAGCAAAACCTAGGGATTGTACCAAGTCAAAACATCGCTGCTGCGCTGCACAAAACCAGAGCCGACTTTGATGTGGATGTGATGGCCCCGCGTCGTGCAATCCGCCACCTGATCCAACAGTTCGGATAACTGCGCGGCGCTGGGCACAACCTCCACGCTGTGCTTGAGCCAATAGCGCAAGGCATTGGCCTGCCGCGCCCGGCTCAAAGCCTGCAACGCCTTGATGCGGGGCAAGCCATCCGCGCTGCGCGCCATCGCACCTACATCCTGCGCAGCCACGTCGTCCAGCACCTGCTGGGCCTGCGCAGCGTGGCTGGCACTGCGCGCAAAGGTGTCCAAAAATTGCGGGAACGCGGAACGCAAAGCCGGCATCAGGCGCGCGCGGATGCGGTTGCGGGTGAACTGCTCATCCTGGTTGGTCGGGTCTTCGACGAAGAGCACGCCACGCTTTGCCAGCCAGGCACGGATGTCGGCACCTGCGACGCCCAGCAAAGGCCGGTAGTAGTCCAAGCCATTACGCTGCCAGTGCGCCGGCATGGCGCTGAGGCCGGCCAGCCCAGCACCACGACTCAGGGCCAGCAGCAGCGTCTCCACCTGGTCATCGGCGTGGTGTGCAATTGCTATTGATTTGATAGTATTACCACCATATTCCACGAGGGCTAGCGCCGAGAAAGCCATATAGCGTGCCTGGCGGGCGGCATCTTCGGGACTTTGGCCTGCCTGTTTGCCGGCATCCACCTTCTGCACCTGCAGGGGCACGTTCAGCTGCTGGCACAGCCTGCGGCAATGGTCTTCGAACAGCGAGGCGGCGGCCTGCAGACCATGGTTGATGTGCACGGCACTCACCTGCCCCGGCCACTTCTGTACACAGGCTACCAGCAATGCCACGGAGTCAGCGCCGCCACTGAGCGCAACGGCCAACGGCAACACAGGTTTGAACCCCGCAATGGCTTGGTCAACGGACTGGGTCACGGGAAAAGCCAACAGGCACGGCGCGCGTGCCCAGGGACTTAGCGTCCAGCGGCCTTGGTATCGGTGAAGCGCCCATAACTTTGCAGGCGTTCGTAGCGACGATCCAGCAACTCCTTGACCTTCAGGTCGCTGATCTGGCGGTAGGCATCGGCCAGTGCACGCTTCAGGAAGGCGGCGGCCTGCTTGGTATCGCGGTGCGCACCACCCACGGGTTCGTTGACGATCTTGTCGATCACGCCCAAGGCCTTGAGACGGTGCGCCGTAATGCCCATGGCCTCCGCCGCGTCGGATGCCTTGTCCGAAGTCTTCCAGAGGATGGAGGCACAACCTTCGGGGCTGATCACCGCATAGATCGAATACTGCATCATCACCAATTGGTCGGCCACAGAAATGGCCAAAGCACCACCGGAGCCGCCCTCACCAATGATGGTGGTGATGATGGGCACTTCGAGCTGGGCCATCTCGTAAATATTGCGGCCAATGGCCTCGGACTGGCCACGCTCCTCGGCGTCAATGCCGGGATAGGCACCAGGGGTGTCTACAAAGGTGAACACCGGCAGCTTGAATTTTTCGGCCAGCTTCATCAGGCGCAACGCCTTGCGGTAGCCCTCGGGCTTGCTCATGCCAAAGTTGCGCAGACCGCGCTCCTTGGTGTCGCGCCCTTTTTGGTGGCCCAGCACCATACACGGCGTGCCGTTGAAGCGGGCCAGGCCGCCGACGATGCTCAGGTCATCGGCAAAGTGGCGGTCACCGTGCAGTTCGACGAAGTGGGTGAAGATTTCATTGACGTAGTCCAGCGTGTAGGGACGCTCGGCGTGGCGGGCAATCTTGGTGATTTGCCAGGGCGTCAGATCGCTGTAGATGTCCTTGGTGAGTTGCTGGCTTTTCTTGCTGAGTTGTTCGATCTCGGCGGAAATATCCACTGCCGACTCGTTTTGCACGTAGCGCAATTCTTCGATTTTGGATTCGAGTTCGGAGATCGGTTGTTCGAAATCCAGAAATGTCTTTTTGGCCATGGTCTCTTCCTATTCAGTTGGGGTCAGAGCACATTTGCTGCGCAAAGTGGTTTGACCCACAAGGTTTCAGTAATCCACTTGCACCGGGTCCAACGAGCGCCAAATATACCAAGTTGCCACCGTACAGTATGGCGCCCAGGCGGCGGCCACCTCACGCGCGTCACTTCGGCTCACCACATCACCCGAAAAATAGTTGTGGCTGATGCCGCTGATAAGCCCCACATCGTCCAGTGGCAGCACATTGGGCCGCATCAGATGAAAAATCAAGAACATTTCGGCTGTCCAGCGGCCGATGCCGCGGATGGCGATCAATTCGGCGACGATTTCATCGTCGCTCATGGACTCCCACGATTTGACGTGCAAGGCGCCGTTGTCAAAGTGCAGCGCCAGATCCACCAGATACTCGACCTTGCGGGCACTCAAGCCAGCCGCGCGCATATCGTCGACCTTGAGCTTCAGCACATTGGCCGGCGTCAGCTTGCGCGGCAACAGCTCAAAGCGTTCCCACACGGTTTGCGCGGCCTTGACCGAGATTTGTTGCCCGACGATGCTGCGCGCCAACGTGACAAAGGCGTCGCCCCGGGTCTCCAGGCAGACATCGCCGAACTGGGGAATCAGGCGCTTCATGACCCGGTCTTTCTTGACCAGGTGTTTGCAGGCTTCTTCCCAAAAATACGGCGTCTGTCGCTCAGCCGGTGGCTTCTTCACGGTTGCCATCATTGCACCGCTTCCCAACTCGTTCCGGTTGGTGAATCCTTGAGAACAATGCCCTGCGCCAGCAGGTCTTTGCGAATACTATCGGCCAGTGCAAAGTCGCGGGCCGCCTTGGCGGCAGCACGCTCCTGGATTTTTGCCTGAATGGCGGTCTCGTCCAGTCCAGCGCCAGCTTGTAAAAAAGCCTTGGGGTCTTGCTGCAGCAAGCCCAGAACGCCGCCCAGGGACTTCAGCAAACCAGCCAACTCGGCGGACTGTGTGCGGTTGACTTCGCCTGCCAGATCAAATAACACTGCCACGGCTTCGGGCGTGCCAAAGTCTTCGTCCATGGCGGTCTTGAAGCGGGCCGCGTGGTCTTGGGTCCAGTCGATGCCGGCGGCCAACTCCACAGGTTGTACCAAGTCGAGAGCCGTGTACAAACGCTTCAGTGCATTGCGGGCGTCATTCAGGTGCGCATCGCTGTAGCCCAGATCCGACCGGTAGTGGCCACGCACCAGGAAGAAGCGCACGGTCTCCGCATCGTATTGGGTCAACACATCGCGTATCGTGAAAAAATTACCCAGGCTCTTGGACATTTTCTCGTTGTCCAACTGCACCATGCCGTTGTGCATCCAGATCTGGGACATAGAGCGGCCGGTCACACCCTCGGTCTGGGCGATTTCATTCTCGTGGTGAGGGAACTGTAAATCTGCGCCGCCACCATGGATATCAAAGCTCTCACCCAGCGTCTGGCCACACATGGCCGAGCATTCGATGTGCCAGCCCGGGCGGCCCACGCCATAGGCATGGCCGCTGGCGGCGCTGTCCCATTTGGCGTCAGCGGGCTCTTCGAGCTTGGCGGCCTTCCACAGCACAAAGTCCAACGGGTCGTTCTTGCCATCATCGACCGCCACCCGCTCACCCGCACGCAGACTTTCCAGCGACTTGCCGGACAACTTGCCATAACCATCAAACTTGCGCACCGCGTAATTCACATCACCCGAACTGGCTTTGTAGGCGAGGCCTTTGCTTTCCAATTGCCGGATCATGTCCAGCATCTGCGGCACATATTCGGTGGCGCGAGGCTCGACCGTGGGCGGCTCAATTCCCAGGCGGCCGATGTCTTCGTGCATCACGGCAATCATTTCGTCGGTCAAGGTCCGGATGGGAATATTGCGTTCCAGGGCGCGGCGGATGATCTTGTCGTCGATGTCGGTGATATTGCGGACATAGGTCACACGGTAACCACTGGTCTTGAGCCAACGCTGCACCACGTCGAATGCCATGGCCATGCGGGCATGGCCAATGTGGCACAGGTCGTAAATGGTCATGCCGCACACATACATACGCACATGTCCGGCTTCAAGGGGGGTAAAAGGCTCAAGCGCACGCGATAGCGTGTTGTAGATGCGCAAACTCATGGGTATTTCAATGCCATCGCCAAAGGACATTGCCTCCAGGCAAATGGCTTTAACTTGTACAGATCAGGTAAGGGTAAATCTCGGTCTTTCGCCAAAGGGCGCGTCTACCCCCCTCAGCTACAATTCAAGCAGTATAAAGCCCCTTCCAGAGGGCTCCTGCAACGTCTGAGAATCTGAAAGCTTTATGACGCACTCCCGTTTGAACATACTTGGACCCTTGCGACTACTAGCCCTTGCTGCGGCAATGGTATTCTCAACGGCCCATGCAGATGAATACGCAGACGTCGCGCAACTGGTTCGAGCAGGCAAGCTACCCGAAGCACTCAGCAAGGCAGACCAGTACCTGGCGACCAAGCCGCGGGACCCGCAAATGCGATTCCTCAAGGGTGTGATTCAACGTGATTCCGGCAAGACCACCGATGCGATTGCGACCTTTACCCGTCTGACCGAAGACTTTCCCGAGCTGCCCGAACCCTACAACAATCTGGCGGTTCTGTACGCCGGGCAAAGCCAGTTTGACAAGGCGCGCACGGCATTGGAAATGGCCATTCGCACCAACCCCAGCTATGCCACCGCGCATGAAAATCTGGGCGACGTCTACGCCAAATTGGCCAGCCAGGCCTACAACAAGGCCTTGCAACTCGATGCCGCCAACCCAGGTGTTCCGCCCAAGCTGGCCCTGATCCGTGAACTCTTCAGCCCGACCGGAGCCAAGAACCAGCGTCCGGCACCGGCGCCAGTGCCTGCCCCCGCCATACCAGCACCGGTTGCGGCAAAGCCTGCGCCCACGTTGCCTGGTCCCGTTGCTGGCAAACCAACGCCGAATGCAACACCTGCTGCCACCGTTGCGGTAGCCGCTACTACGCCAGCGGCGACACCGGTCGCGCCACCCACGGCGGTTCCAACACCAGCGGTTGCTGCAAGTGCAGCACCAAGCCCTGCCGTCACCACGCCCGCACCTGCTGCCACGTCCGGTAGCAACAGCTCCAGGGAAGCGGAGGCAGCCGTCATTGCCTGGGCCAAAGCCTGGGCTGCCCGCGACGTCAAGGCCTATCTGGCCGCCTATGGAAAAGATTTCTCTCCACCAGCCTCGATGAGCCGCAGCGCCTGGGAAGAAGAACGCCGCCAGCGCATCAGCAGCAAATCCAAAATCACCGTGAAGCTGGAGAATCTGACGGTCACCGTTTCCGCCAACACTGCGGTTGCCAAATTCCGGCAAGACTACAAAGCCAACGACCTATCGGTTTCCAGCCGCAAGACACTGGATCTGGTGAAGAACGGCGAGCGATGGCAAATCGTCAAAGAATCCACCGGCACATGAGGCTACGGTGGTTGGCTGCTGACATGGGCAGATCCATTCTCAATACTCTGCTGTTGACCCTGCTGGCAGTTGGCGCCAGTCCAATGCATGCCATGGACACCAAGCGCACGGTCAAAGCCAAACCGATTCCCGTCGTCAAAGACCAGGATGGCGTGGCAGAAGCCCGGTTGATCGAAATTTACAAGCTGATCGGAAAAGCGCAACACCGCGACGCACTGGCCAAAGCCGATCGGCTGGTTGAGGAATACCCCCACTTTCAGTTGGCGCAACTGGTTCATGGTGACCTGCTGGCCGCCCAGATACGTCCCATCAAAACTTTTGGTGATGTTCCGGAGTCCCTGGCACCCAATGCCAGCCCTGCCCTGGCTGAGTTGCGGGAAGAGTCGCAACGGCGCGTAAGGGCATTGCGAGAACGTCCGGCCGCTGGCACCGTGCCATCGCAGTTTTTGGCTCTGTCGCAAAAGTCAAAACACGCCATTGCGGTGGACGCATCCAGGTCTCGGTTGTATCTGTTCGAGAACACAGCAACGGGACTCAACCTGGTTGCGGACTATTACATTTCGGTTGGCAAAGCCGGCACCGCCAAGGCTGCCGAGGGAGACCAGCGCACGCCACTGGGGGTGTACTACATCACCAGCAATCTGGACCCGAAGTCGCTGAAGGATTTCTATGGCTCCGGAGCCCTGCCCATCAGCTACCCCAATATGCTGGACAGCAAGCGCGGCAAGACCGGTGGTGGTATCTGGCTGCACGGCACTCCACCCAACCAATTTTCGCGCGCACCACAAGCCACCGATGGCTGCGTAGTGTTGGCCAATCCGGACCTGCAGCACATCATCCGTACCGTCGAGGTGCGCACTACGCCGGTCGTGATTGCAACGCAACTGCAGTGGGTTGCACCCCAAAACGCGCGCGCCGAAAGCAAGCCGTTTGAAGATGCCTTGCATGGCTGGCGTAATGCGAAAACATCGGGTAATCTGCAGCAAATTTTGACCTACTACACATCGGACTTCAACAGCAATGGCAAAACGCTGACACAGTGGACACCCGTTCTGAAAACCGAGATCGTCCAGACGCAGGGGCGCACCATCCAGCTCAAGGATGTGTCATACCTGCGCTGGACCGATGCGGCCGATACCATGGTCGTCACCTTCGGTGAAGTGGCTGATGGCGCGCGGGTCGGCTGGACCAAACGGCAGTACTGGATTCGCCAGGAAAACCAATGGAAGATTTTTTTTGAGGGAGTGATTTGATGACGAAACAATGGAACATTTTTAGTCGGCGCACCGCGCTGGCCAGTCTCGTGGTGTCGGTGCTGGTAAGCCCGGCACTCGCGGACACCGCACCACAGGTCAAGTTCGAAACCAGCTTGGGTAGTTTTGTGGTCGAGGTCTACCCCGACAAAGCCCCCAAGACGGTTGAAAACTTTTTGCTGTACGTCAAAAACAAACAATACGACGGCACCATTTTTCACCGCGTGATCCCCAACTTCATGGTGCAAGGTGGCGGCTACAACGTCAAATACGAGGAAAAGATTGCACGCCCGCCCATTCCGCTGGAAGCGCAGAACGGGCTCAAGCATGAAACCGGCACCATCGCCATGGCGCGCACTAATGAACCCAACTCGGCCCGTGCCCAGTTCTTTGTCAATGTCAAAGACAATCCCAACCTGAATGCCAAGGGTTCTTCTGATGGCTACGCTGTCTTCGGACGTGTGGTGTCGGGCATGGAAACCATCAACAAAATCAGGGATGTGCCCACAGGCTCCGGCGGCCCCTTCCAAACGGATGCGCCCAAAACGCCCGTTCTTATCAACTCAGCCACATTGGTGAAATAAATCATGAGCAATCCACAAGTCGAACTCCACGTGCTGGACTATGGCGTTATTACGCTTGAACTGGATCAGGACAAAGCACCCAAGTCGGTCGCCAACTTCCTGGCCTATGTCAGCAAAGGCCACTACAACGGCACAATCTTCCACCGCGTCATTCCAGGCTTTATGGTCCAGGGCGGCGGCATGGAACCCGGCATGACGCAAAAACCCTGCGATGCGCCCATCCAGAACGAAGCCAACAACGGCCTGAAGAATGCCAACTACACCGTGGCCATGGCACGTACCGGTGACCCCCACTCCGCCACCGCGCAATTCTTCATCAACGTGGCCGACAACGGCTTCCTGAACCACACGGCGCCCAGCGCGCAAGGTTGGGGTTATGCCGTGTTCGGCAAAGTGGTCTCTGGCTCCGATGTGGTGGACAAGATCAAGGCTGTCAAGACCGGACGCAAGGGTTTTCATGACGACGTGCCAAAGGAAGACGTCGTGCTTGAAAAAGCCGTCGCGCTGTAAGACGAGCATCGAGCAGGATGGAACTGGTTGCGCCCTCCCGCTGGTTATGTGTTGATTTCATTTCGGACCTGCATCTGCAGGCCTCCGAACCACTGACATTTCAAACCTGGAGCGACTACCTCCATAACACCGCCGCTGATGCGGTGTTCATACTGGGTGACCTGTTCGAGGTGTGGGTGGGTGACGACGTGTTGTCACTGCAAGCGGGGTTCGAGCAGCAATGTGCCGAAGTGTTGCGTGCAGCCGCTGCGCGTGTGGACCTGTACATCATGTGCGGCAACCGCGACTTTTTGATGGGTGCAGAGTTGATGGCCGCCTGTGAATGCACCTTGCTGGAAGATCCCAGTGTGCTGGCGTTTGCCGACCAACGTTGGCTGTTGACCCATGGCGATGCGCTGTGCCTGGACGACACCGACTACATGCAATTCCGTGCACGTGTTCGCAGCGCACTGTGGCAGCAAGAATTCTTGAACAAGCCCTTGGCCGAACGTTTGGAACTGGCCCGCGCCATACGCACACAGAGTGAAGCACGCAAGCGCACGGACACGGTCTATGCCGATGTGGACTTTGAAGCTGCGAACGCCGTGCTGCGCAGCGTGGATGCGGCCCACATGGTGCACGGACACACCCACCGACCTGCCAGGCATCTTCTAGCCGAGGGCCGTGAACGCCTGGTGCTGAGCGATTGGGACTTGTGTGCCCAGCCTCCACGCGCCGAAGTGCTGCGCCTGCGCCGTGCAAGCGCGCAGAAAGTTACCGATTCCTTTAGGCTTGAACGCATTCCACCCAGCATGGCGGTAGCTGGATCGCCAAGCGGTACGCGCTAACACTATGCCCAAGCCTGCGTGTTGACAGTATCGATCTGCCAAGGGTCCAAGAACTGCTGCGCATAACGCAGGTAAACACCTTCATTGACAAAGATATCAAACAGATCGGGGTCGATATGCCCGCCCATCTTGAACTTGTGCATGATGCCCATGGCCTGGGATAACTTCATGCCCTGCTTATAAGGTCGGTCGCGCGCCGTGAGGGCCTCAAAAATATCAGCAATGCCCATGACTCGGGCCTGCACCGACATTTGCTCCCGCGTCAACCCTTTGGGATAACCCTTGCCGTCCATGCGTTCGTGGTGGCCGCCCGCGTATTCAGGTACGTTTTTCAAATGCTTGGGCCAGGGCAATTGCTCCAGCATCTTGATCGTGGCCACAATGTGGTTGTTGATGATGTCGCGCTCGCCAGCGGTCAACGTCCCGGCGCGTATCGTCAGGTTCTCAATTTCATCCGCATTCAAAAGTTCGGACTCCAAGCCGTTCACACCGCGCCAGATGTGCTGTTGGCCAATGTCACGCACGCGCTGTAAATCGCCTTCCTTCATGGACTCGGCACCCCGATTCACCACACGTAGAAAATCACGATCCACGTCCAGCGCATCGATCCGTTCGCGACATTCCACCCAAAGCTGTGCTTCGGCTGCGACATCACTTTGCTCCCGTAGTTCCAACTGTGCACGCAAGACGGCTATTTCTTGGTCGCGCTTCAAAACCTCAAAGCGCGTATCCACCAGGTCAATGCGGTCAAATAGCGTCTGCAACTTGGTAGCCTTGTCCACCACGTGCACTGGCGTCGTCACCTTGCCGCAGTCATGCAGCAGCCCCGCAATCTTGAGCTCGTAGCGGTCGCGGTCATCCATGGAAAACGCCGCCAGCGGGCCTTCCTTGTTGGCATTGACCGCTTCCGCCAGCATCATGGTCAGAGCTGGCACGCGCTGGCAGTGGCCACCGGTGTAATGCGATTTTTCATCAATCGCCAAGTTGATCAGACTGATGAAGGATTCAAACAACGCTTCCAGTTGCGTCATCAGGTTACGGTTGGTGATGGCAATGGCTGCCTGCGATGCCAATGACTCTGCCAAGCTTTGGTCCGCGCTGGAAAACGACACCACTTCTGCACTGTGTTTGCGTTGGGCATTGATCAGTTGCAAGACACCAATCACGTCGCCCTCGTGGTCCTTCATGGGTACGGCCAAAAAGGATTGGGATCGGTAGCCGGTGCGCTCATCAAAGCGGCGTGTGCCGGAAAAATCGAAGTTTGGCTCGGTATACGCATCCGAGATGTTCACGGTCTCGTTATGGATGGCGGCATAGGCCGCGACCAGCGAGTCATTCGGCCGTCCGTTGTCGTCGTGCAACGGCAAGTTGGGAAAGTCTATGGGTTTGCCCGACGTTCCACCCATGGCGATTTTCAGGGAATCGGTCTTCAGGATTTCAAAACGCAAGGCTTGCCGATCTTCGGTCACACGGTACAGCGTGCCGCCATCGGCGTTCGTGATGGTTTTGGCCGCAACCAGGATGTTTTCCAGCAAGCGGGTGATATCGCGCTCTTTGGAGAGCGCGGCACCAATGTCGTTGAGCTGTTCCAGCCGCCGCAGCAGGTCGTCAATGGAGTCCACGGTTTCCCCTTGTACAAGAAGCCACGCCCACCGCAGCGGACTACCCATTCTTCCACAAACGCCCCGCACCCGGGGTCCGGAAACTACCTCTTGAGCAGCACTTTCAGCACATTTTGCACACGCCGCGCAGCCGGTGCGCTGAACGGCCCGGCAAACACCGTTGCTGTGTCCTGTCCCCAGGTCTGGGCTGGTGGCGGATCGTTGCGGCGGGTCAGCAGTTGCAATTGCAAGCTGCGCCGAGCATCCAGATCCTCGGCGGGTGTGGGCACTTCAGCCGCCATTTCAAGGCGCAGCAGGGCTACGTGGGGGTCAACCGCCTTGGCGGAGTTGCTGGCATCGGTGCCCAGAGCCTGTACCCAGGTATTGCGCGTTGCCGCTGGTACCCGATTGCCCAGATCTTGGACCGTGGGCACCAGAGTGGCATCGCGTTTCTCCCAAGCGGTCAAGACTTGGGTCAGTGCCTCGCCGTGGGCCTGCATGGCCAACTTCTTCAACGCGTACTGGGCCTGTTCCAGCGCGTCACGCTGGGCCCGGAAAGCCGCATCACCCAGACGCGGTGCCTCGGGGCGTGCCTCGTACGCACCACGCACATCGGAACCAAAACGTCCGCCGGAGCGTCCATCACCGCGTGGCGCACCACCACGGTCGTCGGAACGCGGGCCACGGGCGCTGTCCTTGCGATCGCCCCACTTGCCCGCACGTGCACCAGCCGCTGCCGGTGCTTCTTTTTTCATACCGGGTCTATCGTCACCGCGCATCGCAATCACTGGCTTTGGAGCGGACTTGGGAGCAGGCGCTGGCGTTGCTTCTGGTGCCGGATCTGTTCCCGCGTCGGTCCCCACCGCATCCTGTGGCGTGTCGACAGGCGCTACAGTTTCTATAGCATCTTGTGCAAAATCCACGAGGGCTGGCGATGTATTTTCTTCCGCATTGGCGGTCAAAACAATGGCTTTGGCGTCGCTCTCTTGCGATCCTGCGGTTTTTACCTCGGCCTGGGCCAGGGCTTGGCCTTGCAAAGCGGCCTCCAGCGCGGCCATGGCAGTGCGGATGGCTTGGGCATCACCGCTCGCATTGGCAGCGTCCAGCGCCTTGGCCGCCTGCAGCACCATGCGGTCGCGTGCGCCCAGCGAGGCTTCGGCCTTTTCGCGATCCGCAGTCTTGCGGTTGAAGGCATCGTCAATCGGTTTGCGGAACGCGTCCCAGAGTTTTTGCTCTTGGCGGCGGTCCATGGGCACGCGGTGCGCCTGGGCTTGCCAGCGCTGCTGCAAAGCCTTGACAGCATCGATGCGCAATTCAGGCGCAGCACCCAAAATTTTGGCTTCTTCGATCATGGCGTGGCGCAATGCCAGGCTCTCGGCCTGCAAGGCCTCCAGCGGCGCGGCAGCATTGGAAATGGCGGCCTTCCACAGCGGTTGCAGCTCGGCAAAAGCCTTCTCACCCAGGTGGCCGGCTTCACGCCAGCGGTCGCCGAACTGGTGCAGGATGCGGTTGAAGCCCTTCCAGTCGTCATCCAGCGCGGTTCGATTCGCCTCTGCCCAGGCGTTGATTTCCTCGATCAGCGCCAGTCGCTGCGCTTTGTGCTCGGCCGACTCTGCCCTGACCTTGTCCAGCCAGGCCTCCACCACCTTGTGCGCTTCATTGCAAGCCTCGTCAAAGCGTTTCCACATGGCGTGGTTGGGTGCGCCGCCCTGGTCGGTCTGTTTCCACTGTTCGCGCAGCGAACGCAGCGTTTCCTGCATCTTGCGTCCGCCGATTGCCTGGCCCTCAGGGCGTTTGAGCAGGCCTTCGGCCTGGGCCACCAGTGCTTCACGCAACTGGTCTGCACGCCAACGTTGCCAGCCCTCCAACTCGCCCGCTGCGGCCAGCGCCGCGTGGGCCTGGTTCTCCAGCTTGTCATCAATCAGGCGGCCAAATTCTTTGAGCGCTTGGCGCAAGGCATTGGCAGCGCCAGCACTGGCTTTACCGTGGCCTTCTGCAATTTCGAGTTCCAGCGTTGCCAGAACTTCGCGCACACCGGCGGTGGCCTTGGCGCGCACTTCCGGGTCAATCTTGGGTTTGGCCTGTTTGGCAGGTGCCTCCACCGGCACACCGCGTGCCGTGCGCAACTCGTTGGCCCACATGGGAACCGGTGGCAGGGGTGCAGCCACATCCTGTGCGGCGGCCACTGCCAGGGCCAAAGCGGCCTGAAACGCATCCCACACCACCAACAATTGGCCGCGTGACGCATCCAACAAAGGCGGAAACTTCACATCGACACTGGCCCAACTGGTATCGGCCACCAATTGCGCGGCCTGGGTCTGCCACTGCTCCACGTCTACGCGCAAAGCGTCCAATGCAGCCTGGGCGTCTTGCCATGACTTGGTGGACAGCACCTCGATGCGCTGCGCCAGCAACACAGCTGCCTCGCGCTGCACCTGCACCCGGCGTTGCAGGTCTTCTATGACGCGCACGCGTTCAGCCAATTGGGTCTTAAGCGCGGCCAAGGGCTCGCGGCTCAGGGGGGCACCGGCCTTGGCGGCATCGCGTTGCCAGGCCAATGCGTCGGCAATATTGAGTTTGACCATGCCCAGGAGTGCCTCGGCCTTGGTTGCCCAGTCAGCGGCCACTGCCTCTTGACCTTTCAGGCGCTTGGCTTCGTCGATTTTTTCACGCACCAGCTTGGCGGCCCCCTTATCCTTGATGCTCAGCTCCTTGAAGACATCGGCCAGTTGTTCGGGGCTGGGGCTGGCCATCAGCCAGTCCCGCACGCGGGCGGCCCGCTCGCCGGAAGTGGGTGCTGTAAAAGCGCCACCGGTCAGACTATCGAGAAGGGCTATATCGTTGTTTTTGGCGGTAGAAGTCGACGTCACGGTAGGCTCGGGAAAAGGTTAAAAAGAAATCTGCAACCGCGTATTTTCGCCGCGAATTGGAAACAGACCTGCGGTTTTTGTCTGGGCCTGTTCAAAGAAGTATCCCTACCATCTGAAACAGCTGTGCCTTGATTGCAAAATATGCCACTAGCCCTCGCAAAATATACGTTGAGCGCTATAACAATAGGAGCGCAACTTCCACACTAGCACTTCGCCACTGCTTTGAACGACAGGCCCGAGTTCCAGGAACTGCAGGGACCAACACACTATATATAGAGCGTGCCCACTATCCCTGTGCATTTCCTTGAGAAAAAACAAGAAAGCCCGGGAGCCGAACCATTCAGTTCGGCTCCCGGGCTCGACGGCTGACCAGAGGTCCATGCCGTCAGTGCTGACACTGCGGGAGATTGAAGTCTCACAGTGCGCTAGAAGCAATAGATTGCCTCCTTAAGTTACCGGGGCCGCTTCATCACAGGTACCGTCACGGTACGGACTGGCTACTGCCGGAACATAACCTGAATGAACAGGCAATAGCAGTCTAGTGGACCTCCGCAACGATTTCAAATAGGTTTTTCAATGGATTTAGGGCTTGTGATTGCGAGATTTTTGGATTCCGAAAATCCCCTGAAAATCCGCACTGGGCCTAGCATTGGCGCTACGTTCAATCAAAAATAGAATAACAAACCTATTTAATATTGTTGACTCGGTATATTCAACACCCCTAGAATCCGCCCATTCCTAGTTTTGGCTAGGGATAACCCGTAACCGCTGCCGAACCCGGCATATTCAAATCGCTGCACATGTCGAACCGACGCCGCAGGATATTGATAGCGTACCAACCCAAACGTGGTGCCTGACGTCACCGCGCTGTTCGCAGCGCGACAGACGCAAGGCCCCCGCCTAAGAAGGAAGAGCTATGACAGCGACCGAAAAATTCACCAAGGGTGTGGCAACATTTGCCAGTGACATCGCCCAAGGTTTCTTCGAAATCACGCACAACGGTTTTGCCCTGCTGGGCTTGGCCGTCATGTTTGCCGTGATCACCCTGACCGCAAGGCCAGAAATCCGCCAAGCGGGAGAAGTCCAGTTGATGAGCTGGCTCCAAACCCGTCAGGCAAGCGTCTCCGGCATTGCCGCTGACACCGCTACAGTAGAGCGTACAACCGCCAGCAATCCGCAAAACCTGTCTAAACAACAAGCCGCCGTGGCCTACTGGCTCAGCAAAAAGTACAACATTGCGCACGAACCGTTGAGCGCGCTGGTGGCTGAGGCATTCGAGGTAAGCCACCACGCCCGACTGGAGCCGACCTTGATTTTGGCTGTGATGGCCATTGAATCCGGTTTTAACCCTTTTGCGCAGAGCCCGGTGGGTGCGCAGGGCCTGATGCAGGTCATGACCAAGATCCACAGTGACAAGTACATGGGTTTCGGTGGCAGGCTCGCCGCCTTTGATCCCGTGTCCAACCTGCAGGTCGGTGTCAAAGTGCTGAAAGAGTGCATAGCCCGAGCCGGTTCGGTCGAGGGGGGGCTCAAGCTCTACGTTGGCGCCGGTAATATGGAAGAAGACGGTGGCTATGTTGGCAAGGTCTTGGCTGAGCACAACCGTTTGCAGTTGGTCTCCAATGGTCGGTCGGTTCCACTGTCCGCCCCCCGGGTCATGCCGGTGACTCAACCGGTCACGCCACCGCAAGCCCTGGAAAACGTTGCGAGCTACTCCAGTTCGTAAATAGGTCACAGGACGGCTTCGGGTAAACTCGACACCGTACGCGACTGGCGATAGGCGCCCAGGCCCAACAGCTTGGGGTGCTGACGTGGGATCACCACTGGGAAGCGTGCCGCAGTGCCTGCACAGGTGCCTGCGTTCAGCCGTTCGCCTGGGCAGCCCTTGTTTCATGTCGTTTCAATACGCGTATGACCCAAGGTTCATTGTCTTAAAGGACTGCCATGTACCACCGCAATATCCTCGTCGAACAAGCTGATCCCGAACTGTGGGCCGCCATCCTGGCCGAGAACGCACGCCAGGAACACCATATTGAGCTGATTGCCAGCGAAAACTATGCCTCCCCCGCCGTCATGGCCGCGCAGGGCTGCCAGATGACCAACAAGTATGCCGAAGGTTACCCCGGCAAGCGTTACTACGGTGGTTGCGAGCATGTAGATGTGGCCGAACTGCTGGCGCTGGACCGCATCAAGCGTATTTTTGGCGCCGACGCCGCCAATGTACAACCGCATTGCGGCGCGTCCGCCAACGAAGCCGTGTTTCTGGCCTTCTTGAAGCCTGGTGACACCATCATGGGCATGAGCCTGGCCGAAGGCGGCCACCTGACCCATGGCATGCCCCTGAATATCAGCGGCAAATGGTTCAACGTTGTCTCCTATGGTCTGAACGCCGAGGAAGCCATCGATTACGACGCCATGGAACGCAAGGCACACGAAACCAAGCCCAAGCTCATCATCGCCGGAGCCAGCGCGTATTCCCTGGCGATTGATTTTGAGCGTTTTGCCAAAGTTGCCAAAGACGTGGGCGCCATCTTTATGGTCGACATGGCCCACTATGCCGGTTTGATCGCCGCTGGCCTCTACCCCAACCCCGTGCCGCACGCCGACGTGGTGACCAGCACCACCCACAAGAGCCTGCGCGGCCCGCGTGGCGGCATCATCTTGATGAAGGCCCAACACGAAAAGGCCATCAACAGCGCCATCTTCCCCGGCCTGCAAGGCGGCCCGCTGATGCACGTCATCGCCGCCAAGGCGGTGGCTTTCAAGGAAGCGCTGGAACCCGGCTTCAAGGTCTACCAACAGCAGGTCCTGACAAACGCCAAGATCCTGGCCGAAACCCTGACCGAGCGCGGCCTGCGCATCGTCAGTGGCCGCACCGAAAGCCATGTCATGCTGGTCGATCTGCGCGCCAAGGGCATTACCGGCAAAGAGGCTGAAGCCGTGTTGGGCGACGCCCACATGACCATCAACAAGAACGCCATCCCCAACGACCCCGAGAAGCCCATGGTCACCAGCGGTGTGCGCATCGGCACCCCGGCCATGACCACCCGCGGCTTCAAGGACGAAGAGGCCCGTGCCACCGCCCACCTGATTGCCGACGTGCTGGACAACCCACGCGACCCCGCCAATATCGAAGCGGTACGGGTCAAGGTCCATGCCTTGACCTCACGCTTCCCGGTTTACGGCTAATCCCATGACAAGCGCAGTTGCTATACTTTTAATAGTGAACTGCGCTTGTTTTGCGAGGGCTAGAGGCCAATTTCACTTAAAGACTTTGGTTGAATCCCTATGAAATGCCCCTTTTGCAGCCACTCCGAAACCCAGGTCGTGGAGACCCGGATTTCTGAGGACGGCGACTTCATCCGCCGTCGGCGCCAATGCGGCTCCTGCGAAAAGCGCTTCACCACCTACGAGCGGCCCGATGTCAACTACCCTGCCATCGTCAAAAAGGATGGCCGGCGCATCGAGTACGAACGTGCAAAACTGCTGGCATCGTTCAACCTGGCGCTGCGCAAGCGACCGGTCAGTACCGAGCAGATTGACAGCGCCATTGAGCGTATTGAAGAAAAGTTGCTGAACCTGGGCCTGCGCGAAGTGCAATCAGCCCGGATTGGCGAACTGGTGATGCGCGAGCTGAAAAAACTCGACAAGGTCGCCTATGTGCGCTTTGCCAGTGTCTACCGCAGCTTTGAAGATATTGACGACTTCAAGACGCTGGTCGATGAGGTGCGGCGCTAGAGCAAACGCAGCCTTCAGGCCGACGACACCATCGCAGTCAACGCCAACACTCGGCAATATCAGCCGGGGTTGGTGCGGCCGGGTAACTGACACCCTTTACGCCAGTGTGCGTAAGAGTCAAATTGTCGCATTTGACCACGGTGTTGATCGGGTCTGCGGTTAGGGTAAAGGTGTTGGCGGTGTGGGCGGCGACGGGGAGCAACCCAATAGTGTATTTCGGCGACCCAGCGGGAACGTTCGTAAATCTGGCCGGTAAAACAGCGCCAACAAACGTGTTGTTGGCAGCGTAATACCGCTCCATGAACTGCTGGGCCTCCAGCACGGCGGCCCGCGCCGCGGCCCGCTCTCCGCGCTGGATGTAGCCCGTATAACTGGGCAATCCAATGGTGACCAAGACGCCGATGATGGCTATCACCACCATCAGCTCAATCAAGGTAAAGCCCGAAATGGCAAGCCCCTTGGACCCACGTGCAGTTGGATTGGGACGCGTCATGGTGATCAATCTCTTTCTGTAAGGTCTTATTAAATCGGCGGGTTGATGATACGGCGCCAAACGCGTGTTCCACTCGAAGGTCTATCGACGCATGTCGGGATGCTCCCTGCGGCAGAAATGATCACAACCAGGCATTGATTGGAGGCGCACAAGGGGCTTGGTACACAAGTGCACTTTGCACCAGTGCAATCGCCCACTGGAGCACCACCACCGAGGTCCGATCCTGGATCATCGCCATTATTCCCGGGGCTTCGCGCGACCACGTCCACGCCGTCCGCCTTGGTCGTGACACCGCTTGCAGATGAATCGCTTGCGTTGATGTTGCCATCACCATTGGTGTCGAAGGTTCGGCCGCTAGCGCTGGGATTGTCGACTCCGGTGTCGATGCGTGTCAACAGGCCCAAGCCTGTCCCGGAAGCCGACTCACAGGCTGCCGGGTTACCTTGCACCGGCGCCACCGCACTGAAGAAGACCGTCTCAGGACCCGCTACCTGTGTCGGATAAACGACCCGACCACCCGTGAGCGTAGCGTTTAAATCTATATACCATCCCCGCTGCGAAGTGCCGTAGTTCACGGCAGCGCCCGTTACTGAAAAGTAAGTAAGGCCTGACGCACCAGCAAACGAGGTCAGCGTCCGCGCAACCAAATTAGAGCGGTTCATAGGATGCGCCACGCTTTCGGTGCCCCCACTCGGACCCGCCGCCTTATCCCACACGCTGTACACAGACTGGATCGATGTATCAGTTGCATCCGCCGTGCTGAACAATTTGCCAGTGCCAAATGTCACCACATAACCAGTGCTACCCATGCCACCCGAAGCGGTTGGCGCCTTGGTACCTTTAAAAACGGCCGGGCTCGACGTAATGGGCTGCGCCGTGCCAACAGCATCTGTAGCCGAGAAGAACGGCGCGCCACCGGCCGCATCAAACCAGGGGGCATTCGCTACCGGTACGCCGGTCTGGGTGATGTAGTTGAGCTTCCAGAGCTTGCCCTTCTGGTCACCTACATAGATGCGCTCAATCCGCTGGGTCGTCATGTTGGGTATCAAGGTCACCCCACCCAAACCGTTGTTACCCGTAGTATCCAGCACCGTCTTATGAATGGCCCCCGCACGCACGGTCGGGTTGTTGCTGGCGTAATCTTCGAGGTCCACCACAAACAGAACCGCCCTGCTGACACCGAGGGTGCCACCTGTGCTGCCAAAACCATTGCCAAACACGGCCACCCAGCGGTCATTGGGCAATACCCCAATCCGCACGTTGGACAACACATAACCCATATCAGGATCGTCCGCGCTGGACAGCTCCCAACGTACAGAGCTGGCGTTCAAATTGGCGGTATCGGTGACATCCAGTGCAAACACCGCACGGCCACCGGCCCCCAAAGTACCCATCAGATAGTTGCGCCAGGATGCCCCGGTTGCACCCGGCGCTTTGACATACGCATCTGCCTCGGCCAGCGGCCCATCAACAAAATACTGGTGCGGCAGCAGGGCCGTTGTGCCGTAGTTCTTATCGGCAAGTTTTTCTAAATTGCCATACACCGCACGGGGCACGTAGGCAAAAATCTCCCGACCGTCTGTCGCCGCAGGGGGAACGCTCTGGCTGTCTTGGAATGCATGCAACATACCGTCGTTGCCACCGGTAAACAGCACTGCATTGCGAGCCGCCTTGGCGACCTTGAAGTTGGCGTAAGACGTAGGAGCGGTAGCAACACCACCAAAGAGCGTGTCGACATAGTTACCGTCAAAATTACTCTTGATCAATGCGGGGCTGGCGTTGATAGAGTCCCCCAAAATGAAGGATTGCCCTGCAGTATTTAGACGCGAACGGTATATGCCAAGGCCAGTTGATCCTTCATTGGCGTGATCCCCTTTAAGAAAATCCATAAACGCAGTGGAACTCCCTGGCGTCACGGGGGCCATTGTCGCCACGGGGCCCATGGCCGCCTGACCGGCGGGGGGGATGGATGTCCAGTTAAACGCAATGCCAGACCAGGTACCCGGCGAGGTGTCAAAAGTCACAATATTGCGGGAGCTAAATGGTGTGAGCGCCATTTGGGTAGACGCCGTCCACTCCGTGGACACGACCGCACCCAGCGCATTCAATTTATACGCGGTGACGTCACCATTCCAATTGCCCGGATAAAAATCCAACTTGTATTTCCGGTTAGTGCCCGTCAACGTGGTTGAAGCGGCTGCAATACCCGCGGTAGATCCCTTTTCAGCGGTGGCACTTGCCAAGGCAGTACGAATGGCGGTTGCCATCTCCTGCGGATCTTTCACGCTAAAGTATTGGCCACGGCTGTTGAGGGCCGCGTGCCACAAATCGTCCACGTTGGCACCCGTGCCGCCGGCAAAAGCCTGGGGCCAGGACAGGGTGCCTGCAGTCAGGGCCGGCAAATCGGTGGCGGGATTCAGCGTCCCTCTCACACCCAGCCCGATGGTATACGTCGTCATGTTTTGCCAGAACGAGATGTTGTTGCCAACCGGGGGCACAGCATTGTTCGTGGCAGGCTGCAGGTCCGTCTTCCAATAACGCATGGCCGTATCGGCCAGAGTATTGGACCAAGCGTCCGAATAAGGCGGTGCTGGCGTGTAGGTATACGGAGCATAAGGGGGTACCAGTGCGGGCAGTACTATCGTACTGGTAATAGTGGCACCAGCCGTGTTGTCTGCATTCCCAGCAGTACCCGCTGTGGTCCAATAACCGTCCGTCGTCAGGAAGGTGTAGGACCGGCGGCAGGTCTTGTTGTTGGCCACCACATTGGTATTCACAGCCGGGTTGTCCGTCCATGGGCCGCGACTATCGGTACGTGAGTAATACACGCCGTTGGCCTGCAAAGCACCCACCAGCGGGGTGCCACCACCGGCGGTCGCATCTTCCAGCCATCTGAATAAGTTGTTCTTGCGGGCACGGTTGAAGTCGCGCACACCACCACCGCCATAGACCGGGTCGTCCTCTAAGATGGCAGTGTTCACACCATCGACCGGGGCGTTCGTCGCCTGATTGATGCGCCCAATTCCCAAACGCATGACGATGGCACGCGCAGTACCCGTGGTTAAAGGATTGCCGACCTGGGTTGCAGTGAAAACGGTGTCCACGGTGTTGGCCGTTGCACCTAGGGACATAAAATCTGTGGTGCCCACACTGGTGATGGCGTATCTAGAACCAATCACAAAATTACCGGCTGCCACAGGGGCAGCCTCAACGCCAAATGCCTCCATCAAGCCGCCGCGTGCCAACAGATTGCGATTGCGGTAATAGGTAAACCAATTGGCATAGTTTTGCCGCTCCTGGACCTGCCCGCACCCGGTAGGGCCAACCGCACCTAAGCAATCTGTGCGCGCTGCTACCTTTGGATAGGTGCCGCCCGGAGTATTGATCGAATAGGCCGTGTAATTCGTACTAACGGTCAGATTGTTGTAAACACTGCCGGTTTTACCAAGCCGGAAATATACACCGGGGTCATGGGTAAACGCAGGACGTGCGACCGCACAACCGTGGGTCGGGCCGCCAAGGGTATTATTGCCGGTGTTTGCATTTACCGCAAAACACCAAGGTTTATTGCCCCACGCTGGGTCAGTGCTGTACACCGTGCCCGTGCCTGTTGTTGCGCCACCGGCATTCACAAATTCCTCGCCCGGACTCGGCGTATTGTCGGTGCCACGCGCGTCCCAATTGGCAACAGAGGTGGTGCCGAGCGAAGCAATCACGTAGCGCGTTCCGTTGACCATGGCAGTGACGGGAATCACCGCGGGGGTAAAGGCAGGCACCGCAGTGGTGGCAGTCAGGTTGATGACACCCCCCCCCCCGGGGTTCATTGGATTTCTAAAAGCTGCGTTCGCAGGCGAAAGTCCACGACGGGTCACCCCATCATTGGTCAACCACGGTTGATACAGGATATCCGGGTTGTAGAAAACAGTATTCGTATCTGGCGAGCGCAGCGCTCTTAACACCCAATTAGTCGATCCAATGATCCCGGGAACTTGTCCTATGAAATTCACCCCAATCATGAAATTGTCATTAGGATCCCAACGCACAGTTTGGCTGTTTACTGGGTTGGGAGTTATAAAGGTGCCACCGGCAAAAACATTCTCAGGCATATGCGCGAACGCCATGGAGCCCGAATCATCCAGCGTCAGCATCACATTGGGTGCCACGGCGGCGCCGGCCTTGGTCAGCAGGGGCAGTTGGGCCGGCGTTTGCCCCTGCACAACAAGCGTTGTGCTGACCAACAGCAATGGCAGCATAACGCGGGCCAGCGTCTGGAACCGGATTGTGGATTGGGTAGCTGTCATGGCAAAAGCTCCTGGTATGTTCACAGTTTGTATTTTTTTATCAATTGGTGGCAGATTGCACCCATACCACGGCACCGCGGGTGGCACCGGGGGTAGCATCGTAATCAGTACTAAAACCGCGCGCGGTGATGACCAGGACACCTGACACCCGTTCAGCAACACACTGCGGCGGGTTGTCCGGCACTACCGACTCGGCGGCGTTGATTTGAAGGAAGGTGGGTGGAACCGGGGTCAGCGTGGCGCCCGCTATTCCTGAACCAGTCCAAGACAAAGGGTCTTCCCAACCCGTGTTTGGTTCGGGACCGGTCCCGGTGGTGTTGGGAAGCGGTTCTTGTAAAGTGAACGTCCGCCCGGTCGTCTTTGCTATTTCGCTTTCGCAATACCGCAGCGCTGCCTCCGCATACTGCAGGGCCGTAGCCTCCATGCGCTGGTTGTTGGTCGCGCGCTGCTCCGAGGTGGCGCTGCGCATGGCGGTGGAAGCGGTAATGCCAATGATGATCATCATGATCAAGACAATGACCAAAGAAACACCTCGGCTGGCGCGCCGCTTAATGGTAGAAACTTGAATAATGGTCATAAGGGTGTCGTCCATCATTGATACTGCGCCATCTTGGCGCGCACCATGGCCGTGGTGAAATAAGCGCGGCGCAGGAAATTGTCGGGGTAGGCTATTGGGTTCGAGTTGCAATCCAGATAGGTAGGCGTGGCCGTGGCCGCCGTGTCTTCCGCGATAAGAACGGGTTCGGCGCTGCGCATCAGCAGGCAGATGCGTACGCTAATCACATTGCCCCACTCCGCAGCGCCCACGGCATTGATCGTGCCAAGGGTGGACGCGTCTCTGCCTGCTCTTGCGTAACGGACTACCGTGTCTGGCGCGGCAGCCGCGGCAACGCCGTACCACAACTGCATCTCCTCGACATTTTCGATCAGAGGTTGCGTGTTGCCTGTCGCAGCGGGGCTAGAGCAATGCAACTCATTACGTCCGCTTGCGCTTTGTTGAACATGGTAGCGGTTGCGTGTGATGAAGAAATTTGGTGAAGTGGCGGTTATTCCGGCACCCAGGCAATCGGACGGATCCGGAGGAGCGCCACTCGGCACCGTGGTTCTCAGGTCTGCCTCGTACACCACCTCTAGCGCAGAAACAAAATCAGCCGTCCAAGGCATGCAAGTCGTTGCACCTGCTGCCTCAGGATCCGTAAACGGCGATACAGTACCACTCCTCGTGCTATCACAGCCAAATATCCCGGGCGCACCCCCCAAGGTTTGCCCCGGAGAAACATAACCTGCCATTTGAACCTCGCGTGCCAGCAGGTTCAAGCCGACCTGGGCATCCTGGTTCATTTGGCCTAAAGCCGCCTGGTAACGCCCGGCCCGCCCCGAACCCACAAAACTGACGAGCACAGCCCCCACCACCACGAGGCCAATGGCCAGAGAGATCATGAGCTCAATCAGCGTCACGCCCCTCTGCCTGCCAGGAGAACGCGTGGTTTTCATATGTTGATCCGGAAATAGCTGCAACGTACGCTCAAGTCACTACCCGCCGCCACCAAACCGGGGGGGCACTCCGTGGCAGTGTTGCGGGAATCCGTGTTGTTCTCCGCGTCATTGGCCACAGCCGGGTCACGCCAGGCTATCCACACGTCGGCACCGCGTGGGGTGAAACCAGCCGCGGTTGTCCTAATAAAAACAGAGCCCTGCGGCAATTGGCTTCTCACCAAAAACCGCCAATTGGCAAGATCGGTGGCTGCAATAGAAGGGCAGGTGGTGAGATAACTTTCGCAACTGGGATCCAAAGTCGCCGGCGCCGACGACTGCTGCGCCGCAAAATCAGTGGCCACTGCATAACTGACGATATTGACGGAGTTGGTGCGCATGCGCTCGGCCAAATCTGCCGCCAGCATGGCGGCAGTGCCCCGGTACTGCGACATCTTGGAGTAACGAATGGACACCACATTGGCCCCCGACAAAGCCAATAACCCTATGGCAGCCAACAATATGGAAACCAGCACCTCAACAAGGGAAATACCCCGCACCCTCAATCTGAGGCTGGATTTCCCAGAGCCCCTGCGATTGTCTATTAGCATCCTGTCATCCCCTCATCTCGAATGGAAGGCCGTCCATTAAATGACGTGCAGACCACGCGGTTATTGGTGGCGGAGCCTGCAGTGGTAGGTATTACCGTCAGCGTATCGTTCGCCGCTATGGCAATTCCATTGGCTTGAAAAGTAAAAACCCTCAATACACCTGATGTGATGGACAGGATATTTGGAGGCGGCTGCTGCACGCGAACAATTTCCTCACCAGCATCACGAACGTTTGGGGTGGCCCCTGTATCCACGAACACCATCCAGCCATTCACCCATATACCAGGACCAGGACCAACCGAACAGGTGTCTTCACTACCAGCAGCAAGACTGCAGATGGAAACCCTGGCAGAGCGCTGCAATGCCTCTGAGCGTGCGTAGCGAATATCCGTTACCAACGCATTGGCAGCGCTCTGCACCGAGCGCCGCATCAGCATGGTATTAAAACTTGGTATGGCCATCGCAACCAAAATACCAATGAGCGCCAGAACAACGAGTATTTCGATGAGCGTAAAGCCATGGGGGCGATTTTTCATACTGCGAAGGCTAACCCAAACCGCCGCCACGTAACAGCGCGATCCGGATGTTCGGCTGGATTGCGCCGCCAAACGGTAAACTGTGCCACCCGCTCCTGAAATCCCCGTGCACCACTCCCAGATCGAAAAAGCACTGTCGCTTGCTACAGCAGCACAGAACCTTTGCCCCCCCAATCCATGCGTGGGATGTGTCATCGTTGACGCCGACGGGAGACAATTGGGCGCAGGCCACACCCAGCCGGTTGGCGGACCACACGCGGAAGTCATGGCCTTGCGAGACGCCCAGGCACGTGGCCACTCGGTCAGGGGCGCCACCGCCTACGTGACCTTGGAGCCCTGCTCCCACCACGGGCGCACCGGACCGTGCTGCGACGCACTGATTGCGGCCGGCATCAAAAAAGTGGTGGCAAGCATTGCCGACCCGAATCCGCTGGTAGCCGGCCACGGCTTTTCCCGCCTGCGCGCAGCCGGTGTGGAAGTGGAAATTCTGGACCCGACCGATCCTTTGGCGATACGGTCCCGCGAACTTAACATCGGCTTTTTCAGCCGCATGGTTCGCAAAACGCCCTGGGTGCGCCTGAAAATTGCGGCCTCACTGGACGGCAAGACCGCGTTGGACAACGGCCTCAGCCAATGGATTACCGCACCCGAAGCGCGCGCCGACGGCCATGGCTGGCGAGCCCGCGCCGGTGCCATCCTGACCGGCATTGGCACCGTGCTGCAGGATGACCCCCGCCTGGATGTACGCCTGGTGGAGACAAAGCGCCAACCCCCCATCGCCATCGTCGACAGTGGACTGCAAACCCCGGTTGACGCCGCCATCTTTATAGAAGGACGGGCGGTATACATCTACGCGGCAACGCAGGACGACGCAAAAAGACAAGCACTGGAAGCGTGTGGCGCCACGGTCATCCAAATGCCAGGCACAAGGGTCGACGACACAGCCACTGGCAAAGTGGACTTGGCCGCCATGCTGCTGGATCTGGGCCGCCGGGAAGTCAATGAGTTACACGTGGAGGCCGGCCACCGCCTCAACGGCTCACTGATACGCGAGGGCCTGGTGGACGAATTGCTGGTTTATCTGGCGCCCAAGCTTCTGGGTCGCGGTCGGGACATGGCCAATTTTGGTCCGCTCGACGATTTGGGCCAGGCCTTGCAACTTGACTTTGTATCCACCACGTCGATCGGGCCCGACCTGCGCTTGCTGGCCCGCGTACGCGGTCGCGACGTTTTTTAAAGCCCATTTTCAGGCGCAGGTCCAATCCCTGCGAAAATCCCGCCATGTTTACAGGAATCATCACCGGCGTCGGCCGCATTGCGGCCGTTCACGCCTTAGGCAACTCGCCCACCCATGGCAAACGCCTGACCATCACCTGCCCCGACCACTACCTGGATGATGTGGGTCTGGGAGACAGCATTGCCCTGAATGGAGCCTGCATGACCGTCACCACATGGGATGCTGCTGCCGGGCAGTTCACCATTGACATATCCGCCGAGTCCCTGACCAAGACCGCTGGCCTCGACGTCCTTGGCCCTATCAACCTGGAAAAAGCCCTGCGTGCCAACGACCGGCTGGGCGGGCACCTGGTGTCCGGTCACGTGGATGGCATTGGCCGCATTACCCACTTTGCTCAGGTGGGAGAAAGCTGGGAATTGTGCGTGCTGGCACCCAAGGCACTGGCAAAATACCTGGCTTACAAAGGTTCCATCACCATCAATGGGGTGAGCCTCACGGTCAATCGCATAACGGACGTGGCCGATGGCTGCGAGGCGAGCATCAACCTGATTCCCCACACCGTGGAGAATACGGCCCTGGGTAGTTTGCAAAAGGACTCCCAGGTCAATCTGGAAATAGATTTGATCGCGCGCTACGTGGAACGCATGCTGAGCAGCAGTTCCGCTACGTCAATCTGACATATTTGTGCGCTATACCGACATATAAATAATCCCTCAAGGAAGACAATGAAACGAGTCGATGATTTCCGCTTGAAGTTTGGCAAGAAGGAGTATGTGCCGATCATGATCGGCGGCATGGGCGTGGACATATCCACCGCGGAGTTGGCGCTGGAAGCGGTTCGTTTGGGCGGAATTGGCCATATTTCCGACGCGATGGTGCCCGATGTCTCCGATCGGCGGTTTGACACCGGGTTTGTGAAAGAAAAAACCAAGTTCTACAAATACAACATCGCCAATTCGGACAAGAGCGACGTCAAGTTTGACCTCGGACGTCTTGCAGAAGCCACCAAGCTGCACGTGGGACGGACCATGGAAGCCAAACACGGCGAAGGCATGATCTTCGTCAACTGCATGGAAAAGCTGACGATGAATGCGCCGCGCGAAACCTTGCAGGTGCGCCTGAACTCTGCTTTGGACGCAGGCGTTGACGGCATTACCCTGAGCGCCGGCCTGCACCTGGGCTCGTTTGCTTTGATGGCGGAGCACCCCCGCTTCCGTGACGCCAAACTCGGCATCATCGTGTCGTCCGTGCGTGCCTTGCAGCTCTTTTTGCGCAAAACGTCACGATTGGGCCGGCTGCCAGACTATGTGATCATTGAAGGCCCGCTGGCCGGCGGGCATCTGGGCTTTGGCATGGATTGGGCCCAGTACGACCTGGCCACCATCGTGGCCGAAATTGCCCAGTACCTGAAGACCGAACAGCTCGACATTCCGCTGATTGCAGCAGGCGGCATCTTTACCGGCAGCGACGCGGTGTCTTTTCTCGAGAATGGCGCGGCAGGCCTGCAGGTGGCGACCCGCTTCACCGTGGCCAATGAATGCGGCTTGCCGGCCAAGGTCAAGCAAGAGTACTTTAGGGCCAGCGAAGAAGACATCATCGTCAACACCATCTCCCCCACCGGTTACCCGATGCGCATGTTGCGCAGCACACCGGCCATTGGCGCCGGCATTCGCCCCAATTGCGAAGCCTATGGCTACCTGCTCGATGGCAACGGCAGTTGCGCCTACATCACCGCGTACAACGAGCAAATCGTCATCCATCCTGATGGGAAAAACATCTCGGTCATGGACAAGACGTGCCTGTGCACCCATATGCGCAACTTCAACTGCTGGACCTGCGGCAGCATGACCTACCGGCTGAAAGACACCACGCGCAAATTGCCCGACGGCAGCTACCAGACCCTGAGCGCCGAGCACATCTTCAAGGACTACCAGTTCAGCGTTGACAACCAGATTGCCTTGCCGGATTGAGTGGAATGCGGCGCATCGCCGCAACCAACCGTCGCCTGAAAATGGGATTCCCTATGGGGCGGTCCCCCATCTGGGACAATAGCGGGTATTCCCTGCCAATACCATTGACACCATGACGACCCAGAACCCAGTGCCTATTTCCTCCGTAGAAGACATCGTGGCCGACATGCGCGCCGGACGCATGGTCATTTTGGTGGACGAAGAAGACCGTGAAAATGAGGGCGACCTGGTTCTGGCGGCCGACCACGTCACAGCGGATGCCATCAATTTCATGGCCCGCTTTGGCCGAGGCCTGATTTGCCTAACCTTGTCCCGTGAACGCTGCGAGAAGCTGCAACTGCCCCCCATGGCGGTACGCAATGGCGACAAAAAAGGCACGGCCTTTACCGTGTCGATTGAGGCTGCAGAAGGCGTAACGACCGGCATTTCTGCCGCCGATCGCGCACGCACGGTGCAGGCGGCAGTGGCCAAGGGCGCGGTGCCAGACGATCTGGTGCAACCCGGCCATATCTTCCCGCTGCAAGCCGTCGACGGCGGCGTGCTGATGCGTGCCGGCCATACCGAAGCGGGTTGCGACCTGGCAACCATGGCGGGCTGCTCGCCTGCATCCGTGATCTGCGAAATCATGAAAGACGACGGCACCATGGCGCGCCTGCCAGACCTACAGTTGTTCGCCGGCGAGCATGGTCTCAAGATAGGCACGATTGCCGATCTGATTGCCTACCGCAGCCGCGTGGAGTCGCTGATCGAAAACATGGGCACCCACACCATCAATACGGCGTTCGGAGAATTCACGGCCCACGCCTTTCGCGACACCACGGGCAAGGGTGTGCACCTGGCCCTGGTCCGGGGCGAATGGGATGCATCCGACACCATTCCCGTGCGCGTGCACGAGCCGCTGTCGATATTGGACGCATTGCAGGTGGGCCGCACCATGCACACCTGGAGCCTGGACGCCACGCTGTCGCATATCGCGACCGAAGGCAAGGGCGTGGTCGTGCTGCTCAATTGCGGTGAAAGCGGTGAACAGTTGCTGGCCCAGTTTGAAGGCACGGCGCGCCCTGCCCACGCACCCGAACGCGGTCGCATGGACCTGCGCACCTATGGCATAGGCGCGCAAATATTGCGCCAGTGCGGCGTGCACAGAATGCGCCTGATGGGCAGCCCGCGCCGCATGCCCAGCATGACCGGATACGGACTCGAAATCACGGGCTACATCAACAAATAAATATGCTTGGGGACAGACCTTTAGCTCTGTCCTCAACCGAATAAAAGAAGGCTTGGGGACAGAACGTTAACGCTGTCCTCCATTGAAAGGAAAAATATGTTTGGCGCAGACAAGGGCAGCGTTGCCTCCACCGATGACCGCATGAACGGCAAAGGACTTAAGGTGGGCATTGTGCAGGCCCGCTTTAATGCCGGCGTGACGGACGCGTTGGCGCAGGCCTGCAAAGCCGAGTTGCTGGCACTGGGCGTTGCCGAAAAGGACATTGAGCATCTGACCGTGCCCGGCGCACTGGAAGTGCCGGTGGCCCTGCAGGCCATGGCCGAAAAAACCAGCTACGACGCGCTGGTAGCCATTGGCTGCATCATCCGTGGGGAAACCTACCACTTCGAACTGGTCGCCAACGAGTCGGGCGCAGGCGTGACCCGAATTTCGCTGGACTACCAACTGCCCATCGCCAACGCCATTTTGACAACCGAAGACATGCCCCAAGCCATCGCCCGCCAAACCGAAAAAGGGCGCGATGCCGCCCGCGTAGCCGTGGAAATGGCCAACCTGCTGGAGGCACTGTAATGAGTGATATGAACACCGCCGCCAAGCGCCCGCCCCGCCAGGCTCGCACCGGAGTGACCAGCACCGGAGCCCGCAAGGCCGGCAGCAAATCCGACCGCAGCCGCTCACGCGAATTCGCGCTGCAGGGCCTGTACCAGCATCTGGTGGGTGGCAATGCCGTCAACGACATCGACACCTTTACCCGCGATCTGGCCGGTTTCAGCAAGGCCGACGCCGTGCATTTCGATGCGCTGCTGCAAGGCTGTGTGGCCCAAGCGGAGCAACTCGACGGCCTGATCGTGCCCCTGCTGGATCGCCCCTTGGCAGAGATTTCCCCCATCGAGCATGCCATCATGTGGATTGGCGCCTATGAGCTGAGCCATTGCCTGGACGTACCCTGGCGTGTGGTGCTTAATGAATGCATTGAACTGGCCAAGGAGTTTGGCGGCACCGACGGGCACAAGTATGTCAACGCCGTGCTCAATGGCATTGCGCCTACTCTGCGCGCTGCCGAAGTGGAATCCGACCGCGGCCACGGCAAAAAGCCCCGCGCCTGAGAGCGCCGCCAGCACCCATGCAAATCTCGTCACGCGCACAAAAAATAGAACCGTTTTATGTCATGGAGGTGGCCAAGGCCGCCGCCAGTCTGGCTCAGGAAGTGGCGCACACCGATGCGCCGATGATTTTCCTGAACATCGGTGAGCCCGACTTCACGGCCCCACCGCTGGTGCAAAAAGCCGCAGAACGGGCCATCCACGACGGCCGCACACAATACACCCCCGCCACCGGCCTGCCGCTGCTGCGTGAACGCATCAGCCACTGGTACAAGCAACGTTTGGGTGTTGATGTGCCGGCCAGCCGAATCGTGGTGACAGCGGGCGCGTCGGCCGCCCTGCATCTGGCGTGTATGGCCCTGATTGAACCGGGTGACCAGATTTTGATGCCCGACCCCAGCTACCCTTGCAACCGCCACTTCGTCAGTGCAGCGGAAGGTTGCGCCGTGCTGGTGCCAACGACAGCCGAAGACCGCTTCCAGCTCAGCGCCGATGCGGTGCGCTCCGAATGGGGACCGCGCACACGCGGCGTGCTGCTGGCCTCGCCGTCCAATCCCACAGGCACCTCGATCCATCCGGACGCCTTGCGCGATATCCACCGTGTGGTGCAAATGCATGGCGGCATCACCATCGTGGACGAGATCTACCTGGGTCTGAGCTTTGAGGCCCAGTACGGGCACACCGCGCTGGCGCTGGACGACGACATCATCAGCATCAACAGCTTCAGCAAATATTTCAATATGACGGGCTGGCGCCTGGGCTGGATGGTGGTGCCGGAAAAGCTGGTGCCGGTCATCGAGCGCCTGGCGCAAAACCTGTTCATCTGCCCCAGCACCATTGCCCAGCACGCGGCGCTGGCCTGTTTTGAGCCCGAAAGCCTGGCGCTGTACGAGCAACGCCGCAGCGAGTTCAAGGCCCGGCGCGACTACTTCATACCGCAACTCAATGCCATGGGCCTGACGGTGCCGGTGATGCCCGACGGTGCCTTCTATGCCTGGGCCGACTGCACCGCAGCCTGTGCCAAACTGGGCGTCAAGGACAGTTGGGAGTTTGCGTTTGAAGTCATGAACAAGGCCCATGTCGCCATCACACCTGGGCGCGACTTCGGTAGCGCACAGGCGCAGCATTTTGTACGCTTTTCAACCGCGAGTTCCATGGAGCACCTGCAGGAGGCGGTAGCCCGCCTGCGTGCCCTGCTGGTCTAATGCCGGCCTGTACCCAGGCTTTGGCGCCAACACCCTGAATCAATGCAATGAACCAAGACTTATCCATACTCCATCTGGTGCTCAATGCCAGCTTCGTGGTCCAAGCCGTCATGTTGCTGCTGATGGTGGTTTCCATCTCAAGCTGGGCCGCCATCTTCCGCAAGTACTTTGCCTTGAACCGTGTGAAGTCGTTGAACGAGGCTTTTGAGCGCGAATTCTGGTCCGGTGCCAGCCTGAACGACCTGTTTGCCGATGCCTCCAAGAGCGCCGGCAAGGGCGGTCCCATGGAACGCATCTTCGCCAGCGGCATGCGCGAATTTCAAAAACTGCGTGAACGCCGCATCACCGATGTCGGCACGCTGATGGACGGCGCACGGCGCGCCATGCGCGCCAGTTTCCAGCGCGAGATGGACGTCATCGAGACCAATCTGTCATTTCTGGCATCGGTTGGCTCCGTGTCGCCGTATGTCGGCCTGTTTGGCACCGTGTGGGGCATCATGCACGCCTTTGTCGGCCTGGCGGCGCTGACTCAGGTGACGTTGGCGACCGTGGCACCTGGCATTGCCGAGGCCTTGGTAGCCACCGCGATTGGCCTGTTTGCGGCGATTCCGGCGGTCGTGGCCTATAACCGCTTTGCCCGTGACATTGACCGCATTGCGACGCACCAGGAGACCTTCATCGAAGAGTTCTCCAACATCCTGCAGCGCAACGTGGGCGCGCAACCTGCCGCCGCTGCACGCTGACCATGCCAGCCGTCTCCCACCGCGGCCGCGGCCGGCGCACCATCAACGAGATCAACATGGTGCCCTTCATCGACGTGATGCTGGTGCTGCTGATCATCTTCATGGTCACAGCCCCGCTGATCACCCCCAGCATGATTGACCTGCCCAGCGTCGGCAAGGCTTCGCGCCAGCCCGACACCATCATCCAGATCGTGCTGGGCAAGAACGACAGCCTGGAGATGAAGATCAAGGACAAGACCACGGCACTGACGCTCAAGGACCTGGCCAGCAAGGTCAAGAGTGCCCAAGGTGCCAGCGGCAGCGCCGCGGCCGCCAATTCGGCGGTGGTCATCAGCGCCGACAAGAATGTGAAATACGAGAGTGTCGTCAAGGTCATGGATACCCTGCAGCGCGCCGGTATTCAACGGGTCGGCCTGTCGGTGCAACTGGCCAACTAAGGGCTAGACGTCCACGCCACACAGCGCCCGCCATGAACGCCGACCAAGCCCGCATGGAATTTGCACCACCGCCCACCCGGGGCCTGGTGCGTGCGCTCGCGCTGGCGATTGTGGCCCACGCGCTGTTGCTGGCCGGCCTGACCCTGAACGTGCAATGGAAGCGGGACGCCACACCCGTCACGGTGGAAGCCGAGCTGTGGTCGGCATTGCCGGTTCAGGCGGCACCGCGTGCGCCGGAACCGGAGCCTACACCACCGCCCGAACCCGTCCAACCACCAGTGGCCAAGGAAGTTGTTCCCCCTCCCAAGCCGGTACCGGTAGGGCCGGACCCGAGCATTGCGATAGCGAAAGAAAAGGCCAGGCTGCAAAAAGAGAAGCAGCAGGAGCTGGACCGTCTGGAACTGGAAAAAGAGAAACGCCAGAAGGACGCGCTGAAGGCCAAAAAACTCAAGGACGAGAAAGAGGCCCGCGAGATCGAACTGCGCGAAAAACAGGCGCGTGACAAGAAGCTGCTGCAGGATCAGCAAAAGGCGCAGTCCGCCAAGAACGAAACCGATGCCAAAAAAGTGGCCGAGCTGCGCAAACTGCAGATCGAGCGCATGAATCGCATGGCGGACCAGGCAACAGGCTCCGGCGACGCCAATGCCACGGGCTCGGCCAAGCAATCGTCCGGGCCGTCGGCGAGTTATGGCGGCCGCATACGGGCCCGCATCAAGCCCAATATCACCTACACCGAGTCGGTGACCGGCAACCCGACGGCAGAGGTCGAGGTTCGCACCTCCCCCGATGGAACCATCATCAGCCGCAAACTGGTCAAATCCAGCGGTGTGAAGTCATGGGACGATGCGGTGCTCAACGCTATCGACAAAACCGAAGTGTTGCCCCGCGATGTGGACGGCCGGGTCCCTCCCACACTGACCCTGGTGTTTAGTCCCAAAGACTGATTTAGTCAATTTCAAACCTTTCATTGCTATATTTTTCATAGCGAACAAGCCATGGTTTACGAGGGCTAACGGCCAATTTTAGCCAAAGAAATTTTCAAAAAACCTTTTTTGGGTAGGTTTTGAGTAAAACGCCGCACACGCTGGCCCTCACAGCCGCCACGATCACGCTTGCACCACGGTTGTGACGCGCCGTCTCATGCGTTCACGCAGCGAGCACTCGCGCAATGTGTCCGCCATTTTTTCCAGATCGGCAACACCAAATATCACCACGTTGGAAAAGTTGGTGTCGGTTGAGCGCAGGATCAGCTCGCAATGTCCGGCCAGACGCATGCCCAGCGGCTTCAGCACGTCAAAGTGGTCGATGCGAAACAGCTCCACACTTTCCTTGGACTTGGACAGGATGCCTTTTTCAACCCTGACCCGCTGGGTCGTGATTTCATACCGCATCGACAGGCTCTGCACCCAGTAGTAAACAAAGGCAATGCCCAGCGTGCAGACAACCGCCGCCCACTGCCACAGCGAGAAAATGGCCGCAGGGTGGCCGGTGAATAAAACCGCTTCCGCCTCAGCATCCTTGGCGGCCGCAAAGGCGAGCAGATCGGTATTGCAGAAGCGGCACTTGATCGCAGCGGCCTTGATGGTTTCCGCGCAGACCGGGCAGGCTTTGGTATCGTCAGTCATCGTGATTTTCCTTGCAGGGTTGAAGCCACTTCAGGCAAAACAGGGGTCGCAACACGCTCACCATGGCAGTTTGCGGCCGTCGTAGTTGAAGAAATGGCCGCTGTCGGCCGGCGTCAGGCGGTCGAAGAGTTCTTGCTGGCCAGCGACTGACTGCTGCAACGTAACCGGCGCACCCGGGCCGCCCATGCGTGTCTTGACCCAACCCGGATGCAACGCCACTACGGTAATGCCACGTGGGCGCAGATCATTGGCCACGCCCCTGGCGACCATATTCAACGCGGCTTTCGAGACACGGTATGCGTAGTAGCCACCGGAGCTGTTGTCACTGACAGACCCCATCTGGCTGGATTGGAATGCAAGCAATTTCCTATTGGACCGCGCCACGTTGTCGGCCAGGGCCTCGACCAGCTTCAGGGGCGCCAGAGCATTGATGCGCACCAGTTGCATGAGGTCTTCCCCATCGACAGAACCAAATGACTGTTCCTTGCCACCCATGGCGCCGGCGTTGGCCAATACCAGGTCCAGTGGCGTATCACCCACTGCGGCACACACCCGGGTTGCGGCCTCAGGGTCCGCCGCGTCGTAGGCCAGCACCGTAATATGTCCACGGTGTGTTGCCGCCAACACCTGCAGATCATGTGCTTGGTCCGTATCCCGCGCGGTGGCAAACACCCGGTAGCCGCGGGCAGCGAAAACACGCGCGTGCTCAAGGCCAATGCCGCGGTTTGCCCCTGTGATCAGAATAGTCTTCATGGAACTCCATCCTTAGTCTGCAAACCAGCCGAAGAACACCAAGCGTCGCAGGACCCATAGACCGAACCCAGCACGTCCACGCTGAAGTGTGACAGCGTAGGCACAATAAAAAAGCCTGCTATTGAATCAATAGCAGGCTTTTCATGTATCAGTTGGGGTGGCTGATGGGGCTCGAACCCACGACAACAGGAATCACAATCCTGACTCTATTGCATTTGCCAATGTTGATTGACGTGGCACAATCTATATTAATCAACGGCTTACGAAAGTTCATGCTGTTTTAAAAACCAGTTAAGTGTTGATTGGGATAGGTCAATATTCGGTAAATAGTCTTACATCCGCCCTTACATCCTGGGCGATGTAAGACTTTTGGAAGATCAGCATGGCAAAACTAGTTTTCACGGCTGGACGGGTTTCGAGCTTTAAGTGTCCCGATGATAAGCGGCAAGCCTTTCTTTGGGACGCAACTGCCGTCGGGCTGGGGCTGCGCACTACGCCCGCCGGAAAACCGGCCTATGTGTTCCAGAGCGTGTACCAGGGCAAAGACCTGCGCCTGACCATCGGCAACCCCGGCGCGTGGAGCATTGAGCAGGCCCGCGACAAGGCGCGCGCCCTGCAACGCCTGATCGACGATGGCAAAGACCCCCGCGACCTGAAACGTGACGCGCTGGCGCAGCAGGCCGAGCGGGAAGCCAACGCCGTCGCCCAGGTGGAGGCCAACAAGCTGGCGGCGCTCACCGTGGGCGAAGTGTGGGCCACGTACATTGCCGAGCGCCGCCCGCAGTGGGGTGACCTGCATTACCGTGACCATATCGACAAGGCCAAGGCCGGGGGCTTGCCGTCCGGTCGCCGTGGTGGTGGCAAGAAGCTGACCCAGCCGGGGCCTTTGGCTGCTTTGATGCCGCTGGCTTTGCGTGATCTTGACCAACCGACGATTGAGGCATGGGCCGCTAAAGAAGGCTTGACCCGCCCGTCGTCTGCCCGCCTTGCGTGGCGGCTGCTAACCGTGTTTCTGACTTGGTGCGCGGAACAACCCGCCTATGCCGCCCTGCTACCGGCCAAAAATCCGGCCAAGACGAAAAAGGCCCGCGAAGCCTTGGGCAAGCCCGGCACCAAGTCCGATGTACTGCAGCGCGAGCAGTTGGCCGTGTGGTTTTCCGCCGTGCAACAGCTTCAAAACCCGGTCATTGCCGCCTGCATTCAAATGATGCTGCTGACCGGTGCCAGGCCCGGCGAAGTGCTGGCGTTGCGCTGGCAGGATGTAAACACGCAGTGGAAGGGCATCAGCATTCGGGACAAAGTGGAAGGCATCCGTGAAATCCCGGCAACGCCCTACATGCTGCACCTGCTGACCGCCCTGCCCCGCCGCACCATGACAGACCCCAAAACCGGCAGGCAGATTGCCAACCCCTGGGTATTTTCTAGCCCCACCAGCGCCACCGGTTGCTTGACCGAGCCCAACAACCCGCACACCCGCGCATGCAAAGCTGCTGGCCTAGAAGGGTTGACCCTACACGGCCTGCGCCGGTCATTCAAGAGTCTGACCGAGTGGCTGGAAGTGCCGGTGGGCGTGGTAGCGCAGATTCAGGGCCACAAGCCCAGCGCCACGGCTGAAAAGCATTACACGGTGCGCCCGCTGGAGTTGCTGCGGGTTCACCACGAAAAAATTGAGGCATGGATTATGGAACAGGCGAGGATTGTGTTTGATGCCAAAGCTGCGCCAGGCGCTTTGCGGATGGTGACTGGTTGATTTGCAAAGCGTAACGCTACAAGATTCAATCAAACATGATTAAGTCATTCTGACATAAGGGACTGCAAGCGTTCTTTGAGCGTGGCACAAAAGCAGGCATCCGGCATGACCATGCCTCCAAGCTGGGCCGTTTGCTGGCACGTCTGGACGTGGCTACCTGTGACCGGGATATGAACGTTCCGGGCTGGGGCTTGCATCCGTATCAGACGATTTGAAGAGCCATTGGGCCGTATCAGTCAACGGTAACTGGCGAATGACATTCACTTTCGACGGCACAGACGCTGTGATGGTTGATTAAATGGATTACCACTAGGAGTGACGCGATGGCCCGCATGTTTAACCCACCACATCCCGGCTTGACGCTGCATGATGATGTGCAGCCTGCATTGGGGCTGGGTGTGACCGAGGCTGCTGAACAGCTAGGCGTGTCGCGTGTCGCGTTGTCACGCATGCTGAACGGCCGCGCTGCCATTTCGCCTGATATGGCCCTGCGCATAGAGGCATGGCTAGGCGTGGAGCGTGGAGGTGATGCCCGCATATGGCTGGCAGAACAAAGCGCCTATGACGTGTGGCAGGCTAGTTCAAGTGGCTTTCCACGCGCAATAATCGACCAGCAACAAACACGCGCAACCATGCCTCTCCACTGCCTGCCCCATCTACCTCGCGTCCGAAACCAGTGTCTCAAGCGCTAGAAGCAACCGCTCAATGTCTTGGCGCTCATCCGTCGACGCCTCTCGCTTCTTGTCGATCAATTCACTGTTGATTAACTCAAGCTCATAGGCAATTGGAGAGACACCGTCTTCCCAAAAAGAGATGCCTATTCCTCGAGCCAATGCCTCGATCCTCCCAATTAGGCTGCCGAGACTTAGCCCCCCCTCCCGATAGTCAGTGATTTGAAATCTTAATTGCGTAATCTGTCGTTCGACGAATTCGTCCATGCCAAGAGCCTTCTATTTTGACCACACCGTGATGACTCTGCCGTTACCATTATCCGTGATGACGCGAACGCGGCCGTCTTGGCTTGTGTGCTCAGTTCGGGAGTCAGGATACTGCTTGTCCGGCTTAGAGGATCCATTGTTAATCGCGTCGTTTACGGCTGACGGCGGAACTCCTCTGCCCTGCATCTGATCGAGGGAATGTCCACCGAATTCGCGGCCATCAATGGTCGTCGGGTCATTTGTGCCCTTCGGTACGTCAATCGGTGATCCGCGCTGACCCGTCGGCGTACTTGCATCTTTGTCACCACTGTTTGCCCCTTTGGACCCGTCTGCCCCCTTGGACCCGTCTGCCCCCTTGGACCGGCTTGATCCGCTTGATCCGCTTGATCCGCTTGATCCATTTGACCCATTTGATCCGTTTGAGCCATCCGAAGCCATCCAAGGATCGCACCACTCCGGCAAAGTCCAGGTTGGTAAATTTGGACTTGGCCTTGTCCAGTCAGGCGATGGAACCGGCCTTGACTGCCAGGCCAACCAAAGTAGGGTAGCACCCCCCAGGCCATACCACACAATAGGGGGGATAAAAACCAATCTCCCATCTGGATCAATCCGACTCAGCGGATTTCCATCAACATAGCTATACGTATTGATGCCCCCACGCAGGCCAATCGGATCAGACTGGATGTAGCGCCCCAATCGCGCGTTGTACTCCCGGTGCCAGTTCTGGAACAGCCCAGTCTCCGCATCAAACACCTGAACAGTTGCGCCCGACATGCGCGCACCGTAAACACAGGCCT
>JAZKIR010000109.1:0-38529 GCA_040384785.1 Pseudomonadota bacterium
AGGTTGTGCATCCAGCTGTTGTTGGTGCGCACGTCGCGCCGGCCGATGATGACCAAATCGGGCGCTGGCCCCCGTACATCCTGCACAGCGCGCTGCAAATCTTGTAGCAAAGAGGGTGGAGCCAACTCCACCTTGCCGCTGGGCGTGCGCAGCATTTCGGGGATGCGGGGTTGCAATGCGCCCAGATCAATACCGCCGGTGGGGTTGGATGCCTGCACCTTGGCCAGCGTCAAACCATCCGGCTTGCGTCCCCATTGGTCGCCATAGGGGCCGCTGCGCAAAGCGACTTCCAGCGTGCGCTGCGGGCCTTTTAATCCCTTAGTCGCTTCTATGACGGCAGCGGCGTGTTCGCCAAACAGGCGCCCGGCGTCTTCGGCAAATTGGGCGTCGTCCAGCGTGTTTGCGTCCGTGTCCGCACCTTTGCCCTGGACGATGGCGGCCAGCTTGAGCAACGTCTGCCATTCCGCGGGCTGGCCGGCCGGGGCCTGCAGCACGGGTGGGCTGTAACGCGCGTGGTTGCGCCAGGAGAGTTGGGGAAAGGCCACGTCGTAATGAAAATCTTCCAGCGGCGACACGCCGGGCAGGATCACGTCCGCATGGCGCGTGGTCTCGTTGAGGTAGATGTCCATGCTGACCATGAAGTCCAGCGTGTCCAGCGCTTTGGACAGGCGCGGGCCGTTGGGGCTGGATAACACGGGGTTGGTGGCCACGGTGAACAGCGCGCGGATCTGGCCTTCGCCCGGGGTTTCAATTTCTTCGGCCATGCAGGTCATGGGCAGTTCGCCATACACCTCGGGTGCGCCGCTGACACGTGCGTGGTGGCGTCCGGTGCTGACGCCTTTGCCCATGCCCGGCTTGCCCGCGGTGTTGGACGCAAACGCGGCGGACTTGGCGAACAACACACCGCCTTCCTTGTCCAGATTGCCGGTCAGCGTGTTCAGCACGTCCACCAGCCAACTGGCCAGCGTGCCGTACTCTTGTGTGCAGGTGCCGATGCGGGCATACACGGCGGCGCGCGGGGCGGCAGCCAGCTCGCGGGTTAGTGCACGAATGGTGTCGGCGCTGATGCCGCAGCGGGGAGCGGCGGCCTCGGGTGTGAAGGGTGTTGTGGCCTGCTGGACCGCGTCTACGCCGCTGACCCATTCGGCCACGTTGCCGAGCTTGACCAGGCCTTCGGCAAACAGCGTGTGGACCATGGCGGCCAGCAAAAACACGTCGGAGTTGGGGCGTATGAAATGGTGGGCGTCGGCCACGGAGGCGGTCTCGGTCTTGCGCGGGTCCACCACGACCAGCTTGCCACCACGGGCCTGCAGCGCCTTGGCCTTGCCCTTGAAATCGGGCACGGTCCACATGCTGCCATTGCTGACCAGCGGGTTGGCGCCCAGCACCAGCAGGTAATCGGTGCGGCTGATGTCGGGCAGGGCGACGGACAACCAGTGGCCAAACATCAGCCCGCTGGAGAGCTGCTTGGGCATTTGGTCCAGCGTCGATGCGGAGAACACATTTTTTGTGCCCAGCGCGCGCGCCAGCTTGCCAAAGTAGGTCAGCAGGCCGATCTTGTGGGCGGAGGGGTTGCCGACGACGATGCCGGTGGTATTGCGCCCGTGCGCCGCTATCAGCGGGGGCAGGCGGCGTTCGATCTCGGCGAAGGCTTCTTCCCAGCTGGCCTGTTCAAACACGCCGTTGCGCTTGATCAAGGGTGTGCGCAGGCGGTCCGGGTCTTCGTGCAGATCTTTCAGCGCCACGCCCTTGGGGCAGATATAGCCGGCGCTGAAAACGTCGGCGTCATGCCCGCGGATGCTGATGACCTTGCTGTCCTTGACCTTGATTTCCAGGCCGCAACAGGCCTCGCACAGGGGGCAGATGCGGTGGTGGGTCGTGGTGTCGGTTGTTGTGTCTTGCATGGAGTCCTCATGGCGCAAAGTGGCGGATAACACATTTACGCACGCGAAGACAAGCAGTGTCTATAACGCAGGTGACTGCAAGCACCGGCCGGTATCGCCAGGGTGACAATGGCTGAGCCGCGCCAGCCGCTCCGAAGACCGGCTCCCTGAGCTGGTCCTGCGGTGGGTGTCCTTACTGCCCGCCCAACAGCGCCATTTTCAGCTTCGGATCGGCCGGCTTGTCGCCAAAGTAGTTGTACATCAGGCAGGTAAAAAACTCGGGCTCGGCAATTTTGGCAACCTGTTGGCCGTTGATGTTGACCACCGTGCCTTCGCCGGGTACCTCGTCCATCGTGAAGCCTTCACCGGTGACCATCTTGCGTTTGTTGGCAAACACTTCGCCCAGCTTGATCAGGCCCGGAATGCATTTGCCAAACTGCTCACGCGGCAGGTTGTCGCTCATGACCTCGGACATGGTTTTGCCCAGGCTGGACGAGTCGGTGTCGCGCAAAAAAACGACCTTCAGGCGTTTGGGTCCCTTGGACACGTAGACATCGGTAGACGTCTTGGCCGTGGCCGGCAAATACAGGCCCGCTGCATAGACCTTGAAAACAAACTTGGACCGGATGCCCGCACCGTTGAGCTTGAGTGTGCTGCCGGCCAATGCGATTTCACGCTCAAAGCTTATGCCCTCGACCGCGGTCACAGCCGGCGTGTGGACCGCGGCACTGATGACCGTGCTGGCTTGGGCGTTGGCCTGGGCCAGCGCGGCGCTCGGCAATTGCGCCAAGGCCAGCGCCAGCATGACGCTTGCAGCAGACCGGCGCGCGACGGTAGGCGTCGCACGCCCAAGGCCTGTCGTAAAGTGTGGCGTGTTCATGCGGGTGCACCTACCGGTGCGGCCTTATGCCGCAGCACCAGCAGACCAAATAGCGTGGCCGTCAGGTACATGCTGACTGAATACAGCGCGGCCGGCAGAGCCAGTTGCAGATTGCCCAGCACCGACAGGGCCACATAAATCGCCAGCGTCGAGTTGTGGATGCCGATCTCGAAACTGATGGCCGTGGCCATCGATTTTTTCAGCCCGGCCCAGCGCGACAGGTAATAACCCAGCAGCAGGCTGACCAGGTTGAAGGCCAGCACCAGAGGCCCCAGCGAGGCGAAAGACGCGGTCAGCGCGCTCCACTCCTTGACGATGGCCAGCAGAGCAAAACCGGCCAGTACCAGTGCACTGAAGACCTTCATGGGTGATCCCATGCGTTCGCTGAAACCGGGCGCCTTGGCGCGCACCGCCATGCCGATGATGACGGGCAGCAGGATCACGCCCACCACCTCCAGCACCTTGCCATACTGCAGCGGCACCACCTGGCCGGACTGCACAAAGGTCGCAATCGCCCAGTTGGCAATCAGTGGCAATGTGGCAATCGATAACACGGTGTTGACGGCCGTCAGCGAGATATTCATCGCCACATTGCCGCCAAACAAATGGCTGAACAAATTGGCGGATACACCGCCGGGTGATGCGGCCAGCAGCATCAGGCCCACGGCATACACCGGTTCCATGCCGAACACAACAATCAGCAGGTAGGCCACGCCCGGCAGCACCACGGTCTGCAAGACCAGCGCCAGCAGTACCGAACGGGGATGCTCACGCAGCCGTTTGAAGTCATCCACCGACAGCGACAAACCCAGGCCAAACATCACCAGCGCCAACGCCAGTAACAACAGCGTTGGCAGCATTGCGGTGATGTTCATGCTGCGGCAGTCTTGTTATGGTTGTTATGCGACTTCTGCTGCGTGCCCAGGCGCGCGTCAATCGCGGCCTTGATTTCCATGCGCAGATGCAGGTGGAAGGCCGCTTCGGCCACCAGGAACAGCGGGCCGACGACCAAGCCAGACAGGTCATCGACAAAGGCCGGTTTCCTGCCTTCGTAGTAGTGCCCCAAAAACTGCAGCGCCCAGCCCACCACAAACAGACCTACACCGGCGCCCAGCCAGATGGCGGTGCTTTGGGCGGCAAACCAGTGCCCGGCCGCCAGCGACGCGGCCATCAGCAGCGCCATGACAACACCAAAGCGCAGGTCCAGGCGGAAATAGAACAGGCAACTGAGCAGGCTGGCGACTGCGGCCAGGCTGAGTGGCAGGTCACCCACCATCCACACGGGGCGGGACAGCAGCGTGGCCACGGCCACCACAATCATGGGAATGCCACCGAAATGGGTGACAACATTGCGCCCGTCCTGGTGGTACGCGGCGTACTGGGTTAAATGGTCGGTCAGGGTTTTCATGGTGGTCGGTTCGGGTTGTGAATTGACAATGACGCCATCATCCGGCCGTTGCATACTTGATGTCTGTCAACTTTCCGACACAACCCCAAAACATCGCCCCCACGTTCTCCCACTGCGTGTGGTTCACTGCCCCCCAAGGGGGCCGTGTTTCACCTTGGGGCGGCCCGGCGGTGAAACGCAAGACTAGTGCATACCCTGATGTCCGCCGAGATTGCCCGCTACCTGCCAACCTTGCAGTCTGGCCGCTGGTTCGCCCAGTTGCCAGAGGTGTTTGCGGGCGCCTTGCTGGGCATGGCCAACGTGCGTACCCTGCAAACCGGCGATGCGTTGTTCTTGCGTGGCGGACCGCCCTGTGGCTTGTACGCGCTGGTGCGCGGGACCATACGCGTGTCGGGGCTGATAGACGCGCGCAATGACATACGCGAGGCGCTGTTGATACTGCTGACCCCCCCCACCTGGTTTGCCGAGATTTCGGTGTTTGACGGCTCGGAGCGTACCCACGACGCCCACGCCGCGGAACCCAGTACCTTGCTGCAGGTGCCGCATGAAGCTCTGCGCAATTGGCTGGCCTCGCACCCGGAGCACTGGCGCGACCTGGCCTTGCTGATGGCGGACAAGTTGCGCATGGCCTTCATCAACATGGAGGAACAGGCGGTGCTGAGCGCATCGGTGCGCATCGTGCGCCGCCTGGTGCAGATGGCGCAGGGTTATGGCCAGGGCACCGACGAGGGCAGCTCACGCCGCACACTGGCCATCACGCAGGAGCAATTGGCCTTGATGATTGGTGTGTCGCGCCAGACCACCAACCAGGTGTTGAACGATCTCAAGGAGCGCAACATCATTCGTGTGCAGCGCGGCGAGGTCGAAATCTTGGACCTGCCCGCGCTGCGTGCGCTGTGTCTCTAATTCTTGATGGTTGCGTACTTCCCGACCGTTCGGGCTGAGCTTGTCGAAGCCTTGGAGCCCTTCGACAAGCTCAGGGCGAACGGAAAAATTTATGTCGTGAGTTGGAGGAACGTCGATAGCGTTCCTAACGCACACCCTTGCCATCGCTTAAAACCCGTATCTGCGTCAGGCGTTTGCCCTCGCTGCTGCCGCCGCTGCTATAGCTACCGGACTTGGCCGTGTTGCCACTGCTGGCAATCGTGACCCATTGGTACAGTGGGGCGCTGACCGTGGTGGTATAGCGCTGGCGTGATGTGGCCGGCAGGTCGGAACTGGTGCGATCATCGACGGCCGAGGATTGCACTTCAATCTCGATCTTGACGGCCTGTTTGCCGCCCGGCCAGTGGGGTGTGACGGTCAGGCTTTGCCCGGACTCCATCCAGGTCACCGCTTGCGTGACACCGCCGGACGTGTTGCTGGCCGACGTGCCGGCGGCACTGAGCGTGGCGCTTTGTGATTCGATTTTTTGCACCCACTGCATGGGCATGGACTGGTTGATCTGTAGGCTGGCCTTCTCGCCATTGCGCACCCGCACCTGCTGCGGCACAAAGTCGACCGCGCGGTTGGCGGTGCCCACGGTGTAAGCGCCGCCGCTGCCAGCCTGTGGGCTGACCTGGTCTTCCTGCCCCTCCTTGACCTGGCGCAACTCAATGGTCAGGTCGACCTTGGGCGGGGCCGCCAGTGTGGTCAGGGGCACCATGCCTAATGACGCGGCCGCGATGAGTGCATAGACAAAAGGGTGTTGCATGGCAGGGTCTTGGTTAAGGGGGAATCACGATCCGTCGATTGTGGCGCTGTGTCAAGCCTTGTAAATCGCAGAAAAGGCGCCTTGCTTGCGTTTGTTCTGGACGTTTTCATTGAGCACTTATATAAAATCGGCCTGTAGCCCTCGTGCAATAGGCCTATCGCGCTATAAAAACAGTAGCTATCGTTGTGTGAACCACCAGCGTGGGCTTGCCTTGCGGCTGGCCTCAATCGGGTACACGCGGCAGGGGGCCGTGACTACAATGTTTGGGTCCAGCCCCGTTGGACATCGTTTCTACGAAAGGCCACACCATGCCAGTCACTGCCTTTCGCATCCGGCAGATGGTCGCGATTTTGATCGGCAGCTTGGCACTGGTTGTCATGTCGGGTTGGGCCTTGGGCATGGAATCCATGGTGCGCATCCTGCCCGATTCGACGGCCATGACGTTGAACACGGCCCTGCTGTTCCTTGCCAGCGCCTGGTGCTTGTGGCCCGTGTCGACGTCCGCGTCCCCACCCTCTGCTCGGTCGCTGCGGGGGCGTGTGATAGGCGCTTGGCTGGTGATCGCCGTGTCGGGCGCCATGCTGGCCGAGCAGGGCTTTGGCATCTCGCTCGGTATCGACTGGGCTGCGCTGCACCAGTCCGTCGGCGATGGCAATACACATCCCGGGCGCGCGGCGCCGAGTACCTGCCTGGGCTTTATGCTGGCCGGCGCGGCTTTCCTGGTCCTGGGGCGTGACAGGGCCGGCCTGTCCAGCCGGCGCTGGGCGGATGCTCTGGTTTTCACCACCCTGTTGGTCGGGGTGACGGCGCTGCTGAGTTATGGCCTGAACCTGGAGGGGCTCTACCAGGTAGCCGCCTACCACCGCATGGCGGCGCCGACCGCGCTGGGCATGACCCTGTTGGGCATGGGTTTGTGGCTGCAATTGCAGGCGCAATACCGCCACGCAAAACACGCCGAAAGCCCGGACCTGCGCATTGTCCGCACGGCGATCGTGGTGCTGAGCATCGTGGTGGTCTGCGCCGGCTTGGGCGGGTTTGCCGTCCTCAAGCAAGGGTTCGAGGAGTCCATGTCGGCTTCCTTGCTGCGCACCACGGTCAACAGCGCGGCCGCGTTTCAATCGATGCTGGACCAGCGTATCGGCCTGGGACGGACCATTGCCGAGCGTCCGGGACTGCAAAAGCATCTGGCCCGGCTGGGCAGCCACCCGCAAGATGCCGATGCCGTCAACCAGGCCCGCGAGGTGGGCCAGAGCTTTTTGTCATCGGGCATTTCGGGCATGCGCATATTCAACGCGCAGGGCCAGCCGGTAGTGGTAGTCGGAGACATGGTGGATGGCCCGGCACAGATGCAGGTGCGTGTGCGGGGGCGCGGGCAGGACGCCGCTTTGTTGTGGCAAGACGGTTTTGTGCTGCGCACCACGAACGCCATGGTGCGCGATGGCAAGCCCGTGGGCAGCGTCGTGGCCGAGCAGCGGCTGACAGAGATGACCGCGATGCTGCGCAACGCCGACGGTGAAAGCGCGTCCACTGACATCCTGATGTGCGGCCGCGAGCAGGATGATGCGGTATGTTTTCCCAGCCGGTTCTACAAGGTCAATTTGCACATTCCCATGTACAAGGACGGCAAGCCCTACCTGGCCATTGCGCGGGCGCTGCTGGGCCAGAAGGGGGTGCTCTTCGTGAAGGACTTGCGAGGACTTGCCGTGTTTGCCGGTTATGCCCCGTTGGGCGACTCGGGCCTTGGCATGGTGTTCAAAACCGATTCGGTCGACCTGTTTGCGCCCATTCGCCAGCGCCTCAATGGTTTTGTAGTCTTGCTGGTGTTGCTGATCGGCGGGGGCACACTCTTGTTGCGCTCACAGATACAGCCGCTGGCGCGCAAGCTGGTCGGCGAGCAACAGCGCACGACAGCTATTCTGCAGAGTTCACACGAGGCCTTCATTGAGATGGACCGGCACGGTGTGGTCCACGATTGGAATAACGAAGCCGAGCAGACCTTTGGCTGGACCCAGGCCGAGGCGATTGGCAGGGACCTCGCCGATCTGATCATTCCGGAAGCCTCACGCGAGGCGCACCGCCGTGGCATGGCCCGGTTCATGCAGGTCGGAGAAGGCCCGGTTCTGGGCAAGCGTATAGAGCTGGCGGCGCTGCACCGCAACGGTGACAGTTTCATGGTCGAAATCACGATCAGCGCCCTCAAGGATGGTGACGATTACCGTTTCACCGCCTTCCTGCACAGCATCGCGGAGCGCAAACAGGCCGAGGCCGATCTGCTGGCGGCCAAGCAGCAGGCCGAAAGTGCCAGCCGCGCCAAATCGGATTTCCTGGCGAACATGAGCCACGAAATCCGCACACCCATGAACGCCATCCTGGGCATGTTGCAACTGGTGCACCAGACCCAGCTGGACCAGCGCCAACTGGACTACCTGGACAAGACCGAAGCGGCGGCCAAGACCCTGCTGGGCATCCTCAACGATATCCTCGATTTCTCCAAGGTCGAGGCCGGCAAGATGACGCTGGACCCGCACCCGTTTGAAATCGACAAGCTGCTGCGCAACATTGGTGTGATCCTGTCGGCCAGTGTCGGCAAGAAGGATGTCGAAGTGTTGTTTGACATTGATCCGGTGCTCCCCGACTGGATCGTCGGTGACGCGCTACGCCTGCAGCAGGTGCTGATCAACCTTGCCGGCAATGCACTCAAATTCACCGCGCATGGCGAAGTGGTGCTGTCGGTGCGCGTGTGCCCGCCCGGGCGGGATGGCGTGCCGCACATGTGCGTGGCGGTGCGAGACAGTGGCATCGGTATCGGGCAAGACCAGTTGGGCAGCATTTTTGAAGGCTTTTCGCAGGCCGAAGCATCCACCACGCGCCGCTTTGGCGGCACCGGCCTTGGCCTGGCCATCAGCCAGCGGCTGGTGCGCCTGATGGGCGGTGAACTGGGGGTGGACAGCACACTGGGTGTCGGTAGCAGCTTCCACTTCACCATACCCTTCGAGCCCTGGGACAGCCCGGCCGAGCCCGTGCAAATCGAGCGCATGAAATTGAACGGCTTGCGTGTGCTGGCGGTGGATGACAACGCCAGCGCGCGCGAAGTGATGCACGGGCTGTTGGCAAGTTTTGGCTGGCATGTCGACCTGGCCGGCAGTGGCGCCGAGGCATTGGGCGTGCTGGAAGCCTACAAACGGGCGCGCCGAAGGATAGACGTGGTGCTGATCGATTGGCGCATGCCGGACATGGACGGCTGGGATACCAGCCTGCACATCCGCTCGTTGTACCCCGATGGCCAGATGCCACTGATCGTCATGGTCACCGCCTACGGCCGGGAGTTGTTGGCGCAGCGCCAGGCGGAGTTCCCGGCGGTGCTGGACGGCTTCCTGGTCAAGCCGGTGACTGCATCCCTGCTGTACGACGCGGTCGCCGATGCGCGGGCCGGGCAGAGCCGGGCGGTTATGCCCCAACGGGTGCAGCCCGTGCGCAGCCTGCGCCTGGCTGGCATGCGCGTGTTGGTGGCTGAAGACAATCCGACCAACCAGCAGGTTGCGCGCGAATTGCTCCAAAGCGAAGGCGCAACCGTCACCATTGCTGACACCGGCTTGGCCGCCATCGCGGCGATCACCGATGCGGGGTCCGTCGCATTTGATGTGGTTTTAATGGATATCCAGATGCCGCAGATGGATGGTTATACCGCCACGCGGGAGATCCGCAACCGGCTGGGCTTGCATGACTTGCCCATCATTGCCATGACCGCCAACGCCATGGGCACGGACCGCAACGCGGCGCTGGAGGCGGGCATGAACGACCACGTTGCCAAGCCCTTTGATCTGACGCACCTGATAGCCGTGATCTTGCGCTGTATGGGACGCAGCACGGCCGAGCCCGCGCAATCGGTCGCTCGGGTGACCGCGCCTGCACTGGGCGGAGCGTTGGCACCATCTGCGATAGATGCCGATGCAGCGCTGGCGCGATTGGGCGGCAATACGGACGTTTATGTACACGTGCTGCGCGCCTTTGCGGTTCGGGCTACGGAACTGACGGAGCAGGCCGCGGTGCTGGCCGCACCGCCGCAGAGCGACCGCCAGGCGCTGCTCGCCGCGTTGCACTCCTTGAAAGGCGTGGCGGCGACCGTCGGCGCGCAACCGCTGGCAGACCTGGCCGCGCAGATGGAAGAGGCCCATATGGACGGGGAGGATGCGACCGGCGTCGCCGACCCGCATGGCGTCCCTGACTGGCCAGTGTTGTTGAGAGCCGCCGGATCGCAGGCCGCCGAGGCCGCCTCAGTTCACGCCGACAGGCTGCAGCAGTTGCCCGCTAACACGCAAGCTTGATAAATCGCAAAAAAGGCGCCTTGCAGGTCGGTAAATACGGCGAAGCGGCCGCTGCCGTGTTCGACGAATTGAGCTGCCCCCAGCAAAACGCGCCGGGCTCGTTGTAGATGCCTATGCCGGTTCCGTTGGCTTGATTTATACCCGTTTTGGGGTTTATAAAAAATCTTGTGAGAAAAACTGGCCTGTAGCCCTCGTAAAGTATGCCTGTTTCGCTATGAATAGTGTAGCAATGAAGTTGTTTAAACCAGTGCCTTGCGCGTGTGTGTGGTCAAGTCCAGCGCAAAAAATCGCGTGCCTGGAACCGGGTTGGCGTAATACGGCGCCGTTTCCTGAAAGCCTATGGCGTGGTACAGCTTCTGTGCCACCACCGTCTGTGGAACGGCATCGAGCACCAGGCGGACATAGCCTAGTTGAGAGGCTCGCGCGGTCAACGCGTTGACGAGTTGCTCGCCCAGCTGAAGGCCGCGAAATGCCGGGCGGACGTAGAGACGTTTGACTTCGGCCGTGGCACTGTCATGTCGCAGCAGGCCTATGCATCCCGCTATCTCGCCCCCTTCTTGCTCCGCCACCAGGAACAGGCCACTGGGTAGCGTGAAGAGATCGTCAAACGCCGCCATCTCCTGGTCAAAGCCGCGGTAGGACAGGTCCATGTCCAGCCAGGTGATGTACTCGCGAATGGTCTCTTTCAAGCGGGCGCTGTCGGCGGGAAAAGTGGTCTGGCGTATCTTCATGGCTGACATTCTAAAAGTGGCAAACACCCGGGCACAGTCACCGCAAGTCATTGGCAGGTTTCCGCACCGCTGGTGCGCCAGGGAATGCGCGCCATCGCCGGGTCGAACGGGTCTATGCTGGCCATCCGTGGGCGCTGCAGCGTGACGCAGGTGTTGCCCCGGCGAAAACGAATATGGTCGTTGTCAATACGCTCTTCCGTCCACGGACCCGTTTCCGCGGCGGCAGTCGCAATTTGCCGCTCCACGGTGGCCGGCAAGCGCCCGCGGAACGGGGACTGTTCCGCAAAACTGGGCGGCGCCACCGATGTGATGGACTTGCGCGACAGGTTCAGATTCAGTGCTGGCGCAGTCGGGGTCGTTGTTTGCGCTTCGGCCGATCCCGGCGTCTCGGCCGGCAGGTAGATACCACTGCCGCTGGCGGGTGCGGGCGGTGCGTCAGCGGGGCGCTTGGATTCCGACGCACCGCTGTCGCGTTGAGCGGACTCGCCCGGCGCCGCGACCCGTTGCTTGCGTTTTGCCAGCTCAGTCTGTTGGGTGTGAGGTGTCGCAAGCGCGGGCAACCATACGGTGATGGCTGGGAGTCGCGTGTCGCTGTGAACTGTCCGCAGGCCGTGCTGCTCCGCAGTCCACCATGCCAACACACCCGCAAGATGCAATCCCAACACGAGCAGGCCCACACTGGCCTGGCTTGATCGGCGTCGTACCGTCACGCCTGCGCCTTGTTGGTTGCTTGTGTTGTGTTGGTGACCATCGTTGGTCCGCTCCGGTTGCTGTGAGGGTCGGGAGTATAGGGGAGGGTGATGGCCGCACCTTGCCTTTTCCTTGCAACGCAAGTGGCCGCGCTTTCAAGGCGCGGGCCGAACCCCGTAGGTACGCATGGCAGACTCTATCTGCGACTGTTCGGTTGTTTCTGCCGGATACAGCCGATAACTGGGGGCGAGAATCGGTTCGATGGATTGGACCTTGACCACCATGACACTGTGGATGGAAAAACGTGGCCCTGCCTTGGCTTGCAAGGGACGAACCCAATGCGCATAGTCCGTCGCATTGTGCGGAACGTTCTGGGCCGTGCCGACAATCTTGAAACCCTTTTGCACAAAGATGTCGACGAAGCTGACACACACACTGGGGTTGGACCGCAGGTTGCGCACACTGGTGGGCGAGGCAATGTTGGCGATGACCAGGTGTTCGGCGTCAAAAGGCGCAAAGATCTCCTTGGGCGAGACGTTGGGTTGCCCCGCTTCGTTAACCGTGGCGAGCCAGCAAAGAACGCTGCGTTCCATGGCGGCGTGGACTTCAGGTGAAAGCATGGTGTTTACGCAGCTGTATCTTGCTGCGGGTGGCCAAGGGGCGTGGACGGATGTATTTCACGGGTAACGCGCGGCAGGATTTCCGGGATGTAGATGTCCTGTATGGCGGACAACGTGTCATGTGCTTCCCAGTGCTGGCGCGTTTGCCAATGCTCCACCAGCACAAACTGGCCGGGGTTCTCTTGTGATTGATAGGCTTCCCAAGAGATGCAGCCCGGCTCTGCCAGGCACACGGGGCGCATGCGGGCCAGGGCGGACGCAACCGGTGCTACATCTGCGCGGGTCTTGGCTTGTACGGTGACGATGAGATGGAACATGGTTTGGATTGGGTGAAATCAGATCGGCACGACTGGCCCGATCTGCGAACAGTGTCAAGCTGGAACTGTAAACCACGCCGCGGCGATGACGATGGCCAACAAGACCAATCCAACAAAGGCACTTGCGGTTGATCCCCGCGCACTATGGGATTCAAAGTGAAAAATGGCGCTGATGGTGTTACCGATGAAATCCCCGACGCGTTCACGAAACAGGAAACCCAGAACCGCAAAGGCACCGCCGACCCGTGTGACCCAATGGTGCAGGATTGGATCGATGCCCGGCCCCCTGTGATGGAGCGAGAACGACAAGCCGTAAAGCCACCAGCAGGCCACGCCCAGCAGTGCGCCGAACAGCAGCCCCAGGAAAGCGTAAGAAATGCGGTCAATGATTGCCATGGGGTTGAATATTTTCAGGTTACCGCTGAATCGCAATTCAGCTAGATCGCTAGCGCGCCCGCCACGCATGCCGCAGACGCAATCGAAGCAGCCGTCCGCACATGGTTCCAGCGGGTCCACTCTAGGACGTAGGTGGGCCAATACGCAGCGGCCTCGGGGGACTGTGCGTCAAACCCTGCGAGTCGGTCATTGCGCGGAACATTAAACGCTACGGCGACGAGAAACGAACCAACAACATACAGCAGGCCCGACGCAAGCAGCAACGGCGACCGTGGCGCGCTCCACGGCAGAAAGGACAGCACCACGCAGGTCAATGCCAGCAGCGCGGTGCCAATGAACACACCCAGAAACATTGGATTCAGCACGACGACATTGATGCGTTGCATGGCGGCAATGCCCTGGCTCGCCGGAAGCTGCGCAAGCGCCTTCATGACAAAAGACGAGAAGGCGAAGAACACGCCGCCTATGGTGCCGGCGCCGATGCAGAGGAATAGGGCGAGGTTGGTCAGCATGGTCATGTGCTGATGGCACTGGTGAAAGTCAAGCGGTTGCCGAAGGGATCGGTGATCGACATATCCCTGCTTCCCCACGGCGTCTCTTGTATTACGGGGCGGGCATATTTGTATTGCTTTTCAATGAGTTGCTTTTGAAAGGTCTCCAGTGCTTCCGTTTCAATTCGCATCGCGGCGCCGGGGCTGCAATCTCCGTGGTGTTCGGAGAGATGGATGACACAAGCATCTTTGGATATCTGCATGTACAGGGGAAGGCTTGCCTCAAAGCGATGCTCCCAATCAAGGGTGAACCCAAGAAACGCGATATAGAAATCTTTTGCCTTGGCCTCATCGAAGATGCGAAGAATAGGGATTGTTTTTCCGAAGCGCATTGGATAACTCTCTCGTGGCGTCTGGGTGATGTAGATGGTTTGAACTATAGCCGGACAGGTCGTGTGTTTGAGTGGTAGCAGTGGCTTGGTCGCCGCCTTCGCTGCGTGACAATAGGCTGATGGAAGATGACAAACAAATTCTGATCGCCGGTGGCGGCATTGGTGGTCTCGCCGCCGCCTTGGCCTGCTCGCGTGCGGGCTGGGCGGTGCAACTGGTGGAACGCGCCGCTGCGTTTGGCGAGGTGGGGGCGGGCATTCAGATGGGACCGAATGTGCTGCGGGTGTTGCAGGACTGGGGGCTGGAGCAAGCGCTGAAACAGGTGGCGGCTTTTCCGGATGTGCTGCGGGTGCGCTCGGCGGCCAACGGTCAGGAGTCGGGGCGTTTGCGCCTGGGCCAGCGCGCGTTGTCGCGCTACGGCGCGCCCTACGCCACCATACACCGCGCCGATTTGCACCGCATGCTGCTCACTGCGGTGCTGCAGCAGGGCAGCACGGAACTGCACGTGGGGCAGCGCCTGGCGTCTTTTGTGGATACCGGTAGCCTGGTGCAGGCGAACACGGATGCCGGCTTGAAGATGCAGGGCCAGGCGCTGGTTGGCGCCGATGGTCTGTGGAGCAGCGTGCGCCAGCAGTTGCTGAACGACGCGGCGCCACGCGTGACTGGCCATCTGGCTTATCGGGCGCTGATTGCGCAGGCCGACTTACCCGCTGCTTTGCGCAGCCAGGAGGTCACCGCATGGCTAGGCCCGCGTTTGCATGTGGTGCAGTACCCGGTGCGCGGAGGGGACTACCTCAACGTGGTGGTTATTGTCGAAGGCGTGGTTAACGGTGATGTGCAGGATTGGGACCACGCGACCCATGCGCGGGATTTGCAGGCCGCCATGGGCAGCACTTTCGCTCCACTGCAAGACTTGATTGCCGCCATCAATACCTGGCGCCTGTGGGCGTTGTGTGACCGTCCGCCCATGGCGGGTGCGCACGAGCAGGCCAAAGGCCGCGTGGCTCTACTGGGTGACGCCGCCCACCCCATGCGGCCGTATATGGCGCAGGGCGCCGGCATGGCGATAGAAGACGCGGCTTGCCTGCAGCGTGTGTTGGCGGAGTCCGGGTTGCCTATGGCGCAGCGGCTGCAACACTACGCACAGGAGCGCTGGCAGCGCAACGCACGGGTGCAGGCCCGCTCCATCCGCAATGGCCAAGTGTTCCATGCCACCGGCCTGGTGCGCTGGGGGCGCGACCTGTCCATGCGATTGCTCGGCGAGCGCTTGCTGGATGTGCCCTGGTTGTACCAAGGTGCAACCGGAACCGGAAAGACATAGGGAAAGAAAAAATGCTGAAGATGCGACGTCAATTTCTGACGCTGGGTGGCCTGGCTGCTGCCGCCGGACTGATGCCGTGGCTACCCGCCAGCGCGCAAACGCAGGCTGCCCCTACACCATGGCCCAGCAAACCGATTCGTCTGGTGGTGGGCTTTCCCGGCGGCTCCAGCCCTGACCTGACCGCACGTGCGCTGGCCGAGCCGCTGGCCAGGGCCTTGGGGCAACCGGTGGTGGTCGACAACCGGCCCGGTGCCAGCGGCAATATCGCGGCCGATATCGTGGCCAAGGCGACGGACGGCCACACCGTGGGTCTGATGATCAATGGCAATCTGACGATTGCCAAACTGCTCAACCCCAAAACACCGTACGACCCGTTCAAGGATTTGGTACCGGTGTCGCTGATCGCCACGGCCCCGTTAGTGTTGGCAGTGCCTGCCAGTTATGCGGGCTCGGTCCAGGATTTCGTCAAGCAGGGCCTGCAGGGTGGTGACACCTGGAACTACGGCACGCCGGGCCAGGGCACCGTGGCGCATCTGGGCATGGAGTTGCTCAAAGCAAAAACGGGCCTAAGCCCGGTGCACGTGCCATACCCCGGCAACCCGCAGGTGGTGAATGCCATGCTGGGCGGCCATATTCACCTCGCGCTGTTGCCGCCGGGCTTGGCGATGCCACAGGTGCGTGCGGGCCGGTTGAAGGCGATCGCCGTCACATCGGCCGGCCGCAGCACGCTGGTTCCGGAACTGCCCAGTCTGGCAGAACTGGGCATCCAGGGTTTTGATCTGGAGGTGTGGAACGCGATGGCCGCACCGCGTGCGCTGCCGCAAGCCACGGTCAACACACTGGCGGCTGTGCTCAGCGAGATAACACGCAGCCCCGAGATGCGCCAGCGCCTGTTTGCCCAGGGCTGGCAGGTGGTGGGGTCATCACCCGAAGGACTGGCCAACCGCATGCGCCAGGATGCAGCCGTGTTGGGTGGCGTGATAACGCGGCAGGGAATCCGCAACGAGTAGAGCAATGTGAGCCACGACACGCTAACGTGGGGGAGGCAATTTTCCGCCGGGCCGCCCCAAGGAAAATTAGCCCCCTCGGGGGGGGGGGGCAGCGACCCGCGCAGCGGAGCGTGGGCTCTATCCTCTTAGTTCTTCATGCGCACCGGCGAGTCTTTGGAAATGCCCCACTTCTCACTACCGGGTTTGGCGTAGCCGTTGTCCAGGTCTTTGGCGTACCACAGCGCCAAGCCTACACCGCCGATGATGACGGTCAGCCCTACCACCAGTTTGATGACGGTGACCCAGACTCTGGGTTCGTCATCATTCGGTTTTTTCCTCATGCTCCTTCTCCAGTCGCAGCCTTAATCTTGTCGGCCCAACAGCAGGTATTCCATTAGTGCCTTTTGTACGTGCATGCGGTTTTGGCTACGGCGTAACAAGCCCTTCGGGCAGTTGTTAGCCTGTGCCGAAACAGAACGCATGTCAGCCAAGAACTTCATTCTTGTCTTCCCAGCAAAAGGTACTCCATGAGTGCCTTTTGCACATGCATTCTGTTTTCCGCCTCGTCCCACACGACCGATTGTGGTCCGTCAATGACGTCGGCGGCAACCTCTTCGCCGCGGTGTGCGGGCAGGCAGTGCATGAATAACGCGTCGGCTTTGGCGGCGGCCATCATTTCCGCGTTCACGCACCAGGAGGCAAAGGCCTTGCGACGGGTTTCGTTCTCGGCCTCAAAGCCCATGCTGGTCCACACGTCGGTGGTGATCAGGTCGGCACCTTGGCAGGCTTCTACCGGGTCGCTATAGGTTTTATAGCTGCCTGCGCCCATTCCATGAGGGGTAACGGCCACTTTCTCATCGACCTCATAGCCCGGCGGGGTGCTCACACGCAGGTGGAAGCCCAGGATGGCGGCGGCCTGCAACCAGGTGTTGGCCATGTTGTTGCCGTCGCCGACCCAGACCACGGTCTTGCCGCCTATCAGGCCACGGTGCTCGATGTAGGTGAAGATGTCGGCCAGGATCTGGCAGGGGTGGAACTCATTCGTCAGGCCGTTGATGACCGGCACTCTGGAGTGCGCCGCAAAACTTTCCAGCTTGGTTTGCTCAAAGGTGCGGATCATCACGATATCCGTCATGCGGCTGATGACCTTGGCGCTGTCTTCAATCGGCTCGGCGCGGCCCAACTGGCTGTCGCCGGTGGTCAGGTGCACCACGCTGCCGCCCAACTGGTACATGCCTGCCTCAAAACTGACACGGGTGCGGGTGGAGGCCTTCTCGAAAATCATGGCCAGTGTGCGGTCCACCAACGAGTGGTGGCGTACAAAGGTCTTGAACTTGTGCTTGATGAAGGCTGCGCGGTCCAGCAGATAGTGGATTTCCTCGTTCGTGAAATCGGTGAACTGCAGGAAATGCCGCACCGGTGGTGCACCTTTGGGGACCGTGCTGGGTATGCCTTTGAGCGGGTTCATGGCGTTTCTTTCAACAATGCGGTGATCAAGGGGCACAGGATAGCCGCGATTTGGTCGGCCTCGGCCACGGTCAGTATCAGCGATGGCACCAGGCGCACCACGGTATCGGCGGTGACACTGATTAACAGACCTGCGTCCGCGGCGCGTTGGGTCAATACGCCGCAGGGTTTGGCCAGGTCAATACCCAGCATCAGGCCGTTGCCGCGGATTTCCTTGACTGCGCCGCTGGCCAGCTCGGCAGCCAGTCCTTTTTCCAGGGCGGCTTTCAGGTGGGCGCCAACGGTGGCGGCGTTGGCCAGCAGGTTCTCTTCTTCCATGATGCGTATGGTTTCGACCCCGGCACGCATGGCCAGCGGGTTGCCGCCAAAGGTGCTGCCGTGGTTGCCCGGCGCGAAGATATTGGCGGCCTTGGGGCCGACCACGACCGCGCCGACCGGCACGCCGGAGCCCAGGCCCTTGGCCAGTGGCATGACGTCGGGCTTGATGCCGGCCCACTGGTGGGCAAACCATTTGCCGGTGCGACCCATGCCGCATTGCACCTCGTCAATCATCAGCAGCCAGTCGCGCTCGTCGCACAGTTTGCGCACGTCGCGCAGGTAGTCCATGTGCATGGCGTTGATGCCGCCTTCACCCTGGATGGCTTCAAAGAACACGGCCACCACATTCGGGTTGTTGGCCGTGGCGGCCTTGAGTTGCTCGACATTGTTGATACCTACGCGGATAAACCCTTCCACCAGCGGGCCAAAACCGGCCTGCACCTTGGGGTTTGCGGTGGCGCTCAGTGTGGCGATGGACCGGCCGTGGAAGGCCTTTTCGTAGACCACGATTTCAGGGCGTTCAATACCCTTGTCGTGGCCATATTTGCGCGCCAGCTTCAGCGCCGCTTCGTTGGCTTCCAGCCCGGTGGAGCAGAAGAACACATTCGTCATGCCCGAGCGCTCGACCAGCAGGCTGGCCAGCTCTTCCTGCAGGGGCACATGGTAGTAGTTGGACGTGTGGATCAGCTTGGTGACCTGGTCCTGCAGCGCGGCGACCAGCTTGGGGTGGTTGTGGCCCAGCGTGTTGACGGCAATGCCGCCCAGGCCGTCCAGGTACTCGCGGCCATTCACGTCCCACACGCGGCAGCCCTGGCCATGCGACAGGGCGATAGGCAGGCGGCCGTAGGTGTTCATCACGTGGGGTGAGGAGGGCGTGGCGGGTGCAGCAGTCATGTGGGGGGCTCCAGGGTTGGATCAAAAAACAGTGCGGCCTTTTGCCGTACCGTGTTGTCATTCGACAAACCGGGACAGCGCGGGCCGTTGAAAACAGATTCTAGGCGCTGCACTGCAGCAATGAATTGACAAATTGGCATCACTGTAATGCGGCGCGGTGCGCGCGCCGGCTGGGCACGCTTTGGAGGTGCCTGCGTGCGGGAGCGTTGTTTGCCTGACCTGTCAGTTGGCTGTCATCGGCTCGGATAAAATCGTCGCGCGCGCAACCGCATTCTGGGTGTCGCAAACCCGCCGCCGACACCACCATGCCCCTCACGTCTTCTAAAGAACTCTACATCCTGGGATTGACCCGCAGCGGCAAGACCTTCCGGCCCAGCGATTGGGCGGAGCGCCTGGCCGGCGTCATGAGCCAGTTTCGGCCGGGAGGCCCGCAGCCAGGCAGCCATCTGGGCTATTCGCCGTGGTGCGTGCCCACGTCCATTGGAAATGTGAAGTGTGTCATCGTGCACCGCGACCTGCGCGACTACGAGGTCATGGCCTGGGACTTTTGCCTGAACTTCGCCAAGGACAATGACTTGCAGGTGAGCGAAGTGCGGCCCGATGCGTCTGGCGTACCAGCCAAGGCCTGAAGCAGGGCCCGGACGCTAGGCGTTCAACACAAAACAGTCCACTCTGCGGGCGCCAATGGTCACGGCCAGATCGTCAGCCTGCACCGGGTAATCGGGTCCCACATTGAGCTGATTCATCTGCTGGCGGCGCAAGCCAATGGCCACGTGCCCCGCTACTGCGGCACGGTCGGCAACGTCCTGAAAGCATTTACCGGCCGCCATCTCTATCGGTGTCAGGTACAACTGCTGCCCCTGGCCGTTGCTGAGCAAGTCGGCCACGATGTCTTGTGTGCCAGGGTTGAGCAGCTCCTGACTCACGTACAGCGCGTCAAAGTTTGCGCTGCACACCACGCGGTCACAGCCGGCCTTGGCCAGCAACTCCTGGGTGCTGGGGTTTATGCATTCCACTACGGTATTGACCTGGCGCGCGCGCGATTCGATGGCTAGCGCAATGCTGACATTCAACATATCGGATGACGCATCGCCCGCATCACGCGTCAGCACAATGGCGTGATGTGCCTCGTTGATGCCGGCGCGCTGCAGGGTTTCGTCGCGGGTTGGATCGCCCCGCACATAACGCACGTGGCGTGCCCCCAATTCGCTGGGCAATTCCTCCAGGTCCTTGTCCACCAGCACGATCTGGGTCGCGTGGCCCACGCGCGGGTCGTTGCCCAATTCATCCAGCAGCCGCAACAGCTTGGGCAGGCCGGGGAAATTGATCAATACCAGGTGCCCGGAAAATTTGACGCTGCTCATACCTTTTAGCTCCTTGGTCTTGGACGTGATCAATGCAGTAGCCACCACCGAAAGAATGAACCCCAGCAGGCCGATGCCGATCAGCATCAGCGGTACACCCACCAGAAAGCGCCCGCCCGCTGTCTTGGGGAAAAAGTCGCCGTAGCCCACGGTGGTCAGGGTCACCAGCGAATACCACAGGGCGTCGGTCCAGGTCAGGTCCGGATTGGCCGGCAGCTCGAAATACAAAAAACCACTGGTGCCGTAGGCCAGGATGGCCGCCAGCAGGACCACGGTGCGCAATTGCATCGAAGGGTTTACAACCAGATGGCGCTGGAACATGCGCAGCAGCACCTGCATCATGATCCTTGCCTCGCCCACTCGTTGATCATGCCCTCGGCCTTGGTGCTAACGTCCGGATTGCCCCACAGGCCCAGGCTTTTGGAGCGCGCCAACACTTGCGCTTGCAGGTAGACCGGCATGGACGCAAACGGATACACCGAGTACACCAAGGCATGGCCTTCGCCGATCAATCCCAGGCCTAAATCCTGGTCACCTGCATACAGCGTGGCGATTGTGCGGCCATGGCGATCTCGGGGTGGCGTATTGAGCAATACCCGTAAAGGCCGATCACCCACCAGGCGTTTTAGGGCGTCCTCGGCTGCCCGGCCGTAGACCGCGGCTTCGTCCTTGCCGTGTTTGGACTCCAGGGTTTTGATGCCCAGCAGCCGCACAGTGGCGTTGCCTTGGCCGTCTTTGCTGACGACGACGGTATCGCCGTCAATGACTTTCACCAGTTGGACCAGATCACCGCTGTCGAGTTTGGCCTCGCGTTGTTGCTGCGTGGCCTGTTGGCCGTAGATGCCGGTCACAAAAAAAACCGTTGCGCCGCATAAACCCAGTACTAGGGACCAAAACGCAAGGGTGATGCGGTCCATGGCGCGGATTCAGTGGAGTGTTAAGGGTGTGGGCATGCGCCACTATAGCGCTGGGCCTGGTTTTGTCCAGGCAACAAAAAAGCCGTTCAATGAACGGCTTTTTTGCTTTGCTGGCAGCGCACCCGGTGCAAACGGCGAATTCCTAATCAGTTGAGGACAGAGCTTGCGGCGTAGCCGCTGCGGTCTGTCCCGCAATGTCTCAGGTTTTCGTGCGAGTTGCCTAAGTTTTAATTAGGCTGCAGGGTTTTAAGCTGCAATAGCCAAGGCTTTCACCTTGGTGGACAGGCGGCTCTTGTCGCGTGCTGCCTTGTTCTTGTGGAAGATGCCCTTGTCAGCCACGGTGTCAACCACGGCTTGCATCTTCGCAAACAGTTCGGTGGCCTTGGTCTTGTCACCGGCCAGAACTGCCTTCTCAACGTTCTTTACCGCGGTGCGGTATTTGGAACGCAAAGAGGTGTTTGCTGCATTGATTTTGACGTCCTGACGGACGCGCTTGCGGCCCGACGCCAGGCGCGGGTTCTTTTTCTTGGGTTTTGTAGATGCCATAATAAATATTCCTTGTGTCTGAGGATGATGCCAGCAAAGCCCGCGATTGTAGCATTTTGGACCTGATGGGGCAAATTGCAGCGCGGTCCGCGAAGCTGCGGAGTGTGGGGGCGACTTCTGTGCGGGGCTACACTCCTTCTGTGAGCCTCATCAAATCTGCCTCCATTGTCTCTCTGCTGACCCTGGCGTCGCGTATCAGCGGTTTGGTGCGTGACCTGTTAATGGCCTCGACCTTTGGTGTGAGCGCGATGACCGATGCGTTTGGGGTAGCGTTTCGCATTCCCAATATGCTGCGCCGCATGTTTGCCGAAGGAGCCTTCAGCCAGGCCTTTGTGCCGGTGCTGGCGGGCAGCAAAGAGCAGGATGGCGAAGAGGCCACCCACGCGCTGATCAATGCGGTAGCTACTTTGCTGACTATGGTGTTGCTGCTGACCTGTGTGCTGGGCATTGCCGGTGCCCCGATATTGGTCTACCTACTGGCCAGCGGATTGAAGCCTGAGGGCTTTGAAGCCGCGGTGGTTATGACGCGCTGGATGTTTCCCTACATCGCCTGTATGTCACTGGTCGCGCTGGGGGCCGGGGTGCTGAACACCTGGAAGAACTTCGCTATTCCGGCGGCCACGCCCGTGCTGCTCAACGTAGCCATGATTTTGGCGGCCTGGCTGGGTGCACCCTGGTTTCAGCAGTTGGGCATAGAGCCGATTTACGCCATGGCCGGTGGCGTGATGGTCGGGGGCATATTGCAGTTGGGTGCCATCTTGCTAGCCATGTGGCGCATGGGCTTGGCCCCGAAGATCAGGTTGAATATAGCTGTAGCCCGCGCAGCATGGGCGCAGCCTGCTACCAAAAAAATAGTGCACTTGATGGGGCCGGCGCTATTGGGCGTGAGCGTTTCGCAGATATCCCTGATTATCAACACGCAAATTGCATCGCACTTGGTCACTGGTTCGGTGACGTGGTTGAACAATGCTAGTTTGTTGATGGAGTTCCCAACTGCCATGCTGGGTGTGGCCTTAGGTGTTGTCCTTATGCCGCAACTCTCCGCCGCCAAAGCGGCCAATGACACCACCAAATTTTCCCAGATGATCGATTGGGGTCTGCGTTTGGTTGTGTTGCTTGCAGTGCCAAGCGCAGTCGCCCTGGTCACTTTTGCTCAGCCCTTGGTGGCGGTGATTTTTCACAATGGCCGTTATGCTGATGTGGACGTGGTCCACACCACAACGGCCTTGATGGGTTATGGCGCGGGCCTGCTGGGCCTGGTGGCCATCAAGGTGTTGACGCCCGGTTATTTCGCAAGCCAGAACATCAAAGGCCCGGCGTTGATCGGTATTGCGGTGCTGGTCATTACCCAGGGCCTGAATTTCGTGTTCGTACCCCTGCTGGCGCATGCTGGGTTGGCCCTGGCAATTGGTGTAGGCGCCATGGTCAACGCGCTGTGGTTGTTGATCGGTCTCTTGCGCAACGGTACCTATGTACCCCAGCCTGGCTGGGGCCGGTTTGCGCTGCAGGTATTGGCGGCCAGTGCCTTGCTTGCCGTTTTCCTGATGTGGGCCAACAGCTCGGTGCCCTGGTTGGCTTTGAAAGCCGAGAAGCTTCAGCGAATAGGGTGGTTGGCCCTCTATATATCTGGTGCTGTTGCTATATATTTTGCAGCAGTTTGGGCCGCAGGCTTGAACCTGCGACAATTGCTGCGGCGCTAATTTCAGGAAAGGTTGGCACCATGAACCTGACGTTCGAACAGCCCACGCCGCTGGAATACTTTGCCTCGCTGGTGCAGAGCGACGGTGAGTTTGCGTTGTTTGAAGCCGCTATCAGCCTGGCCCACGACGACTATCCGGATATGGATGTGCAAACGGTCCTGGGCGAGGTGGACCAACTGCTGGCCCGCTTGCGCAGGCGCCTGGCCGCCGACACAGGGCCGGTGCAAAAACTGCGCGTGTTGAACCAGTTCTTTTTTCAGGATCTGGGTTTTGCCGGCAACGTCAACGATTTCTACGACCCCGACAACAGCTTCATCCACGTCCTGCTGCAGACCCGCCGCGGCATTCCCATTGCGATGGCGGTGCTGTGGATGGAGTTGGCCCAGGGCCTGGGTCTGGCGGTGCGGGGCGTGGGTTTTCCGGGGCATTTTCTGGTCAAGGTTAATTTGCCCATGGGGCAAGTGGTGATTGATCCCTTGAGCGGCAAATCGCTGAGCCGTGAAGAGTTGTCTGAACGGCTGGAGCCCTACCGCAAGCGCAGCGGTTTGCTCGATGAGCTTGAAACGCCGTTGGGTCTGTACCTGCAAACGGCACCATCGCGCGACATCATTGCCCGCATGCTGCGTAACCTCAAAGAAATCTACAAGTCGCAAAGTGATTGGCAGCGTTTGCTCGCGGTGCAGGAGCGCCTGATTGTGTTGCTGCCCCAGTCCTGGCCCGAGTACCGGGACCGTGGCCTGGCCCATGCCGAGTTGGGCCACATCGAGCAGGCGCTGTCGGACCTGGAGTGTTACCTGGTGCATGCGGAGGACCAGGTCAATCTGGACGCGATTGCCGACTGGGTGGATGCCTTGCGGCGTTCCTAAAAGTATCGCCCCCACGCTCCGCCGCTACGCGGGTCGCTGCCCCCCGAGGGGGCTAATTTGGCTTCGCCGCACTTCGTGAGCCCTTGGGGCGGCCCGGCGGGAAATTGCCGGCCCCCGCGTTCCGCCGCTACGCGGGTCGCTGCCCCCGAGGGGGCTAATTTGGCTTCGCCGCACTTCGTGAGCCCTTGGGGCGGCCCGGCGCGGATTTGTGGCCCCCATCCTCTGGCACTGTGGGTGTGCTGCCTATAATCCCGCAGCCCACCCGCCCAGAAGGCGGCCAAGGGCCTGCCGGACCTGTCCGGTCAATCCCTTTCTCGACCCGACTCCAGGATTGCCATGAAGCTTCAAACCACGGTGCTCGCGGCCCTTGCCGCATGCTTTTTACCCCCTGCCATGGCCGCGACCCCTCGCGGCGTGATTGCGCAGCCCACGGCGGCGGCTATTCCCAAGCTGTGTGAACAAAGCATTGCACAAGCCAGGACCCGGATTGAGAAGATCAAGGCCGTGCCCCTGGCAAACGTCAACGCCAAAACCGTGTTGCATGCGTGGAATGTGCTGGACATGGGGCTGCAAGACGTAGGCGGGCCGATAGGCCTGTTGTCCGAAACCAGTCCCGACCCCGAGGTGCGCAAAGCCGCCGAGGCCTGTGACTTGCTGCTGTCCGCGCTGCCCAACGAATACCTGCAAAGCGAGGCCTTGTTCCAGCGGGTAAAGGCATTAAAAACGACCGACCCGGTGGACACCATGGCGCGCCAAAGCATTCTGGATGATTTTGAAGAACGTGGCGTGAGCTTGTCCACCGACAAGCGCGGGCGGGCCAAGGCCATCTTCGAGCGTCTGGACAAGTTGGCGCAGGACTTTTCGCGCAATGTACGTGACACCAAGACCAAGCTGGTGTTTTCCGAAGCTGCGTTGCAGGGTGTGCTGCCCAGCGCGCTGGCCAATCGCGCCAAGGACGCCGAGGGCAACTACCTGTTTAGCCTGGACTACCCAGAGTACGACGCCATCATGAACAACGCGCAGGTGGAAGCCACCCGCAAGGCGTTCTGGACCGCATTCCAGCAACGCGGCGGCCAGGAAAACCTGGGTCTGTTGCAAGAAGCGGTCAAGCTGCGGCTGGAGTTGGCGCAGTTGATGGGCGATGCCAGTTTTGCCGACTGGACGATCAAGCGCAGGATGGCCGGCAAGGCTATCGCTGTGACCCGATTCCTGGAAGAAGTCCAGGGCAAGGTGGAGGCCTTGGAGCGCAAGGAACTGGACGAATTGCGCGTCGAGAAAGTGGCCGCCACCGGTGACAAGGATGCCGCGCTGAAACGTTGGGATGTACCGTTTTATCAGCAACGTCTGAAGAAACTGCGCTACAGCGTGGACCAGAACGAAGTGCGCGCCCAGTTCCCCACAGACCCGACGATTGCCTGGATGATGCAGGTCACCAGCACGCTGTACGGCGTGCATTTCAAGGCCAACAAGACCTTGCCGGTGTGGCAGCCGGATGTGCGCGGCTACGACGTGTTTGACACGGCCAGCGGCAAGTACCTGTCCAGCTTCTATCTGGACCTGTTCCCACGCGAGGGCAAATACAAACACGCGGCAGCCTTTCCGGTGCGTGGTGTTTCCTTGGTGGCAGGGCGCACGCCCGTATCGGTGCTGGTGACCAACTTCAGCCGTGACGGCTTTGACCAGCGCGAACTGGAAACTTTGTTCCACGAGTTTGGCCACATCATGCATGGCGTGTTGTCGAAAACGCGTTATGTGTTGAACGCCGGCACCGGTGTCAAACGCGATTTTGTGGAAGCACCGTCGCAGATGTACGAAGAATGGTCACGCCGTCCCGAGGCCCTGGCTTTGTTCGCCCAAGTCTGCCCCACGTGCAAGCCGATTGACCCCAAGCTGATGGAGCGCATGAACGCCTCGCTCGCCTTTGGCAAGGGCATTCTGTATGCGCGCCAGCACCTGTATGCCGCCTGGGACATGGCCTTGCACACCTCCACCGTGGTAGACCCGATGCAGACTTGGGTCGAGCTGGAAGGCAAAACGCCGCTGGGCTTTGAAGCCGGCACCATGATGCCGGCCAATTTCGGCCACGTGATGGGCGGTTACCAGGCGGGCTACTACGGTTATATGTGGTCCGAAGTGTTGGCGCTGGACATGCGCTCGGCCTTTGGCAGCAACGTCATGGACACCAAGCTGGGAACACGTTACCGCACGCTGATACTGGAAAGCGGCGGCCAGCGGGCTCCTTCGGATTTGGTGGAGGCGTTTCTGCAGCGCAAGCCGTCTTCGGAGGCGTTTTTCCGCGAAATCTCTGGACACTGAAAACGTGATGCAGACGACTTACCGCATTCCGGGCATGGTCCTGCGCGACCATACATTTGAGTTGCCGCTGGACTATGCCAACCCTGTGCAGACGATTCAAGTCTATGCCCGCGAAGTGGCCGCACCGGGCAAGGAAGATACGAACCAGCCCTACCTGGTGTATTTCCAGGGCGGGCCGGGCTCCGGTGCGCCGCGGCCGGTGGACGCCAGTGGCTGGATAGGGCGGGCGCTGCAGGACTACCGCGTGCTGCTGCTTGACCAGCGTGGCACCGGGCGTTCCACACCCGTGACCGCGCAAACGCTTGCCGGTTTTGGGAGTGCGCAAGCCCAGGCCGATTACCTGATGCACTTCAGGGCCGACAACATCGTGCGCGACGCCGACGCGATTCGCCAGCAGTTGATTGGCGCCAGCCGATGGAGCATTCTGGGCCAAAGTTATGGCGGGTTTTGCGCCATGCGTTACCTGAGTGCCGCACCAGAGGGCCTCAAGGAAGTACTGATCACCGGCGGTATTCCGTCGTTGACACGCCCGGTCGACGATGTGTACCGCGCGACCTATCGCCGTGTCGTCGACAAGAACCGTCTGTACTACCAGCGTTATCCCGATGATGCCTCGCGTGTGCGCCAGATCGTCGACCACCTGTTGCACAACGACGTGTATTTGCCGAGCGGCGCGCGGCTGGACGCGCAGCGCTTTCTACAGTTGGGTCTGCAGTTCGGCATGAGTGGTGGTTTTGAAGCCGTGCACTACCTGCTGGAAGAGGCGTTTGTGACCGGGGCGGATGGTCGGGTTGTGATGAACTGGAATTTCCTGTTCCATCTGGAACAGATGCAGACCTTCGAGACCAACCCCATCTACTCGTTGCTGCACGAAGCCTGTTACACCCAGGGAGCCGCCAGCCGATGGTCGGCCCAGCGTCTGCTGGCCGAATTTCCGGAGTTTGCGCTGGAGCGTGCGGGACCGGTGCTGTTCACCGGCGAGATGATTTATCCGTGGATGTTTGATGCTTATGCGCAGCTGCAGCCGCTGAAGGCTGCCGCCGACATACTGGCAGCAACCGCCGAATGGCCCCAACTCTATGATGCGGAACGACTCAAACAGAACACCGTGCCGGTGGCTGCGGCGGTCTACTACGACGACATGTATGTGCACCGTGAGTTCTCGGAAGAAACCGCAGCCTCGGTGCCAAACATGAAGCTGTGGGTGACCAACGAGCACGAACACAATGGACTGCGCGCGGATGGTGCTGCCGTGCTGGGGCGTCTACTGGCCATGGTGCGCGGCGAGATCTGACAGGCGATAAGAAAAGCGCAAAAAAAACGCGGCCATGGCTGCGTTTTTTTTTGTTGTTCTTGAGCACTTAGCCCGGTGGGTTGGCCCCCAGTTGCTTGACGCTACCCGAACCTACGGTGGAGGAGTTGCCGCGTGTCGCTTCTCCGTAATAACGCACATTGCCCGAGCCGACAATGTTGACCGACAGTGCCTTGCGCGCCCAGACCGTGGCGTCACCCGATCCGGCGATGCTGATACTGACATCTTGTGCGGACAAGCGGGGGGCACTGATATCGCCGGAGCCTGCAATGCTGATATCCATGGCGTCCGTGCTGCCTTGGGCTTCAAAACGACCGCTGCCAGCGACTGAGACCGACAGGTCCTTGCTCTGCAAATCCTTGATCGTGATGCTCCCAGACCCGGCGATGCTGCTGTTGAGCTTGGGGGACTGCAGGCGAGCGGCCGACAGGTCGGCACCGCCGGTCAAGGCGAGACTATCCAGGTTGCGTGCGTTCAGTGTCACCTTGATGGGGCTGCGGCTGGACAGCGTAATGCCTTTCGTAACGCGGACGTAGAGTTGACCATTTTTGATACTCGTCTCGATATGCGGCAACAGGTTTTGTTCCGCTTCAATGGCGATTCCCTCGCTACTACCCTGTATCAGCTCGATCTTGCAGGGCAGGTCTACGGAAACCCGGTGAAAAGCTCCCAGCTCACGCTTGACACTGCCGACCTGGCCTGAGCCCGTCACCGTCTTGCTGCCCAAAAAATCCTGGGCCTGGGCCGGAACAAAGGCCAGGCCCAGGGCGCCTGTCAAGACCAAAGCCGAAAGCACGGAAAGGGCGCGGCGACCGGAATGCATGTTCTTAGCCATCGCTTGCCTCATGCCTGGCGCCCGTATACGGTGACGGTGGGCAGCGTAATTTGAGCAGCCGTCGGATCTTGGGCCATGGAGTCAAAATTCATCAACATGGACCCGTTGACCGCCAGGGTCATGAACACCGAAAAGGCGATGGCAGCAAGCTTGATCTGGGTGTGGTAATTGTGCATGGTCTTCTCCGGGTTACGGGCCACAGCGGTCCGATAGGTGAAATGTAGGCATCGGTACCTGGAATTGCACCCCGCATGCGACGAATGGCGCCTGGGTGCGAGACGCTGTCCCTTTTGCAGGACGGACGGAGCCCTTTACCAGTCCAGCTACTGCCGCAACAAGAACTGCGGGTTGTCCGGCCCCAGTGTTTCCCGAGCCGATCGCGTCATTGGCAAGACCTTGGCCGAGGCCTGCTCCACTGGCGGAGTTGAAGAAAACACGGACAGCCGGCTGCCGTGCACCAGCGATTCCTGTGCAGGCATCAAACTGGGCGCGCGGGACAGGGGCATGCGTTCACCGGGCGCGTCTGATCGAACCGATACCAGCTTGGGCACGCCTGCCGCTAGCATGGGTTTGCTGTCGCCGGTTACCTGCAGCAGGTCTGGCGCGGCGGAGGGCGGCGCAGCATGTGTCGGGGCGGGCGGCAACTGGGTAATCGGCCGCAGCCAGTGCAAGATGGGCTCCCACTGCGCCAGATCGGGCAGGGTGGACGCACCACGCTGGTCGAAGATGGTTTGGCCGCTGTCCAGGCTGCGTACATAGGCCTGGGTTTCCCGCAACACGCCGAGAAACGGCACGTTCAGGGCTTGCGCCCATTCGCGCAGGTTTTGCGCGGCGTGGGTGCGGGCATCGATGCGCATGCCCACCACGCCCAGCTTGCAGCGACCGGTGGCCAGCCGGGGCAGCGCCATCAGTTCGGCAATACAGGCACTAGCGGATTCGCGGTCGAAGATCGAGTTGCATACGGGGATCAAAATGGCATGCGAAGCCATCACGACCTTTGCCAGCTCAAACCCGTGCAGACCACCTGGCGTGTCAAGCACCACGTGGGTGACGCCGGTTGGCACCTTCAACACGTTTTTTTGGTCCATGGCCCAGGGTGCTATGCCGGGCAATGGAGAGTCCTGGGCCTCGCGGCGCTTGAGCCAGCTGCGGGTGGACTGTTGGCGGTCCACATCGCCCAGCATGACGGCAGCGCCCTGGCGCGCCAGCCAGGCGGCCAAGTGGGTGGCCATGGTGCTTTTGCCACTGCCGCCCTTGCGATTGATCACTGCGATTACCGGCATGGGATCCGCTTCATCACGATGGGATGGGCGGATTTTGGGTCAAAACCCTCGATATGTCCAGTAGATACGGGCGTTGGTAGCTATAAATATCCTAGCAAATGCCGAACCGCAACAGGGCCCCTGCGGCGTGCAAGGCGTTTTAGGCGACTACGACTGCTGCGGAATTACCGCGTTCGGCGATCACACCGATGGTGTAAACCGTCTCACCCGCAGCGCGCAAGGTCTGGGCACAAGCCTCGGCGTTGGCCGCATCAATGACCACCACCATGCCAATACCGTTGTTGAAGGTGCGGTTCATTTCGATGTCGTCGATACCGGCGGTCTTTTGCAGCCAGGCAAACAACTCGGTCTGTGGCCAGCTGCCCTGCTTCAGGTGGGCGGCCATGCCTTCGGGCAACACGCGGGGGATGTTCTCCAGCAAGCCACCGCCGGTGATGTGGGCCAGGGCCTTGATGGGGTGGGCGGCCAATGCGGCCAGCACATTCTTCACGTACAGGCGGGTCGGCTCCATCAAGGCTTGCTTGAAGGGTTTGCCATCCAGCGTGGCAGGGGCTGAGGCGCCTGCGCGCTCAATACATTTGCGCACCAGGCTGAAACCATTGGAGTGCACGCCATGGCTGGCCAAGCCCAGCACCACATCGCCGCTCCGCACGCTGGCGCCGGTCAGGATTTTGGACTTTTCGACCGCGCCGACGGCAAAGCCCGCCAAGTCGTATTCGCCGGCCGGGTACATGCCGGGCATTTCAGCGGTTTCGCCGCCAATCAGCGCGCAGCCGGACAGCTCACAGCCCTTGGCAATGCCGCCAATAACGGCAGCGGCGGTGTCCACATCGAGCTTGCCACAGGCAAAGTAGTCTAGGAAGAACAGCGGCTCGGCGCCCTGCACCAATACGTCGTTGACGCTCATCGCGACCAGGTCGATGCCCACGGTATCGTGCATGTTCCATTCAAACGCCAGCTTGAGCTTGGTGCCCACGCCGTCGGTACCGGAGACCAGTACCGGCTCCTTGTAGCGTTTGGGCACTTCAAATAGTGCACCAAAGCCGCCTATGCCGGCTAACACGCCTTCGCGCATGGTCTTCTTGGCCAGGGGTTTGATGCGTTCCACCAAGGCGTCGCCAGCGTCAATATCGACACCGGCATCTTTGTAGGACAAGGGAGTGGGGGAGCTAGATTGGGTCATTTGAAAGGGTGGGCCGTGATCGCTTTGGCGAGCCCGATAGAATTTGCCTACATTTTACGGGTTCACCCTTCGGTTTCTGTATGCAATTCACCCCGCCCCAAAAAACTTTTGTCGCTTGGAGTCTGATCGCCGCGCTGTCTGCTTGCGTGTTGTGGCTGCTCGCACCAGTGCTGACGCCGTTTGTGGTGGCGGCGGTGTTGGCCTATGCGCTGACACCCATGGTGGACTGGCTGGACGATCTGGGGCGCGGGCGCATCCCCCGGCTCTTGGCCGTGTTGGTCGTGGAATTGCTCTTCATCGTGGCCGTGCTGGCGATTCTGCTGCTCATGGTTCCCATCGTGGCCAAGGAGCTGCCGCTGATACGCGAACAATTGCCGCTGATACTCGATGATCTCAACACGTCCTTGAAGCCCTGGCTGGCGCAGTGGGGCATCCACCTCGCATTGGACATTTCCAGCATCAAAACCTTTGTCATGACACACCTCAGCGGCAATATGGAAGACGTGCTGGGCTCCTTGCTGCAGTCGCTGAAGCTGGGCAGCAGCTTCGCGTTTTCGGTACTTGGCAACGCCATTCTGATTCCGGTCGCACTGTTTTATTTGTTGATGGACTGGGACCGTTTCATGGAGCAGTTGCGCCAGCTGATTCCGCCGCGCCTGCGCGCTTCCTCTGATAGTTTCATGCATGAGGCCGACTCGGTATTGGGACAGTATCTGCGCGGCCAATTGCTGGTGATGTTGATACTGGCGGTTTTCTACAGTGTGGGTCTGGGCCTGTTCGGCCTGGACCTGGCCCTGCCCATCGGCATCTTCACCGGCATGGCGATTTTTGTGCCCTATCTCGGGTTTGGTGTCGGGCTGGTACTGGCGGCGTTGGCCGGGCTGCTGGAGTTTTCCGCCGCGTCTGGTCTGGGTTATACCGTGGCCATGGTGGCGGTGGTGTTTGGGTCTGGCCAGATTGTGGAGAGCTTTTTCCTGACGCCACGCCTAGTCGGCGAGCGCATTGGCCTGCATCCGCTGGCGGTGATTTTTGCGCTGCTGGCCTTTGGCCAGTTGTTTGGGTTCATAGGTGTACTGATCGCGTTGCCGGTCAGTGCGGTTCTATTGGTGGCCGTGCGCCGTGTCCAGACTGGCTACCTGTCCAGCCGGCTGTACCAGGGTTGATGGATTGCCATCCATGAAGCAATTGGCATTGGACATCGGCTTGTCCACCGGACCCGCGCTGGGTAACTTCTGCGCCGGTCCCAATGCGGCCGCCCTGCGCCATCTGGAGCTGTGGGTGGGCGCCAAGGCCCATAGCAGCGCAGCCACACGTTCGCCGGTGCCCACGTATTTGTGGGGTCCTTCCGGCAGCGGCAAAAGCCACTTGCTCAAGGCTGCGCGCGAGGCCTTGCGGGAGCAGGGGGCACGGGTCGGTTGGCTGGATGCCAATCTGCACGAAGCGCCCGAGTTCAGCGACTCCTGGGCCGCCGTGCTGCTCGACGATGTGCACCTGTATACGGCAGCACAGCAGCACACCGCGTTCAACTGGTTTGTCAATGCGCAGACCGTGCAGCGTCCTGTGCTGGCTGCGGGTGAGTTCGCGCCCATAGAGCTGAAACTGCGCGACGATTTGCGCACCCGCCTGGGCTGGGGCCATATCTTTGGCCTGCAACCCCTGAGCGAACCCGAGCGCCGCGCCGTGCTGCGCCAGTCGGCCGACGCCCGGGGCGTGTTTCTGAGCGACGAGGTCATGGACTACATGCTGACCCGCTTCAGCCGCGACCTGGGCAGCCTGATGGAGCTGCTGGAACTGCTGGACGGCTACGCACTGCAGACCAAACGCGCCATCACCATACCGCTGATCAAATCCATGATGGACAATAATTGATGCAACCCAAATCATTGCAGACAGAAGGCATGAGTGCCGACGGGCCGCCCCTAGGCACGAAGGCCCCCTTGGGGGGCAGCGCAGTACGCGCAGCGACAAGCGTGGGGGCGAGGATCGCACTCTTCGACTTGGACCACACGCTGCTGCCGATTGACTCGGACCACGCCTGGGGCGAATTCACGATAGCCCGCGGTTGGGTCGACCCGGACTCCTTCAAGCGCCAGAACGATGCGTTCTATGCCCAATACAAGGCCGGAACGCTGGATGTGCAGGCCTACGTGCGCTTTGCGACGGCATCCATTTGCCAGCAGGGCGCTATTAATTCAATAGCAGCACATGCAGATTTCATGAAGGCTACCGTCCAGAATTCCATAAGGCCTCAGGCGCTGGAGTTGGTGCGGGCGCACCAGCGGGCGGGTGACCTGGTGGCCATTGTGACGGCGACCAATGAATTTGTGACCCGCCCGATCGCCCAGGCCTTTGGCGTGGACGAGCTGATTGCCGTGGAGCTGGAGCGCGAAGCGCAGGCGGGTGGCGAGGGCTGGTTTACCGGTGCCATACGTGGCGTGCCGTCCTTCCGCGAAGGCAAGGTCGTGCGGGTTGAAGCCTGGCTGCAAGAGCGGGGACTGACATGGGACAACGTGCACACGACCTTTTATTCGGACTCCATGAACGACCTCCCATTGCTGGAGAAAGCCACGGTTCCGGTTGCCACCAACCCGGACGAGCGGCTACGGGCGTTGGCCGGTGAGCGCGGATGGCGCATACTTGACCTGTTTTGAGGGGCAGGATTTAACCTGCAACGGAAAAAGCGGCGGACCGTTCCGCATGAGAAAAGAATGATCAAAAAATTTATCGACAAATTGATAAGCAAGTCATCCGATGCGCTGACCCGCAAGAAGCCCAAGTTCGGCAAACGGGTGGATATTCCGGTCACCGTGCACGGCATAGACCCCACCCTGGTGGACGAACGGGCCATCAACGTCGTGCGCACGTTGCACGATGCGGGTTACGAGGCCTATGTGGTCGGTGGCGCGGTGCGCGATTTGTTGGTGGGTTTGCGGCCCAAGGATTTTGACGTGGCCACCAATGCCACGCCGGAGCAGGTCAAGGGCTTGTTCCGCCGGGCCTTCATCATCGGCCGGCGCTTTCGCATCGTGCACGTGGTGTATGGCCGGGGCCGTGAGCACGAGGTGATTGAGGTCTCGACCTTCCGCGCCTACCTGGACAACGCCGCCGCCGAGCAGGTGGCCGGCAACGAGAAGACCAGCAAGAGCGAACTCGCCGGCATGAAACACGCCGTGGACTCCACCGGCCGTGTGCTGCGCGACAACGTCTGGGGCCCGCAGGAAGAAGACGCGGTGCGCCGTGACTTCACGATCAACGCCATGTACTACGACCCGCAGACGCAGGTCGTCGTGGACTACCACAACGGTTTCAAGGACGTGAAGAGCCGCGTCATCCGCATGATTGGCGAGCCGGCCACGCGTTACCGAGAAGACCCGGTGCGTATCATCCGCGCCGTGCGTTTTGCCGCCAAGCTCAGCCCGCTGGGTTTTGCGCTGGAGGCCAAGACCTCGGCGCCGCTGATCAAGTCGCAGGAACTGCTGGCCGATGTTCCGCAAAGCCGCATGTTTGACGAGATGCTCAAGTTGCTGCAAACCGGGCATTCGCTGTCGTCGATTGCCCAGCTGAAAAAACTGGGCATGGCGCGCGGCATTTATCCGCTGCTGGATGTGGTGGTTGAACGTGCGGAGCAGCCCTTTGTGGCAGCGGCGCTGAAGGACACCGACCGCCGCGTCGGCGAAGGCAAACCCGTGGCGCCCAGCTTCCTGCTGGCCTGTGTGTTGTGGGCCGATGTGCGTGATGGCTGGGCCCGTCGTCTGGAGCAGCGCCAGCATTCGCACCCTGCGCTGATGGATGCGATTGACGAAGTTTTTCATTCCCGCATTGGCGACGTATCCGGCGGCGGCAAGCTGGCCGGTGACATGCGCGAGATCTGGGTCATGCAGCCGCGTTTCGAGAAGCGCGTCGGCAGCACACCGTTTGGCATGGTCGACCAACCGCGCTTTCGCGCAGCATTTGACTTCATGCGCCTGCGCTCGGACATTGGCGAGGTGGAAGAAGTGCTGGCCGACTGGTGGCAGGAGTTCAGCATGGCCAGCGATTCCTTGCGCCAGGACATGGTCGATGCGATGCGTGAAGAGCAGCAAAAGCGCCAACGGCCGGCCCGTGTGGTGCGCGTGCCGCGTGCCGATGCGCCGGCCAGTGGCGCTGCCGTTGCAGACGACGCACCGCGTGCCGCTGGGCAGGAGCCTGCCGAGTTCGAAGCTGCGCAGGGAGAAGGGGACGCGGGCGCTCCCCGTAAACGCCGTCGCCGCCGACGCACGGGCGCGGCCAGAGCGCCAGGTGATACCGGCAGCAGTGGTGGAGCCGATTCCGGCAGTTGAGCCCTGCCATGCGCGAGCCGGTCACCGCCTACATAGGCTTGGGCGCAAATCTGGGTGAACCCGCTGCGGCCCTGGCCTTGGCGGTGCAACAACTGGGTTCGCACCCGGGTGTCACCGTCACGGCCCAGTCGTCGTTTTACCGCACGGCCCCCTTGGATTCCAGCGGACCGGACTACACCAATGCCGTGGTAGAGGTCTGCACCACGCTGACGGCACCCGAGCTGCTGGCCTGCATCCAGAGCATTGAAGCGGCAGCGGGTCGCGAGCGTCCGTTCCGTAACGCACCGCGCACCCTGGACCTCGACATCCTGCTGTATGGCGACGCGCGGGTAGAGAGCAGCACGCTGAGCATTCCGCATCCCCGCATGTGGCAGCGTGCCTTTGTGCTGCTGCCGCTGGCGGAGATTGCGCCGCAGTGTGTCTCTGGTGCGCAATTGCGTGCGGTGGAGGCGCAAGCCATATCCAAAATTGAAACCTCCCAAAGGTAATCCACCACTTCCCCATGCCTGCACTACGCACTCTTGTTGCCGGCTTGGTCATCGCGCTTACTGGATGCGGCACAACACCCAACGGAGGTTCTCGCATGGTCATCACATCCGAGGCGGTCGTAGCATTCTTGAACCAGTTTGAGGCCCTTGCTGAAAAGGAAGACTTTGATCTGATCCAGGACATGATTGATGAGGAGGCCTACTTCCGCTTCAACGACGGGGACTACAGGGGCCGCCCGGCCATTCGAGCGGTCTTCGAGAAAACCTGGCGCGGCGATCCAAGCGTCAAGAAAGCGCGCTTCTACCTAAGCGACATCGTGATCCTGACCACAGATGAGAGAACGGCCACCGCAACCTATACGTACAACTGGGAGGGTTCACAAGGTGGCAAGAGTTTTGCCGTGAAGGGCCGCGGAACGCGTGTACTCAGGCTCGAAGGTGGGGGGCTGCGCATTGTTCATGAACACCTCAGCCGGTTTCCACGCCTGCAGTGAGGGCCGGGATTCGGGGCGGCAAAGGAATGAGGCGGGCCGTGGCCGTGTTCAGGGTATCAGAGCACCATCGGTCGGCGTCGGCGATCCGGTGAGGCTGGCGTGGCGCACACAGTTACGCCCGTCACGCTTGGCGTCGTACAGCGCGCCATCCGCCGCAGCCAAAAACTCCTCCAGGCTCAATGACGCCAGGGGGATTGCTGACACCAGGCCAAAACTGGCAGTAAAACGCAGCGGCTTACCATCAAACTCCACCCGCAGCCTGTCGGTAGCCATGCGCAACTCTTCCGCCAGCGCGATAGTCCCCTGCAGGTCGACCCCCGTCAGCGCGATGATGAATTCTTCTCCGCCATAACGGGCCAGTATGTCGCCCGCGCGGTCGATGCGCGGGCGCAGCATGTCCGCCAGCGCGCGCAGGCAGGCGTCACCCGCCAGGTGGCCAAAGGTGTCGTTGATGCGTTTGAAATGGTCAATGTCCATCAGGATGATGCTCATGGCCGTCTGCTGGCGTTCGGCCCGGCGCAACTCCATGAGGACTGCGGCATCGAAGTAGGCGCGGTTACCGATCTGGGTCAGGCCGTCGGTGGTGGACAACAATTGCAGGCGGTCGTTGGCCTGCTTGAGCTGCTCCATGGCGGTGTTCAAATCGTTGGTGCGCGATAACACACGTTTTTCCAACTCCAGGTTGGCACGTTCCGTGGCCTGGATCAGCGCCGCCTGGCTGGCGCGGGCCTTGCGCGCGTGGACCAGCGCCACGGCCTGGGCATTGAGGCGCAGGCTGCGGTCATTGTTGATACGGTCAGCCAGCGTGAATGACAGCAAAATGACCTGCAGCACGATGCCGATTTGCGAAGCGTTTTCGGTCCAGATGTTGGTGGGTATCCAGCCAAATTTACTGGCGTTGAGCACGGCGATGCCGATCAGGATGGCAGTCCAGGCCAGGCAATAGAAACGCGCAAACCTGCCCCCCCGCCACCAGCGCCAATAACCGGTGAGCAGGGCGGTCAGTGCGACCGGCAGGGTCAGCGCCGCGCCCATGCGCATGGTCAGGCTATAGGGCAGCACAAAGCTCAGGCCGAACAGCAGCGCACTGAGCACCAGCAGCACACGTACCAGCCAAAATGCCGGGCGCGAGAAGGTGTGCAGCTTCAGAAAACTGGTCGTGAACAGGCAGGTGAAGAAAGCCGAACTGGCGGCAAACGTCGATATCGCAAAACTGTTCCAGCGCACGGCATTCGGCCACAGGTAGGCAAAGGCATAACCCGTCAGGCTCAGGTGGAACATCAGGTAGCTGATGACAAAGCCCACGTAGTACAGGTAGTTGATGTCACGGGTGGAGGCAAAAACAAACAGGTTGTAGATGACCATGACCAGCAGGATGCCGATCACCGCGCCCTGTGCGACGTTTTCGTCATTGCTGGCGGCATGGAAGTGGGTCGGCTCCCATACGCGTAGCGGCGCCTCTATGGTGCCGCTGGAGGCCAGGCGCAGGTAGATCTGGTTGCTGCCCGGGGCCAATTGCAGGGGCATCACAAAATTGCGGTGGGGTACTGCGCGTTGTGTAAAGGGTTGTTCGTCGCCCAGCGAGTACTGGCCCTTCAGTTCATTGCCAACGAAATGGTAGAGCCGTATATCGTCCAGAAAGGGAATCGGCAGCTCAATAAAACGCGTCAGTACTTGCGTACCGCGGTTGTGCAACTGGAAGCGGAACCAATAACTGTCCTGGGTGAAGCCGAAATTGGGTGACTGGCGCGTCACCGCTTGCCAGGCATCGGTCTGGGTGCGGGCCTGCTCCAGGCCCATCGCCGCGCTGCTGTCCACCAGAACGCCAAGGCGCGTGCCTATGGCGATGCGGGCAGGGTCGTCCTGCTCCAGCTCAAAAACCGGAAAACTGGTGTTGGTTACCGCCTGTGCAGCAACGGCCGGCACTGCAAATGCCAGCGTCAGCACAGACAGCAGCAGGGCCAGACAATTCGCGAGCATGGCTGCAGTGTGCCAGTTTCACCAACAGAAAGAAATGACGTTGTGGACCGAGGGGCGGTCTAGTCTTACTGTGTCACAAGAGAAGCCTTGCGTTTATGCGTAGGCAGCACGGG
>JAZKIR010000110.1:0-14076 GCA_040384785.1 Pseudomonadota bacterium
TCCTCGGCCCAGCGCAGCACCAGGTCGCGGCCCTGTTTGTCCAGGTCGGTCAGCGTCAGGCGGCAGACTCCCCCCTTGGGGGTGGCGCCGATCTTGGCCAGTTCCATCAGCGAGGCCCACAGGCGGTCGCCGTTGATTTCGATGTTGGAGATGTCCAGAACGGTGTCGATATGGGTGTCCATGTGGGTATCGGCATCGGTATCGATGGGGCCACCGGCGTGGTATGTGCGGGTCATGGTCGTGATTCCTTTTTACCGTTTGACGGCGGTGGGTGCCAGGGTCTCGGCGCGCAGCCTGTTCGCCGCAAAGTTCGATCCGAATGCTGGCCGTTTGATGTAACGCCCCTTGCCCAACACGGCGCGCAAGTCGCCTTGCACAAACACCAGCTCGCCCTGGCTGATGGTGTGGCTGGGGATGCCTTTGACGGTGCGGCCTTCGAAAATATTGAAGTCACCCTTGCTGTGCTGTGTCTTGGCGGACAAGGTCTTGGTGCCGGCCGGGTCCCACACCACGATGTCGGCATCCGCGCCTTCGGAGACGCTGCCTTTTTGCGGATAGATGTTGAACAGCTTGGCGGTGTTGGCCGACGTGATGGCGACAAATTCGGATGGCGTCAGGCGCCCGGTGTTGACACCTTCGTCCCAGATCACGGCCAGACGTTCTTCCACGCCTCCGCAGCCGTTGGGGATCTTGCTGAAGTCGTCCTTGCCGGCGGCCTTTTGCGCGGCGCAAAAGGTGCAGTGGTCGGTGGCGGTGGTGTGCAGGTTACCGGCCTGTAGGCCGCGCCACAAAAAGTCCTGGTTGCCCTTGGGGCGGAACGGTGGGCTCATGACATGCGCGGCGGCGGTGGCGAAGTCGGGGTGACGGTAGATACTGTCGTCTATGACCAGGTGGCCGGCCAGCACCTCGCCATACACACGCTGGCCACGGGCGCGGGCACGGGCAATGGCCTCGGCCGCCTCAATACAACTGACGTGCACCACGTAGATGGGCACGTTCAGCACGTCGGCAATGGCAATGGCTCGGTTGGCGGCTTCGGCTTCCACCATGGGCGGACGCGACAGCGGATGGCCCTCGGGGCCTTTGATGCCCATCTCGGCCACGGTCTTTTGCAGCAGGAAAACCAGCTCACCATTCTCGGCATGCACGGTGGGCATGGCGCCCAGTTCCACACAACGCTTGAAGCTGTTCACCAAGGTTTCGTCGTCACACATGATGGCGTTTTTGTAGGCCATGAAGTGTTTGAAGCTGTTGATGCCCTCTTGTTGCACCAGCGTGCCCATGTCGCGTTTGACGGTCTCGTCCCACCAGGTAATGGCGACGTGGAAGCCATAGTCGCCGGCGGACTTTTCGGCCCAGCCGCGCCAGGTCTGGTAGGCCTCCATGATGGACTGCTGCGGATTCGGGATGACGAAGTCGATGATGCTGGTGTTGCCGCCCGCCAGCCCCGCCGCCGTGCCGGTGAAGAAGTCGTCCATGGTGACGGTGCCCATGAATGGCAGCTGCATATGGGTGTGCGGGTCTATGCCGCCAGGCATCACGTACTGGCCACCGGCGTCCACCACCGTGGCGCCCGCGGGGGCGCTCAGGTTGTCGCCCACGGCGGCGATTTTTCCGTCCTGGGTGATGACATCGGCCTTGAAGGCGCGGTCGGCGTTGACCACGGTGCCGCCTCGGATAAAGAGTGTGTTACCCATAAATACTCCTAAATGTATAGCGGTATATTCAGCGTTTACAAGGGCTAGGGGCTGATTTTTCTTAAGAGCCCTAAGCCGATGTGGTGGTGCGCATGGGGTTGTTGGTGTGTGTTGTCCAGTTCGCGTATTTATCGCTCACAACCAGCCCGGTGCGCAAGTCTTTTTCACCGGGTGCCAGATCACGCAGCGTGATGCATTCGGGCACCGGGCACACGGTCACGCACAGGTTGCAGCCCACACATTCGTCTTCCTTCACCTCGAAGAAACGTTTGCCGTCCTTCATGTTCGTGATGGCCTGGTGAGAAGTGTCTTCGCAGGCAATATGGCAACGCCCGCATTGGATGCAGCTGTCCTGGTTGATGACGGCCTTGCTGATGTGGTTCAGGTTCAGGTACTGCCAGTTGGTGACCGTGGGCACGGCCTTGCCGACGATTTCCGAAACGCTGGTAAAGCCCATCTCGTCCATGTAGTTGGACAGGCCGTCGCTCATCTCCTGCACGATCTTGAAACCGTAGACCATGGCGGCGGTGCACACCTGCACCGTACCACTGCCGAGCGCAATGAAGTCCAGCGCGTCGCGCCAGTTGCCAATGCCACCAATGCCGCTGATGGGCAGGCCGGCGGTTTGCGGGTCGCGCGCGATCTCGGCCACCATGTTCAGCGCAATGGGTTTGACGGCAGGGCCGCAGTAGCCGCCATGTGAACCCTTGCCGCCGGTGGATGGCGACATGGTCAAGGTGTACGGGTCCACACCCATGATGGAGTTGATGGTGTTGATCAGCGACACGGCGTCGGCCCCGCCCTTTTTGGCGGCGCGGGCCGGCAAACGCACGTCGGTGATGTTGGGCGTGAGTTTGACGATGACGGGCAGCTTGCAGTACTGCTTGCACCAGGCGGTGACCATCTCGATGTATTCGGGCACCTGGCCCACGGCGGCGCCCATGCCGCGCTCACTCATGCCGTGGGGGCAGCCAAAGTTGAGCTCAATGCCGTCGGCGCCAGTGTCCACCAGGCGGGCCAGGATGTTCTTCCACGACTGCTCTTCGCAGGGCACCATCAGCGAGACAATCATGGCGCGGTCCGGCCAGTTGCGTTTGACCTCGCGTATCTCTTTGAGGTTGAGTTCCAGGTCGCGGTCGGTGATGAGTTCGATGTTGTTGAAGCCCATCAGGCGGCGGTCCGGCGTCAACAATGCGCCGTAGCGCGGGCCGTTGACATTGACGACGGGTGGCCCGGCCTCGCCCAGCGTCTTCCAGACCACGCCGCCCCAGCCGGCTTCAAACGCGCGGTTGACGTTGTAGGCCTTGTCGGTGGGTGGGGCGGATGCGAGCCAGAAAGGGTTGGGGCTTTTGATGCCGGCGAAGGTGGTTTGCAGATTGGCCATGGTGTTTCTCTCCAGGTTCGAGGCGTTCAGGCGTTCAGGTAGGCGTGGATGGACAGCGCAGACTGTTTGCCATGCTCCACCGCCTCCACCGTCAGGTCCAGCCCACCGGCGCGGCAGTCGCCACCGGCCCAGACACCGGGCAGGTTGGTCGCGCCCGCCGCATCCGTCGCCATGCGGCCGCCATCCAGTGCGAAACCTGCCGCGGCCAGCACCGGGTTGCCCAGTTTCTGCCCAATCGCCTTGAGCACGGTATCGGCCTCAAACGTGATCTCGCGGCCCGTGGGCTGCAACTTGCCGTCGACCATGGCCTGGTCGGCAAAACGCACGCCGGTCACAAACCCATCGCGGCCCAGAATATCGACCGGCGCCAGCCACTGGTGCAGCACCACGCCATTGGTCTGCGCCCACTCTTGTTCGGCCTTGGAGGCAGACAGGCTCTCGGCGCCACGGCGGTACACCATATGCACCACCTTGGCGCCCAGCAGCTTGCTTTGCACCGCGGCGTCCACCGCCGTCATGCCGCCGCCAATGACCACCACGCGGCGGCCCACCGGCAGCGTGGACAGGTCTGGCGTCTGGCGCAGCGTGGCGATGAAATCGACCGCATCTTGCACGCCGTTCAAGGTCTCGCCGGGCACGCCCAGCGCGTGGGTTGTGGCCAGGCCCAGCCCCAGAAACACGGCGTCGTAGTCCTTGCGCAGCGTTTCCAATTGGGTTGTGGTCTCCAGCTTCCAGTTGTTGTGGATGGTGATGCCGCCCAGGCCCAGCAGCCACTGCAGTTCGACTTGGGCGTAGCTGTCGGGGGTCTTGTAGCTGGCCAGGCCGTATTCGTTCAGGCCGCCGGCCTTGGGGTTGGCGTCGAACACCACCACATCGTGCCCCTTGCGCGCCAGCGTGTAGGCGCAGGCCAGGCCGGCAGGGCCGGCGCCGACCACGGCGATCTTCTTGCCGGTGGCGGGCTCGCGGGTGAAGACCTGCGGTTTGTCACTTTCCATCAGTGCATCCACCGCATGGCGCTGCAGGCGACCAATGGCGACCGGGCGGTCTTCCTGCGTGTTGCGCACACACACGGCTTCACACAGGTTCTCGGTCGGGCAGACCCGGGCGCACATGCCGCCCAGCGGGTTGGATTCCAGAATGGTGCGTGCCGAACCGCGCAGGTTGTCGTCGGCAATACGCTTGATGAAGGACGGTACGTCGATGCTGGTGGGGCAGGCCGTGGCGCATGGTGCGTCATAACAATACAGGCAACGCTCGGCCTCTAAAAGGGCCTGCGTGCGGGTCAGCCGCGGGGAGCAATCGGCAAATCGTTGCGCGTAATCGGTGGCAGCCAGGCGACCGGGGCGAACGTCGGGTTGGTAAGAGTCAGACACGCTAGCACTCCTGTTGTTTGAAATCTGACCGTTTAGTCAGGTTCTTTGGTGAATGCTAGCAATTGTGGTGCCAGTTTGTATCTAGGGGTTTATCCGTGGTTTGCACCGGTGACAGACAAGCTGGGCCGCTGCCTGCCATGTTATCCCGCCGTCGCCAGCACCAGCCATTCCCGAAAATGGACCAAGGCAGCTGGTTCCTCGTTTCGCAGCGGTGTGACCAGGTAGTAGGCCCGCTCCCCACACAGGGGCCGGTCACAGGCCACCACCAGGTCTCCGCGTGCCAGTTCCGACTCAATCAGCAAACGCGGCACCAGCGCCACACCACGGCCGTGGATGGCGGCGGTGGTGGTCATCGAGAACAGCTCGTAGCGTGGGCCCGAAAGCGCATGCGGGGCAGCCACACCCATGGCGTCAAACCACTGGCTCCAGCCAAAAGGCCGCGTGCTCTGCTGCAACAGCGGCAGCTTGGCCACGGCCTGGGGGCTGATGGCTTTGCCGGCCTTGCCCAGCAGCCCGGGGGCGCACACCGGCACCACCTCTTCGTTGACCAGTAATGTGGCCAGGGTTCCGGCCCAATTGGCCACCTGCTCGTCGGTGCCCGCAAACAGCGCGGCGTCGAAGCCGGTTTCGGCAAACATGAAGGGGCGGGTCCGGGTCTCGATATGCACCACGATGTCCGGATGTCCTGCCTGCAATTGGGGCAGGCGTGGAATCAACCAGCGGGTCGCAAAGGTTGGCACCGCGGCCAGGTGCACGGCGCCTTGGGTACCCTGGTTCGACATGGCATTGAGCGTGTCGCGCTCCAGCGCCAGCAGACGATCAGCCACCTGGGTGGCGTACTCCCGCCCGCGTGGGGTCAACGCCATGCCGTGGCGTGTGCGCGTGAACAGCGGCTGGCCCAGGTATTCTTCCAGCGCCGCTACCTGGCGCGAGACCGCGCTCTGCGTCAGCGCCAGTTCCTGGGCCGCGCGGGTGTAACTTTCGTGGCGGGCTGCGGCTTCAAAACACAGCAGCGTGTGGGTGGCGGGAATCTTGCGTCGCATAGGCGCGCAGTGTAGCCATCCCGGCACGGCATGGCCCAAACATCGATGCTGCAATGCGATACTTGCGGTGCGCGCGTTTTCTTTCCGTTCTTGGTAATTTTTCTTCCCATGTCCGCCGTTAGTTTTCTGATTTCCGACCCCAGCCCCGCGCTGCAAAAGTTCACACAACAATTGCTGACGGGCCATGGTTTTGACGCCGCGTCCATCAAGACCACGGGTGATCCCCATGCCGCCGCCGAAATCGCGGCGTCGCTGCAGCCGGACTTTCTGCTCACCGACTGGTTTGCCAAGGAGTCGCTGTCCGGCATTGCCTTGCACCGGGCGATCCAGAAAACCAAACCCGCCTGCCAGTTCGCTCTGCTGACACAGACCAGCAGTGCCACGCACAAACAAGAAGCCGATGAGGCTGGCGCGTTGTTTCTGCTGACCAAGCCCTTCACGGCCGATGAGATGCGTGCCGAACTGGGCAGGGCGTTGGAGCAATTGGCCCAGTTGCACCCCGGCATCGCGCAACAGCTCAAATCCACATCGACATCCACCTCCGCCCAGCGGACTCGCCCCATCCAGGTGCAACTGCCTAGCCTGCCGCAGTTCAAACCGGGCGACCGGGTGACCTATGCCAACCGCACCGAGATTGTCAAATACGTGATCCTGCGCCGGGGCGAACTGGTGGTGCAACTCGAAGGTGTTCCAGGCATGGTCGAAGCCAGCACGATCACGCGGCGCTAGCGGCGGCAAGCGCTCGCCGAGCGCACCATCCAAAATAGGCAAAATGTCGGTCTTTTCAACAACGAAGGGAGGACCCACACATGATCAGAACAAAACACACTTGCCTGGGCGCCGCACTATTGCTGGCGCAATGGACGATTGCCAGCGCGCAAACTCTGCCGGAGCCAGCCACGCCAGTAACCCCACCCGAGCAGACCGTCACCACCACCACAACAACAACCGCGGAGCCGGCCGCGGCCGCCACGGCCCCGTCCGTTGCGCCCAAGGAGGCCAAGCCCGCCCTGGCCAGCAAGCAAATTCCGAAATTGGTGATCCGCTGGGATTGCGGTGACTGTGAGGTGAACGACAAGGTTTCGCCCTTGATCGAGAAGAACTATGCAAGCAAGGCCGCGGCAAAAGGTTACGAAGTCTCAGACAACGAGACCGCCGAAATGGTCGTCATCAAATACCGCCAACGTCCACCGGGCGTGCGTGTCATGTTTGGCGCCATGGCTGGCAAAGATATTCTGGAAACGCGGATCACGTTCCGCGGCAAGGAGTATCTGGCGGGTGACTACATGGCCAATGCCTGGCATGGCATGGACAGCCTGTGCGAGTCCGTCGCGCAATTGACCATGGACCACATGCTTGCCAACGCCCAGGCCCTCACGGGTGTCGCTGCAGCGAGCGACAAACCGAACATCCAGTAATCCGGATTCAGGTATGCGTCGACCGCATATCTGGGTGCCAAACAATCGTTTGTCGCCCAGTCGCTTCGGCACTACCATGCACGGCAAGCATTCAGGGTGCCGCGCGCGCCTGAACCACATAGCCCTTACGGAGACACCCCTCATGGCCTCAAAAGCATCTTTTAACTGGCAAGACCCCTTTCTGCTGGACAGCCAACTTGAGCCCGAAGAACGCATGGTGCGCGATGCTGCCGCGGCCTACTGCCAGGACAAGCTGCAGCCCCGTGTGACCCAGGCCTTTCGCGACGGCACAACCGACGTCGCCATCTTCCGCGAGATGGGTGAACTGGGTTTGCTAGGGCCTACCATCCCCGAGCAATACGGTGGCCCCGGCCTGAACTACGTGTCCTACGGCCTGATCGCCCGCGAGGTGGAGCGTGTGGACAGCGGCTACCGCTCCATGATGAGTGTGCAAAGCTCGCTGGTGATGGTGCCGATTTTTGAGTTTGGTACCGAGGCGCAGCGCCAAAAGTATTTACCCAAGCTGGCGACTGGCGAGTGGATTGGCTGCTTCGGCCTGACCGAGCCCGACCACGGCTCCGACCCCGGCTCCATGGCGACCCGCGCACACAAGGTGGCCGGCGGCTACAAGCTGACCGGCAGCAAGATGTGGATATCCAATAGCCCGATTGCCGATGTGTTTGTCGTCTGGGCCAAGGAAGTATCCGAGGGCGGCCAGGTCGGCCCCATCCGCGGTTTTGTGCTGGAAAAAGGCATGACCGGCCTCTCGGCCCCGACCATCCACGGCAAGGTCGGCCTGCGCGCCAGCATCACCGGCGAGATTGTCATGGACGGTGTGTTCTGCCCGGAGGAAAACGCGTTCCCGGAAGTCCAAGGCCTCAAAGGTCCGTTCACCTGCTTGAACTCGGCCCGCTACGGCATCGCCTGGGGTGCCCTGGGCGCGGCCGAAGACTGCTGGTTGCGCGCCCGCCAGTACACGATGGACCGCAAGCAGTTTGGCAAGCCGCTGGCGGCGAATCAGTTGATCCAGAAGAAACTGGCCGACATGCAGACCGAGATTGCACTGGGCTTGCAGGGTTGTTTGCGCTTGGGGCGTATGAAGGATGAAGGCACGGCATCGGTCGAGATCACGTCCATTCTGAAACGCAACTCGTGTGGCAAGTCATTGGATATTGCCCGCTTGGCGCGGGACATGATGGGGGGCAATGGCATTTCGGACGAGTTTGGTGTGGCGCGGCATTTGGTGAACTTGGAAGTGGTGAATACCTATGAAGGCACGCATGACATCCATGCGTTGATATTGGGTCGGGCGCAGACGGGGATTGCGGCTTTCTGAAAGCGTTTTGGGGGTGGCTCAGGTTTTGTCTCGTCTTGAGCAAGGGTGTTTGCTGCGCAGCTTTTGTAGGCCCCCACTCTCCCCCAACCCCTCTCGCCCCGCCGGGCGAGAGGGGAGCCCAACAGCCATATTTGATGTGCTCGCTCCGAATACGGGGCTACTTTCGAAAGGTTGCGGTGCGTGCTGGTTCACTCAGGTTTCTGGTGTGGCGGTCGTAGTTAACGGCGAGGGGCCTGCGTGCCCACAGCGGGCCGCTGAGCGGGCCCGCCAGCGCGAGAACCACGACCCACCAAGGCCTCTACGACCGTTGGCAACCACTCCAGGCCTACCCACCCGTTGGCGACGCCGCATCAGTAATTCCTTAGCCGGCGTGAAGCAATCAAATACGGCTGTTGAGCTCCCCTCTCGCCCGGCGGGGCGAGATGGGTTGGGGGAGAGTGGGGGCCACAAAAGCCGCGCAGCAAGTGGCGCCACCCAAAACACGACAACGGAAGAATAAACATGACCCAAGAAAAACCCTCAGCCCTCCCCCACATCAAGGTCCTGGACCTCTCCAGAGTTTTGGCCGGCCCCTGGTGTACCCAAATGCTGGCCGACCTGGGCGCCGACGTCGTCAAAGTGGAAAAACCGGGGGACGGAGATGACACCCGCCACTGGGGCCCTCCCTTCCTGCAAGACAAAGAAGGCAAGGACACAACCCACGCCACCTACTTCACTGCCTGCAACCGCAACAAACGCTCCGTCACCATCGATATGGCCAAGCCCGAAGGCCAGGCGCTGATACGCCAGATGGCGGCAGGCAGTGATGTGCTGGTGGAAAACTTCAAGGTTGGCGGGCTGGCCAAATACGGGCTGGACTATGACAGCCTGAAGGCCCTCAACCCGCGCCTCATCTACTGCTCCATCACTGGCTTTGGCCAGGACGGCCCGTATGCCGAACGGGCCGGTTACGACCTGATGATTCAGGCCATGAGCGGCATGATGAGCATCACCGGCAACCCAGAGGGCACGCCGGGTGGCGGGCCGCTGCGCGTGGGTGTGGCGCTGACCGATTTGTTCACGGGTGTCTACGCCTGCAGCGCGATACTGGCCGCCATCGAAGTACGGCACCGCACCGGCCAGGGCCAGTACATCGACATGGCGCTGCTGGACGTGGGCATGACCATATTGGCCAACCAGGCAGCGGGGTTTTTGAATACCGGCAAAGTGCCACAGCGCCAAGGCAATAGCCATCCCAGCCTGGTGCCCTACCAGGCCCTGCCCACGCTGGACGGCTCCATGCTGCTGGCGGTGGGCAACGATGGCCAGTTCGCGCGCTTTTGCGAGGCTGCCGGGAACAGGCAGTGGGCACAGGACCCACGTTATGCCACCAACACACTGCGGGTGGCCAACCGAGACACATTGATTCCGCAGGTGGAAGCCGTCACGCGGACCCGCACCACGGCGCAGTGGGTGGCCCTGCTGGAAGACAAGGCCGTGCCCTGCGGGCCGATCAACGCCATCGACCAGGCCTTTGCTGATGCGCAGGTTGTAGCCCGGGGCCTTAAGGTCAATCAGCCTCTAGCCCTCGGAACGATTGAACATACCGCTATTGAATCAATAGCATCTGTGGCCAGCCCCCTGCGCCTGGCCGATACACCCCCAGTGCTGCACAACGCGCCACCGGCACTGGGCGAACACACCGATGCCGTGCTGGCAGGGCTGGGGCTGGATGCGGCTGCGATTGCACAACTGCGGCAGGCGGGTGTGGTGTAAACAAGTCATCGGCGAAGCGGCCGTGCACCGAATTTTTTTAGGGGATGGTGGAGTTCTTTTTTTTTGAGTGTCATGGTTTGGTTTGGTGTTTGGTGTTTTGTGTTTTGGGTGAGGGTTTTGTTGCGTGGCTTTTGTAGCCCCACTCTCCCCCAACCCCTCTCGCCCCGCCGGGCGAGAGGGGGGCTCAACAGCCATATTTGATTGCTTCGCTCCGAATACGCGCTTACTTGAGATAGTTTGCGGTACGTGCTGGTTCGTCCAGACTTCTGTGTGGCGGTCGTAGTGAACGGCTCGGTGTCTGCGCTCCCACAGCGGGCCGCTGCGCGAGCCCGCCAGCGCGAGAACCAATGCGCTTCGCGTTCTCTACGACCGCTGGCAACCACTTTATGTTTGCCCACCCGTTGGTAACGTCTCTTCAGTAATTCCGTGTTCGGCACGAAGCCCTCAAATCGGCTGTTAAGGCTCCCCTCTCGCCCGGCGGGGGGAGAGGGGTTGGGGGAGAGTGGGGCTACAAAAGCCACGCTGCAAACAGCGCTTCTCTCAAGACGACCCTAGTCAGCGCCCGACCCAAGGCCAGCGCATGGAGCCCATGTATTCCCCCGCAACATAGGGCATGCAAATTGTCCTACCGCAACAAGCGCGGTTGTCCTACACCGGCGCGCGTTGCCGTCCTAATGCCAAGCTGGGCACGGTGAGACACCATCGGCTCCTCCACGACCAAAAAAACGAGGGGAGGCGATGTTTCAATTGCATACCAGTTGGTGGGAGCCGCCGGTGCGTGCCGCCATCCTTTACTGCGCCTTGCTGCTGTTGGTCCGCATTTCGGGGCGGCGCACCGTGGGCCAGTTCACGCCGTTTGACCTGCTGGTGGTGATGCTGCTCAGCGAATCGGTGTCTGGTGCGCTGAATGGCGGTGAAGACTCGGTCACCGGCGGCCTGTTGGCCGCGGCAACCTTGGTCGCCCTGAACATAGCCATCGCTTTCCTGACTTCGCACAACAAGGGCGCGCAGGCGCTGTTTGATGGCCGGCCGGTGCTGATCGGCCGCGCGGGCACCCTCTACGCCGAGGTTCTGAAGGCGCACCGCGTGCCGCTGGCCGACGTGCACCAGGCTTTGCGCGAGGCCGATTGCGAAGAGAAAGATATGCAGATGGCGGTGCTGGAAACCAACGGCCAGATCAGCATCCTCAAGGAGGCATCGGGTCCCAGCGACGATGTGACTTAGATGGGTTGCGCATGAAAACAGCCTCCGCCCGGCACACGCCGGCCACGGACCAGTTGCCCACCAGCAAGCGTGTATTGCTGTTGATCGACTTCATCAACCCACTGCAGTTTTCAGGCGCGAATGCGATAACACCGCAGGCACTGGAGGCCGCACAAAACACCGCGGATTTGAAAAGGTCCTTGCGCAAGGCCGGCGTTCCGGCCATCTACGCGAATGACAATTACGGCCGTTGGCAGTCGGACTTCAAGAGCCTGGTCAGGCAGTGTGTGCAGTTGGGCGGTGTGCCGGCGCAGATGGCACGGCTGCTGTGTCCCGCGGCAGACGACCTGACCATTCTGAAGCCCCGGCACTCGGCTTTTTACGGTTCGCCGCTGGCCTTGCTGTTGCAGAAGATACAGGCCGAGGAAATCATCATCACCGGGCTGTCCACCGACATTTGTGTGCAGTTCACGGCTATGGATGCCTTTCTGCGCGGCTTCCAGGTGCGCGTGCCTGCCGACTGCACAGCCGCCGAGTCCCCGACCTGCAAACAGCAGTCCTTGAAATACATGCGGCGCGTGTTGAACTGCGACACCGCACCGTCCGCCTTTTTGCATCCGCAGCACACATGAACGGTCCAGGAAGGAGAGTGCACGTGCCCGAAGGACCAACCATCGTCATCCTGCGCGAACAAGCCGCTGGTTTTGTCGGCAAGACCATCGTGCGGGCCCATGGCAATAGCAAGGCCGTGGATATGGACAGTCTTGCAGGGCAACAAATCATCGCCCTGCGCAGCTGGGGCAAACACTTTCTGGTGCAACTGCCCACTCTGGCCTTGCGCATCCACTTCATGTTATTTGGCAGCTACCGCATCAATGAAACACGCCCGGGCGCTGCACCGCGCCTGGCTTTGGAATTTGATGAGGGTGGGCAATTGAACTTTTATGCCTGTTCCATTCACACGTTGGACGCGGACCTGGATGCGCAATACGACTGGCGCGTCGATGTCATGTCGGACCAGTGGGATGCCAAGCTGGCGCGCACACAACTGCGTGCCATGCCGGACGCACTGGTCTGTGACGCCTTGCTGATGCAGAGTGTGTTTGCCGGTGTGGGCAACATCATCAAGAACGAGGTGTTATTCCGCATCCGTGTGCACCCTTTGTCCACCGTGGGCGCATTGCCGGCCGCCAAGCTGCGTGAACTGGTGAAGCAGGCGCGGCAGTACAGCTTCGAGTTTCTGGAATGGAAGAAGGCCTTTGTGCTGAAGGCACACTGGCTGGCGCACACCAAAAGCATCTGCCCACGTTGCAATATTCCTTTCCACAAAGGGCTCCTGGGCAAGACCCGGCGGCGCAGTTTTTTCTGCCCCCGTTGCCAGAAGCTTTATGCCGATGCGGAGCCGTCACCCGCGTCCAAGGCCCCCGGCGGCTGACCGCCCAGCACCGCCAGCGCATTGGGCTGCGCCGCGCCCGCGGCCGTGTTGTCAAAAATCACCCAGGCGGGATAACCGGGCGTGGCATGCAGCAGGTCCTGGCGAAGCTGCGTCAAGTGGGCATCGGAATACGCGGAGTAGTACATGTGTGGCGCGCCGTGCAAACGCCGGTAGCTGGCCGCGGTGGTCGGCTGGTGCACACCGTTTTGCACGATGGGTGGATCGGCCAACACACGGGTGATGGCATGCGCCTGCAGCCAGGCCGTCGCGGCGCTGCTGAACCAGGACGGGTGGCGCGCCTCGCAGGCCAGCATGCAGGCAAAAGCCATGCGCATCTGCGCGAAAAAAGGCATGGCAACCGCCGCATGGAAGGCCAGACTGGGCGGCAGTTGCACCAGCACACAACCCAATTTTTCGCCCAGGGCGTTGGCCTCAAACGCAAACTGCGCCACGTGTTCCCGGACACCCGCGAGGCGCAACTGGTGTGTGATGGTGCGCGGGGTCTTGACCGAGAAGCGGAACGCCTGCGGCACGCTGGCCGCCCAGCGCGCATAACTCGACGGGCGGTGCGGGCGGTAGTAGGAGGAATTGATTTCGACCGCGCCAAACACCGCGGCATAACGCTGCAGATGGCTGCCCTGCTCCGGGAACAGCGGCGCCGCGTCGCGCGTGATGCCCCAGCCGGCGCAGCCCACCAGGGCCGTGCTTGGGGCGCGGTGCACGGCGTCGAGATGGGTTTCTGTTGCGAGGTCCGGTACGGTTGGCATGCCCACAGGAGGCGCATGGGCGCCAGCCTCCTTCGGTGTGGTGGAAGTCCCTTGAAGGATGCCGCGTTGTGGGCAAAGTTCCGTGCGCCGTCGCACCGAATCGGCACGCCGCGAGCCCGCATGCGGCGCTATACCCCCGGACGGGTCAGGCCTTTGGGGTATTGCCCAGGGTTTCCCAACGCTCCAGCGCGCCCATCAACTCGTCGTCAATCTGCGCATTGCGGGTGGCCAGCTTCATGGCCCGCACGTTGTCGATGGAATACAAGCTGCCATCGGCCAGCGCCTGGGTGATCTCCACCTGCTCGGCTTCCAACGCGGCAATCAGGTCGGGCAGACCGTCCAGCTCGCGTTGCTCCTTGAAGCTCAGCTTCTTGGCCTTGGCGGGTGCTGGCGCGGCGGGTGCAGATGCGGATACCGCGGCCGTGGCCTGCTCCTGTTTTTGCAGCTGCTCACGCTCGTAGTTGAACGGCTTGGCCGTGGTCTTGCCCTGGGCCGCATTGATGGCGTTGGCGCGCTTGGTCTGGATCAGCCAGTCGCTGACGCCGCCTTCGTACTCGCGCCACTTGGCATCACCCTCATAGGCAATGGTGCTGGTGACCACGTTGTCCAGAAAGGTCCGGTCATGGCTGACCAGGAACACCGTGCCGTCGTAGTTTTGCAGCAGG
>JAZKIR010000111.1:0-56594 GCA_040384785.1 Pseudomonadota bacterium
GCAGCAGATGCCACTCGCGTCCGCCCAGTTTCAAGGTCTGCTGGCTGTAGACGCCCAAGCGGTCCAGGTAGGTGGCGCCGGCAAAGGCCGGCATCGTGACGGCACTGCTGCGCCACATCAGTTGTTCACCTGTGGCCGACACTTCGCGCAACTCCCAGACCGTTCCGGGGGTGGCCTGCAGCGCCTGGTCTATCAGGCGCAAATCGACGACACCGCTGACCACGCCGCGCGTCACGCTGTTCTGCACCGGTGCCATCAGCAGCACGGCGCCGGGGCCGTCGGGGTCCTGCTCCAGGCGCAGGCGCGATGTCATCGTCAGTTGGCCACTGGCCAGCGCCTGGCGCAGGGCCTGCGCACGCTGCGGTTCGCCCAGAATGTCCATGCCAAGGGCAGCTTCGTTGCCTTGTCGCGGGTAGACCATGGCAACTGGCGCCACCAGGCCATCGGCGGCCGGAATGAAACCGGCCGGCCAGCGGACCGGCGCGGCATGGGTTTGATTTTTCTTGCCGTATGCCGCCTGGCCCGCGGCGTCCAGCACCGGTGTCCAGGAAATGGCGCGCATGGCCGGCAGCGTCTTGTAGATCTCCGCGGCCAGTGGCTCAAACTCTGGGCCAGGCTCTTGGTTGCCCACGCTGTAACCGGCGGCCAGCTGGCGCAGCGCTTGCCCGTTGTGCCTTTCCAGCGAGCGCAGCTCATGCGTGAATGGCGCCGTCGCCGCTGCAAAGTCGCGCTGGAGCTGGCGCTCGTCAGACTCACGGACAAAATAGTAAATGACGCCCGACATCAGAAAGGCGGCCAACAGGGGCAGCCCCACCGATACGCGGCGCTGCTTCCAACGGGCACCGGGTGCCAGCAGCACGAGGCTCAGCGGGGCAAAAATCTGCACACCAAAGGCATCGCCCAGCCACCAAGTGACAAAACTTTGCAGCAACTGTGGCGTGGAAATGTAGCCATGCGCCAGCAGCGTCAGGTTGCCCACGGTGGCCGCGATCAGGCAGGACGCAATGCTGATCAGCGAAAAGCGCAGCACTTTTCGGGGATCGCTCAATTCCAGGTCCGGCATGAGTCGCTTCAAATAGGACCCGCCCACAATAGCCTGCAGCGTTGATCCCATGCCTATACACACCGCGGCAGTATCCAGATGGAAGCCGCCGCCTATGGTCGCGTTGGTCACCGTGGCGCTAAGCAGAATGCCGGGCCATGTGGCCTTGGCACCCCAAACCAGTGTTGCCGCAAAGGCAAATCCCGCTGCCGGCCAGATGGCCGATACATAGCCCGGTGGCAGGGCCAGCGCCAAGCCTAACTTGCCAAGCAACAAGTAACACAGCGCGATACCGGCGTTCAGTGTTATCCAGCGGGCAATTCTGTTCATCGGCACATGGTAAGCCAGCTTGCCGACTTTTCAATGCTTTGTCGACTGCAAGGCGTATAGTGTTTGAACGTTCTTTTGCTGTTGGCCCTGTGATCAATACCGACGACACCGCTTTTCTCGCGCTGTTCAAGGCGCACCCTGTGCCCATGTGGGTGTATGACCTTGATACGCTCCGATTCCTGGCGGTCAATACCGCCGCGGTCGTGCACTATGGTTACAGCGAAGCCGACTTTCTGGGCATGACGATTCGCGAAGTCAGGCCGTCGGCCGATTGGTCGAGGCTGCACGACAACCTGCAGCAACCGCGTTTGCAAACCATAGAGCGAGCCGGCACTTGGCGCCATCTGAAGAAAGACGGCGCAATCATCGACGTTGAGATCACGTCCCACCCACTGGTGTTTCACGGACGGGACTGCAAGTTTGTGCTGGCCCATGACACCACCGAACGTGTGTTGGCGCAAAGCAAGGTCACTCGCCTGAATCGCATCTACGCGGTGTTGAGCGGTATCAACTCAGCCATCGTCCGTGCGCGCGACCGTGCAACGCTGTTCACTGAAACCTGCCGCATCGCGACGGTCGAGGGTGAATTCATTGCAGCCTGCATTGGTGAATTGGCCCCCGGCGCTGACCGGGGTGGCATTGTCGCCAGGGCGGGTGCCGAACTGGCTTTCCTGGCTTCGGCCCCATTGACGGTGCAGGAAGACACCCCCGATAACAATTGGTTTGCCTGCCAGGCCATGCGCACCAAACGCCCCGTTGTTTGCAATGACCTGTCCCAAGCCACTGGATTTGCGCGCTGGCGTGACGCGGTTGCCGGGCTCGGGATTCTTTCCATGGCGGCGTTTCCGCTCGCCGTGGGCGACCGCGTCACGGGCGTCTTGTTGTTGTTCGCTGCAGAGGAAGACTATTTCGACGATGCTGAAATGAAACTGCTGGTCGAACTGGCGAGCGACGTCTCCTTTTCATTGCTGTACCAGGAACAAGACGCCGACCGCAAACGCGTCACCAACCGCTTGCAAGAGAGCGAGGCCGGTTTGCGCCGCGCCCAGGTTCTGAACAAGAGCGCGCATGTGGTCACCGGGCCAGACGGGGTGTTCGAAAGCTGGTCGGACACGCTGCCACTGCTGATCGGCGTGCCGCCGACCGGCATGCCACCAACGACGCGCCATTGGCTTGACATCGTGCACCCTGACGACAGGGCCGACTTTCGGGAGGCGTGTATTCAGGCTGGTCGAACGGCCAATCGCACACAGGTGGCCTACCGTGCATGCCGCCCAGATGGCAGCGTAGTCCAGCTTAGGCAGATCCTGGAGCCGCTGCCCGGATATACGTCCGCAGATGGGCGGTTGCGCTGGTTCAACACGATCCAGGACGTTACCGAGCAAGAGCGGCAACACGAACGGATCGCCCGCCTCAACCGCATCTATGCGGTTTCCAGCGGCATCAATGCCGCGATTGCACGCATCCACACCCGTGACGCGTTGTTTCAGGAGGCCTGCCGGGTGGCCGTTGAAGACGGTGCATTTACGATGGCCTGGATGGGCATTGTGGATGCCAACACACTGGACGGCAGAGTCGTCGCATGGAGCGGTGGCGACGCCGACCTTGTGCAGCGTATCGTGCTCACGGCGCGACCTGATGCGTCTGCCAGCGCGAGACCTGCCTGTGCCGCTGTGCGCGAGCAGCGCGCCGTCATCTGCAATGACATTGTTGCTGAACCGGCACTAGAGCCGCTCGCAGCGGATTTGGTCGAACACGGGTGCCGGGCATTGGCGGCACTGCCCCTGACGTTGCACGGTCGCGCCGTGGCGGTGATGGTCTTGTGCGCAGACAGCAGTGGGTTTTTCGATGCAGAAGAGATGAAGCTGCTCGACAAACTGACCGGGGATCTCAATTTCGCTTTGCAATTTATCGATAACGCGGAGCGGCTCAGCTTTCTTGCCCACTACGACGCCTTGACCGGTTTGCCAAACCGGACGCTGTTCTGTGACCGCTTGAACCAGTCCTTACGCGAGCGCGACCCGAGCAAGACCATTGCCTGTGTGGTGCTGGTCGATCTGGAGCGTTTTGGGCAAATCAATGATGTGTTGGGGCGCAGCGCCGGCGATGCCGTGCTGCGCATGGTGGGTGAACGCCTGGGCCAAGCATTGAAGGAGTCGTTCAGCGTGGCGCGTTTGGTCGGTGATTCCTTCGCGTTGGCACTGAACGACTTGGCGGACGGGGCCACCGCCGCCGCACTGGTCGAGCAGACCATACTGACCTCAATCGAGGCGGTGTTCCTGCTAGAGGACAAGGAAATGACCGTGTCGGCACGCGCCGGCCTGGCCCTGTTCCCGAGTGACGGTGACGATGCCGAGTCCCTGTTGCTGCATGCCGAGATTGCGCTGAAGAACGCAAGGTCTTCCGGGGTTCGTGTGCAGTATTACGCACCGCAGATGAATGCCGCCAACGCAGCCCGCATTGCGTTGGAAAGCGCCTTGCACATAGCACTAGACGAGCGGCAATTTGTGGTCCATTACCAACCGCGCGTCGACCTCGTGAGCGGACGTATCGTCAGTGCCGAAGCGCTGATCCGCTGGCAGCACCCGTCGCGCGGCATGGTGTCGCCTGTGGAGTTCATACCCTTGTGTGAGCAGACGGGATTGATCGTGCCCATCGGCGCCTGGGTCATCGACTCCGTATGCGCACAACAGGCCGCGTGGCGACAACAGGGACTTGAGATCGTACCGGTGGCGGTCAACCTGTCGGCGCTGCAGTTCAAGAAAAACACGCTGATGCAGACGATTGCACAGGCCACTGCGCGGCACGGCCTGGAGCAGCGGTACCTGGAGTTTGAGCTGACCGAATCGGTAGTCATGGATGATCCGGAGCAGGCAATCGCCGATCTGCAGGCACTCAAAGCGATAGGCGCAGTCTTGTCGCTGGATGATTTCGGCACGGGTTATTCGTCATTGGCTTACCTGCAGCGTTTCCCGTTCGACTTTGTCAAGATCGACCGCTCCTTCGTCAACGAGGTCACCACCAACCCGGGCGATGCAGCCATCGTCAGCGCCGTCATTGCCATGGCACACAGCCTGAAGCTGCAAGTCGTGGCGGAAGGTGTCGAAACCGAGGGCCAATTGCGCTTTTTGCGCCAACTGCGCTGTGACCAGTTGCAGGGGTATTACTTCAGCCCAGCGGTCGTTGCGGCCGCTTTTGGTGCCATGCTGCGTGATGACAAATGCCTGACCCTTGCGTATGCGCCGTCGCAAGCCTTGGAAACACTGTTGATTGTGGACGACGAGCCAGGGAACCTGTCGGCGCTCAACCGCTCACTGCGCAAGCAGGGGTACCGCGTGCTGACGGCCGGCAGTGGCAAGGAGGGCTTGGAGATACTGGCCAATAACGACGTGCAGGTGATCATTTCCGATCAGCGCATGCCGGAAATGTCGGGGACCCAATTTTTGACGATTGTGAAAAGTTTGTACCCAGACACGATCCGCATCATCTTGTCGGGGTACACCGAACTGGGCGTGGTGACCGACAGCGTCAACCAGGGAGCAGTATTCAAGTTCCTGACCAAACCCTGGGACGACGATTTATTGCGCGGACATGTGCGCGATGCTTTTCGGCTCTACCGGCCCTCTGCGCTACCGATTGCTTGAGTAAAACCAGCCCCTAGCCCTCGTGGAACATGGGAGACGCGCTACCAAAATAGTAGCACCCAGCATATCCTAGGCGCGCAGGGCCCGCTTCAGTTCCACCCCCAGCTCCGGCTTGTGCGCAAACGGGTCGGTCGGGTTGCGGCCCAGCATCACGTCTTCCAGCCGCACCTGCACCGAGGACAGCGCCTTGGGGTGGCTGTAGATGTAAAACTGATTGGCGGCAACCGCATCCATGACCTTTTGCGCCACCTCGGCCGCCGTGGTCTTGCCACTGCCCACGGCCTTGTCGCTCATGGCCTGGCCTATCAGCTGGCTCTGTGTGGGTTTGGTGCCGGCCGCCGTCAATTCGTCGGGGCGGTTACGGTGGCTTTGGGCGATGCCGGTGGCCACGAAGAACGGACACAACACGCTGGCGCCGATCTGGTCGGTCACCAGGGCCAGGTCCTGGTACAGGGTTTCGCTCAGGGACACCACGGCGTGTTTGCTGACGCTGTAGACCCCCATGTTCGGCGCGTTCAGCAGACCGGCCATGCTGGCGGTGTTGACGATGTGGCCGCGGTAGGCCGGGTCGGCCTTGGCGGCGGCCAGCATCATCGGTGTGAACAGGCGCACGCCGTGCACCACCCCCATGACGTTGACACCCATGACCCACTCCCAGTCTTGCACCGTGTTTTCCCAGATCAGGCCGCCGGCTCCGACGCCGGCGTTGTTAAAGACCAGGTGTGGCGCGCCAAAACGCTGGAAGGTGGCGTCGGCCAGGGCCTGCATCTGGTCGGCCTTGGACACGTCCACACGCATGCCCAGCACTTGCGCGCCTGCCGCCTGCATCTCGGCCACGGCCTTGTCCAGCGCGTCTTGCTGCACATCGACCAGCATCAGGTTCATGCCCAGCTTGGTGCCAATACGGGCGCACTCCAGGCCAAAGCCGGAACCGGCACCGGTGAGTACGGCGGTCTTGTTTTTGAAGTCAGTGATCATGGGAAGAAAACTCCAGGTTCGGAATGCGTTAGTTGTTGGGGATAGACGTGGCAGCCGGCGCCGGCCAGACCATTTCCAGATGGTCGATGCCGTCTTCGATGTACGGAACACCGACATCGACAAAGCCATGCTGGCTGTAATAGCCCTTGAGCCTTGCCTGGGCTCCGATGCGTATCGCTTGCCCCCCCCACAACGCGTGCACGGAAGCCACTGCCTGCTGGATCAATTGATGGCCCAGGCCGGCGCCGCGGGCACTCATACGCGTGACGACCCGGCCAATGCTGGCCTCGGCGAACTTGATGCCGGCGGGAAACAGGCGCGCATAGGCCACCAGCTGTTCACCCTGCCCTGCCACGGCTTGGGTGCCCAGCACGTGCATGGCCTGCGCGTCGGCGCCATCCAGATCCAGGAACAGGCAGTTTTGCTCGATCACGAACACCTCGCTGCGCAGTTGCAGCAGCGCATACAGTTCGGCGAGGCTCAAGTCGTCAAAGGCGGCCAGTTTCCAGGTCACGTCTGGTGCGGCGTTTTTTTCCATCACCTTACTCACGCCGCCTGCGCCGCCTTGAGCACGTAGCCAATGCGGGGAAAGTGCACAAACACGGTGCCGGCGCGTTCGTCCACACGTTTGAGTGTGTAGCGCGTGCGGGTGGCAGCGACCAGTTCGCCTTCGGTCGCCTCGGGTCCAAAGGTCTCGGCCGAAATCGTGACCTGGCTGCCCAGCGGAATGCCGTGTTCATCCTGGAAGGTATCGTCATTCTGGGCTGCAGCCCCCGTAGACGCTGCGCAGACCGCTATCGCTTCAGTAGCAGACATTTGTTCCACCGAGCCGTGGCCGATCGCCGCCATGCGGTCCATCCACTGCAGCACCTGGGGCGTGGCATCCAAAATGCCGGCCATCACCGGCACACGCACGCGGCTGAACCACAGCGGGTGGTAGGTGGCGAAGTCGGCCACACAGGGGGTGTCGCCCATCAAATAGTCCTGGCCGTCCAGCATATTGTTGATGCGGCGCAGGTAGGACTTGTAGGCCGCCGTGGCATCACCGGGACGCAGACGTGTCATGCCGGTGGTCATGGCGCCACGGTCGGCGCCAAAGGCCTTGGCCATCTCGGGCGACGTGAACATGGTCACGGCGCCCTTGGGCTGCAGGTTGTAGGCCATGGACGCCCAGAACAGCGTGGTGTCGGCCCACTGGGCCAGCACGCGAGCCAGGCCTTTGTGCGACTCGGGATACAGCGTGGGCGCGGGCTGGATGTGCTCCAGCACATCACACATCAGCGCGCTGTCGCAGTAGACGTCGGAACCGATCTGCAGGAACGGTGTCTTGCGGTAGCCGCCGGTCAGCGCCTGCACGTCCGGCTTGGGCATGATGGACGGCACGATGACCGATTTCCAGGCCAGCTTTTTATGGCCCAGTACCAGCCGGACTTTTTCAGAGAACGGGGATGTGGCGTAGTGGTGCAGGATGATGTCGGTCATGGGTACTTTCAGATCAGTTTGACCAGTTGCTTGCCAAAATTCTTGCCCTTGAGCAGACCCAGGAACGCCTCCGGCGCGGCTGCAATGCCTTGCGCAATCGACTCGCGCGCCTTGAGCTTGCCGGTGGCGACCAGCGTGCCCAGTTCGGTCAGCGCTTCGGGCCAGATCTCCATGTGCTCGCTGACGATAAAACCGCGCACGGTCAGGCGGTTGGTCAGTATCAGCGCGGGGTAGCTCAGCGGCAGCGGTTTGCCGTCGTAGCCGGCGATCATGCCGCACACCGCGATGCGGCCAAAGGCATTCATGCGTGGCAACACGGCGTCCAACACCATGCCGCCGACGTTCTCAAAATAGCCATCGATGCCATTCGGGCAGGCTTCGGCAATCGCCTTGGACAGCGACGCGGCGTTGTCGTGTAACTTGTAGTCGATGCAGGCATCGAAGCCCAACTCGTCGACCGCGTATTTGCATTTGTCCGGGCCGCCGGCAATACCCACCGTGCGGCAACCGCGGGCCTTGGACAAGGCCGCAAAGGCACTGCCCACCGCGCCCGTGGCGGCGCTGACGACCATGGTTTCCCCCGCCTTCGGCGCGCAGATCTTGACCAGGCCATACCAGGCGGTGACGCCCGGCATGCCGACCGCTCCCAGGTAGGCGCTCAGCGGCACATGTGTGGTGTCGACCTTGCGCAACGCGCCGGGTTGGTTGGCATCGACGACGCTGTATTCCTGCCAGCCGCCCATGCCGACAACCTTGTCACCGACCGCGAACTTGGGGTTGCGCGATTCGGCAATCTCGCCCACCGTGCCACCACCCATGGTCTGGCCCAAAGCCTGCGGTTGGGCATAACTCTTGGCGTCGTTCATGCGGCCGCGCATGTAGGGGTCCAGGCTCAGGAAGTGGTGGCGCACCAGCACTTGGCCTTCTGCCAAGGCCGGCGTTTCGGCAACGACCAGTTTGAAGTTGCTGGCAACGGCTTCGCCGACGGGGCGGTTGTCTAAATGGATTTGTTGGTTGCGTGGCATGTCGGTGTACTCCTGTAAATAGTTATGCTATTGAATTGGTAGCGCATCGTGCAATCTGCACGAGGGCTAGCGGCCGATTTAATCGGTGGGGATCTGGCCAGACGGGGTATTCAGCGGATTGCTTGTCTTGGCACCGGTTGGCAGCCTCTTCACAAACTTGAAGGTGCCGGTGGCATGCGCACATGCGCGCCCTGCCCCGTCAAACACCGTCGCCTGCGTAAACGCCATGGTAGCCGTGCGGTGCATCAGCACGCCCTTGGCGACCAGGGGGCCGGAATCTGGCAGGGCCGGCTGCATGAAACTGGTTTTCATCTCGATCGTGACCACGCCCATTTCCGGCACCAGGCTGCGCGCCGCGGTGGCCATGGACACGTCCAGCAGCGTCATCAGTGCGCCGCCGTGGGTGACCGAAAACGAGTTCAGGTGTTCGGGCTTGGGTGCGTATTGAATCTCCGACTGCCCGCCTTCGAATTTTGTAAGTTCGAAGCCGAGCAGCGTGACGAAAGGGATGTCGACACCGAAGCCGACCGCGCGCTCCCAGGTATTCATTGGGCAACCCGCCGCAGGGCCGCCCCAAGGCGGGTTAGCCCCCTCGGGGGGCAGCGACCCGCGAAGCGGCGGAGCGTGGGGGCCATATCTTTAGCCACCGGTGACTACGGATACGCCGCCGTCGACAGCCATCCACTGGCCGGTGATGTGTTTGCCCGCGTCGGACGCGAACAGCAGGCACAAACCCTTCAGGTCTTCGTCATCGCCAATACGCTTGAGTGGCGCGTGGGCGGCCATCTTGTCCTCACCCAGGGTCTCGATCAGCACCGCGGCCATCTTGGTCTTGAAGAACCCAGGGCAAATGGTATTCACGTTGATGCCATACACGCCCCACTCCGCAGCCAGCGCACGCGTGAAGTTGATGACGGCACCCTTGGAGGTGTTGTAGGCAATGGTTTTCATCTCGGTGGGGTTGCCACCCAGACCGGCAATGGATGCGATGTTGATGATGCGACCGCTCTTGCGCGGGATCATGCTCTTCTTGGCGATGGCCTGGCTCAGCAAAAAGTAGCCCCGCACATTGAGGTTCATGACCTTGTCCCACGCGGCTGCGGGATGGTCCTCAGCGGGCGCACCCCAGGATGCGCCGGCGTTGTTGATCAAAATGTCGACATCGCCCATGCGTTCCAGGGTTTCATCGGCCAGGCGGGTGATATCGGCGTCTTTGGCGCAATCGGCGGCAATCCAGCGGGCGTCGATGCCCGCGGCTTGTAATTCGGCCGCGGCCTGTTCCAGGTCTTCGGCCTTGCGCGAGCTGAGCATGATCCTGGCGCCGGCTTCACCCAGCGCGTGGGCCATTTGCAGGCCCAGGCCGCGCGAGCCGCCGGTGATGAGAGCGGTCTTGCCGCTGAGGTCAAATAGTTTCTGGATGGTACGAGCGGTCATGGGGAATATTCTCCTAAAGTGTTGAGGACAGCGCTGCGCTACGCTACGGTCTGTCCCGCAAGTCTCAGATAGTCGGGTTGGGCGATTGTGCCGGTGACGCCGCATACCTGCGTGTCTCCGGCGTGATATCCACTGGTGTGGGCGGTTTTAAAAGGCTTCTGCGGGGAAGGCGGCACAGGTGGTGTCGCGGGACTCCACGACGGCCAACCAGGCCCCGATCTTGGGCAACTCGTAATGGAAGAAATACTGGGTCGCACCGACACGGCCTTGTGTCGCCGTACTCGACTGTGCGGCATCGTTTTCCAGCGCCTTGGCGGCAACGTCGAGCCATATCCAGGCCAACACAGTATGGCCAAAGGCCTGCATATAAGGCACGGCATTGGCCAGGGCTTCGGTAGCATTGCCGGTAGACCAGGCCTTTTGGGTAGCGACGGATACCTGCTTCAGGGCCTTGCCCAAGGCTACCGCATGTGTCGCCAGCGCGGGTACGCCGGCGGTCTTCTCAATCGTGGCGGTGATGCGTGCAGCCAGCAGTTGCAAGCCCCTGCCCTCCTCCATCAGCACCTTGCGGCCCAGCAAGTCGGTGGCCTGGATGCCGTGTGTGCCTTCGTGGATCATGTTGAGGCGGTTGTCGCGCCAGTACTGCTCGACCGGAAAGTCGCGTGTATAGCCATAACCGCCGTGGATCTGGATGGCCATGGAGTTGGCCTCCAGACACCATTCGCTGGGCCAGCTCTTGGCAATCGGGGTCAGCACCTCCAGCAGCAGGCGGGCGTCATCGGCCACTGCTCCACCGGCGGTGTGGTGTTCGTCGACCAGGCGCGCGCAGTACAGCTCCAGGGCCAGCGCACCCTCGCAATAGGATTTTTGCGCCAGCAGCATACGTTTGACGTCGGCGTGTTCGATGATGGCGACCTGTGGTTGGGATGCGTCCTTGCCCCCACCAAGAGCTTGGATGGGCCTGCCCTGCGGGCGGTTGCGGGCATAGTCCAGCGACGCGTAGTAACCCGCCATGCCCAGCATGGCTGCGGCAATGCCAACACCAATGCGCACCTCGTTCATCATGTGGAACATGCATTGCAGGCCCTTGCCCGGCTGGCCCACCAAATACCCCACAGCGCCTGCACCCTTGCCATAAGGGCCGCCACCGTTGTTATCCGCATCCACCGGGAATTTGCCTTCGCCAAAATTCAGCAGCGTATTGACGGTGCCACGCCAGCCGAGTTTGTGGTTCAGGCCCGCCAATGCCACGTCGTTCCTCACACCGCTCAAGCTGCCATCGGTGTTGACCAGCTTCTTGGGCACGATGAACAGCGAGATACCGCGTGTGCCCGGCACCAGCTTGCCGTTTGCATCCGGGATCTTGGCCAACACCAGGTGGATGATGTTTTCGGTCAGTTCATGCTCGCCGTTGGAGATCCACATCTTGTTGCCCTTGAGGCGGTAGCGTGGCCCCAGCGGATCGGTTTCAAATTCCGGGCCATCGGGCAGTGCACGGGTTGCAACGTCGGACAAACTGGAGCCCGCTTGCGGCTCGGACAGGCACATGGTGCCGGCCCAGCGGCCGGCAAATTCATTCTTGGCAAACACGTCTTTTTGCAGGGCCGTGCCATGGGTCATCAGCAAATTGGCATTGCCAATGCTGAGCATGCCCGCGCCCAGGCCCACGGAGGCACAGGCGAAAAAGGCGTTGGCGGCGGCCTCCACGCTATAGGGCAATTGCATGCCACCCATGTCGTAGTCTTGTGCCGCGCTGAGCATGCCGGACTCGGCATAGGCCCGATTCGCATCGTGGTTGGCCTGCGGCTGGATCACTTTCTCACCATCAAACCGCGGCTCTTCGATGTCGACCAGGCGGTTGAACGGGGCAAACTTCTCGCGGGCAATACGCTCGCAGGTGTCGAGTACGGCGTCAAAGGTGTCGCGCGAATGGTCGGTGAACCGCGCACGTTGGGTCAGCGCCTCAGTGTTGAGCCAGTCGTTGAGCAAAAAGTCTATCGTGGGGCGTAGGTTCATGGGGAGGGGTTCCAGCAAATGGGGTTTGCACAAGCGTAAGGGAAAGCAAACCATTCCGCTGGCACCAACGAGACAAGTCCTGTGCGGACGCTGGCCAAAAAAAAGCTCCACCATTGCTGGAGGAGCTTTGAAATGTTACAGGCGTTGCCGCCCGAACCCGAACCTACCCTAACCCAAATCAGAACTCATAACGCGCAGTAATCTGGACCGCCCACTGCGATTCGCCTTTGGCTTGGCGCAGTGTCAGGTCGTCATCTGCGGAGCGAACTGCATAGACATACTTGCCGTTGGCGTCGATACCGCCGTAGTTGACGAAGGTGCGACGTGTGCCACCCGAGGAGCTGAAGCCCATCTCATTGATACGACCCCATTCCTTGTTGATCAGGTTGCCGAGGTTGAGAATGTCCAGCGAAACAACACCTTTGTGCTTGGGCGCGAAGCCGGGCATTTCCTGGCTGATACGCATATCAAAGTTGTGCACCGTGGGCGAGTAGCTGCCATTGCGCTTGACCACGCCACCCTTGGAGTCGGCCAACTCTTGGTTGGCATTCACGATGGCCCAGAAACGGTCTTCATTGGAACGGTTGGTGGCCGTGTCACCGGCAAACACCACTTCACCCGACTGTGGGCCCTTGGGGATGTACATCAGGTCATTGCCCGAGATGTTGTCACCGTTCAAGTCATTCGCAAATGTCCAGCTATAGGGCTTGCCCGAACGGCCTTCGTAGAACAGACCGATGGTGGTCTTGTATTTGCCAACAAAGGCGGTAGACCAGTTCAACGAGGCGTTCAGGCGGTCCTTGGTCAGGTAGGCGGAATTGGAGGCCACTTCTTCGTTGGGATTGAAGATGGAACGGGCATTGAAGTTGGATGTTGAAACAGAGGATGTCAACGGGCTGACTTCGGTTGCATCCGTGCGGGTGTAGGCAATATTCCAGTCCATGCCGTAGACACGTGGCCCGGTCAGGGACAGGGTCACTGCGTTGCCACCACCTTCGCTGGTCTTGGTGGCCTTTACCACGTCGGCAAAGGCCACATTGCTCATGGCCTTGGTGCTGACAGGACCACTACCGCAGGTGCTGACTGCAGAGCCATTGCTCCAACAAGCTGGGGAGTAGCCACTGGCGTTGTAGAACATCTGGCGGCCATCCGGTCCGGTGCGCGTGGGGCCACCCAAGTTCAAGTGTTGGTAGTAAATACCATTCTTGTTCTTGGTACCCAGCCACTCGGCTCCGATGATCAGACCTGCCCATGGCAGTTCCGCGTCGATGGCCAGATTGGCCTTCCAGACCGAGGGCTGTCCCAGGCCATTTTCGATAAAGTCGACGTTGGACGCGGGTGATGAGCCGGCAAAGCTTGTGGGCTGCTTGTTTGGATCAGCGCTAAAGATGCCGCCACCGGGTGGGCAGGCGGGAAAGCCCAGGGTTCCGCAGGCAATGATGCGGGTTGCCAGACCGGTATTGGAATAGGGGTTGGACAACCACACATTCGCCGCAGCGCCTTGGAACAAACCGAAGCCACCGCGGAATTGGGTCTTCTGTTTGTTTTCAGAGTCCAGCGCATAGTTGAAGCCCACGCGTGGTTGGAACAACTGCTGACCGTCCACGGTTGCCGAGTTGTCCAGGCCAAAGCCACCGGTGTTGCGGGTCACCACACCGGCTGGCGTCACGCTACCGTTGACCAGCGGCGCCGCAGCCGCTGCATTGGCCTTGGGTTTGTCATTGGTGGAAAGATGGTCCAAACGCACGCCAGCGGTCAGTGTCAACTGCTTGCTGGCGGTCCAGGTGTCTTGCAGGAACAGGCCGGTATTGCGCAACGTCCATTGAGCGGTTCCATCATTCAAAGACCCACCGGTCACAGGAACCTGCACCTGGTAATTGGTTGGGCGGCCCCGGTTGAAGTTTTCCAGAATGGCTGCATCAATCTGGGCCGATGTGGCGGTGGCGCAATTGATGGCGCCCAAGCTGTAGGTGTAGGTCGCGCTGCTGTTTTGGCAACTGAAGGTGTAGTTACCCTTGGTGTTCTGGAAGAAGGCGTTGTAGACCTTGTTGCTGTCCACATCGCCACCAAACTTGATTTCGTGTGCGTCCAGCGTCCAGGTCGTGCCGAAGTAGGCGTTGACGGTCTTGGTGTCCAGCACATTGGTGTGGCGGCTACGCTCGGTACCAAAGTTCAGGAAACGACTACCCGTGTTCACACCTGCGGGGGCTCCAGCGGGGGCCGGCCCCGTGTACTGGAACGACATGGCTGGCAAATCGGTGTAGTTCAGCGGGACGCTGTTGTAGTCGCGGTTGGACAGCTTGAATTCAGTGGACAGGTTCGGGGTCCAGTCGGCAAACCACTGGGCCACCACGGTGTCAATCTTCTTCTTCTGGTCCCACCACTGGGAAGTCAATTGCAGACCCGTGGCGCTGTAGGTAGTGAAGCTGCCATTGTTGGTGTCGGTTTGCTCCGTGCGGGCAAAACGGACATTGGCGCGGTGCTGCTCATTGATGTTCCAGTCCACCTTGAACAGATAGTCCTTGGACGCCAGATTGGTTGGCCCGGTAACGTCTCCGGTGTTGAAACCATAACGTGTGCTGGCGGCGTTCTTCAACGCATCGATGGACGATTGCGAAATCGCCACATTGGTGAATTGGCTGCCCACTGCGCCAAACTCGGGCTGGGCACGGTTGCTCTTGAACTCTTCATAACTGGTGAAGAAAAACAGCTTGTCTTCAATGATGGGGCCACCCAGGGTAAAGCCTTTGGTGTCTTCCTTGAATGGCTGGAAGCTGAAGTAGCTGTCGTTGGTCTTGTTGTAACGCTGACCACCCATGGTTTCGTTGCGGTACACATAGGACACGGTACCCTTGATTTCGTTGGTGCCGGACTTGGTCACGGCATTGATGTTGGCGCCGGTGTAACCCTGCTGCGTCACATCGTAGTTGGACAGGTTGACCTGCACCGACTGGATCGCATCAATCGAAATTGGCTGCTTGGTAGTGGGCAGGTTATTGGCCTCCAGACCAAAGGTGTCGTTGACGCGCACGCCGTCGATGGTGATGGAGTTGTAGCGGCTATTTTGACCACCAGCGGAAATTTCGCCACGCTCCTTGTCGGTTTGGGACAGGCGTGGGTCTGCGCGTGCGTAGTCTTGCAGATTGCGGCCAATCGACGCAAAGGCTTCCAGCTCCTTGCGCCCGATATTGGTACCGGCCCCCATATTCCCGGTGTTGAACTTGCTATTGGCGGTGCCAGTCACCACCACGGTGTCCAGGGCTGGGCCGCCTAGTTTCAAATCCAGCGAAAGAGTCTCAGCCAATTGCAAAAATACGTCATCACGCGAGCTTTTGTCACTGCCCTTGGTCACCACAATGGTGTAGGGACCACCGACGCGCAAACCACGTGCGGAGTAGCGGCCTTCGGCATCGGTGACTAGCTTATTGGCAGAGCCGGATTCCGCGTGAACAATGCTCACGGCCGCGCCGGAGACAGGCTTGCCGTCGGCGCCCGTGATCTGGCCACCAATAGCCGCCGTGGTGTTCTGCGCCAGCGCGGGCGCAGCCACAACGATGGCAACCGCTGCACTCAGCACCGTTCGTGAAAAGCTCGAAAAACTCATATTTTGACTACTGCGCATCCTGAAAGCTCCTAAGCGAGATGGCCCCAACGGGGGAAATTGTGAGATGTAAATATTTGCAAAGACCTGCAATATACCCAACAAGTTAACCATATAGTCAGGAAAGTTTGGTGACAGGTGTTGTATTGAAGTCACCAATTCATGATCATTTGGTCAACACCTTCCACCACTCGATAGCCACTCACTTTTATGGAGCAAAAACCCTTGCAAACGCACCATTTCTCTACGCCCATCGCACCATTAAAGTGCATAAACGGTCGCATCCTTGGGATCGCGGCGCTCAGTATTTTGCTCGGTGTTTTCACGGGTTGCGCAACGACTACTTTGCCGCTAGCGGAGTCCCCCTCAACGATCGAACTGAGCATTTTTTCAATCAATGACTTCCATGGCCACATTCAACCCAAGTCACCCACGCCGCTGTCGCCACGTCTGCCTGACGCGGTGACCGGAGAAATCAGGCCGCAGGCTGCCGGCGGCGTGGCCTATCTGGCAACGGTGCTCGACAAGTTGCGCGCGCAGCGGCCCAACCAGGTGTTTGTGGCAGCTGGCGACTTGGTGGGTGCTTCGCCGCAACTGTCGTCCATGCTGAAAGACGAGCCCACGCTGTCAGCGCTGGGTGAACTGGGCTTGTTGGCCTCCTCCCTGGGCAACCACGAGCTGGACGCGGGCCTGCCGGAACTGCTGCGTAAAACCCGCGGCGAGTGCGCCGCTGGCGGCTGCGCGTGGCCCGAGTTCAAGGGTGCAAGCTTTCCGTACCTGGCCGCGAACATGTTCGAGGCCGACAGCGGCAAACGCGTCTTGCCCAGCCATGTGCTGAAGGATGTTGGCGGTCTGAAGATTGCCTTTGTCGGCGCCGTCACCCGGGATACACCCAGGGTCATCAGCCCACGCAGCATTGTGGGACTGCGCTTTGCCGATGAGGCCGACACACTGAACGCCTTGGTGCCGGAATTACGCGCGGCCGGTGCGCAAGTGTTGGTGGCCATCATGCACGAAGGGGCTACACATGACGGCGGTGCCAATGACGCAAGTTATGCCTGCCCCGGCCTGCAGGGCCGTGGTGTGGACATCGCCAAACGCCTGGACCCGGCCTACGCCATCATCGTCAGCGGCCATACGCACCAGGCCTATACCTGCAAGATAAACGGGCGCTTGCTGGTGCAGGCCGGCAGCTTTGGCGGCTGGCTGACCGAGAGCCGGCTGAAGCTGGATGCCACCGGCCGTGTGCTGGATGCGCAGGCCATCAACCATCCGGTGCTGCAGGGCGCGTATGCACCCAACCCGGCATTTGCAGCCCTGGTCCAGCGTGCCGCAGCGCTGACCACCGCTGCACGCGAGAAGCCTGTGACCAAGCTGGCGCGCGGTGCGCAACGTAGTGTGGCCGCCCCGTTTGGTGACTCACCTTTAGGCAATCTGGTTGCGGATGCCCACTTGGCCCATGGCAAAAAGCATGGCGGGGCGGATGTGGCGATGACCAATTCGGGTGGCATTCGGGCCGACCTGAGCGTGGAGCCGGGACGCATGGTAACCATGAGTGATCTGTTCGCGATCCAGCCTTTCAGCAATGAATTGATCGCGCTGACCATCTCCGGAAACCAGTTGCAAGAACTGATTCGCAAGGCCTTGCCCAAACGCCCGGGACCGGCATCGCTGCAAGTCTCCCATAACCTGGGCTACCAATGGAGCCAGGCCGCAGGCGCGGAGCCTGTATTGGAGTCCGTCACGTTTGAAGGCAAGCCGCTGGACCTGAAACGTGACTACCGCGTCGTGGTCAACTCTTTCACCGCGGATGGTGGTGACAACCTCAGCGTGTTACGCCAAGGACGTGACCGTGCGGCACTGGGCATGGACATCGATGCGTTGGCTGAATGGTTGGTCGAGAACCCCAAGGCCATGGAGCAGATTGAACCGGGGCGCATTGTGAAGAAATAGGCCCCCACGCTCCACCGTTACACGGGTCGCTGCCCCCCAAAGGGGGCTAATTTGGCTACGCCGCACGTTCGTGAGCCCTTGGGGCGGCCCGGCGGGAAATTACCCCTCTCACGCTTAGTTCAGGGTGTCAGTTCATACAGCGCCGAGCCGTCGCCGTTGTCCTTGATCAGTTTGATGTTCGGATGGCCGGCCAGGTAACGTTGCGCCGTGCTGGCCGACGAGAAGGTCAGGCGCACACCCGGCACCGGTGTTATGCGCCAGTTGCCGTCGGCTGAGGGGTTGACCTGTTTGTTGGCCGACAGCAGGTCGACCATGCGCAAATACTCGATCAGAACCTGGCGGTTTTCTTCGGGCGCCTCCAACACCACTTTGCTCGCGTTCAACCCCGGAAAATTACCGCCGCCATAGGCACGGTAGTTGTTGGTGGCGACTATGAACTTGGCATCGGGCTGTACAGGCTGCCCCTGAAAGCTGAGTTTTTTCACGCGGCGGGCGTTGGGTGCGACCAGCGCGCCATTGGTGTCATAACGAGCGGGTTGTGTTACATCCAGCTCGTAACTCACGCCATCCAGCGTGTCGAAGTTGTACGAGCGAAACGCATCGTTGAGCAGCACCTGCTGCGCCGCGCCCTTGGGGTCGATCTGGTGGAACTGGCCGGCGGACATTTCAATCCATTCCTGCACTTCTGCGCCCGTCAGCAACATGGCCTTCAGCGTATTGGGATAGACGTAGAGGTCGGCCACATGTTTGATGGCCAGTGGTCCGGCGGGAATGTCGGTGTAGTAGTCCCAGCCCTGGCGCCCACCGGTCTTGAACGGTGCGGCCGCGGACAGTACCGGGTATTTTTCGTACTCCGTGCCTTGCATCGCACGTTTGACGTAGGCAATTTGCGCATTGGCCACAATCTGCACCGACGGGTCATCACCGACCAGCGCAAAGTAGCTGTAGATCGGAGCACTGGTAAAGGCCACCTTGTCACGCACATAGGCCAGCGTGGCAGCATGCACGCTTGCAACCGTCTGTTCCACCAGCGGGTCGGCAGCCGCAACCGACTTGCGCGCGGTCTTGTCAAAAATCGGGCGGATGGTGGCTTTGCTGTCCACCACTTTCCAGGCGCCGCCAGCGTTGTCCAGCGTGAAATCAATGACGCCCAAATGGTCGCCCCAGCGCCCCGGCATCACCGCCGCCACACCGTTGATGGTGCCGCGCTCCAGATTGACTTGCGGGTAGTCTGCAAACGCCTTGCTGGGAAACTCCGCGTGGGCGTGGCCGAACAGCACCGCATCGACGCCGGCAATCTCGGTCAGCGGACCGACCGTGTTTTCGGAGAACTGCGCCACCGGACCTTTTTCGAAACCAGCATGCGGAATGGCGATCACCAGTTGTGCGCCTTGGGCCCGCATCAAAGGCACATATTTTTTGGCCGTCTCCACCATGTCACGGGCAATGACTTTGCCTTCCAGATGGGTTTTATCCCATTGCAGAATCTGCGGCGGCGCGAAGCCAATAACACCGATCTTGATGCTGTGGGTCTTGCCCTGCGCATCAACCAGCTTGCGGTCAAGCAGCACATACGGCGTGAAGGCATGCTTGGCCTTGTCGGTGTCGCGGTCCTTGTCATCCACATAAATGTTGGCATTGACGTAGGGGAAATTGGCGCCTCTGATGGCGCGGCGCAAGAAATCCAGGCCGTAGTTGAACTCGTGGTTGCCGATGTTGGCGGCGTCATAACCCAACTGGTTCATGACCTGGTAGGCGGGATGGGTTTCACCCTCCTTCAGGGGTTTGATCTTGGCCACGTAGTCACCCATGGGGTTGCCCTGCAGCAGATCACCGTTGTCAAACAGCAGGCTATTGAGAGCCTCGGCGCGCGCGGCCTTGATCAACGAGATGGTGCGGGCCAAACCATACTGGTCGGTGGCCTTGTCCTGGTAGTAGTCGTAACTCAGCAGATTCATGTGCAGATCAGTCGTCTCCATGATGCGCAAGCGCACCTCGGCGGCCTGTCCGGCACTGCAGAGCAGCAACGCGATACATCCCAGACCAAGCGTCTGGACCCAACCCGACACGCTGTTCAAACGCCTGCTCATTGTTATCTCCTGTTCACCGGTGTGTGCTTTTTGCAATCCGCGACTGTAACCAATCTGCATACGCATCGGATACGCGTCCGTTCAGTTCGGCTAAAGTGGGCCCATGACATTCGAGCGACCTGACTCCGATGCGCCCGCTGGCGCAATACACCCGCGCCCTGCCTCCAAAACCGATTTGTTCTTTTCATTCTCCGTGCTGGCCCTGCAGGGGTTCGGTGGCGTGCTGGCCATCGTGCAGCGGGAATTGGTGGAGAAAAAACAATGGCTCACGCAAGAAGAATTTCTGGAAGACTGGGCCGTGGCCCAAATCCTGCCGGGGCCGAATGTGGTCAATCTGTCGCTGATGATTGGTGACCGGTATTTTGGTTTTGCGGGCGCATTGGCCGCGCTGGCGGGCATGCTGACCTTTCCATTGGTGATTGTGCTGGCTCTGGCGGCGGTATTTGGCGGTGTGGCAGACACCGCCGCAGCCCAGGGCGCCCTGCGCGGCATGGGTGCGGTGGCGGCGGGGCTGATTGCGGCTACTGGCATCAAGCTGATTGGAGCGCTGAAACGCAATGTGATGGGCTTGGCGGTGTGCTGGGGTTTTGCAGTGCTGAGTTTTGTGGCCATTGCGCTATTGCGCGTCCCCTTGGTCTGGGTATTGCTCGGTGTGGGTGGGCTGGCGTGTACCTGGGCCTACCGGCAGCTTGACAGCGTCAGACAAACGGAGAGACCACTGTGAGCATCGCTTTTTCAGGTGCGGATTGGCTGGCCCTGCTGCTGCATTTCATGTCCTTGTCCTTGCTGGCCATTGGCGGTGCGATCACCACGGCGCCGGAAATGCACAGCTATCTGGTCAATAACAAGGGCTGGCTGACCGATAGCCAGTTCACTTCCTCCATCGCACTGGCGCAGGCCGCGCCGGGGCCGAATGTGCTGTTCATTGCCCTTTTGGGTTGGAATGTAGGCATGAATGCAGGCGGTGGCATGGGCGCCGGGCCACAGGCCTGGTGGATGGCGCTGGCCGGTGTCGCCATTGCCATGGTGGGCATCATGCTGCCCAGCACCACGCTGACCTTTGCCGCCGCTCGCTGGGGCCACCAGAACCGGGAACTGCGGGCCGTGCGGGCCTTCAAGCAGGGCATGGCACCGATTGTCATTGCGCTGTTGATCGCCACGGGCTGGATTTTGGCGGCGAGTCAGGGCCATCCGCTGGAGCACTGGCGCTTGTGGACCGTGACCGTTGTCACGGCCTTGTTGCTGTGGCGCACCAAGCTGCATATGCTGTGGCTGCTAGGAGCCGGTGCACTGCTGGGGGCTTTGGGTTATCTGTGAGCTGGACACGGAGCAGAGCGCTCTGCCGCCCAAACTCCTAACGCGGACTCTCAAAGAACACATAGTTGGTCGCGTAATCGCTGATCTCGAAATAGACTTTTTTCTCGCCCGGGTCGACCTGCATGTTCAGGTTTTCATCGAGCACACCGTAGCCAAAGCGGTACGGCCTTGGCTTGTTGTCCTCGGTGCCCAGGGCGGTGGAGAGTTTGTCTATCTTGATGAAGCGGCGCACCAGTTTGTCACCGGCGTAAACCTCCAGCACACCGTTGGTGCCGGTCCAGTTCTGGATGTCGCGGCTGATCTTGTTTTGCTGCTCCTGGGTGCAGGCGCTTAAGAGAAATATGGCGGTAGCCCACGCAAAACATACGCGATACGCTACTGATTTAATAGCAACCATATAAATCCCTCACTTTGTGCGTTGGCGCAGCGCTTCGTAGAGGCAGACGCCACTGGCGACTGACACGTTCAGGCTTTCCACCGCACCGCGCATCGGAATGCTGACCAGCGCATCACAGGTCTTGGCGGTCAGCTGGCGTATGCCGGCACCCTCGGCACCCAGCACCAGGGCCACCGGGCCTTTGAGGTCGGTCTGGTAGAGCGTGGCAGGTGCCGTGTCGCTGGTGCCGATGATCCAGATGTTGCGCTCCTTCAGCTCATTGAGCGTGCGCGCCAGGTTGGTGACCATGAAATAGGGAACGGTTTCCGCCGCGCCACTGGCCACCTTGGCCACGGTGGCGTTGATACCGGCCGCATGGTCCTTGGGAGCGATCACCGCGTGCACGCCGGCACCGTCGGCCACGCGCAGGCAGGCGCCCAAGTTGTGCGGGTCGGTCACACCGTCCAGCACCAGAATCAGCGGCTGGGTGCGCTGTTCCACCGGCAGCTCGGCGTTGGCGGCTTCCAGGTCTTCCAGCAGCTCGTCCAGCGAATGCACCTGGGCAATGGCCTGCACCTTGGCCGCGATGCCCTGGTGGCCGTGGCCGCCGCACATCTTGGACAGGCGCACGCCGTCGGACTCGATCAGCTTTACACCGGCCTCTGTGGCACGGTCGAGGAAGCTGCGCATGCGGGCATCACGCCGCGTGGGTTCGAAATAAATCTCGATGATGGATTGGGGTGCCGTCTTCAGACGCACGCCCAGGGCATGGAAGCCAAATAGAACTTTAGGGGAAGACATATGCAGGGATTATCGCCCGCTCGCCTGCTCCAGGGCCTGTTCAGGGCAGAGAGCCACACGCAGTGGGCGAACGTGGGGGCAATATTTTTAGACCACGCGTCCGGCCTCGATGGTAATGCGCCGGTCGCAGCGCTCGGCGATGGCGCGGTCGTGGGTGACCATGACCAGCGTGGTGCCCTGCTCCCGGTTCAAGTCAAACATCAACTCCATGATGGTTTCACCGGTGGCGAAGTCCAGGCTGCCGGTGGGCTCATCGGCCAGCAAGACCGCCGGGTGTACAACAAAGGCACGGGCCAGTGCCACCCGTTGCTGCTCGCCGCCGCTGAGCACCTTGGGATAGGACGACAAGCGCTGCGACAAGCCCACACGGGCCAGCATTTCGGTGGCGGCCTTACGGGCGTCCTTGCGCGAGGCCAGCTCCAGCGGCAGCATCACGTTTTCCAGTGCCGTCAGGTTGCCCAGCAGTTGAAAGCTCTGGAACACAAAACCGACCTTGTTGGCGCGCAAGCCGGCCCGTGCGTCTTCGTCCATGGCAAACAGGTCGGCCCCCGCCAAATGCACGGTGCCGCTGCTAGGGGTATCCAAACCGGCGATGATGGACAGCAATGTGCTCTTGCCCGAGCCCGAAGCGCCCACAATCGCCGCGGTTTGCCGTGCATTGAGCGCAAAATCGATATCGCGCAGAATCTCCAGTGTGCCGGTGGAATCCGTCACCGACTTGCAAACGTGCTCAACAGAAATAATTACATCATCACTCATGGGACTCTCTTTCGTTCGACGACACTGTATCGCGCTTGGCCTCCTGGCCGGCTTGGCGGGGTTTCTTCCGGCATGGGCGGCGCAAGCACCGGCACGCGCTGCGACGACCATTCTGGTGCTTGGCGATTCCTTGAGCGCCGAGTATGGCCTCAAAAGGGGTAGCGGCTGGGTAGCCCTGATGGAACAAAGGATGGCGCAGGAAAAAATAAGCGCCACCGTCATCAATGCCAGCATCAGTGGCGATACAACTTCGGGTGGCCGCTCACGGCTGCCCGCTCTGCTGGCCAAACACCAGCCCACCGTGGTCATCATCGAGCTGGGCGCCAATGACGCGCTACGCGGTCTGCCGTTGAACATGACGCAAGATAATTTGCAAGCTATGGTCACTGCTGCGCAAAATGCCAAGGCCAAAGTGCTGATCGTTGGCATGCAGATGCCCCCCAACTACGGACAGGACTACGCTGCACGCTTTGCCGCAGTCTTTGCTGCCGTTGCGAAGGCCAAACAAACGGCGCTGGTGCCGTTTTTGCTGAAGGATGTGGCCGAAGGCCCCGACGCGACGCGCCTGTTCCAGAATGACCGGCTGCACCCCAATGAGGCGGCCCACCCCAAAATCCTGAACACGATGTGGCCCACTGTGAAGAAGCTGATTGCATGAGCCTGACTGTCTTGAACGCGGCCGACGTGCTGGCCCAACTGGATGGCTTTGATACCGTCATCGACGCCCGCAGCGAAGGCGAATTTGCGCTGGACCACTTGCCTGGCGCCGTCAACTGGCCCACGCTCAACGACGAGGAACGCAAGTTCATCGGCACGCTCTATGTCCAGGTCAACCAATTTGAGGCCAAGAAGCGCGGCGCGGCCATCGCGGCCCGCAATATCGCGGCACACATCGAACGCCATGTCATAGACAAACCCAAGGATTGGAGACCACTGGCCTACTGCTGGCGCGGTGGCAAGCGCAGTGGCGCCTTGTGCTTAATATTGGACCAGATCGGTTTTCGCGTCACGCTGGTGGAGGGTGGATACAAGGCATTCCGGGCCGCCATGCTACTGAACATCCAGCACCAGGTGGAACAACTGAATTTCCAGGTCGTGTGTGGCACCACGGGTTCCGGCAAGACCCGCCTTCTGCACGCGCTAATGGACGCAGGCGCGCAGGTGTTGGACCTGGAGGCATTGGCACAACACCGCAGTTCGGTACTGGGAGCCATTCCCGGGCAAGAACAACCCACGCAGAAGCGATTCGACACGCTGATCTGGGATGCGCTGCGCCGCTTTGACCCGGCACGCCCGGTCTTTGTGGAGAGTGAAAGCAAGAAAGTGGGCAATGTTGCGGTGCCGGCCGCACTGGTGGAACGCATGCGCCAAAGTCCCTGCCTGGACCTTAACTTGCCCATGGATGAGCGAGTAGCCTTGTTGCTGGAAGACTATGATTTTTTTGTGCAGGACCGCGCGTATTTTTGCCAGCGACTGGATGTGCTGGCCGAGTTTCGCGGCAAGCTTGTCGTCAAGAACTGGAAAGACCAGGTCGCCAACGGCAATATGCAATCCGTGGTGCAAGACCTGCTGACCCAGCACTATGACCCGGTCTATCTGCAGTCCATGCAACGCAATTTCCGCCAATACCCGCAGGCGCGCACGATTGCGCCACAGAGCCGTTCAGCGGAAGCGATGCGCCAGTTGGCGCAGCAGGTGTTGCAGGGGTTGGGGACTGAACCGCAGGCCTAACGACGCTGGGCCGCTTCCTGCTGTGGTTGCCTCGCTGCGCAGCGCGCGTTGTGCTGCGTGGAGGCGATTTTTTTAACCAGCTTCCTGGCTCGGAGTCTGCGCAGCGTCTGTCGATGTGGTCTCTTCGTCAGGCGGCGCGCTATCGTCACCAGGGCCGTGGGCCTTGCGCTCATTTTTTTCTTTGAGCTTTTCTTCCTTCTTCTTCTTCTTTGCCAGCTCTTTCTGACGTTTTTCGTATCCGTAATTGGGTGTTGCCAAGGTGTGCTTTCTGTAGTTGGCCCCACTTTACCATCTCAGCACCCCGCGTTCGCCAATACCAGGCACGCAATCAACGCAAGAACTGCAATGCTTGCGCAATGTCAGCCTGAAGGTCTTCCATGGCCTCCAGTCCGGCGGAAAACCGCACCAACGTACCTTTGGCCAAGTGAGACGGCCAGCCAGAACGTATGAAAGCCAGTTCATAAGGTACAACCAGACTGACAGGCCCACCCCAGCTATAGCCCAGGCGGAACAGGCGCAGCGCATCGCAAAAAGCATCAACCTGGCTCTGGCCATGGCCTGCATCGATGAGCACGCTAAACAGGCCCGCCGCGCCACCCACATCGTTCTTGCACAGCGACTTCCAATGCCCATGCCCGGGCGAGCCCGGCAGCGCGGGGTGCAGCACCTGCGCAAAAAATGCGGTTTGCGTCTGGCACCACTGTGCCAAGGCACGTGCAGTCGCATCGTGCGCAGCGTAGCGCAGCGCGATGCTGGGCAGCCCACGCAACACCGCTTCGGCGTCATTGGCGCCAATGCCCAGGCCCAGACGCATGTGGGTCAGCTTGAGCCGCAAATGCAAACCCGCGTCACGTGTGATGACGCTGCCCATTAGCACATCACCACCGCCGCTGGGGTACTTGGTCAAAGCGTGGACTGAAATGTCGGCGCCTAAACCCGGTTCGGTGTCCGGTAGCAAATCGAACGGTTTGAAGGCCAGGCCCGCACCCCAGGTATTGTCCAGCGCAACACACACACCCTTGCGTTTGCAGATTCTCACCAGCTCGGCCAGATCGGGAAACTCCAGCGTGACCGAACCCGCAGCCTCTACCCACACCAGGCGCGTGCGCTCAGACAATCTGGATTCCAGATCGGCCGAGTTCATGGGGTCGTAGTACTGGTGGGTGATGCCCCAGCCTTTGAGTTCACCTTCGGCCAGCGTCTTGTTGGGACCGTAGACGTTGTCCGGCATCAAGACTTCGTCGCCAGGCTTCAGCAAGGACAAGGCCACCAGGGCCACGGCCGCGAGTCCGCTGGGGACCAGCAGACACTGCCCTCCCCCCTCCAGCGTGCACAAGCGTTCTTCCAGCGCGTAGGTGGTCGGCGTACCATGCAAGCCATAGGTATAGGCCGTCTTGTCTTTCCATTCCCGGCTGCGCATCGCGGCCACCGTGGGGAAAAAAACTGTGGAGGCCTTGAAGACACCCGGCTGGGGGGCCTCGAAGCCTTCTGGAGGAACGTAGGGGTGGTGGATGAGTTCGGTGGTCAATTGCGGCATGTCAAGGCCCTTAGTAGTCGATGCGCCGTAGAAGGGCTGGCGCCAAGGCCCCAGAGGCGCTGCGCTTTGCCACATCGGCCTCAGCGCCAGCCCTTATGTGGCGGTTTCGTAGCGATCGACTACCCAATGCAACTTCTCGCCAAGGTCGGCAGTGTCGGGGGCCGATGTGGTAAAGCGAAGCGCCTCTGAGGTCCCCGAAGCTGCCTACCTTGGCAGGACGGGAAACAGAATCAAATGCTCCACTTCTGGATCAACTGCTCCGGGCGCATGGCGTCATAACTTTCGAAGGGTTGGTGGATCCAGGGATTGGTGGGCAAGAATTCGACCGAGTAGTCTGGCGTAAAGGTCGACAAGGCCTTGGTCCAGATCACGGCACTGCGCAGTTCGCTGATCGGCTCGTAATCGTGCCTGAGCTGGTTGACGACTGCGTTCAGCGTGTGGCCCGAGTCGGCCAGATCATCGACCAGCAGCACCCGGCCGGCGATTTCACCCTTGGGTGTGGTGATGTAGCGCGCGATGTCGAGTTTGCCCTGCACCGTGCCCGCATCCGAGCGGTAGGAGCTGGTTGACATGATCGCCAGCGGCTTGTCGAACACCCGCGACAGAATGTCGCCAGGGCGCATGCCGCCACGTGCCAGACACAGAATGGTGTCGAAGTCCCAACCCGATTGGTGGACCTTGATGGCCAGTTTTTCGATCAGGTTGTGGTATTCGTCGTAGCTCACATAAAGGTGCTTGCCGTCTTCAGTCAACATAGTGTTGCTCCTGTATTTATAGCTGCTTACGCAATGTCTACGAGGGCTAGCGCCCCGTTTGTCTCAAGCGATCGGTAGGAGATCAGTCTGCCAGATAAGGGTGGCGCATCATGATGGTATGGTCGCGGTCCGGGCTGGTGGACACCATGTGGATGGGTACACCAGTGACTTGTTCGATGCGCTGCAGGTACAGACGCGCCGCCACCGGCAGCTTGTCGTATTGCGTGACGCCTACGGTGCTGTCGCTCCAGCCTTCCATGACCTCGTACACCGGCTTGCAGCGCTCGATGTCGTCCGCACCCATGGGCAGGATGTCGATGATCTCGCCATCCATTTCGTAGCCGGTGCACAGCAGCAGCTCTTTCAGGCCGTCGAGCACATCCAGCTTGGTGATGCACAAACCGGACAGGCCATTGACCTGGGCCGAGCGTTTCAGCAAAGCAGCATCAAACCAGCCGCAGCGGCGCGAGCGGCCGGTGGTCACGCCCTTCTCAAAGCCCACGGTGCTCATGTGGTAGCCGGGCGTGCCAGGGGTCTCCCAATCCAGCTCGGTCGGGAATGGTCCGCCACCCACACGCGTGCAATAGGCTTTGGTGATGCCCAGGACGTAATGCAGCATGCCCGGGCCAACGCCGGAACCGGCGGCAGCATTGCCGGCCACGCAGTTGCTGGACGTGACATAGGGGTACGTGCCATGGTCTACGTCCAGCAACGTGCCCTGCGCGCCTTCAAACAGCAGGTTGGCACCGTGGAGGTGGGCCTCGTTGAGTTCTCGGGACACGTCGGCCATCATGGGCTTGAGCAATTCGGCATGGCGCATGGCCTCTGCGTAAACAGGCTCAAACAGTACCTTGCCGTCGGCCATATACGACGCCAATGTGGGGCCGAAATCGAAAGCGGCCGAACCCAGGTAGCTGGTTAGAACATGGTTGTGCAAATCCAGCAGTTCGTGCAGCTTGGCGGCAAAACGCTCGGGGTACTTCAAGTCTTGCACACGCAGGGCGCGGCGTGCAATCTTGTCCTCGTAGGCCGGGCCGATGCCGCGACCGGTGGTGCCGATCTTGGCATTGCCGCCCTTCTCTCGGGCGGCTTCACGGGCCACATCCAGCGCGGCGTGGAACGGCAGAATCAGCGGACAGGCCTCGCTGATACGCAGGCGCGAGCGCAGCTCCACACCGACCTTCTCCAGGCCCTCGATTTCTTCAAACAGCTTGGCGGCCGACAGCACGACGCCATTACCGATGTAACACTTGACGCCGGGGCGCATGATGCCGCTGGGGATCAGGTGCAAAGCGGTTTTTACGCCATTGATGACCAGGGTGTGACCGGCGTTGTGTCCGCCCTGGAAGCGCACAACGCCCTGGGCGCTTTCGGTGAGCCAATCGACCAGTTTGCCCTTGCCTTCGTCGCCCCACTGCGTGCCGACGACGACGACGTTGCGCCCTTTGGTTGTATTCATTTGGTGTCCAATTAGTTGGGGACAGAGCTTCGCTGCGCTACGGACTGTCCCACAAGGTTTTTCATAGTACTTTTACAACCCATTGACCAGCAACGAGCGTCAGCTCGCGATCGCAATGGAACTCATCAACTTCACTCTCATGGCCCGGCAGTACGCAAACCACCGTCTCACCTTGGCGGCGCAAGGCGGCAATCGCGGCTCGCAGTTCGGCAGCCTCACCCCAGGGCGCCCGAACGGCAGCACGCAAGGGGCGGTCCGCGGCCACGGCGGTCAGCGCCTTGATGTCCAGGCTAAAACCAACCGCGGGACGCTTGCGGCCGAACACCAAGCCCACTTCGTCATAACGTCCACCGCGGGCCAAGGCGACACTGGCACCGGGCGCGTACAGTGAAAACATGGTGCCGCTGTAATACGCGTAGCCGCGCAAATCGGCCAAGTCAAACGAGACACTGGCATCCTCGACATGGCTGGACAGCCACTTCAGATGGGCCAGGGCGGTCTGAATTTCGGGTGTGTTGGGTAGAACCTTGTGTGCTTCTTGCAGGACTGCCGCGTCACCGTACAGTTGAAGCAATTCAATCAACGCGCGTGATGTTGCGGCGGGTGCCTTGCTCAGCAGCGTCTTGAGTTCGCTGGCGTCCTTGGCGGCCAGTGCGGCGTGGACCTGTGCCAGTTGTGCGCTGTCCAGCGGCAGGTCTTTCAACAGGGCATGCACGATGCGCGCATCGGCCATATCTACACCAATGTCGCCAATCTGGGCCGCCTTGAGGCAATCCAAGGCCAGTGTCAGAGTCTCCAGGTCGGCTTCCAGACCCACATGACCATATATCTCGGCGCCAAACTGCAGGGGTTCGCGGGTGGCGTGGGGTCCATCGGGGCGGGTGTGCAGCACGGGACCGCAGTAGCACAGCCGCGTTACGCCCTTTCGGTTGAGCAGGTGCGCATCTATGCGAGCCACCTGGGGCGTGCTATCGGCACGCAAACCCATCATGCGCCCCGACAGTTGATCGACCAGCTTGAAGGTCTGCAGATCCAGCGCCTGCCCGGTCCCAGACAGCAGGGACTCGAGATGTTCCAACAGCGGCGGCATGACCAACTCATAGCCATAGCATCTAGCCATGTCCAGCAAGTCTCTACGTATTTCTTCGATGTGGCGCGCTTCTGAAGGCAGCACATCGGCAATGTGATCCGGTAAGACCCAGGCTGACATGTGAAAAGTGGAGGCTATTAAAAGCTAGATTTTACCGGGCTTGGCACCCGGTTTTCAGGGCGCGATCCACCAAATCATCAGCAGGCCGCCCAAGATGCTAAAGACAGCAAAAAAACGAATCTGCCCATCACTCAATAGCAACAACTGGGTGAACATCTTGCGCCACCCAGCCGGAGATAGAAAAGGAAACAGGCCTTCGATGACCAGCACCAAGGCGATGGCCAACCAAATCGAATCGCCGCTCAAAATCTACTTTTTGGCGCTTGCGGCTGGCGCTGTGCCGCCGCGGAAGACCTTGAAAAACTCCGAACTCGAAGGATCCAGCACCATGACGTCACTCTTGCTGCTGAAGCTGGCCTTGTAGGCATCCAGGCTGCGATAGAACTGCGCAAATTGAGGGTCGCGTCCAAACGCTTCGGCATAGGAGCGCGCGGCCTCGGCATCGCCCTCGCCTTTGATCTTTTGTGCATCACGGTAGGCGTTCGCGATGGTGACTTCACGTTGGCGATCGGCGTCAGCGCGGATTTTTTCACCTTCGGCAGCACCGGTAGAGCGCAATTCATTGGCCACCCGTTTGCGCTCGGCTTCCATGCGGCGATACACCGACTCGGTGATGGCCTCAACATAGTCCACGCGGGTAATTCGCACATCGACAATGTCCACGCCCCAGGGCTTCGCACCCCGTACCTTGGCCAGCACTTCTGACTTTACGGCGGCCATCAGGTCTTCGCGTTTCAGCGACAACAGCTCCTTGACGGTGCGCTTATTGACTTCTTCCTGGAACGCGTTGCGAACCACGCGGTTGAGCTGAACGGTGCCGGCGCCTTCGTTCAGGCCGACGTTGCGGATGTACTCAGTGGGTTCCGAAATGCGCCACCGCACATACCAGTCAATCACCACACGCTGCTTTTCCGCCGTCAGCATGGGCTCCGAATCGGTGCTGTCCAATGTCAACAGACGCTTGTCAATATAGGACACGTTCTGAAACGGAGGCGGCAGCTTGAAATTCAAGCCTGGCTCGGTGATCACATCCTTGATCTGACCCAAGGCGTAAACCACACCAAACTGGCGCTGGTCCACCACAAACAATGTCGAGCTCGCCAATGCAATCAACACCAACACCGACGTAAAAATCAATCCAATCCGATTCATAGGAGCTCCTAGCGAGATTCGCGTTCACGTGTACGGGCGGCTTCGCGGCTGCGGACTTCATTCGCCGCGCCGGACGGCGGTACCACGTGCACCGAGGGTGGCACAGCCGTGGCGGCAGTACCTGTGTCAGTGCCAGAACCACCCATCTGCAAAATTTTGTCCAACGGCAAGTACAGGAGGTTTGAGCCCTGCTTGGAATCCACCAACACCTTGGTCACGTTGCCATATATCTGCTGCATGGCGTCAAGGTACATGCGGTCCCTGGTTACCTGGGGCGCCTTTTGGTATTCGGCAAACACCGACCTGAAGCGTTGCGCATCACCTTGCGCTTGCGCAACAACCTTCGCTTTATAGGCCTCAGCCTCTTCCTTCAGGCGTGAAGCTGAACCAACGGCACGTGGAATCACATCGTTGGCATAGGCCTGGGCTTCATTCTTGGCCCGCTCACGCTCCTGCCCTGCCTTCAATACATCATCAAAGGATGCCTGCACTTGTTCAGGCGGGCGCACGCCGCCTTGCTGTAAATTGATGCCAACAATTTCAATACCGACCTTGTAGCGATCCAATATGGTTTGCATCATGGCCCGCACACGCGGCCCGATCTGGTCGCGCTCCTCTGAAAGAGCTGCATCCATTTTCATTTTCCCCAGCACTTCACGCACCGAGGTTTCTGCTGCCTGTACAACCGCTTGCTCTGGATTTTTGCTTTCGAACAAAAAGGCACGCGCGTCACTCAACCGGTACTGAACCGCAAATTTGATATCTAAAATGTTTTCATCTTCGGTGAGCATGGCGGATTCGCGCAAACCGGTCGCCTTGATCACGGTGTCGCGCCCCACATCTACCGATCGAATCTGCGTCACAAAAACCAGCTCGTGCCGTTGAATGGGATATGGCAGCCGCCAGTTGAAGCCGGCATTGACGGTCCCTTTGAACTTGCCAAACTGCGTAATGACGGCCTGTTGGCCTTCCTGTACGATGAAGAAGCCCGTTCCGAGCCATATCAAAACTAGCACCGCCGCGATCAGTCCGATGCCAATGCCCGCATTTTTCATGTCGGGCTGAAACCCGCCCCCTGCCCCACCACCACTGCGAGGCGGCTGTGAAGGCTTGCCGAACAATCCACCCAACTTGCGGTTGAAATCACGCCACAGTTCATCCAGATCTGGAGGCCCGCTGTTGGGTGGGGTTTTGCGTCCGTTCGCAGACCCATTATCGACAGGCGGCTTTACCGGTTCGTTCTCGGGTGGCTGCGGAGGTGTTCCCTCAGGCTTGCTCGCGTCACTCGGTTTGTCATCGCTGCGTCCCCAACGGGAATCGTTCAAATTGAACATACGCTGCAGCCATTGGGGCATCGCGGCCACGCTAAAAGCAACAGCACGAACGGTAGGTTTCATTTCGTCGTTTTTCATAAATCAGGTTCCGATTGTGCCTACTCAGAGCGCATCCCCAGAAGTCTCAGGGGAAAGCTCAGTAGGTACTCCCCCAGGTTCCGGCGTGCGTGCAATGCTGGCCAGCCGTTGCCGCAGCGCTTGCAATCCCGATGAATCCCTGGCGCTGACAAAAATACGCGGCGTTTGCTTGCCATCGATTTCAAACTCATCCTCTTGCTTGAGGGGTTGATGCTCTGCATCCAGTGCATCGATTTTGTTGAAAACCAGTAGCTGAGGAATCCCGTCCGCGCCGATTTCCTTCAATACGCTTTGCACTTGCACAATTTGCTCCGCAAATCGTGGATTGGCTGCATCTACGACGTGCACGAGCAAGTCTGCGTCGATCGCTTCTTGTAGAGTTGCCTGGAATGCATCCACTAGTCCGTGGGGTAAATCCCGAATGAAGCCTACCGTGTCCGACAAGGACACTGAACGGCCCGCCTCACCCAGGTATAGCTGGCGCGTTGTTGTGTCCAGCGTGGCAAACAACTGGTCTGCGGCGTATGCGCGGGCTTTGACCAGCGCATTAAACAGCGTGGACTTGCCTGCGTTGGTATAACCAATGAGTGAAATATTGAAGGCATCCCGTCGCTCCCGCTGACGCCTTTGCGTTTGCCGTTGCCGCTTGACTTTGCTCAAGCGCTCTTTGGTGCGTTTGATGGTCTCGCCAATCATGCGCCGGTCCAATTCAATCTGGGCCTCGCCGGGGCCGCCGCGCATACCGATACCACCACTCTGACGCTCCAAGTGCGACCAGCGACGTACCAAACGCGTGCTCAAATACTGCAATCGCGCCAACTCGACTTGCAACTTGCCTTCGTGGCTGCGCGCGCGCTGCGCAAATATCTCCAGAATGAGAAAAGTACGGTCATTGACTGGGAGCTCTAGATGCCGCTCCAAGTTGCGTTGTTGACCCGGGCTCAGGCTTTGGTCAAACAAAACCTCTTTGGCACCCAGTTGGGTTGCCAACAGTTTGATTTCATCTGCTTTTCCAGACCCGATAAAAAGTGCGGCATCAGGTGCTTTACGCTTGCAAGTGATGCGTGCGACAGGTGCCATGCCTGCGGTTTGCGCCAGCAATCCCAACTCCTCCAATTCGCCATCAAAATTAGAAGCGCCCAGATCCACACCGACCAAGATGGTCGGCGTATTTGCAGTTTGAAGCGCTGCTGTCAAATTGAATACTGGGAAACTGGCTTTTCGAAAACTGGGCTATTTCGGCCCGTACGCTCACGCAGCTTCAGGTGTATCCCCGTTAGGCGCGGCGAAATTAACGGCGCGACCAGGAACAATAGTGGAAATGGCATGCTTGTATACCATCTGGGTCACAGTGTTGCGCAGCAACACAACATACTGGTCGAATGATTCAACTTGCCCCTGCAGTTTGATGCCATTGACCAAATAAATGGAGACCGGTACATGTTCTCTACGCAAAGCGTTAAGAAATGGGTCTTGCAGTAACTGCCCTTTGTTGCTCACGATATTCTCCGTGTTCAAAAATTGATGAGGAGTCGACGATACCACACGAAACCCTCGGATTCGTAAATGGACCAATAAACCACTGATTCAAATGGAGACTCTGGCACAAGGCCACGAATCACTTGTCGTCCTTGTCAGAATAAGGATTCGACGACGACTTCATCTGAATGCGCAAGGGCGTTCCAATCAGATTGAATTCCTTGCGGAATCGGCCTTCCAGAAACCGTTTGTACGCGTCCGTGACGTGTTCCAGCGAGTTGCCGTGGATGACGATAATGGGCGGGTTCATGCCCCCCTGGTGCGCATAGCGTAGTTTTGGCCGGTACATGCCCGACTTCTTGGGGGTCTGAAACTGTACCGCCTCCAGCAGCAGGCGTGTCAATACCGGTGTAGACATCTTGCAGTTGGCGGCCTTGTGGGCTTGGGCAATGGAGTCCCACAGCGGCCCCAGGCCCTGGCGCTTTTGCGCCGATATCAAGTGCAAAGCTGCAAACTTCAGGAAGCCCAGGCGCGTCTCAATGGATCGCTTGACGAGTTCGCGGGCGTACTCGTCGATGGCGTCCCACTTATTCACTGCAACCACCACGGCGCGGCCCGACTCCAACACATAACCGGCAATGTGTGCGTCCTGGTCCGTCACCCCCTGGGTTGCGTCTATCAACAAAAGCACTACGCTGGCCGACTCGATAGCCTGCAGCGTCTTGACAACCGAGAACTTCTCGATTGCCTCAAATACCTGCCCCTTGCGCCGGAGTCCGGCGGTATCGATCAGTTCAAAGCGCTGTCCCTTGCGCTCAAACGGCACTGATATGGCGTCACGGGTGGTCCCAGGAAGGTCAAATGCAACCAACCGCTCCTCGCCAAGCCAGGTATTGATCAGCGTCGACTTGCCCACATTGGGACGTCCCGCCACCGCCAGCTTGATGACACCCGGCTCCTCAACGGCTTCTTCCGTCTCGGCATCTGGCGATACCAGTGGCGCCAATGCCAGATCGACCAGGGGTTTTATGCCTTGGCCGTGCGCCGCTGAGATGGGAAAAACCTCCCCCAAACCCAGTTCAAAGAACTCCACAAGTTGCGCTCCGGCGGTCATCCCCTCGGATTTGTTGGCCACCAGAACACAGGGCTTGCCCAGCTTACGCAAATACTTACCGATGTCGTGGTCCTGTGCTGACAGGCCAGCGCGCGCATCCACGACGAACATGACGACATCCGCCTCGGCCACGGCTTGGCGGGTCTGTTTGGCCATTTCCTTGTAGATACCGGAGGTAGCATCCGGCTCGAAGCCCCCGGTGTCAATCACGATGTATTCGTGCTGTCCTTGCTTTCCGTTGCCATAGTGGCGGTCCCGCGTCAGCCCCGCGAAGTCCGCGACGATGGCGTCGCGGGTCTTCGTTAAACGGTTGAACAGGGTTGATTTGCCGACGTTGGGGCGACCAACCAATGCGATGACAGGTTTCATGTTGTATGGTTCAAACCATCACTCGGGTTTAAAGCCAAAAATACCACCCTGTTTGGTCACGGCAATCAGCGTTTGCCCGACCAAAATGGGTGATGACTGAATCGGTGATCCGTCTGTAGAAATGCGATTCAACGGTGTCCCATCTTGCCGGGATAGAAAATGCAACGTCCCCACTTCATCGCCAATGACAATGGACCGCCCCACCAGGATGGGGCCGGTCAAGCTCCTGAAACGCAGGCGCTCTGATGTCCACAGGCGCTCGCCATCCGCACGTTTCCAGGCAATGACCCGACCATCGCTCTCTGCGCCAAAGACTTCCGCTTCGTCACCGTCAACCCCGGTGGAGCCAGATCCCGGTTTACTCCATACCAAAGCGCCCCTCGCACCATCTACACAACCGACAGTCGACTGAAATGCTCTTACACACAACTGAGTGCCTTGACGACTTACCCCAGACACTAAATCCACCAGTCTTTCCACTTCATTGATTCCACGGCTATTGGCAACTGGAGCCTCCCAACGCATTTTTCCATTGAGCGGATTCATACCAGCCAAACGGCCGGTCAGACCGACCACCAGGGTGTCGCCAATCGCCATGATGACACCAGACCGCCCAAGCACCAATGCCTCCCCACTGCGCGGGTGTTGCCAAAGTTTGCGCCCTGTCGCAACATCAAAAGCTGAAACCGAGCGATCAGCGGACAACGCGAAGACGCGTGCGCCTGCCACAAAGGGTGCGGTCAAGGTGACAGCACCCAGTTTTTGTCGCCAAAGCTCTTTGGCACCGTCCAGCACAATCAATTCGTTGTCTCGACTAACAACTGCAGAATAACGACCATCACTTCCCACACCAGCCGACAAGTTGACTCCCAATGCAGTCCGCCACAAATCCCCCCCTGTTCTGGCGTCGATGGCGGCAACAGTACCGTCGGAACTCGCAACATAGATCAGATTGCCAACCGTTCGAACTTCCAGCGGAAAATCAACAGCCCCAATGCTTGAGGTCCATGCCGAGCGGACGCCTATCAGGGGTATGTTGGGACCGAGATCCAGTTGTTTGGCCTTGTCTGGTCCGGCGGCGCACGCTACGAGCGTTAGCAAAACACCAAAGAAAACAGCAAGTTTATAAGCCTTCTTGCGGATAGCTGGCAAAAGAATCACTTTGCGCCCTCCGTAGCCACAACCGTCTTCACGTCAGCCTGAGGATTGACGCCCAGCGCATTCAGCTTCACTGCGACCAGACGGCGGTACTCCGACTGCTCGTCAAAGGCCTTATAGGCTTTTTGATACTCCGCTTTGGCTTCGGTCTTCTTGCCCTGCAGGGCGTAAATGTCGCCCTTGCGATCATCCGCCAGGGCCGTGAACTCTTCCGCCATACCAGCACCCAAAAGCTTGAGGGCATCGTCATACGCTTTGGCGTCGATCATCACAGAAGCGAGGCGCAACCGGGCGATGGAAGCATAGCCCTTGTCGGCGGCATTTTCCACCAACCAACCGAGAGTCGCTTTTGCAATGTCTGTCTTACCGGCTTCAAAGGTCGTTTTTGCAACCAATAGACCTGCTTGCTGTGTGTATGCCGCTTTGGGGAAGCGGTCCTTCATATCCGAAAAAGCCCGCTCAGCCCTTTGCGCATCACCACTACGCACAACCTTTTCAACCTCGTCAAACATGGCTGCGGCCTGAACGGACTGGTTACGTTGCCACCAATGGTAGCCATTCCATGCAGCAACCGCGCCCAAAACGGCGATCAATGCCCAGGTAATCAGGTCGCCGTACTGCTTCCAAAAATGCTTGAGTTGGTCAAGCTGCTCTTGTTCTTCGAGGTCTAAGTGATTTGCCATGTGTGTTTTCAGTTAAGCCGGGGATTGTAGACTTTTGGTCCATTGCGCCGTCGGGGTCAATATTTGCGAAACTAACGTATGCACTATTGCCGTCTGGCAGAGGTTTGTGGGTGACAACACCCTGATATTGCATCTCTACTGGTAACAGACTTTTCAAATACGCAAGCTCTCAGCGTGTTGGTGTGATAGCGGATGCGCCAAAACGCTGCTGGATGTAGTTTTCAACCACCGCCTGGAAGTCAGCCGCAATCGAGTCACCGCGCAAAGTCATGCGCTTTTCACCGTCAATAAACACTGGGGCTGCCGGTGCTTCCCCAGTACCCGGCAGACTGATCCCAATATCGGCGTGTTTGCTTTCGCCTGGTCCATTGACGATACAGCCCATCACTGCGACCTTCAGGTTCTCAACCCCAGGGAAGCTTTCCCGCCACACGGGCATTTTGGCTCTTAGGAAATCGTCAATTTGCTGCGTCAACTCTTGAAAAGTGGTGCTGGTGGTGCGACCGCAGCCGGGGCACGCCGTCACACTGGGAACAAAGCTACGCAACCCCAAAGATTGGATTATTTCTGACGCAACCACGATCTCTTGGGCGCGGGACTCACCTGGAGCTGGCGTTAGTGAAACACGAATCGTATCCCCCACGCCCTCCTGCAACAACACCCCCAATGCGACCGATGACGCAACCGTGCCCTTGGTCCCCATGCCCGCCTCGGTAAGCCCTAGATGCAGGGGATAGGAACAACGGCGCCCAAGCTCTCGATAGACAGCGACAAGATCCTGCACGCCACTCACTTTGCAGGACAGGATAATCTGACTCGCATCCATGCCAATGGCCTCTGCTCTCTGGGCTGATTCCAGTGCAGATGTAATGAGGGCTTCGTACATCACCGGCTTGGCATCCCACGGCACAGCCCGACGGCTGTTTTCATCCATGAGGGACGCCAGTAACTCCTGATCCAGGCTACCCCAATTCACGCCAATGCGAACGGGCTTATCCCATCGAATGGCCGCTTCAATCATTTGAGAGAATTGCTTGTCACGCTTGTCACCCTTGCCGACATTGCCAGGGTTGATCCGGTACTTGGAAAGCGCTTTTGCGCATTCAGGGAAGTCCGTTAAGAGGCGATGGCCATTAAAGTGGAAGTCGCCGATCAGTGGCACATCGATACCCATGCGGTCTAACTGCTCTCGCACGTAAGGAACAGCCTGGGCGGCTTCCTGCGTATTCACCGTGATGCGGACCAATTCAGAGCCAGCTATCGCCAACTCTTTCACCTGGATGGCAGTGCCAATGGCATCTGCAGTGTCCGTATTGGTCATCGATTGCAGACGCACCGGCGCATCACCCCCCAAAGTGACGACATGCTCACCCCAAACCACCCGCGCCTGTAGAGACTTTCTTCGAACGGGAACTGCCAACGCTATAGCTAAATTGGAATCCATTACTTCACCTCAAATCGCGCAACGTTTTCCTTGGCAACACCGAACAAACCAAACGGTTGACCCCGAACCTCAACACCCATGGCATCTACCCGTCCAACTACCACCGACAGGGGTGTGGCACCTGATACGCCTACAACTTCTCCTTCTACCAGAGTCTTGCTCAGTAGCACAATCCCTTTTGTGTCGACTACTTTCACCCAGGACGCTCCTTTTGCCTTGAACACCACTAACCCGGTTGTTGACAAAACAGGAACGACCGGTGCCGAACTCTTTGGTGTTGACTGAAGCGCCACAGAAGCGGCAGGTTTTGGCAACGGGGCTGCTACCTCTGGCGCACTCGAAGGCGGGTTGGGTGCAGTGGTTACAACGGAAACCGGCACACTCATTGCTGTGCTAGGTGACACAGCAGAGGTCATGGAAACCGGTACAGCAACGGGTGTATTGATGACTTCCTGGGTTTCCATGGCAGGCACCGGCGAAGGCGACGGCTCCGCAACTTCGAGCGACCTTGTAGGCTGTGTTGCAAGCTCGGAAGACCAGTCGGGTATTTTGAAGTCAGGAATGAAAAAAACCGCAACGCCGGCCAGCACAAGTGCAAAAACAAAAATAGCCGATGGTTTGGTAAGCAAATCAGGAAGCGAAATTCCTGCGGTATCTCCAGGCGTATGGAAAGGCGCATTGATTCCGCGCTCGTCAGGATTCAATTTTGGTGCTGCATTCAACGGCAACTTGCTCAACACCGGGGCAGCGTCTATTTTCAATGCACGGCACACGCTGGCCGCCAACGCGCGGACGAACACGGCATCGTGTAGCAAATCCAGACGATCTGCTTCCAAGGCTTCCAGTTTTTTGACCGGGATTTTCATCGAGACGGCTAAGGCCGCAACATGCAGCCCCGCGGCTTCACGCGCGTTGCGCAACATCATTCCCGCGGTGACGGTGCCGGACGGGCCCTGCTCTCCTTGCGTTCCAACCTCTTCGGACCATCCCGTTTCACTCATTGAAGGCCCCTCGCTCAAGCGATAAGTTTTCACGTGACTGCGGATAGCGCTTCTTCAACTGCACACTTAACTGCGCCATCGCATCCCGATTCTCCATTCTTCGCTCCACCTTTATGCCTAACCAAAGAGACTCTGCATTGGCAAGCTCGCTGTTATTGAGGCGCCGTACGTAAAACTGCGCGCGAACAAACTCGCCCCGTTGGTACAACAGCAACGACAAGTTGTACGCAGTAATGGGATTGCCTGCATCCAACTCATAGGCGCGCAAGAAGCTATTTTCGGCGTCGACAAGGTGTCCACTTTTTATTTGGCAAAGACCCTGAGCCATCCAGGTCTTGGCGCGCTCGCCGTAGGCAGGATCCGCAAGTGCGCTGTTGAACAATTGCACCGACTCTGGAAATCGCCCTTGCTGGCATAACAACCACCCATAGTTGTGTTGCACTGAAGCTGCTTTAGGGCTGATTGCCAGAGCTTTGCGAAAACTCTCTTCGGCCAGCGGTACGTCGTTCAACCGCATGTAGATCAGCCCACGCAAGTTGTAGGCTTCAAACAGGGAGGGATCGGCTGCTATAGATTGTTTGAGATGGTCCAAGGCGTCGGTTGTCCGCCCTTTCTCAAAATAAGCTACTGCCAACTCCAGCCGCAATCGTGCGCGCTTACGGTTGTCTGGCTCGTCGGATTCCGTTACTCGATCAGAGTTCATGTTGGCGCCAGCGACATTGGACGCACAGCCGGATAAAACCACGACGGTCAAGCATGCCAAACAAGACCACAAAACCCACGACAGCGCAGCAACGCCGATCCGTACCTTATCAGTCATTAACAGAGTCCTCTCTCCCCAACGGAGTCATTTCATTTTCGGGCTTGATGATGATAGTTCGCCGCTTGCTGATTCGGGTCAGAACATTCGTTCTATCTTTTACATCGCCAGCCAATTGGCCACAGGCGGCATCTATGTCATCGCCACGGGTCTTACGAATGGTTGTAACAATGCCGGCATCGCTCAATATCTTGGAGAAGGCCAAGACCACCCCTTGCGAAGACCGGGTCAAACCGGACGCCGGGAAGGGATTGAACGGTATCAGGTTGAACTTGCACCATGCACGCTCCCCCGCTCCAGGACGCACCAATTTGATAAGTTCTGCTGCATGCTCGGGCGAATCATTGACGCCATTCAGCATGCAATATTCAAAGGTAATGAAATCCCTCGGCGCCACTTCCAGGTAGCGCTTGCAGGCTTCCAGTAATTCTGCAATGGGATATTTGCGATTTAAGGGAACCAGGTCGTCCCGCAACGCATCATTCGGCGCGTGCAGCGACACAGCCAAGGCAACCGGACAGTCCAGGCCCAGGCGGTCCATCATGGGAACCACTCCCGAAGTGGACACAGTCACTCGGCGGCGGGATAAACCATAGGCGTGATCATCCAGCATGACGCGCAAGGCGGGAACCAGCGACGAATAATTTTGTAACGGCTCGCCCATTCCCATCATGACGACGTTAGAAATGACACGCTCATCGCGATTCAAATGCTTGCGTAGGAAGTGTTCGGCAAACCAGAGTTGCGAAACAATCTCGCCCGCCGTTAAATTACGGCTAAACCCTTGGTGTCCGGTGGAACAAAACCGGCACGCCACTGCGCACCCGGCCTGGGAGGAGATACACAACGTACCTCTATCATCTTCAGGGATAAAGACCGTTTCGATGGCATTGCCATCACCAACATCAAACAGCCATTTGATGGTTCCGTCGGAGGAAATGTGCTGAGAAAGAACCGTGAGCGCCTGGATATGCGCGGTGGTCTTCAGCTTTTCTCGCAAAGACTTCGCGAGATCGCTCATTTCGTCAAATTGCGCGGCTCCCTTTTGGTGAATCCACCGAAACAATTGGGTAGCGCGGAAGCGCTTTTCACCGAGCCGCTCACAAAAAGCGGCCAATCCGTCAAGATCGTAATCGAGTAGGTTGGCCGTCATTGCATAACTTAGCGGGAGAAAACGTTCATGCCAGCGAAAAAGAACGCGATTTCGACAGCGGCTGTCTCGGCGGCGTCTGAACCGTGCACTGCATTGGCATCAATGCTGTCAGCGAAATCGGCACGGATGGTACCGGGAGCCGCCTTCTTGGGATCGGTTGCGCCCATCAGGTCGCGGTGCTTCAGGATGGCATTGTCACCTTCCAAGGCCTGGATCATCACGGGACCGGAGATCATAAAGCTAACCAGATCGTTGAAAAAAGGACGGGCTTTGTGGACGGCGTAGAAAGCTTCCGCTTCGCCGCGCGACAAATGCGCCATGCGAGCCGCAACGACCTTGAGGCCAGCAGCTTCGAAACGCGCATAGATTTGGCCGATGACGTTCTTGGCGACGGCGTCTGGTTTGATGATGGAGAGAGTGCGTTCGATTGTCATAGTATTTCCTGAACTGATTGAGTAATCTGCCTTATTGCTCCAAAGCGAAGCAAAGCCCATGATTTTAGCATTGGCGGCCTATCGACTGCGCCCCTTGCGACGCTGCCCACCCGGGCCGCCCGAAGGTCTTTGCCCGGCATCCTGGCGTTGGCGGGTAAAGCTATCCGCACCAATATAGCCAAACGCGGTTTTCATGGGATCCGGTTGAGCGGCCCCGCCGCGGCCTTCCTTTGAGGGATCGAAACGGTTGCCATCTGGCCGACCGCCGCCCTTGGCACCGGGCTGGCCATTTCTGCCCTTAAAACCGCTTTGGACCGGGTTGGGTTGACCGCCGGCATTTGCCCCGCGGGGACCACCCGTGCGGCCACCGCGGCGTTGACCGTTGCCTTGAGGACCACGCCCAGGATTGCCACGGGGAGCACCCTCCTCCCGGGCGCCATCAGCGGCAGCGCGGCCTCCACCGGCAGCCTGTACCAGGGAGCGAATATCAGCCTCGTCCAACTCCATCCATGCACCACGCTTGAGTCCCCGGGGTAAAACCATGGCCCCGTAACGAATCCGGATCAGACGGCTCACCGCATGGCCAACCGCTTCGAGCATGCGACGAACTTCGCGGTTGCGACCTTCTGAAATCGTGACCCGATACCAGCAGTTGGAGCCTTCGCCACCGCCGTCCTCAATCGATCCAAACTGCGCCATACCATCGTCGAGCTTGACGCCTTCAAGCAACAGCTTTTTCTCTTCCTTGTTCAAAGAGCCCAATACCCGTACCGCGTATTCGCGCTCCAGGCCGAACCGTGGGTGCATCAGATTGTTGGCCAATTCGCCGGAACTGGTAAACAACAATAAACCTTCGGTATTCAAATCCAGGCGACCAACGGACTGCCACTTGCCCTGGTGCAATTTTGGTAGGCGCCGAAATACCGTAGGCCTGTTTTGCGGATCGTCATGGGTCACTACTTCACCCACGGGCTTGTGGTAGGCGATCACACGCGCTGGTGGTGGATCGATACGAAAACGGATGGGCTTCCCATTGACCTTGATGTTGTCGCCAAACTGAATGCGCTGTCCAATGTGCGCTGGCTCGTTGTTGACCGAGATGCGCCCCTCCATGATGAGTTGCTCCATTTCCAGACGCGAACCCATACCCGCCTGGGCCAATACCTTGTGCAACTTTGGGGTTTCGGCCATGGGCGCCAGGACGCGCTTGGGCGGTGTAAGCTCCTGCAACTCTTCGTCGGCGTCAAATTGCCCTGAGATCACGTCAGTGAACCGGTTGTCGAGATTTGTTGTTGCTGCTGAACCGGTCACGGCTTCCGGTGAACCCACAGGTACCGGAACAGGGCTTACTGCATCTGCACCGGACTTGGGCATTGCATCAGCAGCAGCGCCATCGGACCCGATCCCTTGAGGCGTTGGTTCTGTGGAAGTGTTTTCGTTCATTCTGAAAGTCCATTTAAAGGTGGGGGCATGTCAGGGCTCAAGGCTTCCAGTGGCATATCCAATTGCATCGTTGTATCACCCAGCAAGCCGTCGTCGACCAAGGGGGGCGCCTGAAAATCTGCAGCCGACTCCACCAAAGCGCCAAAAACACCGTCCTGGTTTGCCACACTTTCCAGCAGTGGCAATTGATCCAGTGACTGCAGCCCCAGATCGTCCAAAAACTGGCGGGTAGTTGCATACAGTGCTGGGCGCCCTGCCGCTTCCCGGTGCCCAATGACTTCAACCCAACCGCGGTCTTCCAGTTGCTTGATCAACAACGAACTGATGGTCACACCGCGTATATCTTCCATATCGCCCCGGGTAACTGGTTGGCGATAGGCAATGATGGCCAAAGTCTCCAAGGTCGCCCGCGTATAACGAGGAGGTTTTTCAGGGTGCAATCTGTCCAGGTACTCACGCATCTCCGGCCGGCTTTGAAATCGCCAACCCGAGGCAATATTTACCAGCTCAATGCCCTTGCCAGACCAGTCATCATTCAACTCTTCAAGCAAACTTTTGAGCGTGTCTGCCCCGAGCGACTCATTGAAGAGCGAACGCATATCGCGCAACGGCAAAGGTTGCTGTGAGCAAATTAACGCGGTCTCCAAGACCCGTTTTGCGTCTGCCATATTCATAGTCAGGCTTTATCGGAAACACCACCATCACGGTGAGCAATCTAAGAGATTCCAAACGGATGGCAGCAGATGTGAAGATTTCACCGTGCCTAGCCCCGGGAAAGTTCCGGAGCGCTTACGAATTTTCAACCCGTACGAACCGCATTGTAACGTAGGCCCCACGCGGCAAGCAGCGCCTCGAAATCCTGTGGTAACGGGGCCTCAAAAACCAGGGGCTGCGCGCTCACCGGATGGGCAAAGGCCAAACGAATCGCATGCAAGGCCTGACGCTGCATGTGCGGCACGCAACTTCCACCATAGACCACGTCACCAACCAGGGAATGGCCCAAAGAAGCCATATGCACCCGAATCTGGTGGGTTCGACCCGTATGCAGGATACAGCGAACCAAGCACCCGCCTTCGGATACGTCCAAAAGCACAACGTCCGTTTTTGCTGTCTTCCCCGACTGGCTTTCCAGATCAACCACGGCCATGCGCAAGCGATTACGCGGGTCACGGCCTATCGGAGCGTCCACGGTTCGGTGCGCCGGACCGGTCCAGGAGCGATGGGCGACGGCAAGGTACTGGCGGCTGACTTCCCGCGCGGCTATGCGCTGTACCAAAATATCCATGACCGCGCGGCTACGCGCCACAACCATCAACCCGCTGGTGTCTTTGTCCAGGCGATGCACGATTCCGGCCCTGGGCACTGCGGCAATGCCCGTGTCGTACGCAAGCAGTCCATTGAGCAGCGTGCCACACCAGTTCCCGGGCGCGGGGTGCACCACCAAACCGGCAGGCTTGTTGATGACCAAAATGTGCTCGTCCTCAAACACTACGTCCAGCGGCATCGCCTGGGGCGTAAAGGCTTGACTCTGGGGCGTCGGACGCAATTCGATAACAAGCGTATCGCCGGCCTTCACCTTGAGCGAGGCCTTGCGCGCCGTCTGGGCGTTAACGGTGACCTGCTCGGCCTCAATCAGCTGCTGCAGGTAGCTTCGGGAAAACTCCGGGGCCGCTTCGACCAGCGCCCGATCCAGCCGTTCGCCATGTTGGGCCACCGAAACGGTAAGCTTGCGCCATTCCACCTCGGATGTTGCATCCTCCAACTCTTCCGAGTCTGCCCCCATTGGGTCGATCGATATAATTCCAGTGCTCTGATTCAAGAAAGTTTCCTAACATGCTGCGTGTCAAATTATCGGTCGTTTGCGTTTCACTGCTGGCGGCCGTCACACTCTTGACTGCCGGTTGCTCCAGCACCCCGGTGGACAAGACCGCCGCGATGAGTCCCAACAAGATTTACGCAGAGGCCAAGGAAGAAATGGCCGCAGGACAGTGGGAACGTGCGATACCGCTGCTGGAAAAGCTTGAAGCACGGGCGGCGGGTACACCATTGGCACAACAGGCCCAATTGGACAAGGCGTACGCGCAGTACAAATCAGCAGAGCCAGCACAAGCATTGGCTACCCTGGAGCGCTTCATGAAGCTACATCCGGTGAGCCCTGCCATGGACTATGCCATCTACCTCAAGGGCGTTATCAACTTCAATGATGACCTGGGCTTGTTTGCCAAGTTTACGCGCCAGGATTTGACCGAGCGCGACCAAAAAGCCTCTAAAGAGTCTTTTGAAGCCTTCAAGGAATTGGTGGACCGGTTCCCGGATTCGCGTTATGCCAACGACGCGCGCCAGCGCATGAACTACATTGTGAGCTCCCTGGCCCAATACGAAGTTCACGTGGCCCGCTACTACTACAAGCGTGGGGCCTATCTGGCTGCCGTCAACCGGGCGCAGGTCGCAGTCTCCGATTACCGCGAAGTCCCCGCCATCGAAGAAGCCTTGTACATCATGTACCGCTCCTACGATGCGCTGGGCATGACCCAACTGCGGGATGACACCAAACGCGTGCTGGAGAAAAACTATCCAAAATCCGACTTTCTGGTGCACGGATCGCGCGCGATCAATGACCCTTGGTGGAAGGTCTGGTAAGGTCCGTCAGCGCCTGAATAAACTGCTCTGCCGTGTTGATGCGTTGCATCGCCGGCAAGGCTGCCAGGATTCTGCGGCCATAACCCATCTGGGTTAGACGCACATCGCAGACCACGAGAACCCCTCGGTCGGTTTCTCTGCGAATCAGGCGTCCCGCGCCCTGCTTCAGCGCAATCGCGGCCTGCGGCACATGGTAGCGATGAAAAGGATTGCTTCCGTTTGCTTCAAATTGCCGTGCGCGAGCTTCCACTATCGGATCGCCAGGCGGAGAGAACGGTAGTTTGTCGACGACTACCATCTGTAATGCGTCCCCGGGAACGTCTATCCCCTCCCAAAAAGAGGCTGAGCCGACCAGGATGCAGCCATTGGCTCCGGCTATAGCGCCCTGCACGAAGCGCTCGGTCAACTCACGCTTGGGCGACTCCCCCTGTAACAGCACGTCCATGCCCAACAACGGAGGAAAATGCTGCCGCAGAGCCGCCGCAATATCCCGCATCGCCCGCAGCGTGGTGGTCAACACCAGGGTGCGCCCGCCCAAGATGGCGGCGCCATGGGCAACCAACTGGGCAACCGCTGCGCTGTGCGTGGAGTCATTGGGCTTGGGCATGTTCTGCGGTATGTATAGACCGGCTTGCGTCGGGTAGTCAAACGGGCTTTGCACTTGCAGCACTTGCGCGCCTTGCAAGCCACATGTCTCCAGAAAATGGCCCATGGTCGCGTCGTGCCCCAAAGTGGCGGACGTGAAAATCCACGACTTGCGATGACTCTGCTCAGGATCGGTCGAGATGACCCGTGTTTTCATGGCTTCGGCGATATCCAGCGGCGACTGGATCAGTTTGACCTGCCTCCCGGTCTCCAACCACCGCACAGAGCCTGGCTGCACGGCATGCGAGAAAATGTCCAGCTCCGCCATCAGTCGCGATGCACGCTCCTGCAGTGCCTTCAGCTCAGGTGACATCTCCCCCATGCTGCGCAGAACCACTTCAACCTGCTGCAGCGCCACATGCAAGTCCGTGACGACCTGCTGCCAACCGGCCGCGTCAATGCCGGCAGGCGCTTCACCTTGCCAGGAGTTGCGTCCGGGCGCTTGGTCATGGCTGCACAGCGTGCGCAGCGCCTGGATGCTGCGATCCAGTTCAACGACCAGGACCTCCCCCCCTGCAGACGCCAGTACCAAGTTGCGGGCCTGCAGCGTCAGATCGCGAACAAAACTGTCCAATTGGTAGGTGCTGAGTTGGCGGCCGAGAAACTGCACGCCAATTTCATTGAGCTGGTGAGCCTCGTCGAACACCACCGACTGCACGCTGGGCAATAACTCGGCAACGCCTGATTCGCGGATGTTCAGGTCGGCAAAGAACAGGTGGTGGTTGATGACGACCACATCGGCGGCCATGGCCTCGCGCCGAGCCAAGTTGACGTGGCATTTCTGGATTTGCGGACAACGGGCGCCCAGGCAATTTTCGCGCGTCGAAGTGACCAGCGGAATGATGGGTGAACGCTCATCGAGTTGCACCAGTTCCGCCAGATCACCGGCACGCGTGGTGAGTGACCAGGTTTCGACCCGCGCCAAGTCTCTTTGCGCGGCCGTTTTTTGCGCCAGATCATGCTGGCGGGCATCCGCCAGCCGGTGCATACATAGGTAGCTGCTGCGACCCTTGAGCAGGGCCGCGCGAACTGGCACACCCAATGCCGCCACCAGTCGTGGAATATCGCGACCAAATAATTGGTCTTGCAGAGTTTTGGTGGCGGTGGATAACAAGACACGCTCGCCGCTGAGCAGCGCGGGCACCAGATAGGCAAAGGTTTTCCCGACCCCGGTCCCCGCTTCAACGACCAGAACCCCTCCGCTCTCCATGGTCGCTGCCACGGCCTGCGCCATCGCGGTTTGCCCGCTGCGTGGGCTGAATTCTTCGACACACCGGGCCAATACCCCATCGGTGCCAAACGCACGCGCGACCGCATCCTGCAGGACCATGCTTTAGGCCGGCTCGTTGGGCTGAAGCCCGCGCTCCACACGTGTTATCTCGTCACGCAGCAACAAGCGGCGTTTTTTCAAACGCCGCATCATCAGTTCGTCAATCGGAGAGTCGGTCGCAGCGCGATCGATCAAGGCATCCAGATCGGCATGTTCGATGCGCAACTCAATCAAATGGCGCTCAGGTGAGTGGAGATTGGTGACCAAGGACAATAGGGGGGCTTACGGGTTTAAACTACGGTTTGACGGCTTGCGCTGGCTCGATAATACGTCCTTACTGTCTATTTGCAGAAAGTATTGCTTCACAAGCAACCCAACATGTCCACTGGTTACCGACTCACAGCTTCTACAGGTATTCACAAAGGCGACCGTGAGTACCAGCAGGACCAGATTGCGCTTTTGAAACACCCCCGTGTCAATGGCTGCATTCTGGCCATCGTGGCTGATGGCATGGGCGGTCGCAGCGGTGGTCGAAAGGCCTCGGACCAGGTCATGATGACGTCCAAACAATTGTTTGACCGTTACGACCCCGATACCGATGATGCATCGGCCATCTTGTCGCAAGTGGTGCAAGAGGCGCACATTGTCATCAAGCTGACCGCCATTTCTTCAGAAGAAGAACCGCACAGCACCTTGGCAGCGTTCCTGATCAATGAAAAAGGCGACTGCCACTGGGCCCACACCGGTGATTCCCGCATCTACCATTTCAATGGCAGCCGTTTCGTCAAGCGCACTATGGACCACTCCTACGTGCAGGCCCTGGTCAATCGGGGCGAAATCACCGAAGAGCAGGCCGCCGTGCATCCGCAATCCAATATTCTGATGGGATGCCTGGGGACCGAGAACGATCCGCCAGTGGATTTTCACTTCATCCCCCAACTCCGTCCGGGCGATGTGTTGATGGCCTGCAGCGACGGCGTCTGGCACTACTTCAATACAGGTGAACTGGGTTCTGTTTTGTCCACGCTATCGGCCCGCGAAGCTACCGAATTCCTGATCGAAAAAGCCCGTTCCCGTGGCCGTGGCGCTGGCGACAACCTGTCGATTGTGGTTGTGAAGCTCGAACCATTGACGCCTTAGTCAACAGAGGACGGTTCTATTGCGGGGTGGGCAGTGGCGGGCGACCGGCGCCATGCTCCAGCAGCCGCTGGTCGCGCTCCTTGCGGCGTTTTTCCAGCGCTTTCTGTTTTTCCAGGTAAGCCTCGCGGTTTTTCTCGATTTGCGCAGCATCCAGCGTAGATTTTGATTTGCTGGCGACTGCCGCCTTTTTCGCACCCTGCTTTGCCTGTTTCTGATGGTTTTGGACCTTTTCGTCCTGAGTCTTTTGCCGGTCTTCCTGCGTGGTGGCCTCAGCCTTGGCTTGGGCCTCCAACTGGCGTTTGGCATGGTCGGCGGCTTTTTCGGTTCCGCTTTGCAACTGGTCCAGGCCTTTTTGTTGCCGCTGCATCTCGTTGAGAACGGCTTCCTGGCGTTTCAGGTCGGCCAACATCTGGCGCCGGCGAACAACCACTCGGTTAAGGCAGTCATTCTCCGCAAACCTGGTCTGGCAGGCTGCTTCCTCCGCATCCAATTCGGCGTTTTTTTGCAGCCGAATGCGTTCAATACGCGCGCGTGCCACGTCGCTCCCGTTCGGAGTGTGGCCCGCGTCCCCTTGGCTCAAGACCGGGGTGCACGCAACGGCGAGCAAAAGCCCGGCAATCCACAGCGGCTTCATGTCAGCCCCGTATCAACCATGCGCCGCTCCAGCGACAGGTACTCCTGCGTTTGCATTTCACTTAGACGTGACACTGTGCGTGGAAACTCATGGGCCATAGGACCGTCAGTGTACAAATCCATGGGCGCAACTTCGGCCGACATGACCAGTTTGACCCTACGGTCGTACAGGACGTCTACCAACCAGGTAAAGCGCCGCGCCTCGGAGGCCATGCGCAAGGGCATGTACGGCACATCGCTGAGGAAAACCGTGTGGAATTGCGTGGCGATTTCCAGGTAGTCGTTTTGCGAACGCGGCCCACCGCACAGGGTCTTGAAATCAAACCACACCATGCCGCCAGCCTTGCGGCGGGCGCGGATCTGGCGCGACTCGATATGCAGCACCGGGTCTTCGTCGTGCGTCTCTTCCAGAGCATTGAAGGCCCGCTCCATGTCGGCATCGGCGGCAGGACCGTTGGGCGTGTGGTACAGCGTCAAGGCTTCCAGCGTGCGCCGGCGGTAGTCGGTGCCGTTGTCGACGTTGAGCACCTCCAGGCGCGTATTCAGCAGCGCTATCGCCGGCAAGATGCGGTCCCGGTGCAAGCCCCCTGGGTATAAACCGTCGGGGTGGAAGTTGGACGTAGTCACGAACCCCACACCGTTGTCGAACAGCCCGTTCAGCAGCCGGTGCAGGATCATCGCGTCGGTGATGTCCGCCACGTGGAACTCATCAAAACAAATCAGCCGAAAACGCTTGGATATGCGCAGGGCCAGTTCATCCAGCGGATTCACCGTGCCCTGCAAGTCCGCTAGCTCACGGTGCACCTCGCGCATGAACTCGTGGAAGTGCAGACGTGTCTTGCGACGCAATGGCACCGCGTTGTAGAAGCAGTCCATCAAAAAGCTCTTGCCCCGCCCCACTCCACCGTAGAGATAAACGCCACGGGGAACCTCGGGCCGGTTGATCAGCTTTTTGAAGGCGTTGGAGCGCTGCTCCTTGAAGTCAATCCAGGCATTGGCACAGCGCTCCAGCGCATCCACGGCACGCAGTTGCGCCGGATCGGCCACATAGCCGCGAGCGGCCAGTTCGGCTTCGTAGGTTTGTTTGACGTTCAATGCGTGGATTTCTCTATTTGCTATCCATTTGATAGCTGCATATGCTTGTTGCACGAGGGCTAGCAGCTAGTTTTATCAAATGGCAAATCAGAAATTCAGGGTTCTCTTGTCGACCGCCAGCGCGGCTTCCTTGGTAGCCTCGCTCAAGCTGGGGTGGGCATGGCAGATGCGTGCAATGTCTTCGGCGCTGGCCTTGAACTCCATCGCAACCACGGCCTCAGAGATCAGTTCGCTGGCCTGCGGGCCGACGATGTGCACACCCAGAATCTCGTCCGTTGTGGCATCCGCCAGGAACTTGACGAAACCGGTGGTATCACCCAGTGCCCGCGCCCGGCCATTGGCCAAGAAGGGGAAGGAGCCAGCCTTGTAGGCGCGACCCGCCGCCTTGAGTTGCTGTTCGGTCTGGCCGACCCAGGCGATCTCGGGGCTGGTGTAGATGACCCACGGTACGGTGTTGAAGTTGACGTGTCCGTGCTGGCCGGCAATACGCTCGGCAACAGCAACGCCCTCTTCTTCCGCCTTGTGCGCCAGCATGGGGCCACGCACCACGTCGCCCACTGCCCACACATTGGGCAGATTGGTCTTGCAGTCGTCGTCCACGACAATGGCGCCGCGCTCGTCCAGCTTCAGGCCCACGGCCTCGCCGTTCAAGCCGATGGTGTTCGGCACACGGCCGATGGAGATGATGAGCTTGTCCACTTCCAGCGTCTGGGCTTCGCCCTTGGCATTGGTGTAGGCAATCGACAAGCCTTTCTTGGCAGACTTGATCTCCCCGACCTTGACGCCGAGTTCGATCTTCAGCCCTTGCTTGGTAAACGCCTTCAGCGCTTCCTTGGCCACTTGCTCGTCCACCGCGCCGAGGAAGGTTGGCAGGCCTTCCAGAATCGTCACCTCTGAGCCCAGACGGCGCCACACGGAACCCATCTCCAGACCAATGACGCCCGAACCAATCAGACCCAGTTTCTTCGGTACTGCCCCGACGCGCAAGGCACCGTCGTTGGACAAGATGCGCTCTTCATCAAAATGCGCACCTGGCAAGGCACGGGCGTTGGATCCGGTGGCCACAATGACGTGTTTGCCCAACAGCGACTCTTCGGTGGCGCTGGCCACGTGGATGACGTATCCATCGGCACTAGCGCTCACAAACGAGCCGCGGCCGTGGAAGAACGCAATCTTGTTCTTCTTGAACAGGTACTGAACGCCGTCGTTGTTCTGCTTGACGATGGCATCCTTGCGGGCCAGCATCTTGGCCACATCCATGCTGACGTTGGACGCGGAAATGCCGTGGTCGGCGAAATGGTGGTTGGCGTGGTCAAAATGCTCGGATGACTGCAGCAGCGCCTTGCTGGGTATGCAGCCGACATTGGTACAAGTGCCACCCAGTGCCGGACCGCCCTTGTCGTTCTTCCACTCGTCAATACAGGCCACGTTGAAGCCCAGTTGGGCGGCGCGAATGGCGGCGATATAACCACCAGGGCCGCCACCAATGACGATGACGTCGAATTGTTTACTCATTGAATACTCTCCTTATCAGTTGGGGACGGTGCTTGCACACTGCGTGCGCCGCGGTCAGTCCCACAAGGTCTCAGATGACACGCCCCAATGGAGCGTAGCGAGCGGCTGTGTGGCTAGGCGCGGGTGTCGCCCCACCGGAACGTAGCAGCGCTACGTGAGGATGGGGAGAACGGGACCCGCAACAACGCCATGCAGCCGCGCAGTAGCTCTCGATCAAATGTCAAATAGCAGGCGGGCTGGATCTTCGAGCGCATCCTTCATCGCCACCAGACCCAACACGGCTTCGCGGCCGTCGATGATGCGGTGGTCGTACGACATCGCGAAGTAGTTCATGGGGCGCACTACCACCACACCGTTTTCCACCATCGCACGGTCCTTGGTCGCGTGCACGCCCAAGATAGCCGACTGCGGCGGGTTGATGATGGGGGTAGACATCATGGAGCCGAAAGTGCCGCCATTGGAGATGGAGAAAGTGCCGCCGGTCATGTCTTCAATGCCCAGCTTGCCGTCCTTGGCCTTTTGACCGTATTCGGCGATCTTCTTTTCGATGTCCGCAAAACTCATCTGGTCGGCATTGCGCAAGATGGGCACCACCAGACCGCGGGGTGAACCCACGGCAATGCCGATGTCAAAGTAGCCGTGGTAGACGATGTCGTTACCGTCCACCGAGGCGTTCAGCACGGGGAATTTCTTCAGCGCATGCACCGCTGCCTTGACGAAGAAACTCATGAAACCGAGTTTGACGCCATGCTCCTTCTCGAAACGCTCCTGCATGCGCTTGCGCATGTCCATGACCGGGGCCATGTTGATTTCGTTGAAGGTCGTCAGGATCGCATTCGTGGACTGCGATTGCAACAGACGCTCGGCCACGCGGGCGCGCAGGCGGCTCATGGGCACGCGCTGCTCGGGGCGATCGCCAAAGTCGACCGATGGGGCCGCGACCTGTGGCAACAATGCTGCCTTAGCCCCCGTCGGGATTGCGACAGCCGCTACAACTTTAGGAGCGGATGCCGAGGCAGCGCCAGCGGCAACCGCACCCAGCACATCACCCTTGGTGACACGGCCGTCCTTGCCGGTACCGGCAACAGCGCCGACGGACAGGTTGTTGTCGGCCAGCAGCTTGGCTGCGGCCGGCATGGCCACGTCGGCCTTTGATGTGCTGGCGGCTGCAGGCGCTGCAGCGACGGCAGCAGTGGGTGCCGTCGCTGGAGCCGCAACGGCACCGGCCGTGGCCGTGGTGTCGATGCGGGCGATCAACTGCTCGGCGGCCACCGTGGCGCCGTTGGGGGCCACGATTTCCACGATCACACCTGCGCTGGGCGCCGGGACTTCGAGCACGACCTTGTCGGTTTCTACTTCGATCAGGATCTCGTCGATCAGGACCGAGTCACCGACTTTCTTCTTCCATTGCAGCAGGGTGGCTTCGGCCACCGACTCAGACAGCTGAGGGACTTTTACTTCAACGATTGCCATTTTGTTCTTTCCGTGATGTTTTGATTGCGTTTGTGTGCTGGCTTATTTGGTCAGAATAAAGCCCTTGAGCTTGCCAAACGCGCCCTCTACCAATGCTTTTTGCTGCTCCTGGTGCAAGTGTGAATAACCCACCGCAGGTGATGCAGACGCGGCGCGGCCGGAGTAACCCAGGCGCTGGCCGTCGGCCATGTTTTCGTGGATGTTGTGCTGGATGAAGAACCAGGCGCCCTGGTTCTGTGGCTCGTCCTGGCACCACACGATGTCGGTCGCATTGGGGTACTTCTTCAGCTCCGCCGCAAAGGCCTTGTGCGGGAACGGGTACAGCTGCTCGACCCGGATGATGGCCACATCCTCAATGCCCTTTTCTTCGCGCTTCTTGACCAGGTCGTAATAGACCTTGCCCGAACACGCCAGCACACGCTTGACCTTGTCGCCCTTGAGTTCCTTGTTCTCGGGAATCACGGTCTGGAAGCTGCCCTTGGTGAACTCGGACAGTGGCGATGCCGCGTCCTTGGCGCGCAGCAGCGACTTGGGCGTCATGATGACCAGTGGCTTGCGCAGGTTGCGCACCATTTGGCGGCGCAACAGGTGGAAGATCTGGCTGGCCGTCGTAGGCTGCACCACCTGCATATTGGTGTCCGCGCTCAATTGCATGAAGCGCTCCAGGCGTGCCGAGCTGTGCTCCGGGCCCTGGCCTTCATAACCGTGCGGCAGCATCAGCGTGATGCCGTTGACACGGCCCCACTTCACTTCACCGGAGGCAATGAACTGGTCAATCACCACTTGCGCACCATTGGCGAAGTCGCCGAACTGGGCTTCCCAGATCACGCAGGTGTTGGGGTCGTTGGAGGCGTAGCCGTATTCAAACGCCAGCACCGCTTCTTCGGACAGGATGGAGTCGATGACCACAAACGGCGCCTGGTTGGGGGCGATGTTTTGCAGCGGCGTGTAGATGCCCACATCGTATTTTTCGCGGTTCTGGTCGTGGATCACCGAGTGGCGGTGCGTGAAGGTTCCGCGACCGCAGTCTTCACCACTCAAGCGCACGGCATAACCGCTGGCCACCAGGGATGCAAAGGCCATGCTTTCGCCCATGCCCCAGTCCACTGGAACCTCACCGCGGCCCATGGCTGCACGGTCGTCGTACACCTTCTTGACCAGGGAATGCGGCGTGATGTTGGCGGGAATGGTCGTCAGCCGCTCGGCCAGGCGCTTCCATTCCGCCATGGGGATGGCGGTGTCACCGGCATCGGTCCACTTCTTGCCAATGAACGGAGACCAGTCAACGGCAAACTTGCTCTTGAAGTTGGTCAGCACCGGATCAAACGTGCTCTTTCCCGCGTCCAGCGCGGCACGCATGGCCTTGACCATGTCTTCGCCCAGCGTCTCGCCAAAACCCTGCAGTGCCAGCTTGTCGGCGTACAGCCTGCGGGTGCCGGGGTGTTGGGCAATCTTCTTGTACATCAACGGTTGGGTCAGCGCGGGGGTGTCCTGCTCGTTGTGGCCCAGTTTGCGGAAGCAGATGATGTCCACCACCACGTCTTTTTGGAACGCCATGCGGTATTCCAATGCCAATTGTGTGCAAAGGACCACGGCTTCGGGGTCATCACCGTTGACGTGGAGCACCGGCGCTTCGATCATCTTGACCACGTCCGAGCAGTACAGCGTGGAACGGCTGTCACGCGGATCGCTGGTGGTGAAGCCGATCTGGTTGTTGATGACGATGTGCACCGTGCCACCCGTGGTGTAGCCACGCGTCTCGGCCAATGCCAGCGTTTCCATGACCACACCCTGGCCGGCAAAAGCCGCGTCACCGTGCACCAGCACGGGCAGCACTTGCAGACCCTTGGGGTCGTCGCGGCGGTCCATGCGCGCACGCACCGAACCTTCGACCACGGGGTTGACGATTTCCAGGTGCGAGGGATTGAAGGCCAGCGTCAGATGCACCGGGCCGCCGGGGGTGGTCACGTCCGAACTAAAACCCTGGTGGTATTTCACGTCACCGCTGGGCAGGTCTTCGGGTGCGGTGTGATCGAACTCAGCGAACAAATCGGCGGGCACCTTGCCCAGCGAATTCACCAGCACGTTCAAACGGCCGCGGTGGGCCATGCCGATCACGATTTCCTGCAGGCCGACCGTGCCGCCGGTCTGGATCAGCTCGTCCATGGAGGCGATAAAACTTTCACCACCTTCGAGTGAAAAACGCTTCTGGCCCACGTATTTGGTGTGCAGAAAACGCTCCAGGCCTTCGGCCGCGGTCAGGCGGTCCAGGATGTGCAGCTTTTTCTCTTTGGTGAAATTCGGCTTGGAGCGGATGGACTCCAGTTTTTCCTGCCACCAGCGTTTTTGCCCCTGGTCGCTGAGGTACATGTATTCGGCGCCAATGCTGCTGCAGTAGGTCTCGCGCAAGGCATTCATCAGCTCGCGCAGGCTCATGCGCTCCTTGCCGAAGAAGGTATTGCTGGTGTTGAAAATCGTTTCCTGGTCGGCGTCGGTGAAGCCGTAGAAAGCAGGATCGAGTTCGGGAATATGTTCGCGTTCGGTACGCTTCAGCGGGTCCAGATCGGCCCAGCGCTGGCCCACGTTGCGGTGGGCGGCAATCAGCTGTTGTACGGCGGTGCGCTTGCGGCCCATCTCGACGTCTGCGCTGGCCTCGACCACCTTGGTGCCGCCTTGTTTGGCGCGCTCGGCAAAGGCGTTGACGACAGGCAGGTGGGGGACATCTTTGGCATTGCTGCCATCGCCTGCAGGTACGTGCTGAAGCGCGTCAAAGTAGTCACGCCAGGTGTCAGGCACACTGCCGGGATTGGCAAGATAGTTTTCGTACATCTCTTCGACGTATGGCGCATTGCCACCGAAAAGGTACGTATTGCCTGCATAAGCGCTATAGACAGACGCTGGGCTCGTCTTCTGCGACGTAGTTTCACTCATATTCCGCTGACCTCCGTTTCCCTTGGGGAAACATTAGCTGGTTAAAGCTG
>JAZKIR010000112.1:0-26049 GCA_040384785.1 Pseudomonadota bacterium
CAACAGCAGAAGGCGGCTCCGCCGCGAGTTGTTGTGGCCCGGTCATCTTCACGTTGAGCCTCAGGATCGAAACCGTAGAGTCAATAGCACAGTGAACATCGACGAAGCACACCGCCTGGGCGCGGAACTCGAGCTGGTTTCTCGCAACAACCTTGACTCCTTGTTCAAGCACATGGGCGGTGCCGTCAACTCGCTGCGGAACTCGGTCGAGGGCGGTGTAAGCACACTGTGGCTGGAACTCGCCCCGGCGGAGACGAGCCTCGATGATGCAGTGTCCCGCTATGCCACTATTTTTGACACTCTCCCACTAGAGCTACGAGCGGTCTGGGACAGTTGCATTGATCGCTGCGTCAATGTAGGGCTCCAGTCCGGATTTCGCCCTCATGCCTTTCCGTTGTTGGCATCACCTGGAAATATTGCGGATCTTGCACGCCTTGGTTTACGGCTCCAGATCACTATGTATGCAGCCAACCTGAATCTGCCACAGAGTCAGGAAGGCTCAGCGGTCAAATGAGACGGCGGCAAATCAGAAGGCTCGTGCGCTCGGGAAGGTCTATTGCTCAAGCCCAACCCGGCGCTCGAGCGGGCCGTCAATGGCGGGGCTGCTCGCTGGTTTTGATCAACATTGGCGGCGCCGTTGTCGGCCGCTCAGCTGAACGTTGAACCCGCACATGAATACGTCCAGCAGCTTGAAAATCGCGAGGCGTTTTGGTATCGCCTCAGTGAGTCTTTTTGCGGCTGGTCTCTTATTCCGTTTCGCTGTGTATCGGCACATGTACATTGCACCAGATGCTCCCTATGGCACTTCGGACCTCGTAGAGTTCGCGTTGGGCTGGGCACTCCTTCTTGTGCTCGGTGCCACTGTCTTGTTTGCCTTGGCTCTTGCGGTCAAAGGGCCAAAACCAAACAGAGTTGCCGGGGCATGGCTGCTGTTTACCTGTACGGCAATCGCGGTGCTTGTGGACCCACTCCACGACTTGGCCGCAAGGTGGGCAATATGAGGCAAGTGCTGGTTAACATGATGCTCGACGCGGACAGGCAACTAAAGGTTGCCGCTTCGCGGCATCAGTTGCCCGCCGGGCAGCGCCAACGTTGAGGCTGTAAAAAAACCTTTTCTGGCACACCCTTTGCGACACTTCCTGGCAAGGAGATCGCACCCATGGCCCGCTACAAACCCCAAGACCACAACAGCCTGCTGCTGCCTGTAGTCTTGTCGGAGCAAATCATCCCCGGCAGCTTTGCCTTCGCACTGAACTACCTGGTCGATCACGAACTTGACCTCAAGCCCCTGGATGCCCAGTTCAAGAACGATGAAGTGGGCGCCAGTGCCTACGACCCCCGCGTTATGCTCAAGATTGTGCTGCTGGCCTACAGCCAGGGCCTAATCTCCAGCCGCACCATTGAACAGGCATGCCAGCGTAACGTCCAGTTCATCGCCATTAGTGGTGACAGCCAACCCTGCCACACCCACATTGCCAAGTTCGTGGCCAACCTCAGCTCCCAGATCAAACCCCTGTTCAGCCAGGTCCTGATGACCTGCGATGCCCAAGGATTGATTGGGCGCGAGATGTTTGCCATCGACGGCGTCAAGCTCCCCAGCAACGCCAGCAAAGAGCGTAGCGGCACCCATGAAGAATTGCGCCACCGCGCTGACCGTCTGGAGAAGGCTGCCGACAAGATCATGGCGCTGCACCAGGCACAAGACAAGCGCGGCGCAGACGACGCACTGGAGCCCAAGCACCAAGCCAGCATCGAGGCCCTGCGCAAAGAAGCACAACGCACCAGAGAGTTTCTTGCAACTGCACCCAAACGCCAAGGCAGCAAAGGCAAGGAACTCAAGACCAACGTCACCGATCCGCAAAGCGCCAAGATGGCCACATCCAAGGGAGTGATTCAGGGCTATGCAGCGCAGGCTGCGGTGGACAGTAGCCACCAAATCATCGTGGCGGCCGACGTCATTGGCTCAGGCTCCGAGCAGGCCATGCTCTTGCCTATGATCGAACAGAGCCAGCCCTACCGAGAAGAGCACACCCTGATTACTGCGGATGCCGGTTACCACAGCGATGCCAATATTGCGAAGCTGCTGCAGCACAACATCCCGGCCATGGTTGCCGACAACCAGATGCGCAGCCGCGATGAACGTTTCGAGTCTCAGGACAAGTACAAAGGCAAGCCCGATCCGCTGTCCCAGAAGAAGGCCACAGGCCAAACAAAACCCATCAAGAAGTTCGAACCCAAGGACTTCACCTTCAACGAGGACAACACGGCTACTTGTCCTGCGGGCAAGCTGATGACCAGTGCAGGCACCATCAACTTCACTGCTAATGGTCAGCCGTTTCAGCGCTACACCGCAAAAGAGCTTGATTGCAGTGCCTGCGCACTCAGTGACCAATGCCTCAAAGGCCCCATGAAGCCCAACGATGGGCGGGGTCGCCAGGTCACCCGCTTTGAGCCCAAGCCCAAAGACAATGCCAACCCCAGCGAGCGCATGCGCCAGGCCATTGACTCACCGAAGGGGCGCCAGCTCTACAGCCAGCGCATTGGCACGGTGGAGCCGGTGTTTGGCAACATCCGGCACAACAAGCGCTTGACGCGTTTGAACCACCGCGGCCGCGCGAAGGTCAACACGCAGTGGAACCTGTACTGCATGGTGCACAACATTGAGAAGCTATCGAAGACGAATATGGGATACCAGCGGGTTCAATAGAACGGGCTATAAGGGCCTGAAGTCGCTATCCGGCGCAAAAGGGGGCCAAATTGCGGCACACTTTGCGCATGAGCGATAAATTCCTGAAATCCGATCCGCCAATCTTGCACCGCCGAAATGGTGGGTGTGGAAATTGGGTTTTTTTACAGCCTCGTTAAAGCTCTTGAAAATTCGCGCTCGCAAAAATATTCTGAGAGGGTTTCACCAATGCAAATTGAGCAGTTCGCGGCCATCACCCGTAACGTGATACAAGACCAAGGATTCGATGAATTTCAACCTACGGTTTGCTTTCCAGATCGTAGAGATATCCGAGCTCTTGCCGGTGTTCCTTCGGATGAAGCGCATGAACCAATAGCTCTGGGCTGGGCAGCTGAGCTAGCCAAACCAGGAGAAGAATTCCTTGTTGCGTTCAAGCACTCCGCCACCGAATTCAAGGTGGTTCAGTTCCTAAAAGGCACTCAGAAGCACCAAATCTATGCAGCCGAGTTGTAACTTGTTGATCGATTCGACCGCCAACGGCGGCCAGCGCTTCTGCCATTCTTCGGCAACGGTCACACCGTTGTCGCCCAATCATCGCCAACGTTAAATGCTAATTGTGAACGCGGCGTCCGGCACTCCTGCATACGATTCCCGTGGCCTGCTTCCGGAGTCGGAGCGAGACGGTTGGTTTTTGGGATTGGTTGCAAGTCCCTGGCCGGGTCCTTGGCCGAAGATAAATGGGGATCTCTTTGTGGTCGCGCCGGACGGGTGGCAGGCCGGGCTCGCTTGGGAATCTACCGGGCGGGATCTTCTTGTGATATCCGGGCCAGACGAATCACGTTGGGGCGTGTTCCAGATCAGATTTCCTATTCCCGTGATGGGCATGGAAGACCTAGTGCGGAATTTTCACGCAGTACTTCCGCGCTTGAAGGAACAGCACTTGGCCGCAACAAAACTCTCTGGCGGCAATGAGCGCACTTAACCTGTCAATCGACGCGGACCCACAACAGCGGAAGGCGGCTGCGCCGCTCATGTTGGTGGTTTGGTCATCTTCACGTTAAACAACGGTCTTTATGAATACCGCATTGGAGTTTCAACGCCGTCGCCGTCGAGCGGGTTTTCTTGCAATACCTTGGCTCGTCGTGGGCGTTGTAGGCCTTGTTGTCGCACATTACTTTTCGGCGTGGAAGGATTCGAAAGAAGTTATCTCGCACGCTTGGCAACCGTATAAAAGGTTCATCACAAAATGTTTAAGGAACGGAAATTCAAGCTTACCGCAGCAGAGATCGTTCCTTTGCTTGGTCGGCCAATGGGTTCAGGTTTTGCATCAGACCACATCACCGTCAAAGGGCTCTTGGTAGGTTTCATGTGTCGCGATGAGGCAGGCAACGAAGTTGACAGCGGCTGGTGCTTTCTCTCTGGCACTGAATCTCAGGTGTATGCGGACGACTCAGACAACTGGGCTATCTACGATCTCAACACAATCGCGAACTATGACCAAGCCATTATCCCGTACCTCGATTTTCCTGTTGGTACGGAGCTTGAACGTATTCCTGGTACAAACCAGTTTCGCCGCATCAAGTGAAATCAATCAAAACGTCTAGCCGGCGTTTGAGCGGAGCTGTGCAAGAAGCCGCGCAGCCGGCTCAACTCTCGTTGATGCCGCAAAAAAAAGTCTGACACAACGTTTGCAATGCTTCCGGCCAAGGAAATCGCGGCCATGGCCTGCTTTAGCCCAAAGACTGCGCCTCTCAGAAGGCCTCAGCTTGGCTGACAACGGCGGAAGCAGTCAGCGGCTCCGGCTCCGGCCCCAGGACCTCGACCAGCTCCACCATCTCAGCCTTCAGCGCGGCGGAGATATCGCGCTCCAGTACCGGCATGACCTGCTCAAACGGCGCCAGCAGGCGGTTCAGGCCATAGGCGCGGTTGCGGCCGTTGACCTTGCCCAGGTACAGCGCCATGTCGGCGATCTGCATGGCTTTTTCCCAGTTGCAGTCGGTCTCGGCCAGGCCGGAAAACGGCAGCGACAAAAAGCCGCCGGTGACGGTAATGGGCATCAACTTGTCGCCCACCGCAATGGGCTCTTTCCCAATCTCGTTGAGCACACGCTGTGCTAGGTTTTTCAGATGTGCGGCATTGGCCTTGGGTGAAAAAACCAGAAACTCCTCGCCACCCCAGCGCATGACCATGTCGGTATCGCGTACCGTGCTGCGCAGGCGCTTGGCAATCTCTATCAGCACCGCGTCGCCACCAGCATGGCCCAGCGTGTCGTTGATGTGTTTGAAGTGGTCGATGTCCAGGATCATCAGGCCGTCTGGACTCTCGTCTTCACGGCGCGCACCGCTGGCGTTCAGGGCGCGCTTGTTCATCAGTTCAAAGAACGAGCGGCGGTTGAACAAACCGGTCAAGGGGTCGCGTACTGCGTGGAATTCGAGCTGCTGGTTGGCCTCGCGCAGCCTCTGGTTGGTCTTGCGCACGCGCCGGTACAGCAAGTAGACAAAGACGACACCCATCACCGTGACAAGCACCCCCAGCAGCATGATGATTTGCTGCAAGCGCTGGTTGTTGATGGTTGCGTCCTTGAGGCTGTTTTCACGCGCCAGCAATTCAATTTGCTTTTGGCGTTGCACTGCATCAAACTGTTCTTGCAGCGCGGCGACCGACTTCTCGCGGTCGGTCTGGAACAGTTGCTCGCTGAGTTTTTGCTGGTCACGTATGGTGGAGACGGCTTCGCTGTACAAACCCAGTTGTTCATACATGCGCCCGAGTTCACCCAAGATGTCTTCCTCGTCTGCGATGGCGCCCGCATCGTGGGCGCTCTTGAGTGCGGCACGGACTTCGACCAGGCCCTGTGCCACCTTGCCCTGGCCCATCAGCGCAAAGCCGACATTGCATTGCGCGGTGATCAGGCCACTGCGGTCGTCGATTTCGCGGTATTTGGCGAGCGCCTGGCGCGCCAGCAGCTCGGCCTTGGGGTAGTTGTGGCCGCGTAAAAAACCGTCACCCATATTGTTGAGGATGGTGGCCTCCACACGGACCAAGCCACTCTCGCGGGCGACCTTGAGGGCACGCTCATTCGCTTCTGCGTATTCCTTGTTGCGGCCCAGCACCGCAAACTCTCCGCCCTGGTTCAGGTACAGCATGGCCAGCATTTTCTTGGAGTCCAATTCCTTGGCCAGCACCAGCGCCTCGTCTATCACGGCCAGTGTTTTCTCGTAGTTCCTCATCGCCGAATACACATTGCTCAGCCCATTGAGCGTGCGCAGGCGCGCCTGCTTGGGGTGGCGCGTTTGCTGGTCGGCGTATTGCAGGCTTTTCAGGTAGCTGTCCAGTGCCGGCTCAAACTTGCCCATGGCCAACTGGGCGCCGCCGAGCACCCGGTAGTGTTGCCACAAGGCCTGCGCATCAGCGGAACGCAGTGCAAAGGCACGGGCCTCATCGAGCTTGAGAATGGCCGTTGCATTCTGCGCGCTGATCACCAAAACCGAGGCCTCAAAACCCATGGCCAGCGCCAGGCCAATGTCGTCTTTCTGCGCACGGGCCAAGGCCAGCAACTTGGCAATGGATGCTTTGGCGGCATCGGCCTGTCCGGAGTCGAGTTCCAGATCCACCCGTGTATTCAGGTATTCGCGCTGCGCCACATAGGGCGTTGCCGTCGAGAGTTCGTCACCCAACTTGCGAATCTGCGCCAGGGCTGCCGCGTTGCTACGTTCCGACAAAACATAGATCGCGTCAATGCGGTCTATAAGCTCCTGCTGCGCCATGGCAGCGCCCTGCCACACCAAGAGCGCGGTGCATATTCCAACAATCAGCCTAAACAGCCTAGCCATGCACGATGGTATGCCCGATTTCGGGCCAGCGGTGGCGAATGTAGGCCCATGCCACCAGCCCCAGACTCAACATTGCCAGGGACGATGCGGCCAGCGCAACCGTGGAGTGCATGACCAGTGGCGAGATGACTCCGGCCACGATGCCGTTGGCGGTGGAGCCGACAAACATCTGCAGGCTGGACGCCATGCCACGCCTGTCGGGATGCAGATCCAGCACCAGCAGCGTGACCACGGGCACCATCAGCGCCCAGCCGAATGAAAAAATCCCCAACGGGAGCAGGGCCCAACTGACATGGGCCTCGAACAGCAGATTGGCCGCCAGGTTGACCACTGCGATGACCACCATGATGGAGAAGCCTATGCGGATCTGGCGCGTTGGCTTGATCTTGCCCGCCACGCGCCCACTGACCATGGCACCGCCCATGATGCCCGCAATGGTGATCAGAAAGCACCAGAAGAACTGCTGCGGCTGCAACTGCAAATGCTCACCCAGGAACACCGGCGCACTGAGGATGTACAGGAACATGCCGTTGAAGGGTATGCCGCTGGCCAGGGCCAGTAAAAAGAAGCGTGGGTCCGACCCCAGTTGCCAGTAACCCGCCATCAGGTTGCGGGGATGAAAATCCTGACGTTGCGTGACGTGCAGGGTTTCCGGCAGGGCTCGGTAGATGGCCACCCACAACACCACGCCGACACCGGTCAAAAACCAGAAGATGCCGTGCCAGCTGACGTGCACCAACATCCAGCCGCCGATCATGGGCGCAATCGCCGGGGCCACACCAAAGAAGATGGTGACCTGGCTCATGACCTTTTGCGCTTGTGAGGGCGGGAACATGTCGCGTATCACGGCACGTGACACCACGATGCCGGCCCCGGTGGACAAGCCTTGCATGGCGCGGAAGAAAATCAGATGGCCGATGCTTTGCGACAACGCACAACCGGCCGATGCCACGGTAAAGGCCGCCAGCCCCCACAGCACCACCGGTCTGCGGCCAAAGCTGTCGGAGATGGCGCCATGGAACAGGCTCATGAAGGCAAAACCAAACAGGTAGGCCGACAACGTTTGCTGCATCTGCACCGGTGTGGCGTCCAGTGACCGCGCAATGTCGGCAAACGCCGGCAAATAGGTGTCGATCGAGAATGGCCCCAGCATGCCCAACAAGGCCAGCAAAACCGCAAAAGCCCACTGCGGGGCCAACCAAAGTTTGTGTGCGTCAGGGTTCATGCGGCTATTGGAACATGCCTCTCAGATCCAATGAAGCTGGCGGGTTGGACTAAGTCGCCGCCGGGCCGCCCCAAGGCGACTTGCGCCCCCTCGGGGGGCAGCGCAGTACGCGCAGCGACAAGCGTGGGGGCACACCTTTTCAGTTCTGCAACTTCAGGCGCGCAAACAAGCGGCCACCAAACAGGTTCACCAACAGGCCGGCCATCAGCAAGGCACCGCCGGCAAAGTGCACCGGCTTGAGCACCTCACCAAACACAACCCAACCCGTGGTCAGGCCCACCAACGGCACCAGCAGCGAGAAGGGCGCGATGCGGTTGGCCGGATAACGCGACAACAAGGCCGTCCACACGCCGTAACCAAACAGCGTGGCAGCCCAGGCCAAATAGGCCACGGCGCCAAAGGCGGTCCAGCTAAAGTGCGTGAGCGCAGCGGCCATGGCCTGCGGACCCTCCAGCCACGCAGACAACAAGAGCAGCGGTATCGGCGGCACCAGGCTGGCCCAGACCACAAACGCCAGTTGGTTCATGGGGCTGTAGCGCCCGACGGCGCGGGTCACGATATTGCCGCAGGCCCACATGGCCGCCGCGGCTACGGTCAGCATAAAGCCAGCCAGCGGCATGGACAAGCCGTGGGCACTGCCAATCAACACCAAGCCGCAGGCCGCCAGCACAAGGCCCGCCAGTTGGTTGGCATGCCACGACTCCTTGAGCCAGAAGGCGGCGAACACCATCGTGAAGAAGGCTTGCGATTGCAGCACCAGTGACGCCAGTCCCGTGGGCATGCCTACATGGATGGCCGTGAACAGCAAAGAGAACTGTCCCACCGAAATCGTCATTCCATACAACACATACAGGCGCAGCGGCACCTTGGGGAGACGCAGAAACAGCAGCGCCGGAAAGGCCGCGAGCAGGAAACGCAGGCCACCCAGCATCAGCGGCGGCACATCGGCCACGCCCACCTTGATGACCGCAAAGTTGACGCCCCACACCAGGATGACGGTCAAGATCAACAGCAGATCTTTGGGTCGCAGGGCAGCAGGCGTCATGCAGGCAGATTCAAGGTAGAAACATAGTCGTCGGGCACGGGGCGTTGACGAGAACTTTTCTTGCGCGACTGCACGCTTCCCATACTGATGAAACACAAGGCGTGGTCACCATCGACCAAGCCGAACAGCGTGCGCAGAGCGGTCGACTTGACCGCCTTGCCACTGGTCAGTGCCGAGCCATAACCCAAGGCTGTTGCCAGCAGCAGGATGTTTTGCACCGCGCAACCGGTGGAGACGATGCGCTCATAGAGGTCGATGTCCGGGTCACCGCAGTCTGCACTGACCACCACCAACATCAGGCAGGGGCTGCGATGGGCTTTCTCCTGGGCCTGTGCAAGCTGTTCGGGGGCGGCGTCCGCATCACGCTCCAACAGCGCATCACCAAAGGCCTGGGCCAGCGCAGCGCGCGCGTCCGGCGGCACCTGCACGAAGCGCCAGGGGCGCACCTGCCCGTGGTCGGGCGCCGAGGCCGCCGCGCCCAGAATCTGCTGCAACTGCTCGGCACTGGGGCCGGGTGCAACCAGACGCTTGGGCAAGATGGTTTCGCGCGCTTGCATCAGCGCCGCGACGCTGTTGGCTAGCTCCAGATCAGGCTTGAGCGCCCCGGCTTCAGTACGACCTTCGCCCTGGTTCACCCACAGCTTCCCACATGCCCGCATTGCGTGCAGTAGTCGCAGCCGTCCTTGCGGATGACGGCGTGGGCGCCGCACTCACCACACTTCTTGCCAGCCATGACGGGCAAAGGTGCGGTTGCAAGAGCGCTTTCCTGTTGGGGCAGCAAGGTGTCCGACTCGTTCGGGATGTCGGTAGAGCGGCGGTTGTAGTTGTTGGTCAGCGTGCTGTTGCGCTGCGACTGGATGTTCTGGATGGCAAAGGCCACGGCCGCGACTTCGGAGTCGTGCCACATAGGCACCTGCGTCCCGTCTTCCTTCTGGTGTGTGCCCAGGCGAACGGGACCCCGGTCCCAGGCGACCTTGCGCATATCGCTCAGCGCGCGTTCCAAAAAGCCGCCACGCGCGGCCAGTGACAACAGGCGCATGCTGGACGTGATCCACTGCTGCGATTCGCCACTCTGCCCCACGGGCATGAAGAACTCGATGGCGCGGTCCACGGTGCCAACGCCGTTGGGTGCGGGCACGGGCAGGAAAGACACCAGCAGGTACAGCGTCTTGTGTCCTTCCTGGGTCCAGTAGTCGATCTTCTCAGCCACGGCCGACAGTGCACCCTTGGGACGGCGCTCGATGACGGTGCGCATGGGGTCGACCACCGGTGCGGGCGGTGTGGACGCCACGGGGGCCGCGGTAGTCTCGGTCGGGGTCACATGCAACACAGATCCCAGAATCGCATTCGGCCGGTAGGTGGCCAGGCCTTTGAGGCGTGCGTTCCAGGCCTGCTGGTACAGGTTCTTGAAGTCGTCGTACGGGTAGTCGGCCGGCACATTGACGGTCTTGGAGATGGCTGTGTCGACGAATGGCTGCACCGCTTCCATCATTGCAATGTGGTTGGTGGCCGACATGTCGAGCGCCGACACAAAGTAGTCGGGCAGCTGGTTCACATCGCCGCCCAGTTCGTGGTACAGGCGCCAGGCGTGGTCTTCGACCGAATACTCGGTGTAGCTGCCGTCGCCCTCCCGCTTCTTGCGCTTGTACATCCACGAGAAGGGTGGCTCAATGCCGTTGGATGCGTTGTCGGCAAAGGCCAGGCTGACCGTGCCGGTGGGCGCAATCGACAACAGGTGGCTGTTGCGTATGCCGTGCTTGCGGATGGACTTTTGCAAGGCCGCAGGCAGGCGGCTGGCGAAGGTGCCGGCCTCCAGGTAACCGTCTGCGTTGAACTTGGGGAAGGCGCCTTTTTCCTGGGCCAGCGCCACCGAGGCGGTGTAGGCCGCATCGCGCATGCTGGTTGCGATGCGGGTTGCCATGGCGCGGCCTTCGGGCGCGTCGTAGCGCAGGCACAGCATGGCCAGCGCATTGCCCATGCCGGTAAAACCGACGCCGATGCGGCGCTTGTCTGCCGATTCATCGCGCTGTTGTTGCAGGGGCCAGAAGGTCACGTCCAGCACATTGTCCAAGGCACGGACCTGGATCGCCACCGATTTCTCGAAGGCTTCAAAGTCAAACGCCGCCACGCCTTCAAAACCAAAGGGGTGACGGATGAAACGCGTCAGGATGATGGGGCCGAGGTCGCAACAACCGTACGACGGCAATGGTTGCTCGCCGCACGGGTTCGTGGCCGCAATGGTTTCGCAGTAACGCAGGTTGTTGTCTTTGTTGATGTGGTCCAGGAACAAAATGCCGGGCTCGGCAAAGTCGTAGGTAGAGCGCATCACGGTATCCCACAGGTCCCGTGCCTTCAGGGTCTGGTAGACCCATTTGCCGTCGGCGCGCTGGAAGGCGCCTTTCTCCAGCAGGCTTGCGCCAGGCTTGGCCGGGTGCACCAGTTCCCAGGGCTGGTCGGCTAGCAACGCTTCCATAAAGGTGTCGGTCATGCCCACCGACACATTGAAGTTGTTCCAGCGCCCCGGCGTGCGCTTGGCGGTGATGAACTCCATCACATCGGGATGGTCCACACGCAGCACACCCATTTGCGCACCGCGGCGCGCGCCGGCGCTTTCCACGGTGGAGCAGGACTGGTCGAACACATTGATATAGCTGCAGGGCCCCGAGGCCATGGACGCCGTGCCCTTGACGGCTGCGCCACGCGGACGGATGCGCGAGAAGTCATAACCCACACCGCCGCCGCGGCGCATGGTCTCAGCGGCCTCGCGCAAGGCCTCATAGATGCCGGGGTAACCATCCGCATCCATGCCCTGGATGCAGTCGCCCACGGGCTGCACAAAACAGTTGATCAGCGTGGCCTGGATGTCGGTGCCGGCGGCGCTCATGATGCGGCCCGCACCGATGGCGCCGGCGTACAGGTTTTCCAGGAAGATGGTCTCGTACTTGGCGCGGTTCTCTTCCTTTTCGACAGAGGCCAGGGCCCGCGCCACACGGGCAAACAGGTCTTCTATGCCAGTCTCGCCGGGTTTGAGGTATTTTTCGGCCAGCACATCGTGGCTGATGGGTTGGATCACGATCTGGTTCTGGGTGGGGGTAATAGGGTCGCGTTTCATATCGTTATCTCCTGAGAAAAATGCCAAACGGTGCTGCCATGGACAGGATGGATGCACCGGTTTTGGCATGACGCGTTGCGCGTCAAGGGGGCTGATTCTGGCAGGTGTTTGGCACCCTGTAGACCCTACCCTTCTGCTTTTTGCGTTCAAAAAATTTCATATAAAGAAAAACCATACCAAACCCCCGGGCCAGTTGGTGCGCCCGCTATGTTTCCCATAGCTACTATTTTTTTGTCTTTTTTATCGCTGGCGGCCAAGCCTGCACGGGGAATCCAGATTTTGCGGCAAGCACGCTGGCAAATGGGACCGGCATACCAATTTGCAGCGCTGACGGCCTGCTCAATTTACTTTTATTGATCAGGGTCATTGAACTTCTGCATTAGCACTCCATCATAGTGAGTGCTAATATTGAGAACAAGACAAAGGAGTTCCGGTTATGTCATACCCACTTGGACATTCATCTGCGGCGGTAGCACTGGCCAATCCATGGGCTGTGGTGCCATCACTGGGCAATCTGGATGCCTATATTTCGGCCGCCAACCGCCTGCCCATGCTCACGTTGGAAGAAGAGCAGGAGTTCTCGCGCAAGTTCAAGAATGAGAATGATCTTGAAGCCGCCGGAAAGTTAGTGCTCTCTCACTTGCGTTTGGTGGTATCCGTGTCGCGCCAGTACCTGGGTTACGGACTGCCCCACGGCGACCTGATCCAGGAAGGCAACGTGGGCCTGATGAAGGCAGTCAAGCGTTTTGATCCGGACCAGGGCGTGCGTCTGGTCAGCTACGCGCTGCACTGGGTCAAGGCCGAAATCCATGAATACATCCTGAAAAACTGGCGCATGGTCAAGGTGGCCACCACCAAGGCGCAACGCAAGTTGTTCTTCAATCTGCGTTCCATGAAACAGCGCTACAAGAGTGACGACGCGGCCGCCGACCTGGGCACACACCGCGACACGCTGAACCCGGAGCAGATTGAGGCCATGGCGCGTGAACTCAAGGTCAAGCCCGAAGAGGTGATCGAGATGGAAACCCGCATGTCGGGCGGTGATGTCTTGTTGGACCCCAGCCCATCAGACGATGGCGAAGACGCTTTCGGCCCTATCGCCTACCTGACGGACACCAACCATGAGCCCATCGCCATGATCGAGGCCCACCAACGCGACGTGCTGGCCACCGACGGCATTGCCACGGCACTGGAAAGCCTGGACGCCCGCAGCCGACGCATCGTGGAAGAGCGTTGGCTCAAGGTCAATGACGACAACTCGGGTGGCATGACCCTGCACGAACTGGCGGCCGAGTACGGTGTCAGCGCCGAGCGGATTCGCCAAATCGAGGTAGCCGCCATGAAGAAGATGAAGGTGACGTTGGCCGAATACGCTTGAGCCCAACAACAACAACAACAACAACCCCTGCAGACCTCGTCTGCAGGGTTTTTTTTTGTTCAAACAATACATCCTGAACTAAGTGCACGGTGGCGTCTGTGCGATGGAATACGCAACACAAAATGTTCCGAATAAGCCCATAAAGTCCCGAGACAAGCACCAGTATTGGCGATAACATGCGCCAATACGCGGGGTGGTATCGGTTAACCCGCCCATGCAAAGTAGCGGTCACAACCCTATGCAACTACTGAAAACGTATATTGTCGAAGACAGCAAAGTCATTCGGGACAGTCTGATTGCAGCGTTGGAAGAAATGACTCCCATCAAAGTGGTTGGTGTCGCAGAAGATGAAGCCACAGCCGTGCAGTGGCTTACCGAATCTGGCAACGCTGCGGACCTGGTGATCGTTGACATTTTCCTGAAGCTGGGATCTGGCTTGGGTGTACTGCGCGCGGCAGACCGTGCGCAGCAGCAGCGCACGATGGTGGTTTTGAGCAACCATGCCACGCCGGAAATACGCCGGAAATGCACCGAACTGGGTGCCAGCAAGATCTTCGATAAATCAAATGAACTGGATGCGTTGATGCTCTACTGTGGGCGATTGGCGGCCGGCGACGCGGGCAATAGCATACGCGATGAGTTCAACTGATGCGTCTATTGGATCAGGCCGTTTTTCAGCGCGTAGTAGGTCAGATCACTATTGGACGCGAGGTTCAGCTTTTCCATGATGCGCGTGCGGTAGGTGCTGACCGTCTTGACGCTGAGTGACATGTGGGTGGCAATATTGCCTACCGACTCCCCTGCGGCCAATCGCAAAAACACTTGCAATTCACGTTGTGACAGGCGCTGATGCAAGGGCTTTTCCAGACCACCAACCAGGGCCTCTGCCAAGCGTTCGGCAACCGCGGTACTGATGTATTTTCGCCCCTGCGCAACGGTGCGTATGGCTTCGACGATTTGGTCGGGGTCGCAATCCTTGCTCAAGTAGCCACTCGCGCCCTGTTGCAACAAGGCTGTGGCGTAATGTGTTTCGGGCAAGGCGCTCAGTATCAAAACGGGCAATTCGGGTGCCCGCGCCTTGATGGCGACAAGGGCATCCACCCCGCCTTGCTCCCCCATGGAAATATCCATCACCATGACGTCTACGCCACCGGCGCGCACGATATCGAGCGCGTCGCGGCCATTGGCGGCTTCGGCGACTACCGAAAGGTCCCCATGGTCAGCGAAGAATTGCCGCAGTCCCGCACGAACGATGGCATGGTCGTCAACGATGGCAATCCTGATCATGGTGTTGCGCAATTTCCTCCCCTGTTGTAATTTGCATTCTAGGCCAGCCCATGCACACACATCTGCCCATTGTTATAGCGCGAAATCCCATGGCAATTTTGCTGCTGATACTCGCGTCTGTCACCATGCTCATCATCACTGAAGACTCGAACCAACGGGCATCCGTAATGATAAAAAGACTGGGCGCCATTGCCGAAAATCGGCTGCATTTGTACGACTTGACCAAGGGCGTTCTGGACGCCGAGTCGGGACAAAGAGGCTATCTGTTGACGGGTCGTGAAGAATACCTGGCGCCGTATGATGCCGCGCTCAAAAATATTGATGCGGCCTTCAAGCTGCTGGACGCCGCCTACAGCCGGGAACCGCACTCTGCAGCCCTGCTCAAGAAGCTCCATGCACTGACCGAGACCAAACTCTCGGAACTTGCCATCACGGTTCAGATGCAAAAGGATGGCAAGCGCCAGACCGGCAAGGACTTCACGCTCAGTGGCATTGGCCAGGAGTATATGGATGCCATCCGCACCACCGGTGCCGAACTCTTGGCCTTGGAGACCCAACGTCTGCAGAGCAGTCAAGACGAGGTGGCCGACATCCTGCTGTTCAGTAGGCTGGGGGTTGCACTACTGACCACGGTCAGTTTGTTGCTGGTTTTTCTGAACATGCGGCATACCCAGGCATTCAGGGTCCAAAATCTGCGGCACCAGCAGGCCATGCATGCCGAGCAGGAGCGTCTGCAAAGCGAAGTAGCCCGACGCACCACACAGCTGGTTGAATTGAACAACCACTTGCAAACCGCACGGGAGGACGAACGCCACCGGATAGCGAGGGATTTGCATGACGAGCTGGGCGCGCTACTGACGTCCGCCAAGCTGGATGTGGCGCGCATCAAGTCGCGTTTGGGGACTGGCGCACCCGAAGCCCTAGAGCGCCTCAACCACCTGATCGGAACGCTGAACGCGGGTATTGCGATGAAACGCCGCATCATCGAGGACCTGTGGCCGTCGGCGCTTGGCAATCTGGGACTGGTCGCGACACTGGAGATTTTGGCTCGCGAGTTTTCCCAAAGCGTGGGGATTCCGGTGCACTGCACATTGGAAACGGTTCAATTGAAGTCCAGTGCCCAACTTGTGGTGTATCGCCTAGTGCAGGAGGCCACAACCAATATTGCCAAATATGCCCAAGCCCGCAACGTGTGGTTAAAGTTATCAGTCCAAGACGGCCATATTGAGATCTGTGTACGCGACGACGGTATCGGCTTTAGCGCCAACCAAGTAGGCAGCAAGGCCCACGGCCTGCTGGGCATGCGCTTTCGCGTGGAGGCCGAAGGCGGAACTCTGGAACTGGTGTCTACCCCGGGCCAAGGTACGCTGGTTCGCGCGCAACTGCCGGAATCCGCTTCGATGCCTCTGTACTAGCCTCAGGCCGCTAGCTGCGTCGGCAGCAGGCGACGGTACTCCTTTTTGGCCACGGCATAACACTCGCAGGTCTTTTGCTCCAGACGTTGGCGGTCCAGAACAACAATGTGACCGCGACGGTAGCGTATCAGCCCAGCCTCTTGCAACTTATGCGCGGCCATTGTCACGCCTTCGCGACGCACGCCCAGCAGATTGGCCGCCAGTTCGTGGGTCATGTCCAACTCGTCGGACGGCAGACGGTCCAAGCCCAGCAAAAGGCGCCGGCACAGTTGCTGGTCTATGGAGTGGTAGCGGTTGCATACCGCAGTCTGGGCCATCTGCCCGAGCACGGACTGGGCATAACGCATGACCACCTTCATGACACCACAGGAATGCTCGATTTCATTCTTGACGAATCGTGCACTGACCCGATAGGCACGTCCTGCGCTTTGCACAACCGCATCAGTGGCTGCGACATCTGCACCCAGTAGCGAGGAAATTCCCACCACACCATCGTTGCCGACCACGGCCACTTCGGCCGACGCTCCATCCAGCGTAAGGGACATCAGTGAAACGATGGCAGTCGTAGGGAAATAGACATATTCCGGAGCCACACCGACGGCACAAAGAATCTGATGCAAGGATAGCTCCACCAACTCCAAACGATCTTGCCAGCGGCCCAAGTCCTCTTGGGGTAAGGCGGCCAGCAATTGGTTTTGCTGTGAATCGCAGAAATGTTGATAGCTTGCTCCCATGGGGGTTCTCCTTGAAATGATGGAAGCCCCATGTTCCGCAATTGCCTCGCGTTGCGGTATCGGCCAAAACCGCTTCCTGGTGTCGGCCTTGTCCTACAAGGCGGCCTCACTCGCCCTTGGCCTACCCTAGGATGCCTGCTTGAGCAGCAGGCGAATGTCCTCGGCCAGCACCTTGGGTCCGCTGCCGTAGCGGGTGAACAGACGCAACTGGCCTTTGGTGTCGTATATGTAACTGCCGGCAGAGTGGTCCATGGTGTAGCTGGTGGGCGTTTTGCCGTCGACTTTCTTGAAGTAGATCTTGTAATCCTTGGCCAGCGCGGCCAGCTTGTCCGGTGTGGTGTACAGCGCCAAGAAGGTCGGGTCAAAGTTGGCCATATAACCCTTGAGCACTTCGGGTGTGTCGCGCAGGGGATCGACCGTCACAAACAGGCCCTGCAGTCGCTCACCGTCTTTGCCCAACGCCTTCTTCACCTCGGCCAGTTCCGCCATGGTGGTTGGGCAAACATCGGGGCACTGCGTATAACCAAAGAACAGCACAACAACCTTGCCGGCGAAATCCGGCAGTTGGCGCAGCTTGCCATTGTGGTCGGTCAGTTCAAAATTCTTAGCGTACTCAGCACCTGTGACATCCACCGATGCAAACGCCGGCTTCTGTGGAGAGCATGCAGAAATTAGGCCTATAGCCCCCGTAAATATTACACATCCCGCTATGAATTTAATAGTAAATCGTCTGGTCATACTGCCGTGGCCTCTCACATCAGATCTCAAAAAATGTAATGGTCCAACAGCAACGCTGCGAACAGCACGCTGAGGTGAATCAACGAAAACCGGAAGGTCTTGCGCGCCAGCGCGTCGGAGTAGTCGCGCCACAGCCACCAGGCATACAGGCAAAACCCAAAACCCAGTACCACGGCCGCCACCAGATACAGCCAACTGCTCATGCCATAAACGAATGGCAACAGACAGGCGGCAAACAGCACAAAGGTGTAGAGCAGGATTTGCAGACGTGTGAATTCGCTGCCATGCGTAACCGGCAACATGGGCAGGCCGGACTTGCGGTAGTCCTCCACACGGTACAGCGCCAGGGCCCAAAAATGCGGCGGCGTCCACAGGAAGATGATCAGAAACAGAATCATCGCTTCCGGGCCGACGTCACCCGTCATGGCCGCCCAGCCCAGCACCGGTGGCATGGCGCCGGACGCGCCGCCAATCACAATATTCTGTGGTGTCAGGGGCTTCAGAATCACCGTGTAGATGACGGCATAACCGACAAAGGTGGCAAAGGTCAGCCACATGGTCAGCGGGTTGACCCAGACATACAGCAGTACCGAACCGGCAATACACAACACCGCCGAGAACAGCAGCGTTTGTGTATTGCTCAGCTGGCCGCGAGCGGTCGGCCGCCAGGCGGTGCGTTTCATCTTGGCATCGATGCCCTGCTCCACAATGCAGTTGAAGGCGGCAGCAGCGGCAGCAACCAACCAGACACCCAGGCAGGCGATGGCAGCCAGTCCAACCTGCTGCAGCGAAGGAACGCCCGGCACGGCCAGCACCATGCCGATCAGCGCACAAAACACAATCAACTGGATGACCCGCGGCTTGGTCAGCGCATAGAACTGGCGAAACACCGACGGTGTGGGTAAGGAGGTGGTGTCGGTAGTCATGCGCGCAGTCCGAGTGGGGTTGCTCCACTGCGTGCAGCAGAGGTTTGGGAAGAGAGGTTGTGGGTTGCCACCAATACGCGGACCAGTACCACGGCCAGGGCACCGGCGCCACCGGTGTGCAAAACGGCAGCCACGAGCGGCCAGTCCAACACGACATTGCTCAGCCCGGTCGCGAGTTGCATGGCCAGCAAAGCGCCCAGAGCGCGACCATGGCTGCGCAGCGTGGAGCGTCTGAACAGGTAGTACGCCAGGGCTGCCAACAATGCCAGCGTCACGCCTGCAAGCAGCCGATGTGAGAAGTGGATGGCGGTGAGTGCCTGGAAGCTAATGTGTGCACCGTCCTGCTGGTAGCCCAGCGGGCGCCATATCTCGAAGCCGTGGTCAAAGTCCATCTGTGGCCACCAGCTACCCTGGCACAGCGGGAATTCACTGCAGGCCAAGACCGCATAGTTGGTGCTGACCCAAGCGCCCGACGCCGCCTGTAGTGCCAGCAGCAGCAATGCCAGAACCGTCCAGTTGCGCAAGGATGCGGGCACTGCGGGCTGCGGCTGGATGTCTTGCTGGCGAGCCAGCAGCGCAGCCTGCACAGTGAGTAGACCTAACAGTATGTACCCGCCCAGCAAATGCAAGGTCACGATGGCTGGAAACAGTTTCATGGTCACGGTCAATGCGCCAAAGCCGCCCTGTATGCACACCCACACCGCGGTCAGCGTGGCCCACCAAGGGCTGACGGCAGGATGTCCGTCGCGGGGTCCACGCTGCAACCAGGCCGCACCGGCCAGTACCAGCGTCAACACACCCACGCCCATGGCAAGGTAGCGGTGCACCATCTCGATCCAGGCCTTGCCCAGCGTAACCGGTCCCGTCGGCATGGCCTGCTGGGCCGCATCGATCGCAACACTGGCGCCTAGCGGGCTGGCGCTGCCATAACAACCCGGCCAGTCTGGACAGCCCAGGCCACTATCGGTCAGGCGTGTGAATGCGCCGAACAACACCAGATCAAACGTCAAAAACAGCGTGACCAGGGTGAGTGCATGCATGCTACCCAAGGGACTGGAGCGCCGCTTGCGCAGATAGACCATCAGCAGCGGCCCGGAGGCCACCAGAAAGCCGATCAAGAGCAGGCGCAAGACGGGTGAGAAATCGTAAAGAAAGGCGTGCATGGCAATGCGTTGTGGCGCTCAGCGTCCTGCTTTATCCCAGTGGGTAGAGGCACGCAGCAGGCGGTCTAAATCGCGTTTGACCTTGACTGCACCCTTCTCATCAACGTTTGCGGGAAAACGCATCATCCAATTGCCCAGGGGATCGACCAGGTAGAGGTGATCCGCCAAGGCCTGCCCAGGCTGTGCTGCGAGCCAGTCCGCCAACCCAGCAGGCGGCACGCGAACCACGGTTGCGCCTTTGAGTGCGGGCAGCAAGGCCTCCGCCACCGGCGCTGCGTCATTCACCAACCACACCCAGTCCAGGCGTTCTTTTTCCTTCCCCAGACCTTCGCGCAACTGGCGCTGCAGGTACAAGTGGCGTGCGCACTGCTCGGCACACGCGCCCGATGACACGCTGACCAACAGCCATTGGCCCTTCAGCGCGCGCAGATTCGCAGGTTTGCCGTCTACGGTACTTCCCACCAGATCAGGCAAGGCGCGATGCGGTTCAACCAGCTCGCCAAAATTGCGCCGCCCCTCGGGTCGTATCACGTAAAACGTCAGATAAGAGGCAATCACTGGCGACGCACAAATCAACAGCACCGCCAGCATTTTCAGACGCCCGACAACGCGGCTACCCGCCGGCGCGCTGCCTTGTTGGGGTTCGGGTAGCGTATGCACGGTCAGCCCCAAAGGCTGATCCTGGTTGGGAGGTGCGCTAGACATCGGGAGTTGGGTCCTTTGGGCGGGCTATAAACGGTCGAACAATCTGAAACCACAGGTACAGCAGGGCGAACAGTGCGGCCATGCCAAACCATTGGATGGCGTAACCGTAATTTTTGTCCACGCCCAAATTGACGGCGGGCCAATCCCGCAGCAGGCCTTCCTGGTTTGCGCCGGTTTGCTGCAGGGTCAGAGGCAGCAACGGCAGCCCGGTTTCAACCCTGAATTGTGGCAGGTCGAGATTTTGCCGGATTGCGCCGCCTACGGTTTGCCCAAGGGAATACAGATCCGATGGTGGCAAAGCCATGCGGCCCTCGATTTCGACGGTGCCCGCCGGCGTCTCTACCCGGGGCAGCAGCGTGCGGTCCTCAAAACCGCGTGGCACCCAGCCGCGCTGCACCGCAAGTGCGCCGCGCCCACCTTCCAGCACAAACGGCGTGACAACCAAAAACCCCGCCCGCCCTTTCATGGGTCGGTTCTCCAAAAACACCTGGGACCCCGCCACCCAGGTACCACGCAAGCGTGCGCGCTGGTGCAGCAGAGCCATGCTGTCCTTATTGGCGATCAGCGCCTGCGCGTCCAGCGGTGCTTTGGCGCTCTGGGCATCCATGGCGGCCTGCAGAGCCTCTTTTTGTGCGGCGCGCGACAACTGCCAAACCCCCAGGATGGCGGTTACCCCCACCGCCAGCAGCGTGGCCAATGTAATCAGCGCAAACTTCGTGCGTGCGTTCACCAGATAATCCTGCTCATGACATACCTCGTAATCTTCGCATTTGTGGGCATTTTGACCAGCTTGGGGACCGCACTTTTTTTCATGATGCGCGGAGGGAGCGGTAAGCCCAACGCTTCCAAAAAAATGGCCCGCGCGCTTGCCGCCCGGGTGGGGTTATCCATTTTGCTGTTTGCCTGCGTCCTGCTGGCCTGGAAACTGGGTTACATACATCCCACAGGAATTCCACAGGGTCGCTAAACCGTTGCGCCTCGCTGGCACGGGCATCCACAATCAAAAAGGCACCGCAAGCGGTGCCTTTTTTGCGTGGCGTGTGGCGTATCAGAGCCAGTACACCAGAATGTACAGACCAAGCCATACCACGTCCACAAAGTGCCAGTACCACGCTGCGCCTTCAAAACCGAAATGGCGCTCTGGTGTGAAGTGCCCTTTTTGCAACCGCAAGGTAATGAACAACAACATCAACATGCCCACGAAAACGTGGAAACCATGGAAACCGGTCAGCATGTAGAAGGTCGAACCGAACACGCCCGATGTGAGCTTGAGGTTGTACGCGGTGTAGGCATGGTAGTACTCATAAGCTTGAACGCCCAGGAAGGTTACGCCCAGCAATACGGTCAGCCACATGAAGCCAATGGTCTTGCTGCGGTTGCCAGCGACCAGGGCATGGTGGGCGATGGTCAAGGTTACGCCAGACGTCAACAACAGTGCGGTATTGATCGTGGGCAGCCAGAAGGGGCCCATCGTGGTGAACGGCTCGACAATGCCGGCTGGCGAAGCGGTAACACCCGCCGCCATGCTGGGCCATACGGCCTTGAAGTCGGGCCACAACAAGGCGTTGTTCAGACTGCCCAGTTCAGGAACCGAATGCGCCCGAGCCCACCACAGGGCAGTGAAGAAGGCGCCGAAGAACATCACTTCCGAGAAGATGAACCAGGTCATGCTCCAGCGGTAAGACAGGTCGATCTTGTGGCCATATTGACCACCCTGGCTTTCGGCAACAGACTCGCTGAACCATTGGTACAACACGAACAGCCACCAGACCATGCCCACAGCTAAGGCATATTTACCCCATTCCGCGCCATTGATCCATTGGCCTGCGCCCAGAATGACGAAGAACAAGCCCAGAGCCGCCATGGCAGGATGGCGGGACGGGCCCGGGATAAAGTAGTACGGTGTTGCGCCGTGTGTTGTTGAACTCATTTCTTTCTCCTATTCCAATCAGTTGAGGACAGAGCTTGCCGCCGTGCGGCTACGGTCTGTCCCGCAAGTTATTTACTTTGCAACGACCCAATTGACCAGACTGATCAAACCCACGACCAGTAGCAGCACGCCCACCAGTCCGACGGCCACCACATGCATGGGGTTGACCTTGTTCAGATCTTCCTGGTATTCACGGTTGCTGCGGATACCCAAAAACGACCAAGCCACCAATTTGATACTGCGCCAAACCGACGGCGCCGCCGTTGGTTTTCCAGTCGCCCTGCCTGTCATGAACGGCTCCCACTCGCCGTCTTTCCAGACACTGCGGCCACAGGGGCCGGCGGTGTCTTACCACCTACCTCAAAGAAGGTGTACGACAGCGTGATGGTCATCACGTCCTTGGACAGCTTGGGATCGATCACAAAGGCGACGGGCCACGATTTTTTCTCGCCCGGCTCCAGGGTGTATTGGTTAAAGCAGAAACACTCCAGCTTATTGAAATGGCTGGAAGCCTGCTGGGGCGCATAACTAGGGATAGCCTGCGCCGACATGCGCCGATTCTGCGTGTTCTGGAATTCGTACATGACGGTTGTCAGCTCACCCGGATGCACTTCAACTGAACGCTGCGCCGGCTTGAAATCCCAGGGACCGCGGCTATTGGCATCAAACTCCACGGTAATCGTGCGCGTCAGATCGACCTGGGTGTTGGCAGGCAATATCGATTTGGCGCCGGGTATGGTCTGCTCGCCCACGGCGAGTATATTGATACCGGTCATCTCACAAATCGTCTTGTAGATGGGCACCAGCGCGTAGCCAAAGATGAACATGCCGACTGCAACCACAGCCAGCTTGCGCACCATCCGGACATTTTCGCGCCGCAGAAACATGGTTTATTTGCCCAGCAGAACCATGCGGGCCATGAAGCCCACAAAGAACAAGATCGCGATGGACGCCAGAATCCATCCGGTCCTGGCGTTGGCTTTCTTTTGCTCGGGAGTCATCATGGCAATCAGCCAATCACCCGGGTGGCCGTCGCGTCGAGCTTGGGCGGTGTCTCAAAGGTGTGGAACGGTGCGGGCGATGGAACTTCCCACTCCAGGCCTTCCGCAGCTTCCCAGGGCTTCTGCGGTGCTTTTTCGCCCTTGCCCATCATGGCGGGCAAGACGATGAACAGGAAGAAATACAACTGTGCAGCACCAAAGAAGAAGGCACCCACCGAAGCGATGGCATTGAAGTCAGCAAACTGCATGGGATAGTCGGCGTAACGACGTGGCATACCAGCCAGACCCAAGAAGTGCATCGGGAAGAAGGTCACGTTGAACGCAATCAGGGACCACCAGAAATGGATCTGTCCACGGGTCTCGCTGTACATCACACCAGTCCACTTGGGCAGCCAGTAGTAGCAGCCGGAGAACATCGCAAACAAGGAGCCGGCCACCAGAACATAGTGGAAGTGCGCCACGATGTAATAGGTGTCCTGCAATTGGATGTCAATCGGCGCCACAGCGGGGATCAGGCCGGTGAAGCCACCCATCGTGAACACGAAAATGAAACCGACCGCGAACAGCATGGGCGTCTCAAAGGTCATCGAGCCCTGCCACATGGTGGCGATCCAGTTGAAGATCTTCACGGCCGTCGGCACGGCAATCAGCATCGTGGCGTACATGAAGAACAACTGGCCGGTCACTGGCATGCCGGTGGTGAACATGTGGTGTGCCCACACGATGAAGGACAGGATAGCAATGGAAGACGTTGCATACACCATGGAGGCGTAGCCGAACAGGCGTTTGCGCGAGAACGCGGGAATCACCTGGCTGATGATGCCGAAGGCCGGCAGGATCATGATGTAGACCTCGGGGTGGCCGAAGAACCAGAAGATGTGCTGGTACATCACCGGGTCACCACCGCCAGCGGGGTTGAAGAAGCTGGTGCCAAAGTGGCGGTCAGTCAGCGTCATCGTGATGGCGCCGGCCAAAACTGGCATCACGGCGATCAGCAAGTAAGCAGTGATCAACCAGGTCCAGCAGAACATCGGCATCTTCATCAAGGTCATGCCAGGCGCGCGCATGTTCAGGATGGTGACGATGATGTTGATGGAGCCCATGATGGAACTGGCACCCAGGATGTGCATCGCAAAAATACCGGCGTCCATGCTGGGACCCATTTGCAAGGTCAGCGGCGCGTATAGCGTCCAACCTGCTGCGGGGGCACCACCAGGCATGAAGAAGGAACCCACCAGCATCAAGCCGGCCGGGATCATCAACCAGAATGAAAAGTTATTCATGCGGGCGAAAGCCATATCCGCGGCACCGATTTGCAGCGGGATCATCCAGTTGGCGAAGCCCACAAAGGCCGGCATGATGGCGCCGAACACCATGATCAAACCGTGCATGGTCGTCAACTGGTTGAACAACTCGGGGTTGATCAGTTGCAAACCAGGCTGGAACAGCTCGGCACGGATGATCAGCGCCAACAGGCCACCAATCATCAGCATCGTGAAGGCAAACAGCAAATACAGCGTGCCAATGTCTTTGTGGTTAGTGGCGTAGACCCAGCGCGTCCATCCTGTGGGGGCATGGTCGTGGTGGTCGTCATGGGCATGGCCGTGGGGGTCTAGAACAGCACTCATCCTGGTTTCCTTCTCAATTCACTAATTTCGGTCAAATGGCAGGGTCTGGCAGCAGCTTATTTACGCTGGGCCAGCACGTCCGCCGGTTGCACGACCTGCCCGGTCTTGTTGGACCAGTTGTTCTTGGTGTAGCTGATCACGGCTGCAATGTCGGTGTCGCTCAGGGCCTTCCAGGACGGCATGGCGCCATTGTTCTGACCATTCAACACGACTGCGATTTCCTTGTTCTTGTCAGCATCCAGCACTACGGGCGACGCGTCCAGCGCCTTGATCGGGCCCGCGCCCTTGCCGTTGGCCTGGTGGCAAGCCGCACAGTTGGCAGCGTATACCTTTTCACCGCGCTTGGTGAGGTCGGCCAAATCCCAGACCTTGGCAGGATCGTCCGCTTTGGCGGCCAGCTTCTTCATCTCGCCAGACACCCACGCGGAATAGTCCTCTGCGGACAAAACTTTCACATGGATAGGCATGTAGGCATGCTCTTTACCGCACAACTCTTGGCACTGCCCGTAAAAATCACCAGTTTTTTCCGCCCGGAACCAGGTGTCACGCACGAATCCAGGAATCGCATCCTGCTTGATACCAAACGAGGGCACCGCAAAAGCATGGATCACGTCATTGGCGGTCAAGATCACACGAACTTTCTTGTTGACGGGCACCACCAGCGGGTTGTCCACCTTCAGCAGATAGTCATCCACTCCAGCGATTTGTTTGAGGTCGCCGACATCTGACATGAGGCGCTGCTCGTTATCCAACGTGGAAATAAAACCAATGCCCTCACCCTCACCGCGCAGGTAGTCATAACCCCACTTCCATTGCATACCGGTTGCTTTGATCGTCAGGTCTGCATTGGTTGTATCTTTCATGGCCACCACCACCTTGGTGGCAGGCAGCGCCATCAAGATCACGATGATGAAAGGAATAATGGTCCAGATAACTTCCACTACTACGGATTCGTGGAACGTGGCAGGCTTGTGGCCCTTGGACTTGCGGTGCTTCCAGATGGAATAAAACATCACCGAGAACACGGCCACGAAGATCACGGAACACAGAATCAACATGAACCAGTGCAACCAGTGCTGTTCTTCAGCAATTCTGGTCACGGGTGGATGCAGGTTCAACTGGTTGACCGCTGGGCCGCCGGGCAAGTCCTTGGCCGCATGCGCCAATGTGAATGCCGCAGTGCCGGCCCATGCGCTTGCCGCGAGGAGCAGTGAAGCCAATTTATTGAAAATGCTCTTCATCTTGG
>JAZKIR010000113.1:0-9900 GCA_040384785.1 Pseudomonadota bacterium
ATTTACATAACCATTACTCTTGAGAAGCGGCTTCATCGGTAAACCAATGTTCGCGCGCCTTCATGATCAGGGTCTTGGCGTCATCCGCAGACTGGCCGGTAATATCGGTGAGCTCGTCAACCGCCAGATCGGCCAGGTCGTCGAGTGTGTGTACGCCGCCGTCGGCCAACTTGCCGATCAACTCAGGCGTCAGGCCTTCCAGGTCACGCAGGTCCTGTGACACTTCTTCCACACTTTCTTCGTGTGCAATTTCCATGGTCAGCAAAGCATTCTTGGCACGGGTGCGCAATTCATTGACCGTCTCCTCGTCGAAGCTTTCGATCTCCAGCATTTCCTGTAGCGGCACATAGGCCACTTCTTCAAGACTGGTAAAACCTTCGGCGATCAGGATGTCGGCGATTTCCTCGTCCACGTCCAGCTTTTCCATGAACAGCTTGCGGCCCTGGTCGGTTTCACTGGCCTGCTTTTGGGCAGACTCTGCCGCATCCAAAATATTGATGCGCCATCCGGTCAGCTCAGATGCCAGACGCACGTTCTGGCCACCTCGGCCAATGGCGATGGCCAAATTCTCTTCGTCGACGACAACGTCCATGGCATGGCGCTCTTCATCCACCACGATGCTGGACACATTGGCAGGAGCCAGGGCGCCAATAACGAACTGGGCCGGGTCTTCGCTCCACAACACAATATCGACACGCTCGCCAGCCAGCTCATTGGTCACGCCATTGACGCGGGTACCACGTACGCCGACACAGGTGCCGATGGGGTCGACACGCTTGTCATGCGACAGGACGGCGATCTTGGCGCGTGAACCAGGGTCACGGGCGCAGGACTTGATCTCCAGCAAACCTTGTTCGATTTCCGGCACTTCCTGGCGGAACAGCTCGATCATGAACTCAGGCGCTGAGCGCGACAGCACGATGGGTGCGCCACGCAGGGTCAGGTCCACTTCCATAATCATGGCGCGGACACGGTCACCGGTACGCAGGTTTTCCTTGGGGATCATTTCGCTGCGGCGCAGACGGCCTTCCACGCGACCGCTCTCCACAATCAGATCACCCTTGTCCATGCGCTTGACGGTGCCGACAAAAATCTTTTCACCGCGCGACATGAAGTCGTTGAGCAGCATTTCGCGCTCAGCGTCGCGGATCTTTTGCAGTATGACCTGCTTGGCCGCCATGGCGCCAATACGGCCAATCGGCACGGACGGCACGGACTCTTCGATGTGTTCATCCACCTCGATGTCGGGAATCTGCTCTTTGGCTTCAAACAGCAAAATTTCCTGGTCCGGCAGTTGCAGACCCGCTTCATCGGGAACCACATGCCAGCGGCGGAAGGTTTCGTAGTTTCCACTATCGCGGTCCAGGGCGACGCGAATATCCACGTCGCCGGGATACAGCTTCTTGGTCGCTTGGGCCAAGGCTGCTTCCACAGCCCCCAACACCACATCACGTTCCACGTTCTTCTCACGTGAAATTGCTTCTACCAGCATCAACAGTTCGCGATTCATGCCATGACTCTCCTGAACACTCGATTTAACCAATACAAAACCTGAAAACCCTGTGGACGCAGACCCCTTGGAGGCGTGCCACCCTTATCTTTTTATTCCGTGTCGCCTTCCGCCCCGTCCGTCCCACCAGAGCCACCGCGGCCTTTGAAGCTGACGATGGGCGCAAGGCGCGACTCGCGCACTTCATCCAGCGTGAAGCCCAAGGCCTGCAACGGTGGCGGAACACGCTTCTTGCTGACCTTTTGTCCAGGCTTGACCGGTGGCGCATCGCTCCAGACGATTTGCCAACCCGTGGCGCCATCGGCCGCCGCCACCTTCTCCAGTGTGCCGCGAAATTTCTTGCGACTGGCATGCACTTGCCCGCCGGCCGCGGCCCCCATGGGGGCCTTTAGCGTGATGTCGATCACATGGCCGACAAAGCGCTCGTAATCCTGTGCATGGCGCAAAGGGCGGTCGATACCGGGCGAGGAAATCTCCAGCCGCTTGTATTCGATACCATCCACTTCCAGCGCAAACTGCAACTGGCGGTTAACCTTTTCGCAGTCTTCAACATTGATAAACTGCATGGCCGGTGCAATACCCTCCTGGGGCTGCACCCAGGGCAGATCAATCGTGATGCGCAGCAGGCCTCCAGCGGAGCGTTCTATCTCCACCAAGTCATATCCCAGACCGCTTACGGTTTGTTCAACTATTTCCTGCAATGCCACTTGTCATTAACCCGATCAAAAAACAATCGCCCAAAAAAAACGGGCGGTAATTACCCGCCCGTTTGGTCGTGAGCCCGAATTGTAACGCAAAAAATGTGCTAAGTGCGTTGATTCGTAAGGAGTTATTCAAGCAGTACTGGCAAATTACCGCAACTGCAAACCGATGGCACCAATCCCGGCGCCCGTATGGCGCTCCGCGAGCCGTTTATCCCCCATTGACGTGCGACAATTCTGCATCGAGACACGGACTACAGAAGAGGACGAAATGGGATTTTTAGCAGGCAAAAAATTGTTGATCACGGGTGTGTTGTCAAACCGCTCCATTGCGTACGGTATCGCCAAAGCTTGCCATGAGCAGGGTGCGGAACTGGCCTTTAGCTACGTTGGCGAGCGCTTCAAGGAGCGCATTACTGAGTTTGCGGCCGATTTCAACTCCAAGCTGATATTTGATTGCGACGTGGCGGAAGACGCGCAGATCGACAAGCTGTTTGCAGACCTGGCCATACATTGGCCCAAGTTCGACGGTTTTGTGCACAGCATAGGTTTTGCTCCCCGTGAAGCCATCGCCGGTAATTTTTTGGATGGTCTGACACGCGAAAACTTCAGAATCGCCCACGACATCAGCGCTTACAGCTTTCCGGCCATGGCCAAGGCTGCGCTACCCTACCTGAACAATAACGCCTCCTTGCTGACGCTGAGCTACCTGGGCGGTGTGCGTGTGGTGCCTAGCTACAACACCATGGGCTTGGCCAAGGCCTCGCTGGAATCGTCGGTGCGCTACTTGGCAGAAGCCATAGGCCCGCGCGGCATGCGCGTCAACGGCCTGAGCGCCGGCGCCATCAAGACTTTGGCCGCCAGCGGTATAAAGGACTTTAGCAAGCTGCTGGCTATATCCGCCAACGCCGCTCCTCTGCGCCGCAATGTGACGATAGACGAGGTCGGCAATGTGGCCGCCTTTCTGCTCAGCGATCTGGCCTCGGGCATGACCGGGCAGATCACCTATGTGGATTGTGGGGTCAGTCAGTCAGCGGTTGCCGTATTGGAAACACCGGCTTAAACAGAAACCACCGCTAGCCCTCGTAGAACATACGCGAGTAGCTACCAAAAAAATAGCGCCCACAAGGCGCTATTTTTCTTTGGATAGACCTGGCTTACTTTACGCAATCGGCGAAGTAGTGCACTACTCCGTCTTCGCCCGTCTCTTCCACCAGACCATGGATGTCGGTCTCAAAGCCAGGGCACTTGGCATTGAATTCGCGTGAGAACTTCAGATAATCAACAATCTTCTTGTTGAACACTTCGCCCGGGATCAGCAATGGGATACCCGGGGGATAAGGCGTCACTAGACCCACCGTGATGCGTCCCTCCAGCTTGTCAATCTCCACCCGTTCGGTCTTACGCAGCGCGATGTGCGCATAGGCGTCACTGGGCTTCATGGCTGGTGTCAGGTCGCTCAGGTACATGTCCGTGGTCAGGCGTGCGATGTCGTACTTGGCATACAGCGCATGTACGTACTGGCATAGGTCGGCCAGGCCCATCTGCTCGTACTTAGGGAATTTCTGGCAAAACTCGGGCAGGATGCGCCACATGGGCTGGTTCTTGTCGTAGTCGTCCTTGAACTGCTGCAAGGCAGTCAACATGCTGTTCCAGCGGCCCTTGGTAATGCCAATCGTGAACATGATGAAGAAGCTGTACAGGCCAGTTTTTTCGACCACCACGCCGTGCTCGGCCAAGAACTTGGTCACGATGCTGGCCGGAATGCCGGTCTTGGCAAACTTGCCGTTCAAGTCCATGCCGGGCGTGACCACGGTGGACTTGATGGGGTCGAGCATATTGAAGCCGGTGGCCATCTTGCCAAAGCCGTGCCAGTTGACGCCGGCCTTGGCATTCTTGGATTCGCCCTTGATGATCCAGTCGTCCGATCGGCCAATGCCCTCCTCGGCCAGCTTGTCCGGGCCCCAGACCTTGAACCACCAGTCCTTGCCATACTCTTCGTCCACCTTGCGCATGGCGCGGCGGAAGTCCAGGGCTTCCGCAATGCTCTCTTCGACCAAGGCCGTGCCGCCGGGCGGCTCCATCATCGCGGCCGCCACGTCGCAGCTGGCAATGATGCTGTACTGCGGGCTGGTGCTGGTATGCATCAAATACGCTTCATTGAACAGATGTTTATCCAGCTTTACCGTTTGGGAGTCCTGCACCAGCACCTGGCTGGCCTGGCTGATGCCGGCCAACAGCTTGTGAATGGAATGCGTGGCATAGACCATGGCGTGCTTGGGGCGTACACGGCGCTTGCCCATGGCGTGGTAGGAGCCGTAGAACGGGTGAAAGGCCGCATGGGGCAACCAGGCCTCGTCAAAGTGCAGGTTCTCGACGTAACCATCCAACATTTTTTTAATGGTCTCGGTGTTGTACAACACGCCGTCGTAGGTGGACTGGGTAATGGTCAACACGCGTGGTTTCACCGACTTGGCGTCCACCCCTTTGAGCAAGGGATTGGCAGCGATCTTGCGCTGAATGGAGGCCTGCTCAAACTCTTCCTTGGGGATGGGGCCAATGATGCCAAAGTGGTTGCGTGTGGGCTTCAAGAACACCGGAATGGAGCCGGTCATGATGATGGCATGCAGGATGGACTTGTGGCAATTGCGGTCCACTACGACCACGTCACCCGGCGCCACCGTGTGGTGCCAGACCATCTTGTTGCTGGTGCTGGTGCCGTTGGTGACAAAAAAGCAATGGTCGGCGTTGAAGATACGCGCAGCATTGCGTTCGGATGCGCCCACCGGTCCATCGTGGTCCAGCAATTGGCCCAGCTCCTCCACCGCGTTACAGACGTCGGCACGCAGCATGTTTTCACCAAAAAACTGGTGGAACATCTGGCCCACGGGGCTCTTCAGGAACGCGACACCGCCCGAATGTCCAGGGCAGTGCCAGGAGTAGGAACCGTCCTCGGCATAGTCCAACAAGGCCTTGAAGAAGGGTGGCTGCACGCCTTCCAGGTAACTTTTGGCCTCGCGCAGGATGTGGCGCGCCACAAATTCCGGCGTGTCCTCGAACATGTGGATGAATCCGTGCAGTTCGCGCAGGATGTCATTGGGAATGTGGCGCGAGGTCTTGGTTTCGCCATACACGTAGATCGGCACATCCAGATTCTTGCGGCGCACTTCCTCGATGAAGTGGCGCAGGTTCAGCACAGCGGGGTCCAGATCGGGCCCGGGTGTGAACTCTTCGTCATCGATCGACAGAATAAAGGCACTGGCGCGGCTTTGCTGCTGCGCAAACTGGCTCAGGTCGCCATAGCTGGTGACACCCAGCACCTCAAAGCCTTCGGTTTCAATCGCATGGGCCAACGCGCGAATACCCAGTCCCGAGGTGTTCTCGGAGCGAAAGTCCTCGTCGATGATGACGATGGGAAAGCGAAATTTCATGAAAGGCTCCAGCCGCAGGCGTGTAAATGTGGAAAACAGGCGCGAAGTGTAAGGACATATTGTGTCCCGCAGCTTGCGCGGCGCGCCTTTTGCCCCAAAATGTGGTGATCGCAACACAAGCAAGGACTGTATGGCCCAATCCACACTCTGGTGGCTGCTCGCTGGCACGGCGATAGGCATCGAATTGGTGACTGGAACCTTCTACTTGCTGATGCTCGCCGTAGGACTGGCTGCGGCGGCTGTCTCGGCCCACATGGGCACAAGTTTCACATCGCAAATCGTGGTTGCCGCAGTGGTTTCCGCAGGCACGGTTTTAGGGTGGCGCCACTATAGAAAATCCCAGCCTTTAAGCCTGCCCGCCAATGCCAACCGCGATGTCAATCTGGACATTGGAGAAACCGTGCAGGTCGACGCCTGGAACCCGGATGGCACCAGCACCGTCAAGTATCGGGGCGCCAGTTGGGCGGTAGCCAGCGTATCGGGTGGTTCGCTGGCAGCCGGATCACACCAGGTGGTCGAGGTGATCGGCAGCCGATTGATTGTCCGAAAACTGTAGGCCCCTTGGCCGACACAGGGCTGGATTGATGTCTTTCTAAAGGAAAAATAATGGAATATGGATTTGTGTTGTTGATCATCGCGGTGATCTTTGTCTTCAAATCGGTCAAAGTGGTCCCGCAACAGCATGCCTGGGTCATCGAACGCCTGGGCAAATACAACGGCACACTAACGCCAGGCCTCAGTTTCTTGATGCCCTTCATAGACCGAGTTGCCTACAAACATTTGCTGAAGGAAGTCCCACTCGACATTCCCAGCCAGGTTTGCATCACACGCGACAACACGCAGTTGCAGGTCGACGGTATTTTGTACTTCCAGGTGACCGACGCCATGCGGGCCAGTTATGGCTCCAGCAACTACGTCGTGGCCATTTCCCAACTGGCGCAGACATCGCTGCGCTCGGTCATCGGCAAGCTGGAGCTGGACAAGACCTTTGAAGAGCGCGACATCATCAATGCCCAGGTGGTGCAAGCCATCGACGAGGCGGCGCTGAACTGGGGCGTCAAGGTGCTGCGCTACGAAATCAAGGATCTGACGCCGCCCAAGGAAATTCTGCATGCGATGCAGCAGCAGATTACCGCGGAGCGTGAAAAACGCGCACTGATCGCCGCATCCGAGGGCCGTCGCCAGGAACAAATCAATATTGCCACCGGTGAACGCGAGGCTTTTATTGCCCGCTCCGAAGGTGAAAAGCAGGCCGCCATCAACAACGCGCAAGGCCAGGCCGCCGCCATTCTGGCGGTTGCAGAGGCCAACGCCCAGGCGATTGAACGGGTGGCCGCCGCTATCCGCCAGCCCGGTGGCGAGCAGGCCGTGCAACTGAAGGTGGCAGAACAAGCTGTCCATGCCTATTCCAAGGTGGCGGCCGACGCAACCACCACCTTGATTGTGCCCAGCCATATGGCCGAAGTGGCTACCCTGATAGGTTCGGCGATGAAGATGACGCAACTGCCAAAATAGGTAAGCCTGAAAGGATTGACGCCGCTTCGGCGGCCACTGTCTTTGCCCGTTGACGTGGCGCAGAGCCAGAAGGCAGGCATAGGAGGTTTTTTTGTGCAACACCTTCGCAAACCCGCCGTCGCGGGTACTTTTTATCCTGACCAAGCGGAGGCGCTGTCGCGCAACGTCACGGCCTTGTTGGCTGCCGTCGGTAAATCGTCCAACGGCGATGGCACCGTGCCAAAGGCACTGATCGTGCCGCACGCTGGTTATCTCTATTCGGGCTCCACCGCAGCGCTTGCCTATGCGAGTTTGGCAAATGCACGCGCGACCATCAAACGTGTTGTGCTGCTCGGCCCGGTGCACCGCGTGCCGGTGCGCGGCATGGCTCTGGACAGCGCAAGCGCATTTGCGACTCCGCTCGGCGACATTGCGGTGGATCAGGACGCCGTGGCAGCACTGGCAGGATTGCCGCAAGTGGTGCTCAGTCCACAAGCCCATGCCCTCGAACATTCACTGGAGGTGCAATTGCCATTTTTGCAGTCCGTGCTGGATGATTTCAAGCTACTGCCCCTGGCTGTCGGTAATGCCACGCCGGGCGAAGTGGCCGAGGTTCTAGATGCTGTGTGGGGCGGCCCCGAAACCCTGATCGTGGTGAGCTCCGACCTCTCCCACTTTCTGCCCTATGCCGGAGCGCAGGCGGTTGATGGCACAACCGTGCAATATATCCTTGCCATGGTGTCTGGCATTACGCATGAACAGGCCTGTGGCGCCACCCCCATCAATGGCTTGTTATTGACAGCCAGGCGCCGCCATTTGCAGCCACGCCTGCTGGGGCAATGCAACTCCGGTGACACGGCAGGTGACAAGGGGCACGTGGTGGGCTATGCGGCGTTTGCATTCACGGAGGGTGGTCATGCTACCCATTGATGCCGGCGCGAGCTTGCTGCCTATCGCGCGCGTCGCCATTGCTTGTGCGCTGGGCCGCAACACCGTGGCAACCGAGAGCGAGGTCTGGCTGCAACAGCCAGGCGCTTGTTTTGTGACGCTGGTACTGGCGGGGGAATTGCGTGGCTGCATAGGTTCTTTGGAAGCCCGCCGCCCCTTGCTGGCCGACGTCAAGGCCAACGCGGTGGCAGCGGCACTGCGCGATTCACGCTTTGCCCCGCTATTGGCCCAGGAGTTCGACAGTACGCAAATTGAGATATCGGTACTGTCTCCCATGCAAGCCTTGGTTTTTGGTGGCGAGAGCGAAGCGCTGGCGCAGTTACGCCCTGGCATCGACGGCGTGACCTTCGAGTGCAGCGGCAGGCGCAGCACTTTCCTGCCCCAGGTGTGGGAACAGTTGCCGGATCGCGCCACATTCATCGCCCATCTGAAGCGCAAGGCGGGATTCGCGACCGATTTTTGGTCCGGCGACATCCGGATACGCCGTTATACCGTGAGCAAGTGGATCGAATCCAGCACCCGCCAGGACAATGGCGAACTCAATTTCAGCAGGTGATCGCCATGGAGTCTGTAGCCCCCTACCCTGCCCGCTACTGGCACACACTGGCCGACGACCGTATCCAGTGCGATCTCTGCCCGCGCGACTGTAAGTTGCACGAAGGCCAGCGGGGCGCCTGTTTTGTGCGCATGCGGCAGGATGACCAGATGATTCTGACCACCTATGGCCGCTCCTCCGGCTTTTGCATTGATCCCATTGAGAAGAAACCGCTGAACCATTTCTACCCGGGTAGCAGCGTGTTGTCATTTGGCACCGCAGGCTGCAACCTGGCTTGCAAGTTTTGCCAGAATTGGGACATCAGCAAATCGCGCGACATGGACAGTCTGATGGCGCAGGCCTCACCCGATGCCATAGCGGCTGCGGCCGAGCAAAACGGCTGCAAGAGCGTGGCTTTTACCTACAACGACCCCGTCATCTTTGCCGAATACGCGATGGACGTGGCCGATGCCTGCCATGCACGCGGTATCCAAACCGTGGCCGTGACGGCAGGTTATATGCATGACCAGCCGCGGCGCGACTTTTACGCCAAGATGGATGCCGCCAATGTAGACCTCAAGGCCTTTACCGAGGACTTCTATTTCAAGATTACCGGATCCCATCTGCAGCCCGTGCTCGACACCCTGCGCTACCTGCGCCATGAAACCCAGGTCTGGTTCGAGATCACCACCCTGTTGATCCCGGGCCACAACGACTCGGATGAAGAGATAAGCGCTCTGAGCCGTTGGATCATGCAAGAGCTGGGCCCCGACGTCCCGCTGCATTTTTCAGCCTTCCACCCGGACTACAAAATGCAGGCTGTACCGGCCACGCCCTTGGCAACGTTGGTGCGCGCACGGCAGATCGCGCTGCAAGCGGGTTTGCATTATGTGTACACCGGCAATGTGCACGATGAGGACGGTGGCACAACACTCTGCACGGCGTGTCAGACACCTTTGGTCGTGCGAGACTGGTACCAAATCAAACAGTATCAACTGAACAGCGAAGGGCATTGCCCCACCTGCGGTGCGGCGGCTGCAGGGCGCTTTGCACACAAGGCGGGGAATTTTGGAACAAAACGTATTCCAGTCGCCATTTGGCAATAGTGAATGTCGCAATATTCGGCATTGCTTGGTCACTGAAAAAGAAAAAGCCCCGTAACTCATTGAGCTACGGGGCTATTCATTTCTGGCGGAGCAGGCGGGATTCGAACCCGCGGAGGGTTTTACCCCTCGCACGCTTTCCAGGCGTGTGACTTAAACCGCTCATCCACCGCTCCAG
>JAZKIR010000114.1:0-14333 GCA_040384785.1 Pseudomonadota bacterium
CTTCGCGTACTGCGCTGGCCTTGCAGGCCGCGGCATTGCCAGAGTCAACGCCCCTTCTGGCTGTCCCAGCCTGCGCAGGCAAGCTGGGAGCCGCAGCCATCAGCCCCGAGGCGGCCCTGGCCGTCTTGGGGCGGCCCGGCGACGACCAACCCCTCCACTCCTGACGAGCAGGCTACCCATGTCCATCTGGAAACGACCGGTCTCCGTCGAGATGCTGACCACCATCAGTGCCAACTCGGCATCATCCCACCTGGGCATCGAGTTTGTGGAGATTGGTGACGACTTCATCACCGCCCGCGTGCCGGTGGATGAGCGCACGCGCCAGCCCTATGGCCTGCTGCACGGCGGCGTCAGTGTGGTGCTGGCCGAAACGTTGGGTTCGCTGGGCGCGGCCATGTCCAGCCCCGAAGGCACACGCGCCGTCGGCCTGGACATCAACGCCAACCATCTGCGCGCCGCCACCAGCGGCTGGGTCACCGGCACCGCACGCCCCATCCACCGGGGTCGCACGACCCACGTGTGGCAGATCGAACTGCGCAACGATGCGGGCGAGATGACCTGCATCTCACGCATCACAATGGCGATTCTGGCGCCCAAGGAATAGGTTTTTTTACTCAGCATTCGTATCGCGCAACACCGTTCGGGCTGAGCCTGTCGAAGCCTTTGCTGCGGACCCTTCCACAAGCCTGTCCTGAGCTGAGCCGAAGGGCTCAGGGCGAACGGGGAAGCAAAAGGATCAATGACCCCGCTGGTTTGCAAAAGCCACATACCAATCCAGGCAACCCGGATTGGCCATCGCGTCTTTGTTAACGACCTTCTCCAATGGCTGACCGAGCAATAACTTCTTGATCGGCAGCTCCTGCTTTTTGCCCGACAGCGTGCGCGGAATCTCGGCCACTTGGAAGATGGCATTGGGCACAAAGCGTGGGCTCAACGCCGTCTTGATGGCGTTGACGATCTTGGCCTGCATGGCATCGTCCAGCGCCTGGCCGGCGCGCAACACAACAAACAGCGGCATATAACTTTCACGGCCCAGGTATTCCAGATCCACGACCAAACTGTCCACTACCTCGGGCAGGGCCTCTACCGCGCTGTACAACTCGCTGGTGCCCATGCGCAGGCCATGGCGGTTGATGGTCGCGTCGCTGCGGCCAAAGATCACACAACCTTCGCCGCCCTGCTCTTTGGTGCCTACGCGCAGCCAGTCGCCGTGGCGCCAGACACCGCCGGCATCAGCGGGCATGTCCCGGTCGCCGGGCCGCCCCAAGGCCGGGACGGCCCCCTCGGGGCTGATGGCTGCGGCTCCCGGACTGCCTGCGCAGGGCGGGACAGCCAGAAGGGGCGTTGACTCTGGCAACGCCGCGGCCTGCAAGGCCAGCGACGCAGTGGGGGAGCGTGGGGGCAACCCTACACCACCTCCGGGCTTGCGGCCATGGCCCGCCGGGTACATCTCGAAGTAGCTGGCCAGGTAACGCGCGTTGTGGGTGTCGCCCCAGAAGTACAGCGGCATGGATGGAATGGGTTGGCTACAGACCAGCTCACCCACCTCGCCCAGTACCGGCTCGCCCTGCTCATTCCAGGCCTCCACCGCGCAACCCAACAGGCGGCATTGCATGACGCCGGGTTCTTGCGGCAGCTCGCGGTTGCCGCCGATAAAGGCGCCGCAAAAGTCCGTGCCGCCCGAAATGTTGCACCACCATATGTCGCCCCCACGCTCCCCCACTGCGTGTGGGTCGCTGCCCCCCGAGGGGGCCTTCGCGCCTTGGGGCGGCCCGGCGGCGCCCATGTCATTCTGCGCATCGCTCTTCGCCATGCGGCGGAACTGCTCCGTGCCCCAGATTTGCGCTTCGGGCGACAAGGGCGACCCGGTTGTGCCCAAGGCGCGGACCGCCGACAGGTCCCCACACGTCGACAAATCCACGCCCGCCTTCAAACAGTTGGCATAAAACGCCGCGCCAGCGCCAAAGAAGGTGACACCGGTTTCGCTGGCAAAGCGCCATAGCGTGGTCCAGTCGGGCTGGGCCGGACCAGTGGCATCCGGGCTCTGGGGTTTGCCGCCGCCCGGGTTGCCATCGTAAATGACGCAGGTCGTGCCGTTGAGCAAGCCGGCCACTTGTGCATTCCACATCACCCAGCCGGTCGAGCTGTACCAGTGGAAGCGCTCGCCCCAGGTATTGGGGTCATAGCTGCAACCCACATCGTTGTGCAACACCTTCATGGCCAGCGCGACCAGCACCATGCCGCCGTGGCCGTGGACCAGCGCCTTCGGCAGACCCGTGGTGCCGCTGGAATACACAATCCACAGCGGATGGTCAAATGGCAGCCAGAGTGGTTCGAACGCCGAGGTGCTTTCGTCATTTTGGGCTGTAGCCCTCGTGAAATCTGCACAACCCGCTATCGAATGGATAGCATGCTGTGGTGCACCGGTTGTGCCCAGGTTGGCGTGCAAGATCACGTGTTGCACAGATGGCAAGGCGTCGCACAGTGCCTGCACCACCGCCATGCGGTCCAGGTCACGCCCGCCATAACACACACCATCGCAGGCAATCAGCACCTTGGGCGTGATCTGCTGGAAGCGGTCCAACACGGCATTGGTGCCCATGTCAGGCGCACAAATGCTCCACACCGCACCGATGCTGACCGTTGCCAAAAACGCCACCATAGCTTCGGGTGTATTGGGCAAATAAGCGGCAACGCGGTCGCCGGGCTGCACACCCTGGGCTTGCAAATGCAAGGCCAGCGACGCGACCTGGCGGCGCAGTTCCGGCCAGCTCAGTTCGCGGTGCTCACCCTTTTCGTTACGGCTGATGACCGCTGCAAAACCCGTCGCGTGCGCGGGTTCCACATGGCGGAACACCTGTTGCGCGTAATTGACCTGGGCACCGGGAAACCACACGGCGCCCGGCATCACATTCCTGGCCAGCGCTGCGGTGTGGGGTGTGGGCGATTGCATGCCGAAGTAATCCCATACGCTTTGCCAGTAGGCGTCGAGGTCGGTGATGGACCATTGCCACAGGTCGCGGTAGCTTGCAAACGACAGGCCCCGGTTGGCCTTCAGCCAATCTTGGTAAAGGCGAATCTGGGGAACAAAGGGAGCGTGTGGTTGCGCTGATCTCGTCTCGGGCATGCTCATTCGTCACTTTCTCGGGACTGTTCGGTGGTGCCATTGAAGTTGCAGCTGCGAGTGTGGCATGGCACGGTGGCATTCGGCACGCACGCTGGCGACATCCGCATCCCCTGCACGGCGTCGGATGAATACCCCATGTTTGGGGGATGGCAGCAAGTCGCGGTCAACGCTAGGCTACTCGACACCCTTTGCGACACCGGAGCTCCATGACCATACGCCAACTCTTCCATATCCTGTCCATAAGCTTTGGGCGGCGGTGCCAGCTGTTTCGCCGCATGGTATGGCTCGTATTGGGACTCGCCGCAGCGTATGTCCCGATTGCCCATGCGTCGTCAGTCATCACGCCCAAAACGTCCGTCTCCGTCAGCATTGGGGGCGGTTACCCGGTCACCATCATCAACACCGCATTTATCGGTAAAGAACCTCTCTTCGTCCAGGGTACCGTGGATTGGGTGGAACCCTTCTTCCACACGGCCTTTGCAAAGGGTGCAGATACCTACTTCGGCGTGATCTGGCCCGGCACAACCCAGGTCAGCACATGGTCACCCGATGGCAGTGGAGCGATCACGCTGCGCAGCGGGTATGCGCCCATGGCGCGTGCGAGCTCCGTGCTGAACCCCACAGCCTTCAGCACAAACGCAATGAATGGGGGACTCCCTATCCGGTACCAGTTCACGGGTCAGGAGCCCAAGGGGTTGTATCTGCTCTTCCTGTTCATGGTCCCCACCGGTGCAGACCCCAGCGATATTCAGAATTGGGCCTTTCTGGCTACGGCGCCGTTCTTCCTGAAGTGAGCATGCGCCGGTGAACGCCTCGCCCTACTCCGCCGCCGCCTTCGCCATCCGTTCACTCTTCCAGTACACATCATCCCCCACCGTGCCATCGGTCCGATAACGGTTCAGCACGCGGGACAACACAAACATCAAATCCGACAGCCGGTTCAGGTATTGGCGCGGTGTGTCTTTCAGCGCCTCCTGGCCTTCCAGCGCCACGACGGCGCGTTCGGCGCGGCGGGCCACGGTGCGGCAGATATGCGCTTGGGCCGCGGCGCGGGTGCCGGCGGGCAAGATGAACTCCTGCAAACGCGGCAAGTGTTCGTTGTGTTCGGCCAGCGCGTCGTCCAGCGCCAGCACGGCCTCGGGTTTCAATAGTTCGTAGCCGGGGATGGACAGCTCGCCGCCCAGGTTGAACAACTGGTGCTGGATCTCCACCAGCACATCGCGAACGCCCTCGGGCATGTCTTCACACAGCAGCACGCCGATGTGAGAATTGAGTTCATCCACATCACCCATGGCGTGCACGCGCAAACTGTCCTTGGAGACCCGGGTGTTGTCGCCCAGGCCGGTGGTGCCGTTGTCCCCAGTGCGGGTGGCGATTTGTGTGAGGCGGTTACCCATAGTCAGCTCCTTGCAAGGACAAAAAAAGTCTCCCATCGTAAACTGAACCCCCACGCTCCGCCGCTTTGCGGGTCGCTGCCCCCCCGAGGGGGCTAATTTCCCTTGGGGCGGCCCGGCGGAAAATTGTGACCTCCACGCGTCGTCGCCCCGCGGCCCGCTGCCCCCCAGGAGAACTCCATGAACGCTCCCACACCCCCCTTGCACTTGCTGCCCGAAGTGAACCAGCGCCCGGTGCCCGCAGCGCTGATTGAGGCCCTGCAAGCGCAGTTCGGCGCGCGCTGCTCCACGGCCTTGGTGGTGCGCGAGCAGCATGGCCGCGACGAATCGTCGTTCGACGTGCCGCCGCCCGGCGCCGTGGTGTTTGCGCATAACACGGCCGAAGTCGCCCAGGTGGTGAAGCTGGCGGCGCAGCACACCATCCCGGTCATTCCCTTTGGCGTGGGCACCTCGCTGGAAGGCCATTTGCTGGCGGTGCAAGGCGGTATCAGCCTAGACGTCAGCCAGATGAACAAGGTGTTGTCGATCAATGCCGAAGACCTGACCGTGACCGTGCAGCCCGGCGTGACACGCAAGCAGCTCAACGACGAGGTCAAGTCCACCGGCTTGTTCTTTCCCATAGACCCCGGCGCCGACGCCACGATTGGCGGCATGGCGGCCACCCGCGCCAGCGGAACGAATGCCGTGCGTTACGGCACCATGCGTGAAAACGTGCTGGCACTGGAAGTGGTCACCGCCCAGGGCGAAGTCATCCGCACCGGCACACACGCCAAGAAGTCCAGCGCAGGTTACGACCTGACACGCCTGATGGTGGGCAGCGAGGGCACGCTGGGCGTCATCACCGAAGTCACGGTCAAGCTCTACCCGCTGCCCGAAGCGGTGATGGCGGCGACGTGTTCGTTTGCCAGTCTGGCCGATGCGGTCAACACGACGATACAAGTCATCCAGTTGGGCGTTCCGATTGCGCGCTGCGAACTGATCGACAGCAACACCGTGCGTGCGGTCAACCAGCATTCCAAACTGACATTGCCCGAGAGCGCCATGCTGTTGATGGAGTTCCACGGCTCACCCGCCGGTGTGCAGGAGCAGGTGGAAATGGTGGAGTCCATTGCCGCCGAGAACAAGGGCAGCGCCTTTGCCTGGGCCGCCACGCCCGAGGAGCGCACCAAGCTGTGGACGGCGCGGCACAACGCCTATTTCGCCGGCGTGCAGTCCCGCCCCGGCTGCAAGGCCATCACCACCGACACCTGTGTACCGATTTCGCACTTGGCTGATGCGCTGCTGGACTCGGTGACCGAGGCACAAGAGGCCGGCATCCCCTACTTCTTGGTCGGCCACGTGGGCGACGGCAATTTTCATATGGGCTACCTGATTGATCCCAACATCCCGGCCGAACGCGAAACCGCCGAGCGCTTGAACCACCAGTTGGTAGAGCGGGCCTTGAAGCTGGGAGGCACCTGTACCGGCGAGCATGGTGTGGGTTTGCACAAACAGGGCTTTCTGGTGGCCGAAACGGGCTCAGGTGCCGTGGACATGATGCGCGCCATCAAACGGGCGCTGGACCCGTTGAACATCATGAATCCAGGAAAGATTTTTACGCTATAAATTTTATAGCTGCTTACGCATCATCGGCGGGGGCTAGCGGCTTAAATCGCTATTGCAGCCGGCGCGGGGACAGATCTTCCACCCGCACCCCCAACGCAGCCATAGCCGCCGGCACCGGCAAACCCCGCACCAGCGCCGCTGCCAGCTCCCCCATCGCTGGCGCGGTTTGAATGCCGTAGCCACCCTGCCCGGCCAGCCAGAAGAAACCCGGCGCGTCGGGCGCAAAGCCCACCACCGGGGACTTGTCGGCGACGAAGGAACGCAGCCCAGCCCACTTGCGTCGCACCTGGCGGATCTGCAGCGAGGTTGCGGTCTCGATGCGGTCCACGGCAATGGCCACATCCAGCTCTTCGGGCTGCACGTCCTGCGGGCTCACGGCGTCTTCGTTGGCGGGCGACACCAGCAACACGCCGGCATCGGGTTTGAAATAAAAGCTTTCCTGCGCATCAATCACCAACGGCCAGTTGCTAATGTCGCTGCCCGCCGGGGCTTCGGTCGTGAAGGCCGTGCGACGCTTTGGTACCAGGCCGATGGGGACCACGCCGGCCAACTGCGCCAGTTCATCACACCAGGCGCCGGCGGCGTTGACCACGATGGGTGCATGGAAGCTGCCTGCCGCCGTGTCCACATGCCAGCCTCCGCCTACCTCGCGTTGCATGCGCTGCACGCCCGCCCCGCACACCAGTTGTGCACCGGCTGCCTTGGCACCGCGCAGAAAACCCTGGTGGATGGCGTGCACGTCCATGTCCATGGCGTCGGGCTCAAACACGCCGCAGTGCGCCGCCTCGGGCCGCAGCACGGGCACGCGCTGCAGAATGTCAGCGTGCGTCCACCACTGCACATTGGGCACCAACGCGCGCATGTCCTGCCAGATGGTGCGCAGGTGGTCATGGTCTGACTCTGTACCCACAATCAACGCGCCGCGCGGCGTGACCAAGGGATAGTCGGAAAAACCCGGTGGCGGATCGAAGTAAAACGGTTTGGATGCCGTGGTGATGGCGCGCACGGTGGCATTGCCGTAGGTCTCAGAATACATGGCCGCCGAGCGGCCGGTGGCGTGGTAGCCGGGCTGGGCTTCGCGCTCCAGCACCAGCACGCGGCAGTGTGGCGCCAAGAAGTACGCGGCCGATGCGCCGGCCATGCCGGCACCCACAATCAGAACATCCGTGGATTGCATGGGATCACTCCAAAAATTTCTTAGCTATTCTTTTGATAGCTGCGGTACTAATCTACACGAGGGCTAGTGGCCTATTCTGCACTATGCCTTGCGGCCCGGAGCACCATCCATATTTCCTCCACATTTGTTGGCGACAGTCGCCTGTAGCGATGCCGAAGTGGCATCCCACAGGAGATTTCCCATGGACTTCAAACCCCGCTTCTGGAAGATTCTGCAAGCCGCCAGCGCGGCCGCACTGCTGGCCCTGGGTGGCTGCGGGGGCGGTGGCAGCGCAGCAGATACAGCAACCGTACAGGCCGAAGCTGCCCTTCCACCGCCGCCCCCGCCTCCTCCCCCCGCGCAGCAACCCCCATTGGCCGACGCCCGCGCCAACCTGGGCCAGCAGATCTTCAACGACCCCAACCTGTCCGAGCCCCGCGGCACCGCCTGTGTGGCCTGCCACCAACCCAACCAGGGTTTTGCCGGCAACCATGGCTCGCGCATGGGTGTGGCGCTGGGCAGTACGCCGGGCTCTCTGGGCTTGCGCAACTCCATGACCAATAGCTACCAGGGTTTCATCCCTGCGTTTGGCTTCCAGATGGAGGACGGCGAGACCGAAGCCATTGGTGGCCATTTCTGGGATGGCCGGGTCGACACGCTGGCACAACAAGCACTGGGGCCTTTTCTGAATCCGCTGGAAATGAACAACCCGAGCAAACGCGCCGTGTTGGACAAGATTGCGGCCTCGCGCTACGCACCGCTGTTCCGCCAGCAGTTTGGCGCCAACATCTTCAACGATACCGACGCGGCATTCACACAGATTGGCGTCGCCATCGAAGCCTTTGAGCGCGTGGCACTACAACCCTTTAGCTCCAAGTTTGACGCCATGGTGCGCGGCCAGGCCAGCTTCACGCCCAACGAGGCGCGTGGCATGGCCTTGTTCATGGACCCGGCGCGCGCCAACTGCGCAGGCTGCCATTTGATGAACCCGACCAGTGGCCGGCCCGAGGACTCGCTGTTCACCGAGTTCACGTATTACGCCAACGGCATCCCGCGCAACACGGCCATCCCCCGCAATGCCGACCCGGCTTTCTTCGACTTGGGCCTGTGCGGCCCCGAGCGCACGGCACCGGTCCTGCCCGCGGGTCTGACGCCCGGCGTAACCATTGAAAATTTCTGCGGCAAATTCAAGATGCCCACGCTGCGCAATGTGGCCGAGCGCCCGGCCTTCATGCACAACGGCTTCTTTACCAACCTGGCCGAGGTGGTGCGTTTTTATTCAACCCGCAACACCAACCCGCAGCGCTGGTATGGCCCCAGCGGCCTGCCCAACGACCTGCCGGCCCAGTACCGCGGCAACATCGAAGCCGTCAAGCCGCCCTTCAACCGCGCTCCGACCGCCGGGCCGCTGCTGACGGACCCCGAGGTGAATGACATCGTCGCCTTCATGCGCACGTTGTCGGATGGTTTCCGTGCGCCGTGAACCATTGTTGAGCCGCCCAGGCTCCTAGCTAAGATGCGTCCATGCGACCACCCCGCCGCCTGCCTATAGCCCTGCAACTGTCGCTGCTGATCGCATCGGCCGTGGTGCTCTCCGTGCTGGTGGTGGGAGGCCTGAGCCTGCTGAATCTGCGCAGCGGCTTCAAGGACTACTTGCAGGTGCGCGACGAAGAGCAACTGATGCGTTTTGTGGCCATGGTGGAGCGACGCGCCGCCACCGATACCGAACTGTTATGGCTGCGCCAGGAACCCGACCCCATGCGCGCGCTGATGGACGAATTCAGCGGCCGCGCCCCACGCGGGCAGCGCCCACCGCCACGTGGTTATGGACACCCGCCACGCAGCGAGGACGGCCCATCCGGACAAGAACAGCAACGCCCCCCTGTACCCGAAGGTGAACAACAACCTGCTCCTCCTCCCCGCGCTGCGCCCCCCCCTCCCCGCCCCCCACGCGGCGCCGGGGGTCAGGGCAGCCTGGGCGAACGTATGCTGCTGCGCGACCCACAAGGCCAACGCCTGGCTGGCCGGCCACAACCACCCGGCGCCCAACGCACCACGCGCGCCATCAAGGTCAATGGCGTGGAGGTGGCCTTTGTCGACCTGTTGCCCGAGCCCGAACCCGAGGGTGTGGATGCACGTTTCCTGCAGCGCCAGACCAGCCGCCTGGTCTGGGCCGCGCTGGGCACCATCCTTGTTGCCGTGCTGGCCGCCTGGTGGATGGCGGGCCGCTGGAGCCGGCCGCTGCTGGCCCTGCAAAGCGCCACGCGCGACATCGCCCGCGGCCGCCGCCCTAAACCCCTGCAGCCCGCGGGCGCACTGGAGATTGCGCAGCTGATGGAAGACGTCAACAGCATGACCGCCGAGCTGGAGCGTTTGGAGACAGCGCGCCGCGTCTGGATCGCCCAGATCTCGCACGAGCTGCGCACACCGCTGTCGGTGCTGCATGGTGAGATGGAGGCGATTGAAGACGGCGCCCGCCTGCCCACGCCAGAGGTCATGTCCAGCCTGCGTGACGAGGTGCTGCAACTGACGCGCCTGGTGGACGACCTGCACACGTTATCGGTGGCGGATATGGATGGCTTGCGCTGCGACTTCACGACCGGCGACGCCCACGCCGGGCTGTGGCGCGTGGCCCAGCGTTTTGAAGCCCATGCACAGCAACGCGGCCTGACACTGCTGCTGCCACCGCGCGAGGCCGCGGCCATTCCTGTGTGTTGGGACCTTGGCCGCATCGAACAACTGCTGGCCAATTTGCTGACCAATAGCCTGCGTTACACCGACGCACCCGGCAGCATCGCCGTGGACTGGCACAGCGACGGCAGCACCATGACACTGACCGTGGATGACAGCGCGCCCGGCGTCAGCGATGCAGACTTGCGCGAGCTGTTTGAACCACTGTTCCGCGGTGACAAGGCCCGCCAACGCGGCGACAGCCACGGCAGCGGATTGGGCTTGTCCATCGCCCGCTCCATTGCGCATGCGCACCACGGCAGCATCACGGCCAGCGCGTCGCGGCGCGGTGGCTTGCAGCTGTGTGTGCGCCTGCCGATGCAGCCAGAGTTGGCCTCCGAGAAGGACACGGCATGAACACTCCCCTCCAGAGGCACATTCTGGTCGTGGAAGACGACGCAAAGATCGCCGACATGCTGAGCAACTATTTGCACATGCACGGCTTCGAGACCACGGTGTGTGGCAATGGCCTGGATGCCGTGCCGCTGGTGCGCGCCATCACGCCCGCACTGGTCGTGCTGGACCTGATGCTGCCGGGCCAGGACGGCTTGGCCGTATGCCAACAACTCCGCGCCTTCTCCGCCGTGCCCATCATCATGGTGACGGCCCGCGTGGACGAGATCGATCGGCTACTGGGGCTGGATACCGGCGCCGATGACTACGTCTGCAAACCCTTTAGCCCGCGCGAGGTCGTGGCGCGCATCAAGGCGCTGCTCCGCCGCGCGGAGGGCAGCTTGTCTTCTTCAGCTCAGCACACAACCGCGGAGGACCACACGGCAGCGCCCGCGGCACTGCTCGCCGACGACGCCAGTTTGAGCATCCGCTGGAATGGCCAACTGTTGCCGTTGACGCCGGTGGAGTTCCGCCTGCTGCGCCTGCTGATGTCACGCCCTGGCCACGTGTTCTCGCGCGCACGGCTGCTGGACCAATTGCACCAGGACTTGCGCGATGTCAGCGACCGTGTCATCGACAGCCACATCAAGAACCTGCGCCGCAAGCTGGAGGCCGCAGGGGCTGCAGGACACAGTGTGGCGTCGGTCTATGGCGTGGGGTATCGGTTTGAGGTCGAGGCCTAAACCAACTCTGCATTGCGCTCGGCCAGCGTGACGAGGGCGGCCAAGACATCATCGAAGTCTTCGGTCACAGCCGCACCCACATGTTCCGCGCCGGGGCCGGTCACACGTGCGCTGTAAACGATGCGCAGCTTGCCGCCATCCAGCGGCTCGATGCGGTGCTCCACCGTGACGCAGATATCGCCCAGCACCGTTTCATCGGTGAAGGCAACGCCCTCTTCCACGCGGATGAGCCGGCTCGTCATGGCCTCCTGGCCGGTGGGCGTCATGCTGAATTCGGCACCGATCACAAACCGGCCTGTGAGATGGGCCTGTTCAACGCCCGCGTTCCAGCGGGTCCAGTTGTTGACATCGGTCCACAGGGCCCAGATGGCGGAACGGGTTGCAGAAGTGGCGGTGTGGAATTCGCGGTGAAACATGTGGAGGGCTCCTTGGGTTGATTGATGTGAGTAAGCCTTCAGTGTAAAAACCGGCTACTGACAGCGTGTTGTCAGTAGGGATCGCGGCATAGAATGATCGGGTCACACACGAGGCCACCAAAAAAATGCATACAAGACGCAAATTCTGTCTATCGAACCACGCTGCGGCTGGTCGCTTTCGGCGACATCACTTTTTATCTGTTTGATCCCAAGGAGCCATCACCATGATTCAATTGCCCAGGATTTGCACACGCCTATTTGTGTCCGCCGCACTGCTAAGCGCCGTCATCGGCGTGCAGGCCGCCGGCTTGCCGGATACCGGCGTTGACACCTGCTACAACGACACGGTGGCCGATGGTGTCGCCGCATCCAATGCCGGCAGCATCGCCCGCGATGCCGGCACACATCCACGCCAGGACTGCCGTTATGGGCGCGACCCGGCCACTACCGCCGGGGCGGCAAAGACCGGTGCCGGAACCAAGGGCCTGGATTACACCAAGATTGCCATTAACGGTACTGTACTGGCCGCCGGCGTGGCGTTGGGAAGCACCGCCACCGACTGGGCCTGCACCCGCGACAACATCACCGGGCTGACCTGGGAAGTCAAGACCACCAGCGGCTTGCGCAGCTCTGCGAGCACCTACTCCTGGTACAGCGCCAGCGCCACGACCAACGGCGGCAATGTCGGCCTCGCCGCTACGGGTTCCTGCTCCTTGGGAACGGGGTGCGACACGGAAAAATTTGTCACCGACGTCAACGCTATAGCCCTGTGCGGCTACAGCGATTGGCGCCTGCCCAGCCGGCGCGAACTTTTGACGCTTCTGCTGATGGACGGCACCAGCCCGGCGGTGGATGCCACCTATTTCCCCAACTCCGTGGCGTCTGACTACTGGTCATCGTCGACCAATGCAGCGCTGACCACCGGCGCCTGGGCTGTGCACTTCGGTACGGGTATCAGCACCGCCGTCACCAAGTCGACCAGCAGCGCTGTGCGCCTGGTTCGTGGCACACAATTCTAGGAGACTGACATGATGCGCCATCTATCCCCCCTGCTCGTGTCGCTGCTAGCCCTGACCGTTGGTGCCCAGGCCCAAGCGGCCTGCACCGCCGCCAACGCGAATGCCAACACGGCCGAGTCCACTGCCAGCAGCGCCTTCACGGTCAACGCCGCTGCCGGCACCGTAACACACAGCCTGACCGGCCTGACCTGGAAGCAGTGTTCCCAAGGACAAAGTGGCGCCGCTTGCGCCACCGGCGCCGCAAGCACCATGAGCTGGGGCGCAGCCCTGGCCTCCGCTGCTGCCGACGCAACCGATGGCGGTGGCTGGCGCTTGCCCAACCAAAAAGAACTGGAATCGATTGTTGAGTCTTGCGGCAGCGCCCCAGCCATCAACCAGACGGTGTTTCCGGCCGCAGCCGCCGCAAACTATTGGTCTGGTTCGACCTTTGTCGCGACCCCGGCCAACGCCAGGCTGGTTGACTTCAATTCTGGCGCCACCAGCCATGCCGTCAAGTCTGGCAGCAACGCTGTACGCTTGGTGCGCGGTGGACAAACGTATGACGCCTTCGATGCCCAGTTGGACACCATTCCCAACGCCATCAGTTTTACCGAGCAAACCAGCGTGGCTTTGGGCAGTGAAAATACCTCCAATACTGTCACGATAGCGGGCATCAATAGCGCCAGCCCCATCAGCATCAGCGGCGGAACCTACTCCAAGAACGGTGGCTCCTACACGGCTACCGCCGGCACGGTTATCAGCGGCGACACCGTGGCGGTAAAACTCACGGCGTCCAGCCAGGGCGGCACCGTGACCTTTGCGATGTTGACCGTCGGTGGTATCAACGGAGTTTTCAAGGTGACTACGGTGACGGCCTCGGGAACCCCGCAATCCGCCCCACCCTTGCTGTCCATCACGATTCCCGGCGCGACATCGCTGCCTTCCATCGTCAACTTGAACGCTAGCGGTGGACCCAATCTTACGGGCCTGGTGACAAGCCAGCTGGCCAGCGTATTGGGCTCGGCATTACAGTTCGTTGAGCAAAGCGCGCAAGGCACCGTCACCCTGAGTGGCTACCAAGGTGGCAACCTGGCTTTCATGCCCGTGGCCTTCCAGACCAGTGACGGGCGAGCCAATGGCATCTACAGCGTGGGCAATGGCCAGTACCAGGTGGTGTCTGGTGGCCAGTCGATGACGATAGCGCCGGCATTGGTGCATCTGGACCAGTTGCTGGCACTGCTACCCGGAGCGGTTGCCAGTGTGGCTGACAACGGCGTCATCGTGGCAAGTTACAACGGCGTGCTCTATTCCGTACAACCCAGCGTGGCGGTGGGCACCAGTGTCGGCACTGGCAGTGCAAGATTGCTCTTCGGCAATGACGGCTACCACCACTTCATTGATGCCCAAGGCAACGGGCAAATACTGTACCCGGCGTTTGCCGACGTCGCCACGCTGCGCAGCCTGGTGCCCAGCATGTTCCCTGGGGCCACATCCAGTATTCAACTGGGTGCCACCGCACTGGTGACGCTGAACGGCCAAAGCTTCTCGCTGGTGCCGGACATTACGTTGGGCGGCGTACCGGCCGAACGTGCTGGCCAGCCCTGGTGGCAGGAATCGGCTACTCGCTACCGGCTGGTCAACACGCAGGTCCCGGCAGCCGCCGGAACCTCGCAGGGGTTTACCAAGCCTTGACCGGCTAGGAGCCTGGGCGGCTTGGCGGCGCTGACCGGCACGGGGTGCCGGCCGGCCCTGCTTTACAGCGTGGCAATCTCCGCAATTGCATTCGCCATGTATTCGATCTTGTGCTGCATGTCCGCATCGGTGTCGGCGT
>JAZKIR010000115.1:0-85092 GCA_040384785.1 Pseudomonadota bacterium
CGCTGCCGCGCGCGATGTTGACCACGTAGCCACGCGGACCCAACGCATCCAGCACCTGGGCGTTGATGAGGTGCTGGGTGCCCTGGCCGCCGGGCGTAGCCACCAGCAGAAAGTCCGCCCACGCGGCAAGCGACACCACATCGTCAAAGTAACGGTAGGCGACGTCGGTGCGCGCGCTACGGTTGTAGTACCCCACCTGCAGGTCAAAGCCCAGCGCGCGCCGGGCGATCTTCTTGCCAATGGCGCCCAGGCCCACAATGCCCAAGCGTTTGTGCGAGACGTTGGGCGGCATCGGCAGAGAGGTGCGCCACACACCGGCGCGGGTGGCGGTGTCGAGCTTGGGAATGCCGCGAACCGTGGCGATCAGCAAGCCAAGTGCATGGTCGGCCACACAGTCGTCATTGGTGCCAGCCCCATTGGCCACCACAATACCACGTACCTTGGCATATGCGACGGCAATGTTCTCGTAACCCGCGCCCAGTGCACACACCAGCGTGAGTGCCGGCAACCCATCCATCTGGGCAGCCGTCAGGCCGACAGACCCGATGGTCAGCACCACCCGAACGCGTGCACCGTGCGCAGCGATGGCCGCCTGGTGCCCAGGGGCATCCGGCGCATAGACCAGTTCGAAGGTCTCGGACAGTTGGGTGCGGTGTTCTTGTGTGAGAAATGAGAGCGCGAGCAGGACTGGTTTCATGGTGAACGCAAAGGAGTATTCGACGGCATCGGGGCCGAGTATGGCATTGGATGGGGCGTAGGCCTTGCAATTGGGGATGTGGCGGCCCCAGCCTCGCTGCGCAACGGGACGACCTGAAAGACTTTCTGGCTGGAGAAAGTGGCCAGGGGTTCGTAGCCAATGCGAAAACGTTTCATCAACAGATTTTGGCAATGCCTATGAAAGCAAAAATTCGCCCAAGCCTCACGTTTTAACGCGCGCCCACTTTGCCGCGTGCAATGTCCATGACCATGCGTGTGACCAAATAGAGTCGTGGCTCAATGGAGTCCATCAAGACATATTCCGCATTGGCGGAATGCGCACCGAACCCCATCAAACCAAAACGTTCCACAACCCCGGCTTTCTTGGACAATCCGGCAAACGCCGCATCGGTTCCACCTCCGCCAACCTTATCATCGTAGTTCAGCACGCGACCCAATTCGGAAGAAATGGCCTGCGCATGCTTGGCAAGGGTAATGCCCGCGGCCGTAGCTTCGAGCGGTGGACGGCGCAACTCAAAATGCGCCTCGACAACAGACTCGGGAAGCAACTTATGCTTCACACGTTCGGCCAGGACATTCTGCACACGCTCAAAGTCCGTCGTTCGGACCACACGCACGTCTGCCTCAGCCTTGGCTGCAGCCGGTATGACGTTGCGGTTGTAACCCGCCTGCCCCACCGTCCAATTGAATTTCACTCCGATGGCAGGGTCCGACAAATCGCGAGTCTGCAGTATTTGGTGCGCCAGCTCGTAGAACGCATTCACGCCGCGCTCTGGGGCGCCCCCCGCGTGTGAAGCACGCCCTTGAACCACAATGGACGCTGCTCCAATACCAGCCGTGGCAAGCGATAACGTGTCGTCTTTTGTGTAGACGCCTTCATGGGAGAGCACAAAGTCGTGCTCTGCGCCAAGCCGTGTGAGCATGGCACGCGACCCTGGTGAGCTGATCTCCTCGTCGCCATTGATCAGCACCGTCAGGGTCCCATACTCCTTGAAACCCATTTGCTGCAACATGGATATGGCGTGCAAGATAACCGCAATGCCCTGCTTGTCGTCGGCAATAGCCACGCCGTAGGCCTTGTTTCCGTCGATGCGAAATGGCTGCTTGGCCAGTGTGCCTTTTTCGTACACCGTGTCCATGTGTGCAATCAGCATGACTTTCCGGGTACCCGTTCCCGTGAAAGTAGCCTTGACCATGCGCCCGATTTTTTCCGGTGTGTCTGCCATGCGGTAGACCTCGGGTGAAGCGGCGCTGCCGGGCTCGATCAACTCCACATTGCCACCCAGAGTCCGAAGTCTTGCGGCAATGAGTTCAGCCAGTTGGTCCAAGCCCTCGCGGTCACGGCTTCCTGATTCAATATTGACGAACTGGGCCAGAGATTCTAGAAAAGCCGGTTTCTCTTGGGCTGCGAGTGCGGCGACACGTTGGTCCGGCGCCGCACCTGCAACAGCATGGGCCATCCACAAGGTCAGAGCCCATACGATGCGGCCACAAGTTAACGATTGCATGGTTTATCTCCAAAGGGGTTGCAGGGGTGTTATCAAATGTGATTCTCACCGGCTCACCGGTCCGGGGCAACCAACAATGGTGCAAGCAGGCATGACTTTTGGTCATAATGCCCCGTCATGAAAATCCGTTCTCCATCGATGTCTGAGTTGCACGCCTTTGCAACCGCCATGCGTTTGGGCAGCTTTACCGCTGCAGCTACACACCTGTGTGTGACGCAAAGCGCCATCAGCCGATCCGTGGCGCGACTGGAAACCCACTTTGGTACCAAGCTGTTCAACCGCAACACCGCTGAGCTGACGTTGACCGCCCGCGGCCGTGAATTTCTGCAAGCCATTGAAGCACCGCTCATGGCGATAGAACAGGCAAGCGAGGAATTGCTGCACAGCAGAAAGGTGCGCAGTGAACTGGTTCTCTCGGCCGTACCGACCTTTTCCAGCATGTGGTTGATCCCGCGGTTGCGCGATTTTCAACACAAGCATCCTTCCGTCACATTGAAATTTGTGCCCTATCGCAAGGATGAAGACTTCACTGGCAAGGTTCCAGATGTGGCGATTCTCACGGGCCTTGGCCCCACACAATGGCCCCAGCTGGATTGCACGTACATCACCGGACGCGACGTGGTGCTGGTATGTCACCCCGACCGCGCGGCACGCCTGGCACAGGGCGGTCCCGCTGCGCTTGCCCAGCAGCCCTTGTTGTCACATGTCAGTTCGCCGGAGCGCTGGATGCAATGGTTTGCTGCCGTTGGCGTGGTGGATGCAAAACCGAATGTCGTAGCCACACTGGACCAGGTTTCCATCTTGCTGCAGGCGGCCATCGCCGACATGGGCATTGCAATCATTCACCGTTGCCTGGCACGTGACGCCGTCGAATCCGGAGAGCTGGTCATACCCTTTGATATACCCATAGAACTGCAGCGCGGTTACTACCTGTGCTCGCCGCCGCAGCACGCCTCCATGCCCTCGCTGCTGGTATTTCGCCAATGGCTTCTTGACATGGCGGCGCAGGACCAACACAAGCCTTTTGTCAGGTGTCAGGCCGTTTGAATCGCCGCCAGTTTCTGGGCACAGCTGCGTTGTCCGCCGGCACGGTGCACGCTGCGGAAGCGGCCTACCCGTCGCGGGCCATCACCTTGGTCGTGCCCTTCACTCCCGGTGGCTCGGTAGACGAGTCGGGCCGGCTCATCGGCGACCGGTTGGGCCGTGCGCTGGGCCAACCGGTGCTGGTGGACAACCGCGGCGGTGCCGGCGGTGTTCTGGGTTCGACCTACGTAGCCCGCGCCGCGCCGGACGGCTACACGCTTATCGTCACCTCGCAGAGCACCCATGTGGTGAACCCTGCAGTCAACCCCAAGCTGCCCTACGACGCAGTACACGACTTCGCGCCCATCACGCTGATTGCGCGGCTGGCCAACGTGCTGCTGTGCAACGCCGACCTGCCGGTTCGCAGCTTCGCCGAACTGCTCCGGTACGGCCAAACCAACCCTGGCAAACTGAATTACGCCAGCGCTGGAACAGGAACGGTATCGCACCTGAGCATGGAGCTGCTGCGCGCGCAATGCGGCCTACCCATGACCCACATCCCCTACAAAGGCGCGGGCCCGGCGTTGCGCGAGTTGCTGTCGGGTGAGGTGCAACTGACTTGGAACAATCTATCCTCCAACCTGGGCATGGTCAAGAATGGCAAGCTGCGCGCGCTGGCAGTGGCTGCTCCATCACGGGTGCCGCAACTGCCTGGGGTGCCTACCTTTGCCGAGTTGAGGTTGCCCGACCTCAACCTCAGCTCCTGGACCGGCCTGGCCGCACCCCGCAACACACCCGAACCCATCGTGCAACAGTTGTACCTGGCGGTGCGCAATATCCTGGCTGAAACGGCCACCCAGGCCACCTGGGTCGACAAGGGCATGATCGTGCCCGATGACATCACGCCACAGGCCTACCGCGCCGAGATCGTGGACCGCATCCGCTTCTACCAACAACTTGCGCAAGCCAACCGCATCGTGCTCAACTGAGCGCTTGGTGCTGCCGTTTGGCATGACCAAAAGTCATGCGCCGATGAATCATTGTTGTTTGCCCTGGTGGGTTTGTCTGGACAGAATCAGCCGCACGAGATCTCGCTGATAACCCCTTACGAACGACCAACCAGGAGCAATTTTTTTGATTACCAAGCAAATCTCAATGTGCCTAGCCATCGCTGGTGCGCTTGCCGCACAGCACAGTTCGGCGCAGACGCAACGCGACGGAACCAACATCTACGGGCGTATCGATCTGAGCATGGATAACCGCACCAATGCGAGCAACTCCATCCTGAGTCAAACCGACAATGCCTCGCGTCTGGGTGTAAAGGGCGCGCGCAGCACAGACAGTGATCTGGTGATGCTGTATGGATTTGAATGGGGTGTTTCCACCGACAGTGGCAATCTGACATCGCCGAATTTCCGCAATGCATTTGTCGGTGCGCAGACCGGGTTTGGAACATTCGCCATGGGACGTCTGGATTCCGCCAACCCCACGGGCTCTCCACTGTATTCACAAATCACCAAAAACGTGAGTTTTGTGGTGCACGATGCCGGAGCAACGGCCATCGGTACTTCCGTTCTGAATGCGCGCAACAGGACGTCCAATTCCATTGGGTACATGAGCCCCACCGTTGCCGGTTTTGACATACGGGCGCGTTACTACCTATTTGGCAATGACGGAACCAACACGATTTCCAGCACCGGCACGACCACGGTTGCCTCGCCTGGAACCGGCTTGACGGAGGCCGACCTCAAACAGATCGATGTGGGGCTGAACTACAACTCAAAGTCCTGGGGTGTTGGCATAGGGTATGGATCGGACAGCAAGGCGGGCGGCTTTGCGGCCAACAACTTTACCGACAAACGGCAGGTGGTTGGGTCTTATGACTTTGGATTTGCAAAGTTGTCGGCGGTTCTGGGCCAAGACAACTACAACAACACCGCTACCACCAGAAACTCCGTGCGCTACTGGCTCGCTGGCGCCAGCATTCCCGTGGGCCGCCTGGGACAGGTTGTGACCAACTACATGGAGCGGGAGGTGCAGTCAGACCGCAAGGGAACACTGAATAAATTTCAAATCGGTTACAGCCACAGGATCGAAAAGAACACACAACTCTATGTTCTGTGGGACCGCCAGGACCCCAATACAAATGTCAATGCTGACGAGTTCAGCGTCACCAGCGCCGGCATCCTGTTCAGCTTCTGAAAGCCTTTGAGGGTCCGTCGGGTTCGCTCAGCTGAGTTTGTCCCCCATGCGTTGACCGTGTGGGGGATTTTTTCATCAGGCCAATTACCCCAAAGCCGCCCGCACAATACTCGCCGCATCCACCCCAAAGTAGCCACGCAGCGCAGCCCGCGTATCACTGCGGCCAAAGCCATCCGTGCCCAGCGTCAGATAACTGCGGTCCCCAGGCAGAAAGGCGCGCACGCTTTCCGGCACGGCACACACATAATCGGTGGCGGCGATGATGGGGCCGGTGCTGCCTTGCAGTTGTCGCTCGATGAACGGCACGGGTGCGGATGCATCACCGGCCATCTGGCGTTGCAGGCTGTCGCGGCCGTCACGTGCCAGTTCACTCCAGCTGGTGACGCTGTACACATCCACATTCACGCCCTGCGCGGCCAACAGCTGCGCAGCCTTGACGACCTCGGTTAGGATGGCGCCAGAGCCCATCAGCGTAACCTCCTTAAGAGAATTCTGGCTGTAGCCCTCGTCAGAACTGCGTGAGTAGCTATCAAACTTATAGCACCCCTTTACCACATCAGCCTCTACACCTGCGGGCAGATCCGGCTGGGCGTAGTTTTCGTTCATCAGCGTGACGTAGTAGAAAACGTCTTTCTGCTCGACCAGCATCTCGCGCATGCCGTGGTCGACGATGACGGCCATCTCACCGGCAAAGGCCGGGTCATAGGCCTTGCAGTTGGGGATGGTGGCTGCCACCAGGTGGCTGCTGCCATCCTGGTGCTGCAGGCCCTCGCCGCCCAGCGTGGTGCGGCCGGACGTGGCACCCAGCAGGAAGCCGCGTGAGCGTTGGTCGGCCGCGGCCCAGATGGCGTCGCCCACGCGCTGGAAGCCGAACATGGAGTAATAAATGTAGAACGGCAGCATGGCCAGGCCGTGCACGCTGTAACTCGTGGCCGCCGCCGTCCAGCTGGCAATGGCGCCGGCCTCGCTGATGCCCTCCTCCAGGATCTGGCCGTCCATGGCTTCGCGGTAGCTCAACACCGAGCCTATGTCTTCGGGCTCGTAACGCTGGCCGACGCTGGAGTAGATGCCGACCTGCTTGAACAGATTGGCCATGCCAAAGGTGCGTGCCTCGTCAGCGACGATGGGGACAATGCGCGGCCCCAGTTCCTTGTCTTTCAGCAGATTGCCCAGCATGCGCACAAAGGCCATCGTGGTCGACATTTCCTTGCCGGCTGCGGCGGTGGCAAAGGCTGCATAACTGCTCAACGCCGGCACCGGTACCACATCGGCAGCCGTCTCGCGGCGCGGCAGGTAACCGCCCAGCTGTGTGCGCTTGGTGTGCAGGTAGCGCATCTCGGCGCTGTCGTCCGCAGGCTTGAAGAATTCGAGATTCGCGGCTTGCGCGTCGGTCAGTGGGAGGTTGAAACGGTTGCGGAATTCGATCAGCGCGGCTTCGTCCAGCTTCTTCTGGCTGTGTGTTGTCATCTTGCCCTGCCCGGCCTGGCCCATGCCATAACCCTTCTTGGTGTGTGCCAGGATCACGGTAGGCTGGCCGCTGTGTTGGGCAGCGGCGGCGTAGGCAGCGTGGATCTTGACGATGTCATGGCCGCCGCGTTTGAGGCGGTCGATTTGTTCGTCCGTCATGCCCTGGGCCAGTTGCTTCAGCGCTTCGTTCTGGCCGAAGAAGCTGTCGCGGTTGAAGCGGCCGTCTTTGGCTGCGAAGGTCTGCATCTGGCCGTCCACGGTGTTGGCAAATGCCTGCACCAGTGCGCCCGAGGTGTCGCGTGCAAACAGGCCGTCCCAGTCACTGCCCCAGACCAGTTTGATGACGTTCCAGCCCGCGCCGCGGAACAGCTTTTCCAGCTCGTCGATGATGCGGCCATTGCCACGCACCGGGCCGTCCAGGCGCTGCAGGTTGCAGTTGACGACCCAGACCAGGTTGTCCAGTTTCTCGCGGCTGGCCAGTGTCAATGCGCTCATGCTTTCTGGTTCGTCCATCTCGCCATCGCCAAACACGCCCCACACTTTTCGGCCGGCGCAGTCCAGCAGCTGGCGGTGCGACAGGTAACGCATAAAGCGCGCGTGGTAGATCGAACTGATAGGGCCTATGCCCATGGAGCCGGTGGGGAACTGCCAGAAGTCGGGCATCAGCCAAGGGTGCGGATAGCTGCTCAAGCCGCGTGCGCCTTGATCAGGAGCCGTGATCTCTTGCCGGTAATGGGCCAGGTCGGCTTCGTTCAAACGGCCTTCCAGGAAGGCCCGCGCATAGACACCGGGGGCGCTGTGCGGCTGGAAGAACACCAGATCACCACCGCGTGAGCCTTTGAAGAAGTGGTTGAAACCCACCTCGAACAAATCCGCCGCGCTGGCGTAGCTGGCGATGTGGCCGCCCAGTTCACCGTAGGCACCGTTGGCACGGGCCACCATGGCCAGTGCGTTCCAGCGCATCAGCGAGGCGAGTTTTTCTTCAATCGCCAGGTCACCGGGGAAGCTGCCCTGCTGGTCGACGGGTATGGTGTTGACATACGGCGTGGCCAACTCGGGTGACCAGCCAACCTGTGCGGTATGCGCCAGGCGCACCAGTTGGTCCAGCACAAAACGCGCGCGTTCGGCGCCATGGGTGGCAACAACGGATTGGAAGGCTTGTGTCCACTCCGCGGTTTCTTGTGGGTCAGTGTCGACAGGAGGCATAGGGATGTGCGAAGTGTTCATGGGGTCTGACTATACAAACGCGGGCACCAAATGTGCTGCCAATCTGCAGCTAAAAAGCCGGGTTCAGCAGCACAAAATGCCAAAAAATGCGAGCAAACGAGCAGACCAACGCGTCGATTCAGTCGTAGCGATGGGTGAACACCAAATCGACGGCGCTTTGGGTGCCCGTGCTGGCGCGCAGGCTGAACCGGCGGGACAGATCGTAAAACACCTGCAGCGTGCCCACCGCGCCCGCCAAGCCTGTTTCGTAGGCGACATAAAAGTCTTGCGACAGGCGTTTGCCAACGGTCAGCGTGGCGCCTCCGGCACCGGTGTTGTCCGCTTGCCCCGTATTGTTGCCGCCACCGACCGACAGTTCATCCAGGCCGACCCGCTGTGCCAGGCTGGGCGACGCGCCTTTGTTCTTGCTGCCCATCAGGGCCAGGGCGGCTTGCTGCAACAACGCCGTTTCCGCGCCGCCACCAGCGGGAGAGCGGCCCAGCACCAGCCAAGCCAATTTTTCGGCCTCGGGTAAATCCGGCTCGGCATACAGGCGCACCACGGGTGCCAGCGCGGTTCCATTGATTTGCACACCCACACGCTGCGTCAGTTTGGACCGCAAGGCGAGCACATTCAAGGCCGGGTTGTCGAATGGGCCGGTGAACCGCAGCTCACCTTCCTCGATGTCCAGGCGTTGACCGTATGCCAGGTAAGTGCCGCGCACGGTGCTGACCGTGCCGTTCAGACGGGGTTGCCCCCTGGTTGCGGTAGAGCTGGTCAACACCAGCTGCCCAGCCAGGCGCGTGGACAGACCACGGCCCTTGACGTAAAAGCTGGGGCCCAGATCCAGCGTGATGGCCAGATCGGGCGTGATGGGCTTGGCTGTCGCAGCGGTCGCTGGCGTGGCGGGATCGGTGTTGGTACGCCCCCGGACGACCACATCACTCCCCAGTTGGGGAGCAGTGTCATCGGGCAGGATGATCAGCGCCTCGTCCGCCTTCAGGTCGCCGCGCATGAGCAGTTGCGCATTGGCCAGCCGGGCGGTGAGTTTTCCGGACAGGGCCAGACGCCGGTCCGCCCGCGCGCTGACGCGCAAAGACGAGAGCGAGGCATCCAACTCCATACGCAGGCGTGACAGAGCATTGGCAGGCGGCTGGCTGGCTGGCAAGGCCGGCAGCCATTCGACCGCGCCATTGAGCACCAGTTGCCCCGCTTGCGCACCACCCGCACCCAAAATCGAAAACTCTTGAATGGCCAGGCGTTGGCCGTCGAGTTGGGCGTTCAATGTCCCGTGGCTGAAGTCGATGCCGTCCACCACGGAGCGCACCGCCATGTCTCTTGCCTTCAAATTGCCACGCCACAAGGGGGTGCCCAAGGTGCCGGATAACACCGCATCCGACTCCACCGAGCCGCTGAGCCGCCACCCCGGTGGCGCCAACAGCGACCACACACCCACCGGTGGCAAGCTTGCGCTTATCTTGCCCGTCAAGGCTGCGTTCGGGTCCCAGATCCAGCGCCCGTCTTTGATAGGCAGCCGGGTGCTGGCGGTGGCATTCAGTTGGCCCGCGCGCAGACTGTCCCAAATCAGCGTGGCGCCCAGGCTTTCATTGTGGGCGGTCAGCACCAGACGTGTGTCACGCAAACCGGCGCTCAGCGAGGCCGTCTGCGCGTCGTGTCCGAGCAAGCGCAGGTCACCCGCCGTGCGCTCCAGCACGACCCGCAGGTTCAGGTCCTGGGCACTGCTGGCCTCCCACTGGCCCCCCAGCACCAAATCACCCCGCAGCCCCAGATTGGCCAGTTGGGTCTTGCCAATCCGTTCCAGCCAGCCCACCGGCAGGTCACGCAAGGTGCCACCAGTGGACCATGCCGTATGCACCGCTTTGCCGCTGACAACGCTGGACCACTGCGCGGCCTTCCATTGGAGTTCGGCCGCACCGGGTACGGGGCCGGTCAAGCCCAAGGCGCCGGCACTGACCGCCAGCGTCTGCCGTGTAGCGTCCTGCTTCAGCGCCACCTGCACAGCCTGGGCCAGACGGGCCGTCCAGGTTTCCGTGGAGCCCGCTTCCCGCGCGGTGACGGTGGCGGAATCGATACGGCCCTGCCACTGTCCGTCTGCCTCCTGGCCCCCTTGCAACCGGGATAACACTGCAAACTGCTGGTTGGCGGCATGTACCTTGGAATCGACTTGCAGGTCCATGGCGCCCAGGGTTCCAGACAGCGCCAGTTGTGTGTCACGCAGACCCAGCGCAGGCTCGGTGGCCTTGGGGTCGCGGAACAGGTCCAATCGCGGTGTGCGCAGTTGGGCCTGCAGTTGTAATGCGCGCCCCTGCTTGTGCCAGCCGCCGTGCCACTGCGCCTGTAGGTCGCCGGCGCCCCGCAGCCGCAGCCCGGCCAAATGGGCCGGATCGCCGGGCACATGGGCCAGCCATTGCGTGGCCAGGGCCGCGTCACCCAGTGTGAGCTGCAATGTGCCCTCGCCCGCCAGATCCGACAGGTGACCGCTGACGGTGGACTGGAGCCCGGGTAGGCGCAAGGCCAGGCTTCCTTCGGTCGCAAAATTCTGGGTATGCACGGTCAGCTTTCCCTCCACCGAAGCATCGCCGGTTTGCAGCAGCAGGCTGTCCAATTGCAGAGTGGGCGCGCGCCACAGGCCACGCGCCTGCGCTGTCTGCAGCCGCAGGCCCTGCGTCTTTTGTGGGCCTTGCGGGCTTTGTGGACTGGCGCCCTGCAGCTTGGCGTCAAAACGGATACCCGCAGGTGTTTGTGCAGCGGTCAGCTCCCCGTTCAGCGTGTCGGCGTCGAGCCGGGTATCGACCGCGTGGGGGTTGATATGGCGCGCGCTTGCAGTGAGTTTCCAGGCACTTGTTGCAACGCCTCGATCCGCCGCAGGATCAGCCTCACCATGTGCCAGCAGCTCGCCGCCCGCGCCTTGGGCTCTCAGTGTCTGGAGCAGCCAGCTCCCCTGGTCAAACACCACCTCGGCCTGCAGGGACTGCAGGGGCAAGGCGTGTGTATTCCATGGGCCGCTGGCGGCATTGGTCGCGGCCACCGTTGCCCGCCAAGTGGCCCCGGCGGGCGTCACGCTGGCGTTGCCGCTGAGCAGGGTGAGTGGTGCCTGCGGCCACAGGGCCGCGAGATCCAGGGCCTCCCACAGCACTTGTGCCTGCGCCAGCGGCTGGGCCTTCCAGGGCTGCAGTTGTGCGTCCACGGTGGCTTTCGGGCTGTGTATTTGCTGGCCTGCGGTATCAGACCGCAACCGGGCATGCAGGGCCAGCGTCGCATTGGCCGGGGCCATATCGCCCTCCAAACGCGCCAGAGTCTTGAGCATGACGCGTTTGCCGGAGCGCGGCACCGGCGCCTCAACCCAACCGTCCAACGTGGCCACCAGCGCCATCGGCGCCGTACTCTGCAATCGGGCCTGCAGTGCATATGTGCCAGACGCAATATGCACCTGGCCCACGTCCATGCTGTGTTGTTTGTTATCAAAGTTGTAGCTGCCGGTCAAACCGGTGGCCACCAGGGCCGGTGGCCCCTGCCATTGCACGGAGTCGATAACAAAATGCACACTGACCCGCATCGGCAGGCCCAGGTCGGCCGGCGCTTGGCTGTCCTTCGGCGGGGTGGGCGCACGCCGGTCGTCTATGCGCAGTTGCCCAATACGGAGGTGGCTGAAACGAAGCTCCCTGTCCCACAGGGGCGGCAGGGTCCAACCCACTTCCACATTCTGCGCCTCCACACGCAGCTCGCCCATGCGCCAACGCAGCATGCCGATGTGCCCGCCATACCGCAACGACCCCGTGACACCGCCCACCTCCAGCGACTGACCCGCAGGCAGATAGGAGGCAACACGTGACATCACGGTACTGAGCGACGTGGCGCTGCCGCCCCAAAACCAGGCGCCAGCCAACAGTGCCAAGGCCAGCAACAACAAGCCAACCAGGCCGAACAGACCAAAACGAAAAAAGCGCAGTACCCGCATCAGAAATTGAAACCCACGTTCATGTGCAGCCGCAGGCGTTGGGTATGCACGCCGTAGGCCAGATCGATCTGCAGCGGTCCGATGGGGCTTTTCCAGCGGACACCGGCACCCACGCCAGCCTTGGGTTTGAGCCGGCCAGGATCATCGGCGACCGCGCCGGCATCCACAAAAACCGCACTTTCCCACGCCGAGACCTGGCCACCGAACACCAGCGGACGCTGCCACTCCATACCGCCGTTGACCATGTAGCGCCCGGGATCCGCCAAGCCATCGGCGCCGACCACGCCCAGCTCCCGGTAGCTGTAGCCGCGCACGGTGGTGTCGCCACCGGTCATGAACAGTTGGGTGCTGGGCAGCGAGGCCCCATCCCTGGCCCACACCGCCCCGCCCTCGGCGCGCAACACCAGGCGGCTCGCGCGCAGCTGCGCCGCAGCACCTGCACCCTCGCTGGCCAGCGGAAGGTAGTACCGACCGCGGGCCAGCACCCGGGTAAATGGGTCCTGCTGGGCACCCAGCGTGGCACCACCACCCACTTCCATGCCCAGTCCCCAGCCCCGTGACGGAAACGGCATGTTGTCAAACCGGCGCAGGGTCATGGCGTAGTTCACGCTCAGCGCCTGGGCCACGATGGGCAGGGCATCCGTGCTGGCAGCCGTGTCGGCCCGGTCGTACTCCAGGTAGTAGCTGCGGTCCATGGGTTCGCTATCCTGGCGTCGGCCACCGCGCCAGCGCTGGCTGCTGACATCCACACCGTCGGACTTTTGCCGCTGCAATTGGGCGGACGTGATCCAGCGCCAATTGTCCGCATCCGGCGGTGCCGTCAACTCCGTGGCTATGGACCGCGTCTTGTTATCCACCGACAGCTTGGACAACGCGCGCCATCCCAGCCACGGCAGCTTGTGGTTGGTGTGCTCTACCGACAACCTGGGCCCACTGTCGGTGCTGACACCCACACCCAGCACGATCTTCTTCAGTTTGCCTTCGCGCAATTGCACGACCACGGGCGCGTTCTCGGGGTCGCCTTCCGTATCCAGCGACACATAGGCCGAGTCAAAGTAACCACTGCTGGCAAGGCGCTGCTGCGCCGCCACCAGGTCGGCCTGGTCATAACTGGAACCAACTGGCAAACGCATCAACCGGGTCACCAGATCGGTGTCGTAACGCTCCAGCCCCGTGATGCGCAGCGGGCCCAGGCGGTAGGCCGGGCCGGAGTCCAGCGTCACCTGCAAACCGGCGTCGTGGGTGAGCGGGTCGATGTCCGCCAGCGAAGTGGCGATGCTTGCCGTGGGAAAGCGCTCCCGACTCAACTGCTGCACGGCCTGCAGTTTGGCGGCGTCCCAGCGATCCTGGGTAAAACGCATGCCGCTACGCAGCGACCAATCGTTCTGGACTTTTTCACGCTGCAAACGCGCGCCAGGGTCTTGGGCGATGGCGCCCACAAACTGCAGCCGGATTTCACCCACGACGGTGGGCTCACCGGGCTTGAGCGACAGCCTGACGGTGCGGCGCTGGTCGCTGGGGCTGATTTCCAGCTGCGCTTCAATGTCGGGTGTGAAGTAGCCCTCCGTCGCCAGCAGGGTGCGGCTGTCCTCCTTGGCCACCTGCATCAAGCGGGACAATTCGGTGTCACTCAGATCCGTCAGTTCGCGGTAACGAATGATCTCCAGGTGGGTGTTCAACAGATCACGAATCGCTTGCGGTGCATCGATCTGCAATTCAAATGCCGATGGCGCCGGCGCAGCCCGATGTTCGACGGGTGCGGCCTCTTGCTGCTGCGCAAAGGCCGTGAGCGAAGTCCCCAACACCACGGCGACACAACAACATCGCCAACTCATGGCGCCACACTCCGCTCGCAAGTCAGCATCTGTTGCAAAACGCAGTGGTGTAGGGCCTGCAAAGCCCAGCGCAGACGCGGCTGGGAAAATGGGCGGATGGAGAGCTAAGACGCATATGCCCAGTATCGCACCATGGGTCATACCCTCACCCTGCCAATCGATACAACACCCTGCGACGTAGGGGTGAATGTGAAGCCTCACATGACAAGTCCGCGTCAGTTTTTGCGTCTGGCACTGCTGCTGCGATCAATCGTTGGGACAGCAAAGTTCGAGTCGCTATGATCCACCACGCTAGATCTACCTAACAACCTTGAGGTTCTAGTGAATGTATTGAAGATTATGAAGCATCGCTTCCGCCTGACGAACATCAGCGTCTTGCTGTTTGTCTATCTGATTCTTTCGTGCCAAACTAATTTGGCACATGCAAGATGGGCTGCCGGTGGAATATCAATACCCGCCTACTCAGATACACCCCAACGCGCCTGCGAATACCTTGGTATTTATACGGCAGGACAGGTAATACCTTACCGCATTGCATGGCTTTTGCCCCTGGGAGGCAGCGATGATGGGTTTTACCGTGCAGGCACGGACGTTCAGGGGCCACCGCTCCCAAATCCAGAGAACAATTACACGCCCAGCGTTCCTAGATCGCATATGTATTGCATCCGGAACGAAGTACTTCAGAACTCGCTGGCTTATTACCCCGATCCAAAACCCAAAATCATCGCAATCGATCCAGGCCACGGTGGAACGAAATGCGACGACGGAATGACCGGCACGACAGGGCCGACCTACAAGGATACGGAACACGCTTTGGCGTTATCGATCGGGCTGAGTCTCAGGGATAAATTGACCAGCAAAGGCTACAAGGTCGTTATGACGAGAACGACCGCTGAGTGCCCACCACTTCAAGATCGTGTAAGGATTGCGACTAAAGCCAATGCGGATCTTTTTGTCTCGATCCACTTTAATGGGGTTGACAATCCTCAAACGAATGGAACAGAAGTTTTTGGTTTGCCGGAGGTGCCCAAGAGTTGGCAGCTCGCGACCTCGTCATCTGCACTCTTATCCTCCACTCTCGGAACAGTCGACAGGGGGCCCAAAACAAAGAGTTTGTTTGTGATTAGAAAAGCAACCATGCCAGCGATTCTGGCCGAAGTTGCATTTCTAACCAATGTAGGCGGCGACGAAAACATCATGCATAGACCTGCCTCACCTAACGAGGCAGCATCTGCAATTTTTTCTGGCATAAACCAGCTCTTCAATCAATAGTGATCAAGTAAACCAAAAGAATAGCCATGACAAAAATATTTAAGTTATCAGCTGCGTTTATCTTGTTTTGCGCTACGCTATCGGCCCATGCTTCTGAAAAGCAAGGAGTCTCAGCGGATGAGCCGGCTTCATCACCTTCTGGCACCGAAATAGTTTTTTCCGCCGACTACGAGGTCCAGACTAATCTCTGGATTGTCGGCGTTGATGGTAAGTCCCTACGCAGACTCACCAGCAACACGACTACAGATGAAAATCCAGCATGGTCACCAGATGGGATGCGCATTGTTTTTTCTTCTAGGAACCCGATACAGAGCGACATTTGGTTGATCAATAAAGACGGATCTAACCTCACGCGCCTCACGTCTAATTCGTCCAACAACAGACAGCCCAAGTGGTCACCGGACGGTTCAAAGATCGCGTTTGTATCAGACCGAATGGGATCTTCCAACGATATATGGATCATGAACGCAGACGGCTCTGCGCCACGGCGGGTCACTTCATTGCCCGGTCAAGAGAACGACCCGAGCTTTTCTCCAGATGGAAGCGAAATCGTTTTTTCCCATACCGTTGATGATGCTTCATTAAAGATTGTCAAGGTTGACGGAACTGGCTTAAGAACACTAACGTCTGGAAGTTCAAGAGACTGGAGCCCCAATTGGTCTAAGTACGGCATAGTGTTTTCAGCACAAAGATCTTCAGAACGCTCCAAAATATGGGTGGTTCAATCGGATGGTACGGGTTTGCGACAAGTAGGAGATATTCCAACAACGGAACCTGTCTGGATGCCCGATGGTCGTATCCTTTTCTCTCACGAGCCGGGAAATTCGGGCGTGCTCACTGCTGTTTCTATATTTGATCCGAAGACTGGCACAAAGCAAGTTGTCACTACAGTTCAAGGTTATTTGACTCCCATTGACATTCGACCTGGGAAAACCCCGAATCGGATCAATCCCAAGAGCCGTGGCAAAGTATCTGTTGCAATCCTTTCCAAGGCCGGTTTTGATCCCGTTACAGCGGTCAATAGAAAAACGCTGACATTTGGAAGCAAGGGCAGTGAGCAGTCCTTTTCGTCATGCAACAAAAAATGGCAAGACATCAATGGTGACCGTCAGCCAGACTTGGTATGTCGTTTTGAAATACCTGCAACCGGCATTCGGACAGGGGATGGGATGGCAATCTTGAGGTTCTTGGGTAAGGATGACACTCCCTATGAAGGCCGCGATAACATCACCCTGGTGGCGGATGACGATCCAGACGACTTCAAAGCCGACGAGTGAGGAGCATTGAGCTAAAAATAATGTCCAGGTTTGCCATCGCTTTGCTTTGCATAACTTCAGCCGGGCATGCCTCGCAGATTCCAGGCGTTTCTGCGAGTCATCCGTCCCCCTCTCCCTCTGGCGCTGAGGTGGTTTTCGCCGCTGACTACAACAACCAGAGCAACCTCTGGATATCTGGCACAAACGATCAATCGCCACGGCAACTCACAACTGGCACGAATGTAGACATGGAACCTGCGTGGTCTCCAGACGGAACACGTATTGCATACTCTTCCAGAAGTGATGCGAACCGGAGCGATATTTGGGTGATTCAAAAAGATGGCACCGGCCTGACTCGCCTGACATCCGATTTGTCCGGCAACTGGCAGCCAACATGGTCTCCAGACGGTACCAAAATCGCATTTGTGTCGAATCGGCTTGGATCCAAAGATTTATGGATCATGAATGCGGATGGTTCTGCGCCATCGCGGGTCATTGCATTGCCCGGTCAGGAGAACCACCCCAGCTTTTCTCCAGATGGAAGCGAGATCGTTTTTTCCCATACTGTTGATCAGGCTTCATTGAAGATTGTCAAGGTTGACGGAACCGGACTGCGAACCCTGACCTCGGGTAGTGCAACGGATTGGAATCCAAATTGGTCTAAGTACGGGATTGTGTTCTCGGCCGAGCGATCATCGCCTGATATTTCAAAAATTTGGGTGGTTCAAGCGGACGGGACAGGTTTGCGACAAGTAGGAGATATTGCAACAACGGCACCTGTCTGGATGCCTGATGGTCGCATCCTTTTCTCTAACCAGCCGGAAAACTCAGCTGCGCTGACTGCTGTTTCTATTTTCGACCCGAAGACTGGCACAAAGCAAGTTATCACTACTGTCCAAGGCTATTTAACTCCCATTGACATTCGGCCAGGCAAGACACCGAACCTGATCAACCCCAATAGCATGGGAAAGATGGCGGTCTCTATCCTGTCGACAAGAACCTTCGATGCAACAAAAGCAGTGGCGCAGTCGAGTATCACATTTGGAAGAACTGGGTCTGAAAGTTCGTTGGTCGATTGCAGCAAAACTTTCAAAGACGTGAATCACGATGGGTTACCGGACCTGACGTGCCGGTTCTCGCTGCGTTACGCTGGCTTCCAAGCGGGAAGCTCCTTGGGGGTATTGCGATTTAACGATACAGAACGAGGCATCCCTTACGAAGGAAGGGACACCATCGTTATTAGTTCGGAAGACGATCCGGACGATTTCAAGTGAGGAAAGCCTTGGCGCCCTACCTTCGCGCCACGCGGCGCACAAACTATGATTCCTAGCCGGTTCTTGCGTGTTATTGCGATTAGCACGACAGTAGCTACTACAGCGTTCCTCCTTGCATCGACCGTGCTGGTTATTCAAGGGATGAGTGATGAAATCCACGAAGCCGACGTTGCAGTGGTTCTAGGCAACACGGTGAATCCGGATGGCACACCATCCCACCGTCTCGCTGCGCGTCTTGACAGAACCTTGGAGCTTTATCACCGTGGGCTGTTCAAGAATGTCATTGTCAGTGGTGGCTTGGGGCGCGAGGGCTTCGATGAAGCCGTGGTCATGAAAGACTACCTGGTGATACGCGGCGTACCGCTAGACAGCATCATTGTTGACAGCCTCGGCCTAACCACTGCGGCCACCGCCAAGAATGTTGCGGCCATAGCCAAAGCGCATCAGTGGCCCAATGTGCTGGTGGTATCCCAATACTTCCATATTCCACGATGCCGGCTGGCCTTGTCACAGGCAGGCGTTGGTCCTGTTTACACGGCCCATGCACGTTACTTCGAGCTTCGTGACCTTTACTCAATCCTCCGTGAAGTCATCGGATACGCGGCCTATCTTGGTGGAGCCAGGTAATTGAGACACCGCAACCCATGTAGGGAGCGTACCTATGCCGTAGGCGGAATGCCTTTGGCCAAGGGCGCAGAGATGGAACGGTTCTTGCCAGGTTCTACCGTGGTGCTCTTGTTTCCGCGCAGGCCATTGGCGTTCAGCCTCCAATGAGCGCCCGTTCGCGCCGTCTGTATGAGCAAAAATATGGGCGCATAAGCACCAAACCCGGCTATCCTGACCTTTTGGCATCGTCCACTTTAGGAATCGCATGATGGAATCTGATCCAACAGAAAGCTCGCCGCCCGTGGTATCTGATTCGCGGACAGAGGTTCGGCGACCTCCCAACAACCCGGCTCCTAAAGCGCCGAGTGGCATGGTCCAGAGGATTCGTGAGGCGATCGATGGCCTGTCGGTGCGCGCCAGCCTGGGGCTGGCTTTTGCCTGCGTGGTGACGGGTGCTGTAGTCATCGGCGGGTTCTCCCTGTTTCAGATGGGGAGGCTGAATGCGTCCACCCGCATCATTTACGACCAGGAATACACCGCAGGGCAAGCCGCCGAGCAGGTGCGCGGTAACGTGTTGCGTGCCAGCCGTGCACAAACCCAGTTGTTGACCGCCAGCACACCACAAGAACGCGAAGGCTTGGGCAAAGACATTGAGACCAGCTTGGCCGACGCGGATAAAAAGATCGCGGCTATTCAGGGTCTGTCCAGCAGCGAAGAATCGGTCGCAACGACCAAGCAACTGGTCGAAATCCTTGCCAAGTGGTCCAAGCGCCTGCGCGAATATGTGAAGTTCGTCAAGGAGCAACCGCTGTCCTACCTGGAAATGGATGTCGGAGTCTCGTTGGAAGACGCCGGTTTGCTCAACGAAACCCGCAAGGTCGAAAAAATTGTCGACACCCTGGTGGCCCAGCGCAGCCAGTCGGCCTTGGCCACCCTGCAACAGACGGGTGAGATTTACAAGACCTCTGTGGTATGGGTGATTGGTATCGTCTTGCTGCTGGTCGTCATGTCCATCGCAGTGGGCAGTTGGGTGATCTGGCGCTTGTTGCGCCAACTCGGCGGCGAGCCTGCCTATGCCAAATCCATTGCCAACCGCATTGCCGATGGCGATCTGACCATGGAGATCACACTGGCCCAAAACGACACACAGAGCCTGTTGTACTCCCTGCACGAAATGCAGCACCGCCTGGCAGAACGCACCGAGCAGCTCCGCCAGAAAACCAACGACATCAATGCCATGCTGCAGAACATGCCACAGGGTGTGCTGACGGTGGTCAAGGGCGGGCACATCCACCCCGAGTATTCCGCCTACATGGCCACCATTTTTGAAACCAACGATATCGCTGATCGGCCGGTGATGGAGCTGGTATTCAGCGGCTCCAACCTTGGCGCCGACATATTGTCGCAAATCGACACCACCATCGACTCTGTGATTGGCGAGGATGAGATGCAGTACGACTTCAACTCGCACTTGCTCGTTACCGACTTCGACCTGACGATGCCTGATGGGCGCGTGAAAGCGGTTGCGCTGAGCTGGTCGCCGATTTCTGACCACAGCGGCATCGTCGACAAACTCATGCTGTGCGTACGCGACGTGACCGAACTCAAGGCCCTGGCAGCAGAGGCAGGGCAGCAAAAACGCGAGCTCGACATCATTGGCCAAATTCTGGCCATCAGCCAAGAGAAATTCTCCGGGTTTATTGAAGGCTCAGTCGAATTCCTGGCTGAAAACAAGAAAATCATCGAAGACGTGGGCGCCACTCCCACGGGTGGCCTTGACCCCGATACGACCACCCATTTGTTTCGCAACATGCACACCATCAAAGGCAATGCGCGTACCTACGGCTTGCTACACCTGACAAACTTGGTTCACGAAGCCGAACAGAGCTACGAAGAACTGCGCACAAATCCAGAGGCCGTGTGGGACCAGGAAAAGCTGCTCGGTGAGCTGACCAGCGCGTCGGCGGCCGTTGAAGAATACGCACATATCAACAAAGTCAAACTGGGCAGAACAGGACCGGGGCGTCGCGCGGGTGTCGAGAAATACCTCATGGTGCAAAAGCAAGACATTCAAGACGCGCTGGACATGATGGACGACTCTGTGCGTGGGGATGACCTGGAGGTGATGCGGGCAGCACACCTGCGGGTGCACAACATGTTGAAAATGCTGGGCACTGTGCGTGTTCAGGAAGCTTTGGAGGGCATCGTGGAATCGCTCCCTTCACTTGCCAAGGAGTTGTCCAAAGAGCCGCCCAAAGTCAGCATCGACGACCACAACATTGTGCTTCGCACACAGATTGCCGATTTGCTGAAGAACGTCTTCATGCATCTGTACCGAAACTCGATGGATCACGGTATTGAGGCGCCAGAAAAACGCTTGGCCAAAGGCAAACCTGCGGCGGGGCACATCAACTTGGATGTGTCATTGGCAGACGGCCGCGTCGTGTTGAAGCTTGGCGACGATGGTGCTGGACTGGCGGTTGCCTTGATACGGCAAAGGGCCATTGAAAAGGGCCTCTTGGCGGCCGATCAGCAACCCAGCCCAGAAGAAATTGCGCAACTCATTTTTGCCCCGGGCTTCTCTACTGCGGCATTGGTGACAGAGATATCGGGCCGGGGTGTTGGCATGGACGCCGTCAAAAGTTTTGTCGAGCGCGAAGAGGGAACCATAAAACTGGTGTTCCGCAGTTCCGATACCGACAGTAGCTACCGTGCCTTTGATACGGTGATCAGCATGCCGGGCAAGTTTGCCGTTCAGGCAATGGTTTAGGCCGCTTGCGCAACGGCCACGCAGGCCAGTGCCTGCGTGATGTCGGCCACGATGTCTTCGATATCTTCCAGGCCAATCGACAGCCGCACAAGGCCTTCGCTGATGCCACAAGCGGCACGCTCTTCGGGCGTGTAGGTGCTGTGGGTCATGCTGGCCGGGTGCTGGGCCAGCGTCTCGGCATCGCCCAGGCTCACGGCGCGGGTCACCAGTTGCAGCGCGTCCATGAAGCGTATGCCGGCTTCCAAGCCACCCTTCAATTCAAACGCAATCATGCCGCCGAACTGGCGCATCTGGCGCTTGGCCAGGTCATGCTGCGGGAAGCTGGGCAGGCCCGGGAAATGTACGACCGCCGTGGCCGGGTGGGCTTCCAGCAACTCAGCAACGGTTTGTGCGCTTTGGCAGTGACGGTCCATGCGCAGCGTCAAGGTCTTGAGGCCGCGCATCACCAACTGCGCGTCTTGCGCCGACATCACGGCACCGGTCATGTCCTTCAGGCCCACCAGACGCACATGCTTGGCCAGATCGGCGTCCGCAAACACCGCAGCACCGGCCGTCAGGTCACCATGGCCGCCCAGGTATTTGGTCATGGAGTGCACCGACACATCGGCGCCCAGCAGCAGGGGTTGCTGCAGGTAGGGCGTGCAGTAGGTGTTGTCGACGACCAGCTTGGCGCCGCCTTGGTGGGCAATGGCTGCCACGGCGCTTATGTCCACCAAACGCATATTCGGGTTCGCGGGCGTCTCGCAATAGACGACCTTGGTCTTGGGGCCCATGGCCTGTGCGACCTGCTCGGGGTCGGTCATGTCCACATGGCGCACGGTGACGCCAAAACGGGTCAGACCGTGGTTCAAGAAGGCGAAGGTGCAGCCATACAGCGTGATGTCGGCCAGCACTTCATCGCCCTGCTCCAGCATGGACCACAGGGTGGCCGTGATGGCACCCATGCCCGAGCCAAAGACCACGGCACCGGCGCCCTGCTCCAGGCTGGCCAGGCGGGCTTCCAGCAAGGCCAGCGTGGGGTTGGCGATGCGGGTGTAGAAGTAGCCCGGCTCGGTGCCGGCAAAACAACGTGCGCCATACGCAACGTCGGGGAAGGCAAAGGTGGACGAGGTGTACAGCGGCGGCACCAGCGCGCCCTGGTGGTCGGCCGGGTTGTAGCCCCAATGGATAGCACGGGTGCTGAAACCACCGGCCTTGGGCTTGGCGGCTGCGGGGATGGAATCGAAGGGCAGGTCGTTGGCTTTCATGGTGTGGTCTCCTATGGGTTTTGTATAGGAGAATTTTTATGCAGCCGGGCGGGATAAATTTCGCAAAATTCATGTCAAATGTCTTTGATTGGGGTAAAAATTATTAAATCAAAGCCATTCAAGGCAAAATTCACCCATGAAGCCTTTTGACACCACCGACCAGGCCATTCTGCTGGCCTTGCAGCGCGACGCGCGCCAGACCATGGCCGAGCTGGCCGAGCATGTATCGCTGTCGCAATCACCCTGCTGGCGCCGGGTGCGGCAGTTGGAGGAGTCGGGTGTTATCGAGGGCTACCACGCCGCGCTGAGCCGCAAACATCTGGGTTATGGCGTGACCGGTTTCATCCACCTGCAAATGCAAAACCACACGGCCGAGACCACGGCCGCCTTCGAGCGCGAGGTCATGGCCCTGCCCCAGGTCGTGTCCTGCCATAACCTGTCAGGGAACTATGACTACCTGATCGAGGCTGTGGAGGTGGACCTGGAGAGCTTCTCCACGCTGGTGCGCAACAAGATCCGCTGCCTGCCGGGGGTGAAGGAAATTACGACCAGCTTTTCGCTGAAGGAAGTCAAGGCGGCGGGAAGTTTGCCGGTGGCCGGATAAGCGCCCTGAAGCTCCCGGTGCCAAGCTCTCGCACTTGGCCCGCTTGCCTACAATGCAGGCCTGCCCGCCGGCCCAGCGCCCGCCCCTCGAAAGACCCTGAATGAACAGCCAGACACCCCTCCCCGATGCATTGGACGCGCCCGAAACTGCGGTCGCGCCAGATACCAAGCCCTTCATGCGCACCATCAAGAGCTTTGTGAAACGCGCAGGCCGCACGACCACCGGCCAGGCCAAGGCGTTTGAAGAACTAGGGCCCAAGTTCTTGCTGCCCTACCAGCAAGGCGCTATTAATTTCGAAGCGGTATATGTAGATTCCACGAGGGCTACAGGCCAGAATGGCTTAAGCCCCTCGCCCATAGTCCTTGAAATCGGCTTCGGCATGGGCGAGGCCACAGCCCACATTGCCGGCGTGTTGCCCGACACCCGCTTCCTGTGCTGCGAGGTGCACGAGCCCGGCGTCGGCGCGCTGCTCAAGCGCATTGGCGAGCAGAACATCAGCAACATCCGCATCTGCGCGCACGACGCGGTCGAGGTGATCGACCACATGCTGCCGCTGGACAGCCTGGACGGTGTGCACATCTTCTTCCCCGACCCCTGGCACAAGACCAAACACAACAAGCGCCGGCTGATCCAGTCTCCGCTGGTGGCCAAACTGGCGCGCCGGCTCAAGGTCGGTGGCTACATACACTGCGCCACCGACTGGCAGCCCTATGCCGAGCAGATCCTCGAAGTGCTGACAGCAGAACCACTGCTGAAGAACCGTGCGCTGGCCACCAACCCCGAGCTGAAGGGTTATGCACCCAAGCCGCACTACCGTCCACTGACCAAGTTCGAAAACCGCGGCATCAAGCTGGGCCACGGCGTGTGGGATCTGGTGTTTGAACGGATCCAATGACGCCCTCGGCCGACCCTTGTCGCTCCGTTCGGGCTGAGCTTGTCGAAGCCTGTCGGGCATGTGGCCAGAGCGCCCTTCGACCCTTCGTCAAGCTCAGGACAGGCCAGGCTCAGGGCGAACGGCTGATACACACCCGCAAATGAGCCTGCACCGGCCCAACCCGCCGCCTGACCGCAACGGGGTCGGCCCCAGTTGCGTCGTCACGCTGCCGGGCGCGTGGACCAATATGCTGGATTTCCTGACCGCGCGCTTTGCTGGCGTATCCACTGACGTGTGGGCACAACGCCTGCAAGACGGTGATGTGGTCGACGACCGCGGCCAACACATCGCGGCCAACACCCCCTTTGAAGCCGGGCGTCGCCTCTACTACTACCGCGCCGTAGCCACCGAAGCGCACATCCCGTTTGAAGCCGTGGTGTTGTGGCAAGACGAACATCTGTTGGTGGTGGACAAACCCCACTTCTTGCCCGTACTGCCTTCCGGAAAATACCTGCAAGAGACGGTGTTGATACGCTTGAAAAACGCGTTGGGCCTGGATGCGTTATCCCCCATCCACCGCATTGACCGTGACACCGCGGGCCTGGTGCTGTTCTCCAAACAAGTGGCAAGCCGCGGCGCCTACCAGGAACTGTTTCGCACACGCCAGGTCGACAAGACCTACGAATGTGTGGCCCCGTGGAACCCGGATTTGCCCTGGCCGCTGCGCCGCGAAAGCCGCATTACCCCATCGGCGCATTTCATGCAACAGACCGAGGTGGAGGGTGTGCCCAATGCACTGACGCACATCACGCCAATAGAGGTACTGGGTTGCTTCGCACGTTATGCACTAAAGCCCGTCACCGGGCAGCGCCACCAGTTGCGCGTGCACATGGCGGCACTGGGCTTGCCCATTGTGGGGGATGGCATCTACCCGACATTGACGCCCGAGGGCAGCGCCGACTATGCCCGGCCGCTGCAGTTGCTGGCCCAGTCCATCGCCTTTGTGGACCCGCTCAGTGGCGCGCCACGCCAGTTTGCCAGCCAGCACCAATTGCAGCCCCTGCCACCTGCGGCTGCCTGACCCCTCGCCACGGCGGGCCATGCCGGTCTTGCGCGTGCGCCGCAACAAAAGCAGGCCGTGACATTTGCGCATAAGCACACCACAATGCGGCTGAAACCAGCAGCAGCGTCTGCCACGATTACAACGAGGAGAGCGCCACCATGTTTAGTCTTCACTCCACCACAATCGCCAAACGCCTGGGCCTGCTGATAACAAGCTCCATCCTGGGCATAGCGATACTGACCGCGATCTTTCTATGGACCGAGCGAACGGTGATCTTGGAGGAACGCCAACTCGGTGTGCGACAGACCGTGGAGAGCGCGCACACCATGGTGGCGCACTTCCATAACCAGGTGGCGGCCGGCAAGATGCCCGATGACGAGGCCAAGCAGCGTGCACTGGCGGCGCTGAAGACCATGCGTTATAGCGGCAATGAGTATTTCTGGGTCAACGACATGAGCCCCAAGATGGTCATGCATCCCATCAGGCCGGAACTGGATGGCAAGGACCTGACCGACAACAAAGACCCCAACGGCCTGCAGCTGTTCATGGAGTTTGTCAAAACCGTCAAGGCCAGCGGCGGTGGTTTTGTGATGTACATGTGGCCCAAGCCCGGCAGCGACAAACCGGTGCAAAAGGTGTCGTACGTCAAGGGCTTCGAGCCCTGGGGCTGGATCATTGGCTCCGGCGTGTACCTGGACACGGTGGACACGTCCATCGCCAAACGCGTCGTGAACGCCGGTCTGGGCACGCTGGTGCTGGCCGGGCTATTGCTGGGTCTGAGCGTGCTGATCACGCGCAGCGTGCTGCGCCAACTCGGCGGTGAACCAGCCGCTGCAGCAGACGTCACACACCGCATTGCGCAGGGGGATCTGACGGTCGACATTCCGCTCAAGAGCAACGACACCTCCAGCCTGTTACACGCGATCAAGTCCATGCGCGACAGCTTCTCGGGCATCGTCGGGCAAGTCCGCACGGGTTCGGAAGGTGTGGCCACGGCCAGCGCCGAAATCGCCGAGGGCAACAACGACTTGTCCGCACGCACCGAACAGCAAGCCAGCGCGCTGGAGCAAACCGCTGCCTCCATGGAAGAGCTGGGCTCCACCGTCAAACAAAATGCCGACAGCGCCCGCCAGGCCAACCAGTTGGCACAAAGCGCATCCAGCGTGGCCGTTCAGGGTGGCAAGGTCGTGGACCAGGTGGTCGAAACCATGAAGGGCATCAACGAGTCCAGCCGCAAGATCGCGGACATCATCAGTGTCATCGATGGCATTGCGTTTCAGACCAACATCCTGGCGCTCAATGCCGCAGTGGAAGCCGCGCGGGCCGGTGAACAGGGTCGAGGCTTTGCCGTGGTGGCCAGCGAAGTGCGTTCACTGGCCGGGCGCTCGGCTGAAGCGGCGAAAGAAATCAAGATGCTGATCAATGCCAGCGTGGAACGTGTGGAACACGGCACCGCACTGGTGGACCAGGCCGGCAGCACGATGAACGAGGTGGTCAGCTCCATCAAACGGGTAACCGACATCATGGGCGAGATCAGCGCCGCCAGCAACGAGCAGTCCCAGGGCGTCGCACAGGTCGGCGAAGCGGTGACGCAGATGGACCAGGCCACGCAACAAAATGCCGCATTGGTAGAAGAAATGGCCGCCGCGGCCAGCAGCCTCAAGAGCCAGGCGCAGGACCTGGTGCAGGTGGTGGCGGTGTTCAAGCTGCGCTCGGACGGTGGCGGACACAGTGCCGGCCACACCAGCAGGCCCACCGCCCTCAGCCGGTCTACGGCGCCCCGGCTGCCGCGCTGACCAGTTGCATCGCCCCATGAAAAAAGGCCCCTCGGGGCCTTTTCTTTTGCTTCTGCTAGATCAGCTCCACTGCACCTTGTCTTTGCCACCGTACCAAGCGTCGACCTTGGGGGCGACTTCACCCTCGATGCGCGCGCGGCGAATCTTCATGGTGGGGGTCAGGAAACCGTTTTCGATGGTCCATGGCTGCTGGGCGATGACGATCAACTGCAGCTTTTCGTGGCTGACCAGCTCGGCATTGACGTCCTTCAGCAATTGGGTCAGTTGGGCTTCCACTTCCTTGCGGAAAGCCGGGTCTTTTTGCTTGGGGCGCTCGGCCTCGCCCAGCACCACCATGGCGTAGGCAGCGGGCTGGCCCAGGCCAGAGACCATGCTCATTTCCACCAGCGGATGCGCGTTCAGGCGGTTCTCGATAGGCGCTGGCGCCACGTACTCACCCTTTGAGGTTTTGAACAGCTCCTTGACCCGGCCGGTGATCTTCAACAGGCCATCGGCGCGGCGCTCACCGCGGTCACCGGTGCGGAAGTAGCCGTCGGATGTGAACACTTCGGCATCCAGATCGGGGCGCTTGTAGTAGCCCACCAATTGACCGGGTGACTTGATCAGAATTTCGCCCTCTTCGCTGATCTTGACCTCGACACCTGGCAGGGGCACACCGACACAGCCGGGTGAATTGATCTCGGGTGTGGAGTTGTGCGAGTAGGCAAAGTCTTCCGACATCGCATAACCTTCGACCAGGTTCAACCCCAGACGGCGGTACCAGGAAATCAACTCGGCGGGGATAGGCGCGGAGCCGCTGCCGGCCAGCAGAGCCTGGTCCAACCCCAGGTTCTTCAACACCTTGCGCTTGACGATGCCACTCAGAATCGGAATGCTCAGCAAGCGGTTGAGCTTCTTGGGCGGCATCTTGGTGAAGACGCCCTGCTGGAATTTGAGCCACAGGCGCGGCACCGAGATAAAGGTCGTGGGCCGCGCGCGGTTCAAGTCCTTGACGAAGGTGTCCAGCGACTCGGCGAAGAAGACATGCGTCTTGCCATCGATCATCGACATACATTCCACCCATGCGCGCTCGAACACGTGGGCCAGCGGCAAGTAAGACAAGATGCGGTTGTCATCAATATCACCAATGCGGGATTTGATGTCCTTGGAGATGTTTTCGCTGACCTTGGTGATGCGCTCAAAGCTGTGCATCACGCCCTTGGGCGTGCCGGTGGAGCCCGAGGTGTAGAGCAGGATGGCGATGTCGCTGCCGTTGCGCGCAACACGCCCGGCCAGCGGTGCGGTGCGCCCGGTGATGGCATCCCATTGCTCGTAGCTGTTCTTGGGTGCCAAGGGGAAAGAGATACACGGCAGGCTGGCGGGAATGCCGGGTTTTTGCTGGTCCCAGGTGTCGAGCTTGCCGACAAACAGCATGCTGGCGCCGCTGTGCTCCAACACGTAGCCGATGGTCTCGGCGGTCTCGGTCGGGAAGATGGCTACCGTGGTGCAGCCCGCCATCCAGATCGCCAGTTCGGCCATGAAAAAGTGCGCGCAATTCTTCGACAGAATCGCCACCCGTGCACCCGGCTCCAGACCCTGCGCCTTCAAATGGGTCGCCATGCGCCGCGACTGGTCCAGTGTCTGCTTCCAGGTGTAATCGACCACTTGGCCCCCGCCCGTTGGCTGCGTCAGGTAGACCCTATCCGCCAACTTCGCTTCATGGTCGAAAACATAGTCCAGAATCAGTTTGGGTTTGGCCACCGGGTATCTCCTTGTTGGTTGGGACTACAGAATACCCGATACGTGGCCTAAACCACTGTTAAAAGACTCTAAACCGCTTAAGCGTTAATCCCTATGGCAGTGATCTGGTATTTGAACTGATCCGGGTCATAAGAATCCAATCGCCCACCCGCGTTTTCAGCCGTGGGGTACATGAAAAAGCCCAATTTGGGGCCTTTTGCGTGGGGCAAAGCCACATCGTGGGCCATGTTGTAGCCAACCCAATTGCCTTCCCAGCCACCGAACAAATGCCGGTTGACGGGAACGATGAGCGGGTGTTGCGCGGACTTGATCCATTCCGGCGTTTCCTGGCGCATCACCTTGGCGACATCGGCCGGGTCCATCGCCACCCAACCATAACCCGCCAGGTAGACCTCGGCGCGGCAATGCTGCGCACCCTTGAGGCTGGCTGGGTTGCCACCCAGTTCACGGTAGCCAAAGGCGCTGGGCGCCACACGCAGGCCGTACACGTCACGGGCCGGCAGGCCGACGGAGCGGCACAGGCCGACAAACAGCGCATTCAGGTCGGCGCATTTGCCACCCAGGTTGCCGGTCTCCAGCATGCTGGCAATGTCGCCGGCGCCGCAGCCGCGCACCTTGGGTTCGCGGTAGGTGTTGGTCACCACCCAGTCATACAGTTTCTGGGCCTTTTCCACATCGGTCTTGGCGCCGCGGATGGCGGCTTGTGCCGTCTTGCGAACCAGGCCATCGGTGGGCAGCAGTGCCGTGGGCTGCGTCCAGGCCTTCAGCGTATCGGCGTCTTCCGCCACGGCGTTTTTCTGGCCCCAGTTCTGGGCCCGGTTTTGCGTGCGCACCGTGCTGGTCAGCTCGACAAAGGGCTTGGCCTCGTTCGCGGCAAACTCCACGTACAACATACGTGCGCCGTAATGGTCGTCGTCTTCCATGCGGGCCGTGCCATTGCTGGAGTAGCTGCTGAGCAGGGATTGTTGCCAGTCGGTGTTGACCGATGGAATGGGCAACCAGACCTTGGTTACGCCCTGGGGTTTGAGGATGTCGACCCGCGTGGTCAGCTCAAAGGTCCGCCAGTTGCCGGGCAGCGGACTGAACGTGCGCTCAGCGGTTGCTGCCGTGCTCGCAAAATTGATAGCAGGTAATGAAGCACCGGCGAGGGCTACCGCCGAATTTTTCAAAAACGTTCGGCGCGAATCGGCCATGATGGGGGCGTGGACGGTGTTCATACAGAGAGCTCCGGAGTGGGTGAAAAGCGGGCGCAATCGGCGTAGGTCAAAATACACCAAACTTGGCACTGGCCAACGCGGGAACAAACCCGCGCCGACCGCGAATTATCGCGCTCCCCTTCTCTCCCCTTCTTTCTGGATGAATTTGTTTGAGCTCTGACGTATTGGCCGACCTGTCACTGGCGGCTTTTGAGAAAGTGGTTGGCGCCACACCCGGTTTTCGTCCGCGCCTGGGCCAACACGAAATGGCTGCCTGTGTGGCCGCCACGCTGGCCCGCGCCGACCTGGGTGAACACCCCACGCCGACCAAGGCCATCGCCGTGGTGCAGGCTGGCACCGGTGTCGGCAAGTCGGCCGCTTATGCATCCACCGCGATCGCGCTGGCGCTGGAGCGCAAGACCCGGGTGCTGATCTCCACCGCCACCGTGGCGCTGCAAGAGCAGTTGATGACCAAGGATCTGCCCGCCCTGGCCCAGTCCATGGACAAGCCCTTTGTGTTTGCACTGGCCAAGGGCCGCGGGCGTTATGTCTGCAAGCTGAAGCTGGAGCGCCTGGTAGGCAACGGTGGCTCCGCAGATGATTTGTTTGACGCCGATAACGATGCGCCGAAACCGCAAAAATTTGGCTCCGTGTTGTCCCAGGAAGAGGCCGAGGAACGCCGCGTCCACCTGTATGAAAGCATGGCCACCCTGCTGGCCACCAATAGCTGGGATGGTGACCGCGACACGCTGGCCGAGGCGCCCGACCCGCGCGACTGGTCCACCGTGGCGGCTGAGCGCCACACCTGCACGGTGCGGCACTGCCCGCGCTTTCGCGATTGCAGCTACTACGAGGCCCGCATGCGCCTTAGCGAAGCCAATGTCATCGTCGCCAACCACGACCTGGTGCTGGCCTCGCTGGGCATGAAAACCCTGCCGGACCTGGACAACTGCCTGGTGATTTTTGACGAGGGCCACCATTTGCCCGCCGTGGCCTTGGACCAGTTCTCCAGCAGCATGGACCTGAGCAATTTGCGCTGGCTGGACAAGCTGCCCAAGATCCTGGGCGAGGTCAGCAACGCGCTGCACCTGCATGTGGGTGAAGACGTGGCCACCGTGACCAGCCAGCTCAAGGGCGCGCTGACCCAGCTCGCCCGTATGGCCATGGAACTGGTCTGGGAGCAGACCGGCCAGAACGCGCAAGGCGAAGGCCAGGACGGCACGCTGCGCTTTGCCCACGGCAAGCTGCCCGAGGCCTTGGTGGAGCCAGTGACGCAAATCCACGCGCAAGCCGCAGGGCTGTCCAAGGCCCTGGAAGCCCTGGGCCTGGAGGTCAAGGCGGTTGCCAAGGAAGACCCGACACAGGCCACGCTGTGTGCCCAGCTCTACGCCAAACTCGGTGCCTTGGCGCCGCGCCTGAACAGCGTGGTGGCTACCGCCAGCCTGCTGCTCGAGCATGGCCCCCAGCCCCTGGCCAAATGGCTGCAAGCCGAGAGTGAGCACGGCTACCTGACCATGACCGCCCACGCCTGCCCTATCGTTCCCGGTGACCTGCTGCGCCAGTTCTTGTGGAGCCAGGTGCGCGGCGCAGTGCTGACCTCGGCCTCCCTGACCAGTTGCGGAAGTTTTGATTATTTTCTGCACGAGGCCGGGTTGATCAACAACCCCAATGTGCAGGCGCTGGAAGTGGCCAGCCCCTTTGACTACGCCAAACAGGGCACGCTGACCGTTGTGCTGACGCAGGCCGAGCCCAAGCAGGCCGATGCCTACACCCGCGAGATGGTGGCCGAACTGATGGTTGACCTGAAGAACGTGGAACGCGGCGCGCTGGTGTTATTCACGTCACGCGCCCAGATGCGCACCGCCACTGATGCCCTGCCCGCCAGCCTGATGGAAGTGGTGCTGGTGCAGGGTACGCAGTCTCGCACGCGGCTGCTGGGTGCCCATATGGCACGGGTGGAATCTGGCTTGCCTTCTGTCATCTTTGGCATGCAGTCCTTTGGCGAAGGCCTGGACCTGCCGGGCGCGTTGTGCGAAACCGTGTTCATCACCAAACTGCCGTTTGCGCCACCCTCGGAACCGGTGGACGAGGCACGTGCCGAGTGGCTGCGCAGCGTGGGCCGCGACCCGTTCAACGAATTGGTGATTCCGGCCACCGGCATCAAGCTGCTGCAGTGGACCGGCCGCGCGATCCGCACCGAGGACGACCACGCCGCGGTCATTTGTTACGACAAACGTCTGGTACAAACTGCCTACGGCCGACGCATGCTCAATGGCCTGCCGCCGTACCGGGTGGAGCAACGCAAGAGTCGCGGTATTTACTGAGCGCAGCAACCATTTCGTTCGATTTGAGCCCTTCGACAAGCTCAGGGCGAACGGTTATCGCCCTATCTATGCCTTCACGTGTTGTGCGAAGCTGGCCTTGATCTCGGCCATGGCATCCAGTGTCAAGCGGTTGCCGTATTGCGTAACCACCCTGCCCGCCGCCTGATTCGCCAGCCAGGCGGCCTGTGCGTGGCTGTGACCGTGCGTCACCGCGTACAAAAAAGATCCGGCAAACATGTCACCGGCGCCATTCGTGTCCTTGGCGACCACATTGGCGGCCGGCACTTCGGTGCGTTGCCCGGCTTCCAGCACCAGGCAACCCTTGGCACCACGGGTCAGGCAGACGGTACGGGCCAGCTTGCCCAGTTTCTCGCAATTCGCGTCCAGGTCTTGCGACGCGCACCAGACCTGGGCCTCTTCTTCGTTGCAAAACAAATAGTCCAGCCCATCGCCCAGCATGGCTTCCAGCCCAGCGCGGCAGAAGTTGATCATGCTCATGTCGCTGAGTGTTGCGGCCAGGGCCACACCCGCATCCTTGGCAATGGCACGGCCCTTGAGCGCTGCGTCCAGGCCCGTGGGTGACGCGGCCAAGTAACCTTCCATGTAGTAGACCTTGGAGCGTGTTATGTCCTGCGGGTGCAGAGAGGTGTGGTCAATGTCCGCCGTGGCACCCAAAAAAGTGCTCATGCTGCGTTCAGCATCGGGCGTGACCATGACCATGCAGCTACCGGTCTGGCCGGCGGGCGACTGGCTGTTCGTCAGGTTGCTGGCCACACCATTGGCGGCAAGGTCGTCGCGGTAGAAGGCGCCCAGCTCGTCATCGGCCACTCGGCACGAATAAAACGCCCGGCCGCCCAACTGGGCCAGGGCCACGACCGTATTGCCGGCCGAGCCGCCGCCGGTGCGGCGCGAGTGCTGGTCCTTGACCAGGGACTGCAGATAGGCGCGGCGATCCGCGTCGATCAGCGTCATGTGCCGCTTCTCGACCCCCATGGTCAGCAATTGCGCATCGCTCACTTCGTATTCGGAGTCCACCAAAGCGTTGCCAATGGCGTAGAGGTCGTAATGTGTAGTCGTCATGCGGAGGGCGTGCAAAAAAAGTTAAAGGCCCCGAAGGGCCGAAAGCGTGGCTCAGAGGTGGCGAGAGTATCGCGCGGTTTTACTTACTGTTCGGCAAACGCACGCTCGACGACAAAATCGGCCTGCTTGGTCGTATTGCCTTCCATGAAACCACGCTTTTCCAGCATGTGCTTGAGATCGCGCAACATGGCCGGGCTGCCGCACAACATGACGCGGTCGGTGTCCGGGTTCAGCTTGGGCAGGCCAAACTCGGCTTCAATGGTGCCGGCCTCAAACAGATCGGGTATGCGGCCGCGGTTCTTGAAGGTTTCGCGGGTCACCGTGGGGTAGTAGTGCAGTTGTTTCTGGACCATTTCACCCAGGAATTCGTTGGCAGGCAGGTCAATGGTCAGGTAGTCCATGTAGGCCAGCTCGGCCACTTCGCGCACACCGTGCACCAGCACAACTTTTTCAAACTTCTCGTAAGTCTCTGGGTCACGCACGATGCTCAAGAACGGCGCCACGCCGGTGCCGGTACCCAACAGGTACAAGGTCTTGCCGGGCAGCAGGTAGTCGACCAACAAGGTGCCCGTGGGCTTGCGACCCACGACAATCTTGTCGCCCACCTTGATGTGCTGCAAGCGGGATGTCAGCGGGCCATCCTGCACCTTGATGCTCAGGAACTCCAAATGGTCCTCGTAGTTGGCGCTGACGATGCTGTAGGCGCGCAACAGGGGCTTGCCCGTTTCCAGGCGCAGGCCAATCATCGTGAAGTGGCCATTGGAGAAGCGAAGCGCCGGATCACGCGTGGTGGTGAAGCTGAACAGGCGGTCGGTCCAATGGTGGACGCTCAATACGGTTTCTTCCTGGAATGCACTCATGGGTACCCTTGCAATGTTCTAAAAGACGGATTCGGGAAAACCCTTTAGTGTAAATCGTTCGCGGGGGGTGGCTGTCGCGGGGTTGACCGGAGGGGTCAGCTCAGGGAAAACGATTGGCGTTTCTCCGCCCCGTAAAGGGGACTTTGGAATGACCAATGGGCAATTACCCGCTTTCGCATCATTGGCCCTCAATAGCGAGACGGGGCACCGGGCGGTGGGTTACGGCGAGGTCAAAAAGTTTCCCAATCATCACCACCCGCTACGGAAGCCGACTTAGCCGTAGCCATCGGTTTTGGTAATGGCGCCGGTTTGGCCGCAACAGGTCTCTTTACAGCAGACTTTGGCTTGACGGATATCGCTTCATGGGACCGCCGCTCACCACTCGAGAATGGCACACTGTTTGGCATCGTCGAGCGTACGTGTTGTCTGGCGCTGTGGTGTTTCGCTTCATCGAGCCTGAATACCGCAACCGTGTCGACCAGTTCCCCTGCCTGAGACTTGAGGCCGGAGGCTGCTGCAGCCATTTGCTCGACCAGCGCGGAGTTTTGCTGCGTGGTCTGGTCCATCTGACTGATCGCCTCTCCCACCTGTGCAACACCCAAGGCTTGCTCGTTGCTTGCGGCGCTGATCTCTCCCATGATGTCGGTCACGCGTTTGATCGAGCTCACCACTTCGGTCATGGTTTCGCCCGCCTTGTCGACCAGCGCGGTTCCCAGCTCTACGCGCTCCACACTGGCGTTGATGAGGGACTTGATTTCTTTGGCCGCATCGGCGGAACGGCCCGCCAGCGAACGCACTTCCGACGCAACGACCGCAAATCCGCGGCCCTGCTCACCGGCACGGGCGGCCTCTACCGCCGCATTCAGTGCAAGGATATTGGTCTGAAAGGCTATGCCATCAATCACGCTGATGATGTCGCTGATCTTGCGGCTCGATTCGTTGATGCCCTTCATGGTCTGCACAACCTGGCCCACGACTTCACCACCCTGCACGGCAACGGTAGAAGCATTCACGGCCAACTGGTTGGCTTGGCGGGCGCTGTCGGCATTTTGTTTCACGGCAGCACCCAGTTGTTCCATCGAAGACGCGGTTTTTTCAAGCGCACTTGCCTGTAATTCAGTACGATTGGAAAGGTCCGTATTGCCCTGCGCAATTTCTCCGCTGGCCAAGGCCACAGTCTCAGAACTTCGACGCACATTGGAGACTACTTCGGCGAGTTGAACACGCATGGCTTTCATGGCAGCTATGACACTGGTGGAGTCACCGGGCTGAACATGGATGTCCACCGTAAAGTCACCACTGCGCACCGCCTCCGCGGCATCCCGCACAGCCATCGGTTCTGCACCCAAGCGCTGCATGATGAAACGCGTCATCGCCCATAAAAACGCGGCGGCGAGAAGCACATTGAGCACGGCTGCAAAAATCAAAGCGGAGTACCACGTATTCTTGACAGCAATGGCGGCCCCCACTTCGCCCTGTGTCCGCGTGTCGACCAGGGTCAGAAACTCGTCCACCGGCTTCATGATCTTGGCCTTGAATTGGTGGTAACTCTTGTCGTGCATCATGGTGCGCGCCTTGGCCAGTTCCGCTTCGTCCTTGGTTTTCACAAGGCCCATGGCGACCGTTTCAGTCTTCACGAGGTCATCAGAATTGGCCTGCGCCTCCTTAAGCTTGCCGAATTCTGCATCCGTGAAACCAGCACGCTTCATCAGCTCCTGCAAAGGCACGGTTTCTCCCACACCACGTGCAGGGTCGATCCCGACGGCCCGAAAATCCCAATAGATTTTTTCGTACTGATTGGGACGGGCCTTCTTGCCGTTACGGATATCCAGTATTTCGAAATACTGTTTCTCCCATTCATCGTCACCCGACACGACGTATGTGCGTGCCAAACGGGTCAGATCATCGGAGCTTTGCCGCAACTCGTCGGCCAACAAATACGACGTGTAGCGAGACAGATTTACCTGAGAGAGGTTGTCATTGGCTTGACCCAGCTTAAAAAGCGAAAACGCCAGAAAGACGGTTGGAAGCACCAGTGCGGCCAGCATGGTCTTGAACATTTGACCGACAGATTTCATATTTTTTTCTCCCTTTACAGAAACATCATGCACGATTTATGGGCTCACCGGAGCAGCGCGTTTGGCAAAGGCCGGGGTGGCGGCATCAACCGCGATGCCTGCAAGGCGCCACCCCAACCCGGCACAGCTTGTGCCCAGCACTGCGTGATTGACGGAGAGATTCAGCCGCCAACGTCAATACCGCAGGCGTTGGCCTGTACCGCGAACATAATGGCGCCCCCGTGACTAGGCAAACGCCGCCGCATTCGCCACAGCAAGTGCAGTCATGTTGACAACCCGCCGCACGGTAGCCGATGGCGTCAGAATATGCGCCGACGCCGCCGCACCCAGCAGGATAGGTCCCACCGTCACGCCATTGCCCGCCGTCATCTTCAGCACATTGAACAAAATATTGGCTGAATCCAAGTTCGGGCAGATCAGCAGATTGGCTTCACCGTGCAACGTGGTATCCGCCAAAGCCGAACGGCGCACCGTCTCGGACAAAGCCGCATCACCCTGCATCTCGCCATCACACTCGATATCGGGTGCCATCTTGGTGAACAGCTCGCGCGCCAAGCGCATCTTGCGGGCCGAGGGGCGGTCGGAGGAGCCGAAGTTGGAGTGCGACAAAAAGGCGACCTTGGGCGGCAGGCCAAAGCGGCTGACCTCTTGCGCCGCCATCAGTGCGATGCTGGCCAGTTGCTCGGCCGTGGGGTCTTCGTTCACATACGTGTCGGTTATAAACAGCGCGTATTTTTCCAGCATCAGCGCATTCATCGCGGCTAGACCGGGCGCATCGGCGCGCAGGCCAATGATGTCGCGCACGTGGCCCAGGTGCACGTCGTATCGCCCCACCATGCCGCACAGCATGGCATCGGCATGGCCGAGCTTGACCGACAACGCGGCAATCGTCGTGTTGGAGCGGCGCACTGCGGCCTTGGCAGCCTCTTGCGTGATGCCGTGCCGGCCCATGAGCTTGTGGTACAGCTCCCAATACTGGCGGAAGCGTGGGTCATCTTCGGGATTGACGCAGTCCGCATCACGCCCCAACTGCAGGCGCAGACCGGCCTTGACCAGGCGCGCCTGGATTACGGCAGGACGGCCGATCAAAATCGGGTAGGCCAAGCCTTCGTCCACCGCCACCTGGGCGGCACGTAACACGCGCTCGTCTTCACCTTCCGCAAAGGCCACACGTTTGGCAGCAGGCAGCACGGCCTTGGCGGCGCTGAATACCGGGCGCATGAACATGCCGGTTTGGTAGACAAAACGTGACAGTTGCTGGCGGTAGGCCTCCATGTCTGCAATAGGCCGTGCCGCCACGCCTGAGTCCGCTGCGGCCTGGGCCACGGCGGGGGCGATGCGCAGAATCAGGCGTGAATCAAACGGTGTGGGGATCAAATAATCAGGCCCAAACACCAGCTCCTTGCCGGCATAGGCATTGGCCACTTCTTCGCTGATGTCGGCCTTGGCCAGGTCGGCGATCTGGCGCACGCAGGCCAGCTTCATGGCCTCGGTGATCTTGGTCGCGCCACAGTCCAGCGCGCCGCGGAAGATGTAGGGGAAACACAGGACGTTGTTGACCTGGTTGGGGTAGTCGGACCGGCCGGTGGCGATGATGCAATCCGGCCGCGCCTCTTTGGCCAGCTCGGGGCGGATCTCGGGTTCGGGGTTGGCCAGCGCCAGGATGATGGGCTGGCGCGCCATGGTCTTGACCATCTCCACGGTCAGCACACCGGCGGTGGAGCAGCCCAAAAACACATCCGCATCCTTGACCACATCGGCCAGCGTTCGGGCGGACGTGTTCTGCGCAAAACGCGCCTTGGACTCGTCGTAGCCACCCGGGCGGCCTTCGTAAATGACACCCTTGGAATCGCAGGCAAACACGTTCTCCACCCGCACGCCCAGACCCACCATGACACCCAGGCAGGCCAGTGCCGCGGCACCCGCGCCCGACACGGCGATCTTGACGTCTTCAATACGTTTGCCGACCAGTTCCAGTCCATTGATCAAGGCGGCGGAAGAGATGATGGCCGTGCCGTGCTGGTCGTCATGGAACACCGGGATGCCCATGCGTTCGCTGAGCTTTTTCTCGATGTAGAAACACTCTGGCGCCTTGATGTCTTCCAGGTTGATGCCGCCCAGTGTGGGCTCCATGGCGGCAATGATGTCCACCAGCTTGTCGGGGTCGTTCTCGGCCAGTTCGATGTCAAACACGTCGATGCCGGCGAATTTCTTGAACAAACAACCCTTGCCCTCCATGACCGGTTTGCCGGCCAGAGGGCCGATATTGCCCAGGCCCAGCACGGCCGTGCCGTTGGTGATCACACCGACCAGGTTGCCGCGCGACGTGTACTCCACTGCCAGCGACGGATCGGCCTGGATGTCCAGACACGGGTAGGCCACGCCGGGCGAATAGGCCAGCGACAAATCGCGCTGGTTGGACAGCGGCTTGGTCGGCGTGACAGAAATCTTGCCGCGGGTGGGCGTGCGGTGGTATTCACGGGCGGCTTCGCGCAGGGCTTGTTCGGCGGGGGACAGTTCGTGGTTCATGGTTTTTTCTTCGGTAGTCAGTGTCAAGGGTAAGGGCTGGTACTGCGTCAGTACTAATCGCCCAGGCAGATGCCTAAATCGCGTGCGGTTTGCAGCGTGTCGCCATCCAGCGGCACGGCCTTCATGCGGCCTGCCACTTCTTCTAAGGGAACGTAATTTACATTGGGAAAGGCCAGCGCCACCATGACGCCGGTCAGGCCATCGTCCAGCGCGCGCACCGCGGCGGCACCGAAACGCAGGGCCGCCAGGCGGTCAAACGCCGTGGGGCTGCCGCCGCGCAGCAAATGGCCCAGCACCACCACACGGGTCTCCTTGCCAGTGCGTGCTTCCAGATCCTTGGCCACACGTTCGCCCATGCCGCCCAATCGCTCTGCATGGCCGGATTCCGCGGGCTCTTGCAGTTCGGCATGGCCGTCCCGGGGCGTGGCGCCTTCGGCCACCACCACAACGGAATGCAGGCGGCCCTCGCTATCACGGGCCTGGATGTGTTTGGCTACCTTTTCCAGATCAAAGGGGATTTCCGGCATCAGAATGGCGTGGGCGTTGCCGGCTATGCCCGAGTGCAGTGCAATCCAACCGGCATAACGGCCCATGACCTCCACCACCATGACACGCTGGTGGCTTTGCGCCGTGCTGTGCAGGCGGTCCAGGCACTCGGTGGCAAAGGCCACTGCGGTGTCAAAACCGAAGGTGGTCATGGTCTTGTCGAGGTCGTTGTCAATCGTCTTGGGCACGCCCACGATGCGCAGGCCCTTCTTGTGCAGCGCATCGGCAATCGTCAGTGAACCGTCACCGCCGACCGAGACCAGCGCATCGAGCTGGTGCTGGGCAAAGTAGCTGAGGATTTCGTCCGAGCGGTCCCGTTCGTGTGTCACGCCGTCGGGCATGTGTGTGGCAATCTTGAACGGATTACCCCGGTTGGTCGAACCCAGCATCGTGCCGCCCAGGTGTCCAATGTCGCGCACCATGGCGCGGGTCAGGCGGACCACGCCGCCCTCGACATAACGCTCGGGAAACAGGATGCCGTTGAATCCATCGCGGATGCCATAACATTCCCAGCCCCGGTTGATGGCGGCCAGCACCACGGACCGGATGACGGCATTCAGCCCCGGCGCGTCCCCACCACCGGTGCAGATGGCAATGCGGCGGATGGGGGACGGGGGCATGCGGACGGCTCCAACTCAAATACTGCATTATGGTCACGTTGGGGGCCGTGTGGCATGCAAGTTGTTGATGACGTCATGCCCGTGTTTTTACGGGGTTTGTTCTGCGATCATTGCAGCATGCAGACTTCTTCGAATTCCAAGACCCCGCAGACACAGCCCACCCTGCTGGTGGCCTGCCTGTGCGCCGACTGGTGCGGCGCCTGCCGCGAGTACCAACCCAAGTTTGAGCAGCTCCAGGACACATTCCCCGGCGTGTTGTTCGTCTGGGTGGATGTGGAAGACGAGTCCGACCTGGTAGACCCGATTGAGGTGGAGAACTTTCCGACGCTACTGCTCACCACACGGGAGCGGGTGTATTTTTTTGGCACCGTGATGCCGCATGTGGAAACCTTGCAGCGGCTGATTGAAACCCAGTTGGCCCCTGGGGCGCCCGCACAGGCCCATGAGCCCACGCACGCTGCGCTGGCAAAACGCCTGTGGGGGCGAACCGCTTAAGCAAAATCAGCCTCTAGCCCCCGAGAAATATGACTAATCCGCTATATATTTAATAGCGGGTCAGCAATACATCAGAGTTTGGCCGCCACCCAGGCCTGCACGCTGGCCAATGCTGCAGGCAGCTTGGCGGGCTCGGTGCCGCCGGCCATGGCCATGTCGGCCTTGCCGCCGCCCTTGCCGCCGACTTGCGCGGCAATGAAATTGACCAGCTCACCAGCCTTGACCTTGGCAGTTGTGTCAGGGGTCACGCCGACCGCGATCTGCACCTTATCGCCATCGACAACGCCCAGCACCACCACCGCAGTCTTGAGCTTGTCTTTCAGCTTGTCCATGGTGTCGCGCAGGGTTTTGACGTCCGCGCCGTCCAGCTTGGCCACCAGCAGCTTGATACCGCCGATGTCAATAGCCTGGCTCAGCATTTCGTCGCCCTGGGCCGATGCCAGCTTGCCTTTGAGGGCTGCCACTTCTTTCTCCAGCGCCTTGACGTGGTCCATCACATGGCCCAGCTTGACACCCAGCTCGGCCACGGGGGCCTTCAGCGTGGCAGCGGCCGTGCCAACGGTCTCTTCCAGGTCCTGCAAATAGGCCAGCGCGTTGACACCGGTCACGGCCTCGATACGCCGCACGCCAGCCGCCACACCGCTCTCGCCCACGACCTTGAACAGGCCGATGTCGCCGGTGCGCTGCACGTGGGTGCCACCGCACAACTCGCGGCTGGAGCCGATGTCGAGCACACGCACGGTCTCGCCGTACTTCTCGCCGAACAGCATCATGGCGCCGGTCTTCTGTGCGGATTCGATGTCCATCACGCGGGCTTGTGCGGCGGCGTTGGACAGAATTTCGGCATTCACACGGTTCTCGATCTCGCGCACTTGCGCATCGGTGACCGGGGCGTTGTGCGCAAAGTCAAAACGGGTGCGATCGGCATTCACCAGCGAACCTTTTTGCTGCACATGCTCGCCCAGCACTTCGCGCAAGGCCTTGTGCATCAAATGGGTGGCGGAATGGTTGCGCACCGTGGCGGCGCGTTTGGCGGCGTCCACATGGGCGGTCACGGTGTCGCCGACCTTCAGGCTGCCGGTCTTCAACGTGCCATGGTGGCCAAACACATCGGCCTTGATCTTTTGTGTGTCGCCCACTTCAAACAGGCCGCTGTCCGAGAACACCGCACCCTCGTCGCCGACCTGGCCACCGCTCTCGGCGTAGAAGGGGGTTGTATCCAGCACCACAATACCGTCTTGACCGGCATTCAGGCTGGTAACTGGCGCACCGTCTGCATACAGCGCGACGATTTTTGCGGCCTGCGTGAGGTCGTTGTAACCCACAAAGGTATTGCCAGCGCCGGTGTATTCCAGCGCCTTGTCCATCTTGAACTTGCCGGCCGCGCGGCCAGCGGCTTTTTGCTTTTCCATTGCGGCTTGGAAGCCTGCCTCGTCCACTTCGACGCCGTTTTCGCGGCATACGTCGGCCGACAAATCCAGCGGGAAGCCAAAGGTGTCGTGCAGCTTGAAGGCCACATCACCCGGCAGCACTTTCACGCCGTCAGCCAGAGCCCCGTCCAGAATCTCCATGCCGGTAGCCAGCGTCTCGAAGAAGCGCTCTTCTTCCATGCGCAGCACATCGGTAATACGTTTCTCTTGCGAGGCCAGGTTGGGATAGGCCGCGCCCATCACCTTCACCAGATCGGCCACCAGCTTGTGGAAAAACGGCGTCTTTTTCCCCAGCTTGTAGCCATGGCGGATCGCGCGGCGCACGATGCGGCGCTGCACGTAGCCGCGGCCTTCGTTGCTGGGCAATACACCGTCGCTGACGAGGAAGGCGGTGGCGCGGATGTGGTCGGCGATCACACGCAGGGACTTGTTGTCCAGATCGGTACAGCCAGTCTCACGGGCGGCGGCCTTGATCAAGGCGTCGAACAAATCGATCTCGTAATTGCTGTGCACGTGCTGCAAGATGGCGGCCAGGCGCTCCAGGCCCATGCCGGTGTCCACGCAGGGCGCAGGCAGCTTGTTCAGACTGCCGTCGGGCTGCATGTCGAACTGCATGAACACGTGGTTCCAGATTTCGATGAAACGGTCGCCGTCTTCGCCCGGGCTGCCGGGTGGGCCGCCGGGGATGTGGTCGCCGTGGTCGTAAAAGATCTCGCTGCAGGGGCCGCAGGGGCCGGTGTCGGCCATCATCCAGAAGTTGTCGGATGCGTATTTCTTGCCCTTGTTGTCGCCAATGCGGATCACGCGCTCGGGTGGCAGGCCAATCTCTTTGGTCCAGATGTCGTAGGCCTCCTGGTCGTCGATGTAGACGGTGGCGGTCAGCTTCTCGGGCGGCAGCTTGTAGACCGTGGTCAGCAGCTCCCAGCCCCACTTCAACGAATCGCGCTTGAAGTAGTCGCCAAAGCTCCAGTTGCCCAGCATCTCGAAGAAGGTGTGGTGGCGTGCGGTGTAGCCCACGTTTTCCAGATCGTTGTGTTTGCCGCCGGCGCGCAGGCAAGCCTGGACGGATGCTGCGCGCACGTAGGAGCGCTTGTCGGTGCCCAGAAACACGTCCTTGAACTGCACCATGCCGGAGTTGGTGAACATCAGCGTGGGGTCGTTGCCGGGCACCAGCGGGCTGCTGGCCACCACGGTGTGGCCTTTGGAGGCGAAGAAGTCGAGGAAAGACTTGCGGATTTCGGCGACGTTCATTACAGCTTGGGTCATGGCGTGGACTCGTTAAACAACAAAAGGAAAAGCGGAGCCTTCTATTATCGCCGCGAGTTGCAACGACAAGACGGGTCTTGGACAGGCCCTGGCCTCACCAGGAATTTAGGGGACAGCGAGTTGGGAAAATAGCAACATCGGCCGCTTGGCAAGCCTGCCCAACAGGGTTAGGGACCCGGCTCTATGCTCTGCCCCATCTGAATGCGCTGCTCCAGAAAGCGCCACAGCCGTTCGTCCTGGCAGAAGGCCACGTTAAAGCGCAACCAGCCGGTCGGCCGCGGCTCCACCAAAAACAACTGCCCAGGCCCCAGCATCAGGCCCTCACCCGTACCGGCCTGCGACAGTTCGGCGCTGTCGGGCAGGTCGGGGTGGCGGGCCCACAGGTACATGCCGGCTTCTGGCTCGTGAAACAGCTCAAAGCCCAAACTGTCCAGGCGGCGCCCGACCTTGCGCTGGGCTTCCCCCAGCCGGTCACGCAGTGACCGCAGGTGCTTGCGCCAGCGTCCATCGGTGATGACGCCAAACACCACACGTTCGGCGATGTCGGAGGAGGTCAAGCCCGCAATCATCTTCAATTGAACAAACTCGGCCAGTAAATCAGGGCGGGCCAGCAAATACCCCACCCGCAGATTGGGCGAGATGGTCTTGGAATAACTGCCCACGTAGACCACGCGCCGCAGTTGGTCCAGGCTGGACAGCGTGGAGCGGGAGGGCACATCCATGTCGGCGTAGATGTCGTTTTCCACCAGCACAACATCGTGCTGCTCCGCCAACTGCAACAAGCGGTGCAAGTGCGCAACGGACGCCACCGAACAGGTGGGACTCTGCAGGCGCGGCTGCGTGAAAAACGCCTTGGGCTTGTGTTCCGCCACCAGCGCTTCCAGCGCCACCAGATCGTAGCCCGTGGGTGTACGCGGCACACCAATGGGCCGTGCACCCAAAAACCGCAACATGAACAGCAGATTGGGGTAGCCGGGGTCATCCACCAGCACCGCGTCGCCCGGCTTCAGGAGGCAGCGCGCGACCAGGTCCAGCGCCTGGCTGGAACCATGGGTCAGCAGGACCTGGCCGGCTTCAACCGAAATCTGGCGTTCGGCCAGCGACTCGGCAATGATCATGCGCAGCGCCATGTGGCCATACGGCAGGCCATAACCGTCGAGTTCCGGGCCATCGCTGGATAACTGGCGCATGCTGCGGCGCACCGCATCACCAAACAACCAATCGTGCGGCAACCAGCCGCAACCCGGCTTCAGCGGCAGGTTGCGGTTTTCAAAAATCTGTTTGAGGTACCAGCGTGCATCAAAGCGGGGCGCTTCCGTTGCCAACACGGCGGGGCCACCCCCCTCATCGCGGCGCTTGACAAAAAACCCCGCGTGCGCCCGGGACACCAACCAACCTTGGGCGACCAGCCGGTCATAGGCCTCCACCACGGTGAACACGCTGACATTGTGGGACGCCGCAAACGCGCGGATAGAGGGCAACTTGCTCCCGGGTTTGAGTGTCTGCCCGGCGATCAATCCACGCAACCCGTCCACGATCTGGCTGACCAAAGGGGTAGGGATATCAGGGTTGAGTGTGAGCATTGGAAAAGAAAAAAGGATGGATTTTGCAGTGATCCCAAATGCACCAAATAAGGGTAAGCCTGTACAGGACTTCAGACCGACACAGTGTGCAAAAACTCGTACCGGCGTGTACATGGACGGTTTCGGATGCGATTCATATAGTACCTGCACTCCATTCACAACAGCGTACATCCATGCAAGCAGAACACTCCGCCACCAATGCCGCACTTCTCGCCCGACGCCACACCGCGGTGGCACGCGGCGTGGGCCAAGCCCACGAAATCTTCGTCAAGAATGCCCGCAACGCCGAGTTCTGGGACGTGGAGGGTCGCCGCTTCATCGACTTTGCCGGCGGCATTGCCGTGCTCAACACCGGGCACCTACACCCCCAGGTGATCGACGCCGTGAAGGCACAACTCGACCTCTACACCCACACCTGCTTCCAGGTGGTGGCCTATGAACCCTATGTCGAAGTGTGCGAACGCCTCAACGCCATGGCCCCAGGCAATTTTGCCAAGAAGAGCCTGCTGCTGACCACCGGCGCCGAGGCGGTGGAAAACGCCATCAAGATTGCCCGCGCCTACACCAAACGCCCAGGCGTGATCGCCTTCACCGGCGGTTACCACGGCCGTACCAACCTGACACTGGGCCTGACGGGCAAAGTTGTTCCCTACAAAGTGGGTTTTGGCCCCTTTCCCGGCGAGGTGTTCCACGCCCTGTTCCCCAACCCCTTGCATGGCGTGAGCGTGGCGGACGCGCTGCAGTCGGTGGAGCTGATCTTTAAGAACGATGTGGAGCCCGAGCGTGTGGCAGCCTTCATTCTGGAGCCGGTGCAAGGCGAAGGCGGCTTCTACGTCGCGCCCCACGACTTCGTCAGCGGCCTGAAGGCATTGGCGGACCGCCATGGCATTCTGTTGATTGCTGACGAGGTCCAGACCGGCGCAGGCCGAACGGGTACCTGGTTTGCCAGCGAGCAATGGCCTGTGGCCCCGGATTTGATTGCGACTGCGAAATCTTTGGCGGGTGGCTTCCCCCTGTCAGGCGTCGTGGGGCGCGCCGACGTGATCGACGCACCCGCAGCGGGCGGCCTGGGCGGCACCTATGCCGGCAGCCCGGTGGCGTGTGCGGCCGCACTGGCGGTCATCAAGGCCTTTGAAGATGAGAAATTGTTGACCCGCAGCCAGGACATGGGCGCCTTGCTGGTGCGCGCACTCAAAAACATGGCCACCAAGGTGCCTGCCATTGGTGATGTGCGGGGTCTGGGCGCCATGGTCGCCATAGAACTGTTTGAAGGCGGCGACGTGCACCGACCCGATGCCGCGCTGACCAAGAAGGTCGTGACCGAGGCGGCGCGCCGGGGTCTGGTGCTGCTGTCGTGCGGCACCTATGGCAACGTGATCCGCATCCTGGTTCCGCTGACCGCGTCCGACGCCCTGCTGGAAGAAGGCTTGGCCATCCTGGCCGACAGCTTTGCCGCCGTGGCCTGATTGCCCCTACTGCACACCTTGCACACCATGCAAAACATCTCCCCCCCAGAACCCCTGGTGCGCTTCACCGGCGTGCAAAAAACGTATGACGGCAAACAGCTGGTGGTGCGTGACCTGAACCTTGACATCCAGAGCGGCGAATTTCTGAGCCTGCTGGGCCCCTCGGGCTCCGGCAAAACCACGACGCTGATGATGCTGGCCGGGTTTGAGTCGCCCACCGCTGGCGAGATTTTCTTGGGTGGCAAGCCCATTACCCGCACACCACCACACAAGCGCAACTTCGGCATGGTGTTCCAGAACTACGCGTTGTTCCCGCACATGACGGTGGCCGACAACGTGGCCTATCCGCTGATGGTACGCAAGGTGCTGGCCGCGGACCGCGACACCAAGGTTAAACGTGCGCTGGAGATGGTGCAAATGGGTGGCATGGGCGGCCGCTATCCGGCCCAGATGTCGGGTGGCCAGCAGCAGCGGGTGGCGCTGGCCCGCGCGCTGGTGTTTGACCCGCAACTGGTGCTGATGGACGAACCCCTGGGCGCGCTGGACAAGCAATTGCGCGAACACATGCAGATTGAGCTGAAGGAGCTGCACCGCCAGTTGGGCCTGACCTTTGTCTACGTGACCCACGACCAGTCCGAGGCGCTGACCATGTCCGACCGCGTGGCGGTTTTTAACGACGGTGCCATCCAGCAGATCGACGTGGTAACCAATTTGTACGAGTCACCGGTGAACCGTTTTGTCGCCAACTTTGTCGGTGATAACACGGTGTTCAACGGCACCGTCACCACCACCGGCGACCAGCAGTGCGAGGTGCGCCTGCCCTGCGGCACGCTGCTCAACGGCCAGAATATCAACACTGCGAACACCGGCACGGCCATCCAGGCCTGTGTGCGCCCCGAGCGCATTGTGGTCCACACGGTGGACGCCAAGCCTTGCGACAACAGCATCCGCGCAGTGCTGAACGACGTGATCTATTTTGGCGACCACCTGCGCCTGCGCTGCACCCTGCAAGAGCAGGCGCAAGCCTCGGTGAAGATCCCCCTGTCCAGCATTGCAGTGCCGCAACCGGGCCAAGCCCTGTGGCTGCACTTGCCACCCGAGCATCTGCGCGTCTACCGATAGAGCGTCTGCACATCCCACCAACCTCCGTTCACTTTTTTTGGAGCCTCCCCATGAAACTCAAACCCATCGCAGTTGCGGCCACGCTGCTGACAGCCCTTGCTGCCCACGCGCAGAACCAGATCACCGTTGTCAACTTTGGCGGCGCCAATGGCAATGCCCAGAAGAAGGCGTATGTAGAACCCTTTGAGAAAGCCACGGGTAACAAGATCGTCAGCGTGGAATACAACGGTGAACAAGCCAAGATCAAGGCCATGGTCGAAACCAAGAACGTGACCTGGGACGTGGTGGAAGTGGAAAGCCCCGACCTGACCCGCGGCTGCGACGAAGGCCTGTTTGAAAAGCTGGATTACAGCAAGATCGGCAACAAGGCCGATTTCTCGCCCGTAGCCGTGCATGAGTGCGGCATCGGCGTGTTCATCTGGTCTACCGTGATGGCCTACAACGCGGACAAGATCAAGACCGCCCCGGTGACCTGGGCCGATTTCTGGGACACCAAGAAGATCCCCGGCAAACGCGGCATGCGCAAGGGCGCGCGCTACAACCTGGAGTTCGCGCTGATGGCCGACGGCGTGGCCGTGCAGGACGTGTACAAGGTGCTGGCCACCAAGGACGGCGCCGAACGCGCGTTCAAGAAGATGACGGAACTGAAACCCAGCATCCAGTGGTGGGAAGCCGGCGCACAACCACCCCAGTTCCTGGTGGCGGGTGACGTGGCACTGACGACCGTCTTCAACGGCCGCATCGACGCTGCACAGCGTGAAGGCAAAAACCTGGCCATTACCTGGACCGGCGGTATCTATGACCTGGACTACTGGGTCATGCCCAAGGGTGGCAAGAACCGCGATGTGGCGTTGAAATACATCGCCATGGCCAGCAGCGCCAACGAGCAGGCGGAATACGCCAAGCTGATCTCCTACGGCCCGACCAACACCAAGGCCCTGGCCAAATTGGACGCGAAGACGCTGGCCCTGCTGCCCACGTCGCCCGCCAACTCCAAGACCGCGTTGCAGTTCAACGTGGGCTTCTGGGCCGACCAGGGCGAGGCCCTGGAAAAGCGCTTTGCCACCTGGGCTGCCCAGTAAATGCGCTGAACACGAGATCGCGATGAACCCGTCCACGACCGCCCTGCCCGCCTCTGCCGCCTTAGCCCCGGCTGGCGCTTTGCCCGCCGATCTGGCGAGCCAATTAACACGGGCGGAGCGGCGTAAACGCCTGCTCTCGATCTCGCTCACCCTGCCCCTGCTGGTGTTCCTGGTGGTCATCTTCCTGGTTCCCATTGCCGCGTTGTTGATGCGCGCGGTGGAAAACCCGGAAGTGGCCAACACGCTGGGACGCACCGGTGCGGCGCTGGCCCAATGGGACCGCAAGTCCCCACCGCCCGCAGTGGCCTATGCCGCCCTGGCCCAGGATATGGCCGCCATCCAGGAACAATCCGATGCCGGCGCCCTGGCGCGCCGGCTCAATAGTGAGGTCAGCGGCGCGCGCTCCCTGGTGATGAACACCTACCGCGCCCTACCCTTTGATTCCAAGTTGTCTGCCGAACAGGTGCACCAGCACATGTTGACCATCGACCCGCGCTGGGACGACATCAGCTACTGGCAGGCCATTGCCAAGAACAGCGAACGCTGGACACCCGACTACCTGCTGGCCGCCGTGGACCTGCAGCGCAATGCGCAGGGCGACATCGTCCGTGTGCCCGCCGAGGCGGCCGCCTTTGGCCGCATCCTGCTGCGCACCTTCGAGATCAGCGCCGTGGTCACGCTGTTTGCGCTGCTGCTGGGTTACCCACTGGCCTATTGGCTGTCCACGCTGACGGCGCGGCAGGCGAATATGTGCATGATTTTGGTGCTGGTGCCGTTCTGGACCTCGATCCTGGTGCGCGTGGCGGCCTGGATCGTGCTGCTGCAATCCAATGGCCTGGTGAACCGCGCACTGATGGGCGTGGGCGTCATCGACGAACCGCTGGCCCTGCTGTTCAACCGCCTGGGCGTCGTGATTGCCATGGTGCATATCCTGCTGCCCTTCATGATTTTGCCGCTGTACAGCGTCATGAAATCCGTGCCACCGACCTACCTGCGCGCCGCCGTGTCGCTGGGCAGCTCGCCGTTGGCGGCCTTCTTCAAGGTCTATGTGCCACAAACCTACCCCGGCATTGGCGCTGGTGGCCTCTTGGTGTTCATCCTGAGCATTGGCTACTACGTGACACCCGCCCTGCTGGGTGGTGCCGATGACCAGATGCTGAGCTACTACATCGCCCAGTACACCAATGTCAACGTCAACTGGGGCATGGCCTGCGCACTGGGTGCCGTGTTGTTGTTCACCACGCTGGCCTTGTATGGCGTGTACCGCAAGGTGGTGAAGTCCGAGCTGAGCCTGGGTTAATGGAACGGATCACCACACACATGTTCGCCTCTCTCTTCCCCACATTTCCCGCCTACGCCACTTGGCTCGACAAGCTGGGCTGGTATGCCTTGCGCCTGCTGTGTATTGGTGTGCTGGTGTTCCTGCTGCTGCCGATTCTGGTCATCATTCCACTGTCGTTCAGCAGTAGCTCCTTCCTGGCCTACCCGATTCCGGGTTGGTCGCTGCAGTGGTACAACAACCTGTTTTCATCCGACGACTGGGCCCGCGCCACACGCAACAGCTTCATCGTCGCACCCCTGGCCACGCTGTTGGCCACGGTGCTGGGCACCATGGCGGCCGTGGGTCTGGCGCGTGTCAATTTCATCGGCAAGAGCACGCTGATGAGCCTGTTGATCTCGCCCATGGTGGTTCCCATCGTCGTGGTTGGGGTCAGCACCTATTTGTTCTTCGCCAAGATCGGCCTGGCCGATACCTACACCGGCCTGGTGCTGGTGCACGCCGCGCTAGGCGCGCCCTTTGTGCTGACCACGGTACTGGCCACCTTGCAGGGCTTCAACCACAACCTGGTGCGCGCCAGCTTGAGCCTGGGGGCCGGTCCACTGGAGACCTTCTTCCGCATCACGCTGCCTATCATTGCGCCAGGCGTGATATCGGGTGCGCTGTTTGCCTTTGCCACATCGTTTGACGAAGTGGTGGTGACGCTGTTCATCGCTGGCCCCACGCAGGTCACACTGCCACGCCAGATGTTCACCGGCATTCGCGAAAACATCTCACCCACGATTGCCGCCGTGGCAACCCTGCTGATCATCTTCACCACGGCGCTGATGCTGGGGCTGGAGTGGCTGCGGGGCCGGCGGCGCTAGTACCCGTCCTATGCAAACCACAAAAGAACCAATAGGGCACCCGCTTGCCCCGAAGAGTGGCACGTTATGGCTTCTGGTGGCACTGGCATCCGCCATGTGCTGCCCGGCCTGGGGGCAGCGGCTGACGGTAGCCAATTTCGGTGGCGCCAACGGTAAAGCCCAGGACGCGGCCCTCCTCAAACCCTTCGCGCGCGAGCAAAAAACCGATGTAAAGGGTGTGGAGTACGCCGGTGACCTGGCACCGATACGCAGCATGGTCCTCGGCAAAAAGATCACCTGGGACGTGGTTGAAGTGGAATCCACCGACCTCAAGACCGGTTGCGAGTCCGGTCTTTTTGAACGCCTGGATCGCGATGCGCTACCACACGCCAGTCTTTTGTTGCCCGGCGCGGTGCAGGATTGCGGCGTTGGCGCATTTGTCTGGTCCACCGTCTTGGCCTTTGACAGCAGCCGTTTCAAGGAGCCGCCGCGCAAGTGGGCCGATTTTTGGGATGTGCAGCGTTTCCCCGGCAAACGCGGCCTGCGCAAGGGCGCGCGTTACAACCTGGAGATCGCGCTGATGGCTGACGGCGTGCACCGGCGCGACGTGTATGCCATGCTGGCAACCGAACCAGGCGTGACCCGTGCCCTGAACAAACTCGAACAGCTCAACCCCAACATCGTCTGGTGGGAGTCCGGCGCACAACCGCCACAGCGGCTGGCCAGCGGCGAAGTCAGCATGAGCACGGCTTTTAATGGCCGTGTTGCAGCGGCCGTCAAGGAAGGGGCAACCCAGTTGGTCATCGTCTGGGCCGATGCCATTTATGAGCTGGATTACTGGGCCATCGTCAAGGGGACGACACAACTCAAACTAGCCAAGAACTTTGTCAGCTACGCTACTTCCGAAGAGCCACAGTTGGCGTTCTCCCGAGAGATTCCCTACGGCCCCACACACATGGGCGCCATCATGCGTGGCGACAACGGCCGCAACAGGAACGCCAGCACCGTTCCGTACGCGGTTGACCTTTCAATGGCCGGCAGCGATTTACCGTCCGCGCCCAGCAATTTGCGCCGTTCCCTGCCTTTTGATGCAAACTTCTGGATCAAAAATGGCAGTGCCATTGAGAAGCAATTTTCTCAACGCATGAAATGACCCGATGTCCCGCCAGTGGCATGCCGCACCGCATGCGCGGAAAATCATCCACGGCAGCCACTCGGCTTAACATCGAAGGGGCTGGTGCGGTGGATGTCTCGCCCCCTATATCGAATTGCTATTTTATTTATAGCGACCCGTGCAATGTTTACGAGGGCTAGAGCCCTATTTTCTTTATACGTTTAGGAGTTTTCATGTCTGCCTCACCTCTCTCCCTGCTCAAGGACCCCAGCCTGCTCAAAACCGATGCCCTGGTCAACGGCCAGTGGCTCAAGGGCGGCCGCCGCTTTGATGTGCTGGACCCCGCCACCGGCGAGAAGCTGGCCGATGTGGCCAACCTGGGTGCTGCCGATGCCGAGGGGGCCATCGCCGCCGCCAACGCGGCCTTGCCCGCCTGGAAAGGCAAAACCGCCAAGGAGCGCAGCATCATCCTGCGCAAGTGGTTTGACCTGCTGATGGCCAACCAGGACGATCTGGCCCGCATCATGACGGCCGAGCAGGGCAAGCCCTTTGCCGAAGCCAAGGGCGAGATTGCCTACGGCGCCAGCTTTGTGGAGTGGTTTGCCGAAGAGGCCAAACGTGTCAACGGCGAGACCCTGCCCCAGTTCGACAACAACCGCCGCCTGATGGTGATCAAGCAGCCCATTGGGGTGTGCGCCGCCATCACACCCTGGAACTTCCCACTGGCCATGATCACGCGCAAGGTGGCGCCCGCCTTGGCGGCCGGTTGCACGGTGCTGATCAAGCCCGCAGAACTCACACCGCTGACGGCCCTGGCTGCGGCCGAGCTGGCGATGCGTGCCGGCATTCCAGCCGGTGTGCTCAACATGGTGACGGCTGACAGCGAGCAGTCGATTGCTGTGGGCAAGGTCATTTGTGCCAGCGATGTGGTGCGCCACCTGAGCTTTACCGGCTCCACCGAAGTGGGCCGCATCCTGATGGCGCAAAGCGCGCCGACCATCAAAAAGCTGTCACTGGAACTGGGCGGGAATGCCCCCTTCATTGTGTTTGACGACGCAGACATTGACAGCGCGGTCGAAGGTGCCTTTGCCAGCAAATACCGCAATGCCGGCCAGACCTGTGTGTGCACCAACCGCTTCTATGTGCAAGAGGGTGTGTACGACCAGTTCGTCGAAAAGTTTGCCGCCAAGGTGCGCACCGCCAAGGTCGGCAATGGTTTTGACGACGGCGTGAGCCAAGGCCCGCTGATCGAAGAAGCCGCGCTGGTCAAGGTGCAACGCCATGTGGACGATGCCGTGGCCAAGGGCGGCCGCGTGGTGGCGGGTGGCAAACGTTTGAAGTCCTTAGGTTCCGGCCAATTTTTTGAGCCGACCGTGGTGGCAGACGCCACAGCTGACATGTTGTGCGCGCGGGAAGAAACCTTTGGCCCGTTTGCCCCGGTGTTCAAGTTTGCCACCGAGCAGGAAGCCATTGATGCCGCCAACGCCACCGAATTCGGCTTGGCCAGCTACTTCTACAGCCGCGACATCGGCCGCATCTACCGCGTGGGCGAAGCGCTGGAGTACGGCATGGTGGGCGTCAACGTGGGCATTTTGGCCACCGAACATGTGCCGTTTGGTGGTGTCAAACAATCCGGCCTGGGCCGCGAAGGATCACACTTTGGCATGGATGACTATGTGGAAGTGAAGTACCTGTGCCTGGGCGATATTCTGAAATAAGCAGTTCGCGCGCTGAAAGGAAGCACCGGCTATTCCGGTGCTTTTTTTTCACCACAGTTTGAGTTCCACTTCAACGAAGCGAAACTCGTGGGGTCCGGCGTTGACGACGTTGTGCGCCACACCCGAAAAACGTGCATACGCCTCGCCTGCCCGAAGCTGCGACTCAAGGCTTCCGATCCGCAGGACACCGTCTACCAATGGAATAACGACGTAGTCATGCGCATGCACGTGGTGTCCGGTCTCAGCACCGGGTTCGAAACGCCATTCGGTGACAACCACGCGTTCATTCTCGACGTGAAGAATAGAGGTTGCTTTCATAGGGCACCGGCACTTTCGAGATGGAACGTCTTCGCGGTGATGCACCAGGCTCCGTCGATGAGCAGCAAGCACAGGTGATCGACGAACACTCGGTCATGGATACGAACCCGCACCTTGACCATGGCCTGGTGATCGGAGACCAGGTCGAGCAACAAGATCTCGTCTTCACGGAGCGCGTTGACCGTGCCCGGCGCCGTGCGCGACGACAAGATCTCTTTGTAGATAGGCGCCGACCACACGGTCAGCGCACCGTCCAGGATGCCGTGAAGATGTGCTGTCGGATGGAACACATGGTCAAAGCGGTTGACGTCACAGGAGTACATGAGGTCAAAATATCCTGTAATGGCCGACAGCACACCGGCCATCACGGCGCCGGACTCCGCGCTGGTATCAATATTTTCAATTTGAGTTGTCATTGCGTGTTACTCCAAAATACCCAAATGTGCACCCATGCCACGATGAACACCATATACAGACAGGCCTTCTCTGGGGAGACACTGTGCAGTGAATCGGACCGCTACACATAAACCCGTTTGGCTTGGCGACAGCCAGCAAATGCGACCGGAACGCACACAACGGTTCGCAAATACCCGCGCAAAGGTATATAAATGTGACACGTGTGACGGTGTGCGACCGACAGACTGGCCGATTGGCAGGAGAGGCAATGAAGCAAGACAACGACAACGAAGAGCCCAAGGTCTGGGTTACGGTGGTGAAGCTGGTCATAGGCGCGATGCTGTTGATCGGCGGCGTGGGATTGGCGCTGTGGATCGCATCGCAAGGAACGATGCGCTCCCCCGCGCTGGAGCAAGCCCAGCAAGAGGTGCGCGCCAAGTCTTCCAAACCCGCGTCTGAAGGCACTTCCTGGGGAATTGCCAAAGACTCCCCGTTGCGCAAGTAAGGGTTTTAACGACCTGCCTCTTTCGCGCCAGGGGCCGCCTCTATGATTTGTCTCTTGCGCGGGCGTCGTTCAATGGTAGGACTCTTGCTTCCCAAGCAAATAACGTGGGTTCGATTCCCATCGCCCGCTCCACATTTTTCAACAGCCCCGTTGCTGACCTTATTTCACCTTGCGCAGGAGCATCGCCGTAGGCATAAACGTCAGCCACGGTGAAAAGTAAAACACTGTCAGATACCAGTACTGCAGCAAATACACACCACCATGGCCGAGGTATATGCCGCAGTACAAGGTGTCCAGAATGGCAAAGGGCACGGTGTAATAAAAGGACAGCCAGAACGCGCGTGACATGCGTACCTCGGGGCGTGTGCGGGCCAGCACAAACAGCGCAGCCAGCGAGATCAACACCGACAACAGCACACTGGCCATTGCCAACCCTTCTGCCGAATATTGCTGGTAATAGGCTGGCAGGCCCAGCAGCCAAAAGGCGGCCCAGACTGCGGTGGCTTGGGCTAACAGGCCGAGATGCTGTGTGAGTTTCATGGTGCGCTGCCTTGGTTTATTCAAAAATCACCTGGGCCGACAGGAAAGCCGTGCCCTCGCTGCTGGCCGTGCACAATCTGCCGACCTCGATGGGGGTCTTGGAGTCCTTCATCAACGCGACCAGCTCCTTCGCCTTTGCAGGCGAATGGCCTGGAAGCATCTTTTGAACCTCTTCCAAACTTGCGTTCGGTGCAAGCTCTTGCGGGGCGCAGCTCAGACCCACTTTCTGGCTTTTGTAGGAAGACGAAATTCCCTTTGTGGTTTCATCGTCAATGCCCTTCAAAGCGGTGTTCCCATCTATTTTCAGAACATACACGTCGTGCGAGAAATTGCCCTGCGTGACACAGATCTCTGCCTTCACGGATGCTCCGCCAAGCATTGCGGGCTTGGTCCGGCATACCGCCTTTCCTGGCGAGGGCAACAGCACCAATGGCGCATCGCTCTGGGACCATGACGGCAAAGCCACAGCGGTAGAAAGTACCAACGATGTAAAAACAGATCGGGTGTATTGTTTATTGAGCATATGGCGTCCCTGTCAAGGTATGTTAATGGCTTTCATGCAGCACTAAACGTATTGCACGTCGGCAATCCAGTTGCGCGTGCGGCGGGCGAGGCGGGTTTCTTCGCTCTCGCCGTCATAACTGGCGGATGTGTGCTTCAACATCGCCGGGTCCACACCATCAAATGCACTGACGCTGACAACGGCATACAGGTGCTCATCGATGCGGCTGGTCACCACCGGCACCACCCCGCAGCGCGAACAGACATGGAACTCGGCCGTCTTGGTGCCAAAAGAATAGCGCGTGACCAGGGACGGATCGTGCTCAGAGATTGTTAGAGCGCCCGATGGGCACGACGTCCAGACACCACCGCGCTTCAGGCAGAACGTGCAGTTGCAGGCGCGTGCAGGAATCTCGCTGGGCTCGGACTTCCAATCCAATGTGAAGGAAATATTTCCGCAGTGGCAACTACCGGATGTGATCATTTCGAATACCTTTCTGGATGATGGATTCTGTAGGCCGAAGCAGCCCTGCCAATCGAACAATCAATGGAATTGTTTCAACCATTTTCGGATGCAGAAAGCTGTGACGAGATAGAAAAAAGCGACAAAGGCGCCCGACGCCAGCACAAGCGAGACAACAGACATGTGGTGTTGAAGGCTGCGGTGAGTGCAAAAAACGTAACACGTTTCTGTCGCTACCCTGCTAATAACGTCATCCTCCGCACCACGGTCGTCCACACGGTTCGGCCCCGCAGAGTAAATGGCGAAGCCCTGCTCCGTCAGGGTTGCGAGCCGATAGATATAGGGTGTCCCCCAGATATCAACCGGAACGCTTTTGCGGCGCAAATAGGGTCCGTTCCAATTGCCGGCATCACGACCGGGCTTTTCGATCAGGGCATTGAGCCCTTCGGCCTCGGTTGGAAGACGTCCTGTCTCGATTGCAAACAGCGCGACTAACCCTTCGAGTTCCATAACAGGAAGATGCACCCAAGAATTCCCACCGTGCATCCTTGGCGCGGTTGCCACCGCGACTAGCAAAAAGACAACAACAGCACCAAGCGCTACAAGAATCGGTCGCACGGTTTCTCCGATTGAGTTTGCCCGCATGCCAGGCATTGATTATTGATTTTTCCACAACTCGCGACAGGGACATTTCCGTTCGCCCTGAGCCTGTCGAAGGGCTCAAAGGCTTCGACAAGCTCAGCCCGAACGGTGTCATGAAATATGGAACTCTCAATAGAAGGATCGAGCAAACGCCTTGCACTCAACACTACACCCGCTCCAGCGCGCGGTGCGGTTCGGGCGGCAAGTGGACGTGTATCGCATCACCCGGGCTGACGATGCCGCCGGTCACAACGACGCCCATGATGCCCGCCTTGCGGATCAGCGTGCCGCCTGCTGCACGGTCCAACACGGCAGCCGTCAAGCCCGGCTGAAAGTTGTCCAGTTGCCCGCAGGGGTTGCGCAGCCCGGTGACCTTGACAATGGCAGAGGCGCCGATGTGCAGCTCGGTATCCACCGGCAGGGCCAGCAAATCAAGCCCCGAGGTCGTGATGTTTTCACCCAACTGACCGGCTGCCACCGTAAATCCCTTGGCGATCAGCTCGTCAAAGAGTTCCGCATGGATCAGATGAACCTGGCGCAGATTGGGCTGCGTGGGATCTTGCGCGACGCGGGAACGGTGCTGGACGGTTACGCCCTGGTGCGCATCACCCTCTACCCCCAGGCCTGCGAGCAGCTTGATGTGCGGAACACTGTCCTTTGAAAAGGCATGCTGGTGGCTGAGGCTGACGGAAACAACGTGCTGGGGCATCTTCTGCATACGCGGCGCAAAGCCTGCATCTTAATGTGCGAGCCGCGCTTGGCCCCTTGAGGCGCTACAGCTTGCCGAACTTCGACGGGGTGCCGCCCAGATGGTGTTTCTTGAACAGCACGGTGATCTTGTCCATGCAGTCACGCGCCAACTCTTCGCCCTGGGCCGCGGCGACGACCTGCATGAGTTCGGGGCGCAGGTACCAGAGTTCGGCGATTTCGCGGGCGAAGTTGATCTTCATGTCAAGCCGGTAATGGTCTTCACCGCCATATTCTTCAACGACCAAAAGCATGGCCTTGCGCACACGCTCCAGCGCTACACCGGGTGTGTCGGATACGTCGCGGCCCAATGCCGCCCAAAAACTATCTCTGATGCCCATGCCAACGCTTGTTTATTCAGTGTGGCAACAGTAAACACTATTGCTCTGGTGTCGATTTTCCCCGCCCCAGGTGACCAGGACATGACATTAGTCAAGTCAAAACCGACCAATGCGACCACAACACAGCGGGCTACAACATCATCCTCACAAATCGATGGGCTCGCTGATCGCGGCGGCCAGTATGCCACCGCTGAAGTTCCAGGTAAATGGAGTCAATGCTGCGGTAGTGGTCTTGTCGCCCACGCGCAATTGCACGGAACTGGCACCGCCATAACCCACGACGCGCAAGCGCAGAGGCTTCCAGCCGGTCTGCACTGCGTCCACATGCAGCGTCAGTACATCGCCAACACGCTTGGCCGTCAAGCGGTACACACTGCGTGCGCCGCGTTGGTAACCGTAGCTCAGGCCATCGTCGGCCACGTAGTCCAGCGTGGCTTCATCTTCCGCATCCGCGCCCAGGATCACATGCAACTCGATGTCGGCCAGGTCATTGTTGGCACTGGTGCGCACACCCACCTGCATCGGTATCAGGCTGCCTTCGCGCAGGTAGATGGGTGTGCTCTCGGCATTGCTGGTCGCGTGGATATTGCGGCCACCCGTGATGAATTCGCCGGTGTTGACGTCCATCCAACGCCCGGTGCCGGGTAAAACAACATTGCGTTGCTGTTGGCCCTGCTGCACGATCGGTGCCTGCAGAATGGCCGGGCCGATCAGGAACTGGTCGTCCACACGGTCCAGCTCCATGGCATCGGTATTGGCGTAATCGTGGAACAGCGGGCGCATGACGGCGGTGCCGTTTTGCTCCTGGTCGTTCCACAGCTGGTACATGTAGGGCAAGAGCTTGTAACGCAGGCGCACGTGGTGGCGTATGGTTTGCAGCGCCTCGGGGCCAAAGACCCAGGGCTCTTGCCGCGCCGTGCCGGCATTGGCGTGGTTGCGCATGAAGGGGAACAGGCACCCGGCCTTGTACCAGGCGATGGCCAGCTCCTTGTCGGCGTGGCTGCCGAAACCAGGCACGTCCGGGCCATTGAATGGAATACCCGACAGCGCCAGGTTCATGCTGCAGTGGATGCTGGTGCGCAGGTGGTGCCAGTTGCTGTGGTTGTCGCCGGTCCACAGCGCGGTGAAGCGGCTGGAGCCGGTGTAGCCGCTGCGGGCCAGCAGGAAGGGTCGCTCGTCCGGCCGCGCGGCCAAAAAACCTGCGCGTGTAGCCTGGGCCATGCCAACGCCGTATTGGTTGTGGTAGGTCCAGTGCGGCCAGGTGCCACGGTTGAACAACATGTCGTCGACCTCTGCCGCGCCGGTGCTGGGGTCGTTCATGTCCAGCCAGGCGCCATCAAAACCGGACTCGCGGAAGGCCTTGGAATACGTCGCCCACCAGTCGCGTCCCTCGGGCAGGGAGTAGTCGGGGAACCAGGTGCGCCCCGGCCACACAAAACCTACATACGGCTCACCTTCGGGGTTGTGGCAGAAGATGCCGGCAGCGGTGCCGCTGGTGGCCACCTCGTAGCCCTCTTCCACTTTCACACCGGGATCCAAAATCGGCACGATGCGCCGGCCGTTGGCCTGCAATTGCTTCAGCTCTGCGCCCAGGTCGCCAAAATGCTCGGGGCTGGTGGTGAAGACCTTGTAGCGGTCCATGTAGTCGATGTCCAGCCACAGACCGTCGGTCGGGAATTGGTGCTCGGTGAACCCGGCATCCAGTGCATTCAGATCCTTGGTGCCGGCATACCCCCAGCGGCACTGGTGGTGGCCCAGCGACCACAGCGGTGGCAGCGGCGTGGTGCCAACCAGGCGTTGCAAACGCTGCGTGACGGATGCCGCGCTGTCACCGGCAATCACATAAAACGCGGGCACACCTTCGTCCGCGCCAAACCAGAAGGCGGGTGGCGCATCCTGGTCGTCCTTGCCCGAGAAAAACCAGTTGGAGCCGGTGTCCATAAACACCGCACCGGGGTGGTCCACCAAGATGCCGACCCAGCGCGCACCGTGGCGCACCAGCAGGTAGGGCACGGCCGCGTACTGCGGGTCGGCCTGGCCGTTTTCAATGGTGTGCATGGCGTGGTCGGCCCACACGTCGGCGTTCCAGAACTTGGTGCGTTTGCCGGTCTTCTCCAGGCCGGTGGTTTTTTCACCCTGGCCGAAGAAACGCATATTGTTGTTGCGTGCGAATTGCACCAGCCAGGCGCTGCCGCAGACACCAACGCTGGCTTGGGCCACGCCACCCAGCAGTTCCGCGCCGCCGGGCGCGGTCAAGGACAGATGGCCGGTGGTGGAGATTCCCAATTGGTACTGCGATTTTTTGGCGGCAAAGGCGTCGTCGTGCAGCGGCAACACACGGGCGTCCAGTGGCCAGCGTTTGGTGTCATTCAGCTCCAGATGGAATACGTCTTCGCCCAGATCGCGCACCTTGGCTTGAACAGACTTTGTGCCCAGGCTGAGCGTGTTGTTGGCATGTGCGCTGGCAAACGTGAAGTTGGAGGGGTGGCGGATTTTGTTGAAGTACATGGGGCGGAGCGTTAGAGGTTGAGGCTAAGGATAGAGGCTGTGATTAGGAAAACTCCGTTCGCCCTGAGCCTGTCGAAGAGCCTGCCCTGAGCTTGTCGAAGAGCCTGCCCTGAGCTTGTCGAAGGGGCTTCGACAGGCTCAGGGCGAACGGATATTTCTCAGATAGACGTCTTATGAAAGTGCCATTCTGTTCAGGGTTGCAAACGGTAGACCCGCACGGACTGGGCCGGAAGTGTCAGACTCAGTGCGCCGCGGGCACTGGCTGCTGCCGGCCTGCCGCCCGCCGGATAGGCTGATGCAAACACTGCCTGCGGCTGCAAATCTGTAAGCGTGAGCTGGCCTCGCTTGGTGCCGTAGTTGATGACAACCAGCGTCGTCTCGGCCCCCAGCGTGCGCCGGTAGGCCATGACCCTGCCCTGCACCACCGGTGCGTCGTAGCTGCCGCGGGCCAGCGACGGCAGGCTGTTGCGCAGCGCCAGCATGCTTTTGTAAAACGACAGCAAAGAGTGCGGATCGGCCAGTTGCGCCGCCACGTTGTAACGTGCCACATTCGGTGCCACGGGGCGGAACGGCTTGCCGCCGGTGGTAAAGCCCGCACCGCGTTTGTCGGCCGTCCAGCTCATCGGTGCGCGCAAGGGCTCATCACCCTCCAGCCCCTGGATACCGGCCATGCCAATCTCTTCGCCGTAATAGATGAAGGGTGTTCCGGGTTGCAGCAAGTAAGACGCCGCGGCCAGCTTGTATTGCGCACGGTTGCCGCGCAACTGGTCCCACAGACGCTCGCCGGCAAAGATGTCGTGGTTGGCGACAAAGGTGGCCATGGTCTGCGGCGCGGTGGTGAAGTAGTCCGCCACGAAACGAATCGCCTTCTTGTCGCCCTTGGCAGCCTGGACGATGTTGTGCTCCAGGCCAAATGCAAAGGCGCTGCCACAGATATCGGCCGCGGCATAGACCTGCGGATTGGCCGTAGCCTCGCACACCACATGGCGTTGCGGGTAGGCGGTGATCAGTGTGCGCAGTTCGCCGGTGACGCGGCGACTCTCGGGCTGGTCGTTCCAATCCTTGGCGCTGTTCTCCACCAGGTGCGGCACGGCGTCCAGACGGAAGCCATCTAGCCCGCGGTTCAACCAGAAGCGCAGGCTGTCCTGGTGGTAGGCCAGCACCGCCGGATTCTTGAAATTGAAGTCCGGCATGTGTTTGCCAAAGGTGCCAAAGTAGTGGCCATGGGGCTTGGCGGTCCAAGGGTTTTTGCCCCAGATGTCCCAGCCCTGGGGCGCGTCTTTCTCCCATACAAACCAGTCATAAAACGGGCTGGCCGGGCCATCCTTGAGTGCGCTGGCAAACATCGGGTGTTCACGCGCGCTGTGGTTGATGACGTAGTCCATGACCACACCGATGCCGCGTGTATGGGCCTGGCGCAGCAGTTCATCAAAATCTTCCAGCGTGCCGTAGGCCGGGTCTATGGCGCGAAAGTCGGTGGTGGCGTAACCATGGTCGCCGTCTGCGCTGCTGGTGATGGGCATCAGCCAGATACCGGTGATGCCCAGGTCTTTCAGGTAGTCCAGTTGCTGGGTCAGGCCCTTGAGGTCGCCGATGCCGTCGCCGTTGCTGTCTTTGTAGGCGCGCACAAACACCTCCATGAAGGCGCCACGTTGCCAGTTGGCGGGCAGGATGCTGGGCTGTTGGCGTTCAACCACCACGCGGGTGTCTATGGCCTGGTTTGTGGCGGGGCCGCTGACAACGCCAATCGCGGAGCTTTCCGTCGCAACCGCCACCGTACCCACGCACAGGCCGGCCAGCAACAGAGTGACCCGGGCAGCACAAAGCAGACCCAGGGGTGTTGCAACCAAATTAGCACTTAAAAACATGTGGATGGTACATTTATGTAGTCAAACTACTTAACTTAAATCACAGAAAATCAACTGGATTCGCTGATTTACGCCATATTTTTGCATGATTTTGATAATTCATGTAATCATATTACAAACATATTTTCAGAAGAAGATCCGCCCTAGCAATAGTCTGCAAGAACTCAAAGTGCAGCCATCCGGCAACGCTACGCTATTAAATTAATAGCTACATGTGCATATTCCACGAGGGCTATAGCCTTATTTATCCAATGCAATGCCTTGTAAACCCCAAAATGGGTATGAATACACCAAAAAGGATGCCGTCAAGCGTGATGGGAGCCGCATTTCACGCGCTGGCACTGGCCCACGCTCTCGCGCTTGCCGCAGTGGGGAGTGCCTCGGCTACCTCCACCGCCACCGTTCCCCAAGCAGAAGCGACCTTGGCCCAACTGGCCGCCTGCAATGCGGCAGACTTTCAGACCGTACTGCGGCCGCTGCCGGTAGATACCAATACGGCGCAGCCCACGGTCACAATCAACACAGCACCACAAGCCGTCTGGCTCAACCGTCGGCTGCTGCAGTGGCCCGGTGCTCCCGCAGATGGACACTTCAGGCTCTACCACTCGGCCGACGGCCAGTTGCGTGCGCCGGTAGGTGGTGTGGTTTCCGGAGCCGACAACACGTTGGTGCTCACGGCACGGGCCGGCCGTTTGCCCGCTGAGGTGGCCCGGCGCTTCCAATATGTCAAACCGGGTGCCGTGTTGTCGCTGCAAGGCGCTGACCTGTCCCGTCTGCGCATATTGCAGCAAGGCCAGTTGCTGGTCGTACAAGAGGACGTCACGGGGCATGTGCTGCGGTCCACACCCATCCAGTTGGCCGGGGCCTTGGACGACCTATACGCCGCAGCCGCGCACACCACCGACCTCGGCGCCAGCACAGGACCGCGCCACACCCAGCTCAAGTTGTGGGCGCCCACCGCACAGGCTGTGCACGCCTGCCTGTTTGACACCGCGCAGGGCGCCGCAGTGGCCGCTCCCGCCATGCAACGCGACGCGGCCACCGGCGTCTGGCGCTACCGGAATGGCAGCGATCTGAGCGGGCGCTACTACAGCTACCTGGTTGACGTGTTTGTGCCCGGCGTGGGCCTGGTGCGCAACCGCGTCACCGACCCCTATGCCGTGAGCCTGAATACGAACTCCCAGCGCAGCTATATCGCCGACCTGGGCACCGCCAATCTCAAACCTACAGGCTGGGACCAGCATGCCGTGCCGCAACGTATCAAGGCCCCGGTGGATATGGCCATCTACGAGTTGCATGTGCGCGACTTCTCCATTGGCGACAACACCGTGCCCGAAACCCAGCGCGGCAAATACCTGGCATTCACGCAGGCCGATTCCAATGGCATGCGCCACCTCAAAGCCCTGTCCCGCGCCGGCATGACAGATGTGCACCTGTTGCCGATTTTTGATATCGCCTCGGTACCGGAACAAGGCTGCAGCAGACCCGCTATTTCTAACCCTGAGCAGGGTGACAGCGAAGCGCCGCAAGCGACAAGCCTGGCGAGTGCAGCCAAGGATTGCTTCAATTGGGGTTACGACCCTTTGCACTTCAACGCGCCCGAAGGCAGTTATGCCAGCGATGCCAACAACGGCGCGACACGCATCATCGAGCTGCGCCAGATGGTCATGGCCCTACACGCCGCCGGCCTGCGCGTCGGCATGGACGTGGTCTACAACCACACCAGCGCGTCGGGCCAACATACGCAGTCGGTGCTGGACCGCATCGTCCCGGGCTACTACCACCGGCTGGATACGAATGGCGCCATCGAGCGCTCCACCTGCTGCGACAACACCGCCACCGAGAATCTCATGATGGGCAAGCTGATGGTCGATTCGGTGCTGCTGTGGGCCACGCAGTACCGCATCGATTCCTTCCGTTTTGACTTGATGGCGCACCAGCCCCGCGCCGTGATGGAGGCGCTGCAGGCGCGCGTCAATAAGGCGACCGGCCACCACGTCAACCTGATTGGTGAGGGCTGGAATTTTGGCGAAGTGGCGAATGGCGCCCGTTTTGTGCAGGCCTCGCAACTGTCGCTGAATGGCAGCGGCATAGGCAGCTTCAGCGACCGGGCGCGCGATGCGGTGCGCGGCGGCAGCGCGGGCGACAACGGCGATGCGCAAATCCGCAACCAGGGTTATGTGAATGGTTTGGTCTATGACCGCAATGCACTGTCCACCGCCACGCCAGAAGACCTGCTGCGCACGGCGGACATGGTGCGTGTGGGCTTGGCCGGATCAGTCCGTAATTTCGAAATGTTGACCTACACCGGGGAGCGCAAGAAGCTTTCGGCCATTGACTACGCCGGCCAACCCGCAGGCTACGCCAGCCAGCCGTCGGAGGTGGTGAACTATGTCGAGAACCACGACAACCAGACGCTGTATGACAACAACGTCTTCAAGCTGCCGGTAGCCACCAGCACCGAAGACCGTGCCCGCGTGCAACTGCTGGCGTTGGCCATCAATACCTTTAGCCAAGGCGTGGCTTACTTCCATGCGGGCAGTGACATCCTGCGCTCCAAGTCCCTGGACCGCAACAGCTACGACTCGGGCGACTGGTTCAACCGCCTGGACTGGAGCTACCAAACCAACTACTTCGGCACCGGCCTGCCGCCCAAGACCGACAACGCAGACAGTTGGCCGCTGATGCGCCCACTGCTGGCCGACCCCGGCCTGCGCCCTACACCGGCCGACATAACACTGGCCCGCGATGGGTTCAAGGATTTACTTAGCATCCGCGCCAGCTCCACACTGTTCAGGTTACGCACGGCGGCTGATATCCAACAGCGTCTACGCTTTCCCAACACCGGCCCTGCGCAAAACCCAGTCGTGCTGGTGGGGCATCTGAATGGCCGTGGTTATCCCGGTGCAAACTTTCAGGAACTGCTGTATTTCATCAATGTGGACAAGGTAGCGCAAGACATCACGCTGCCCGATCAGGCGGGGAAGACTTTCCAATTGCATCCGGTGCAAGCCTCTGCCACGGCTGCTGACGCGCGTGTGCGCGAAGGGGCGCGGTCTGGTGGCACAACCGGTCGTTTTACAGTGCCGGCGCGCAGCGCAGTTGTCTACGTGATTCGATAAGGGATAAATAACACCCGCCATTGCAAATTGGGTGACCCGTCGCTATGATTAGCACCGTTATCGGTACTGTTATCAGTATCTAAAAAGGTGCTTTTATGAACATAGTTACGGTGGCGGATATCAAGCGCAGCGGCTTTGCCGTGGTGGAATCAGCACTGGAAAACGGACCGGTGCACCTGATGAAGCGCAACCGGCCCAGCGCTGTGTTGCTGCGGCCGGCCGACTACGACCGCCTGGTACAACTGGCGCAGCGCAACACCGGCAGTGCCAGCAATGCTGGCTTGGAGATGCTGCTGGCCCAGGAACCGCTGGAGGGTGGTCTGAACGCCACCGCATTGAAGGCACGCCTCGCCGGCATGCACGCGGGGTGGAATGAACGATGAGACTGTTCCTGGACGCGTGCACGCTGATCTACCGATTCGAAGGTGCCAGCAAGTTCCGCCAGGCCGCCGCTGCACTTATTGCGCAATTGACGGCAGATCAGCCGGTGGTGGAGTTGGCGGTCTCACGCCTGTCTGTCATGGAATGCCGCGTCAAGCCTTTGCGCGAAGCGGACGCGCCCCTGCTGCAGCGCTACGCCGATTTCTTTGCGGCCGTGCAGGTGCTCGAACTCAGCGCCGAGGCCATTGACCTCGCCACCGAACTGCGCGCCAACCATGGCCTCAAAACACCTGATGCCTTGCGGGCCGCGTGTGCGTTGCAGTGGCAGCACCAGAGGCAGGAAGAAGTCTTGTTTGTGACGGCTGATCAGGGGTTTTTCAAGGTGCCTGATCTGGCAGTACGCCTGATCGTTGTCTAGCCACAGTCAAGCTTGTCCCGCCCCATGAAACACTTGGTCTTTGTCTACGGCACGCTCAAGGAAAATTTTCCCAACTTCGGCAGGAACAAGGGCTTGCGTTTGCCCGGCATATTCACCACCGTGGAGCGTTATCCACTCTACCTGGTGGGTGAGCGTTTTTCCCCTTGGCTGGTCAACACCCCAGGAAAGGGCGAACGGGTGTCGGGGCAAGTATTTGCGGTGGACCAGACCGCGCTGGCCACGATGGACACACTCGAACGTATCACCGAGGCTGACGGGTATCGCCGAGTAACGCTGGCGCTCGAATCCACCGAGGCGCGAGATACCCAACCGATTCACACGTTGGCGTACCTCAAACAGGCAACGCACTGCACCCCCGCAATGGTTCGCGAGGGGCCTCTATCGGAATACACGCTGGAACACGCGGCCCTGTACCTGCCGCGGGATTAATACCGTTCATAGCGACTGCGGCGGTCCAACGCACCGACCATTTGCGGCACACTTCGGCCATGTCTCCAAAAACCACACCCTCCGACTACGCAGCGTCCCAGCCCGACTACGCCACACAACGACAGCGATCATAGGAAGACCTCAATGACGTATCCCGCAAAATTGCGCGCCGTCCGCGCCAGCATCACCACGCTGTCGGTCGATGTCATCGTGAACGCAGCCAACTCGTCACTGCTGGGCGGAGGTGGCGTGGATGGCGCCATCCACCGTGCGGCAGGGCCTGAACTGGTGCACGAATGCCGCCTGCTGGGCGGCTGCAAAACGGGTGAGGCCAAGCTCACCAAAGCCTATAAACTGCCCGCCAAATTCATTGTGCATACCGTAGGCCCTGTCTGGCGCGGAGGAACTAACGGAGAGCCCGAACTGCTGGCGTCTTGCTACCGGCGCGCGCTTGAAATTGCAGCATCAAAGGGCGCCGTTTCGATTGCTTTTCCGAGCATCAGCACTGGCATCTATAACTACCCGATTGAACTCGCTGCCTCCACTGCCGTTGCTACGGTTCGCACAACATTGCTTGAGTTGACCAGCATCCAGGATGTCGTGTTTTGCTGCTTTTCCGACAGTGATTTGGCGGTCTACGAAAAGGCGTTGCGTGCAATTGAAAACTAGCATTGCAGGACGCCCTTGAGAGCCATCGCGCAAGCCGCTATCGTGCAGCACAGCGCTTACACACTTTCACACCCGCACCGGCCAGTCCCAAACGCAAAAAGACTATCATGGTGTGATAACAAAAAGGAACCCTTTTCCATGCAAACCCTGTCAAAAATCTTCGCCACCCTTTCGCTTTCCCTGCTTGTATTGGGCTCAGTTGGCGCGCATGCCGAAGAAGCCGGCGAATCAACCTCATCCTCCTCCAGCAAATCCGCACCCGGCGTAGTCGACAAAGTCGCGAATGCAATCAAGCGCGGCGCCAGTGCAGCCGCGACCGGCATTGAAAAGGGCGCAAAGGCCGCGGCCAGCGGTGTTGAGCGTGGCACCAAGGCGGCGGCCAAGGGTATTGAACGTGGTGCATCGGCTACGGCGCGCGGCGTCGAACGCGGTGCATCGGCAACGGCACGCGGCGTCGAACGCGGCGCAACAGCCACTGGCAATGCGGCCCACAAGGTAGCCGACAAGGTCGGTGGATCGGGGTCTTCTTCCTCCTCAGATTCCTCTTCATCCGCACCCGCGACCGATAAATGATGATGGAGGTGAGGCGCAGGACGGTGGTGGTTGAAGGTGGTGGGGTTGTCGCTCCACTGCCGCGGGCCGTACCCGAAAGCCTTGCACCGCGGTACGACCGCCTCGCGCAATAGCGGCGCACATGCAAGCGCCTGACCAGCCGATTCTCAGAGACATAGTTTTAGTCGGCGGCGGCCACAGCCATGTGGGCGTGCTGAAGAGTTTTGGCATGTGTCCCCTGCCCGGCGTGCGGCTCACGCTGATCTGTACCGATGTGCACACGCCTTACTCCGGCATGTTGCCCGGTTATGTGGCGGGCCACTACGATTTTGACGCGGTGCATATCGACCTGAGCCGTCTCGCGGTGTTTGCCGGGGCGCGGCTCTACCGGGATGAAGCCATAGGCCTGGACCGCACCAAGCGCACCGTGTTGTGCCGCAACCGCCCCCCCGTGCCGTTTGATGTGTTGTCCATCAACATGGGTGCTACACCCCAGGCGCACGGCGTGCCGGGTGCGGTGGAACATGCAGTGGCGGTGAAACCGATTGCCCGTTTTAATGAGCGCTGGTTAGCCCTGCTGGAGCGTGTGCAGCAGCACCCCGGCACCACCACGGTGGCCGTGGTGGGCGCAGGAGCCGGCGGTGTGGAGCTGCTGCTGGCCATGCAGTTCCGGCTGCGCAAAGTGCTGCAGTCCCTGGGACGTAACCCGGATGAACTGGTCTTCCATTTGTTCACGGACCGCGATGTGATCCTGCCCACGCACAACCCCGGCGTGCGCCAGCGCTTCGATGCGGTACTCGCCGCGCGCGGTGTTGTCGTGCACCGCAACGCGGCCGTCACCCAGGTCCAACCCGGGCGTCTGCTGGCCGCATCGGGAACCGTGGTGGACGCGGATGAAATTGTGTGGGTGACGCGTGCCGGTGGCGCCGCGTGGTTGCAGGGCACTGGCTTGGCACTGGACTCGGACGGCTGCATCCAGGTCAACGACAACTTGCAATCCGTGACCGACCCCAGCATCTTTGCCGCCGGTGACGTCGCCAGTATGGTCAACTTCCCGCTGGAAAAGGCCGGAGTCTTTGCAGTGCGCCAAGGCCCGCCACTGACAGAGAACCTGCGCCTCTGCGTGCAAGGCAAGGCACTCAAGCCCTACCACCCGCAGCGCACGTGGCTGGCGCTGATCAGCACCGGCGACCAGTTTGCCATCGCCTCGCGTGGCCGGTTGGGTTTTGCTGGCGCCTGGGTCTGGCGCTGGAAGGATTGGATAGACCAGCGCTTCATGCGCAAGTTTCAAGACCTGGCACCTATGGATGCCAGCGCGCCGCGCTCGCAAACTGCAACTTCCAGCACGGTGGCGCTTAGCTCCGAAGAATCCTTGCAAGCCATCTCCGCGATTGCGATGCGCTGTGGTGGCTGCGGCGCCAAGGTCGGCGCCACGGTGTTATCACGTGCCTTGAGCCAATTGCACCCGGTGCAGCGTGACAACGTGCTGGTCGGCCTGCAAGACCCCGACGACGCCGCCGTGGTGCGTGTGCCGCCGGGCATGGCCATGGTGCATTCGGTCGATTTCTTCCGCGCCTTCATCGACGACCCCTATATGTTTGGCAAGGTCGCCGCCAACCATGCACTGGGCGATATCTGGGCCATGGGTGCAGAGGCGCAATCGGCCACCGCCATTGCCACCGTGCCTCCGGGGCTGGAGAGCAAGGTCGAAGACTTGTTGTTCCAGATGATGACCGGCGCGCTGGAGGTGTTGAACGACGCCAACTGCGCACTGGTGGGCGGCCACACCGGCGAGGGCCAGGAGTTGGCTCTGGGTTTTGCCATCAATGGCCTGATAACCGACGACCCCGCAAAAATTCTGCGCAAGAGCGGCATGCGCGCGGGTGATGTGTTGGTACTGACCAAACCGATTGGCACCGGCACCCTGTTTGCGGCCCATGCGCGCTTGGCCGCCAAGGGCCGCTGGATAAACGCCGCACTGCAGTCCATGGTCGTGTCCAACCAAAAGGCCGCCCAGTGCCTGCGCGCATTTGGCGCCACCGCATGTACTGACGTGACCGGTTTTGGCCTGCTCGGTCATTTGGTGGAGATGACACGCCCCAGCGAAGTGGACGCCGAGCTGGACCTGGGCGCACTGCCGCTGCTGGATGGTGCGCAGGAGTGTGTAGCCGCCGGCATTGTTAGTTCACTGCAAAGCGCCAATGTGCGCCTGCGCCGCGCCGTGCGCAACCAGCAGGAGATGGTCACGCACCCGCGCTACCCGCTGATTTTCGACCCGCAAACGGCCGGCGGACTGCTGGCCAGCATCCCGGCCGAACAGGCCGACGCCTGCATTGCAGCGCTGCGCACACTGGGCTACACACACGCGGTGGTCATAGGCCGGATACTGGCGCAAACGAATGCGTTGGAGCCCGTCACGCTGCGCGGTTGAACTATTTCAAAACCGGCGAGTCCCAATTGCGACGTTCAGACTCTGACGTTCATCTTTTTGCACGGTCGACACCAAACAAGCAAGCAAGGAACAGCCATGAAACAAGCCATAACCATCGCCGCGCTGGCGGCCAGTTTTATCTCGATGGGCAGCGCGCTTGCGCAGACCCAGGTCGGGCAACCCGCTCCGCAGTTCTCCGTAACCGACACCTCGGGAAAAGCGGTTTCACTGTCGGAGTTCAAGGGCAAATACGTGGTACTGGAATGGACCAATCCGGACTGCCCCTTCGTCCAAAAGCATTACAACAGCGGCAATATGCAGGCCGCGCAGAAACACGCAGGCGCCAAGGGTGTGGTCTGGCTGTCGGTCAACACCACCGGCGGTGCAGAGCGTGATCCCAAGCTGTCTGCCGAGCTTGCAAGCTGGGTCAAGGCGCAAAAAGCAACGCCCACCGCCCTGTTGATGGACGGCGGCAAACTGGGGCAAGCGTTTGGCGCCAAAACTACGCCCCATATGTACCTGATCGATCCAGCTGGCAAGCTGGTCTACGCTGGCGCGATTGACAGCAAAGCCACCGCCAACCCCGGCGACATCGCCAGCGCCACCAATTACGTGATCCAGGCCATAGACGAAACCGCAGCGGGCAAGGCGGTCAGCAAGCCCGTGACGGCGGCTTACGGCTGCTCGGTCAAATACGCCAGCGCCGGTTAAGGCAGTTGGGCAAAAGGCCTCAGGCCGTGCGGTGCCCCAACGCGATGACGCCCGCTCCGGCCAATGCCAGAGCAACGCCCACGTAGTCGTTCCACGTGGGCGTGACACCGTCCACCCAATACAGCCAGCCCAGTGCCGTGGCGATATACACCGCGCCATAGGTAGCGTACACGCGGCCGCTGGCCGATGGATGTATGCTCAAGAGCCCTACAAAAATCACCAAGCTGAGGGCCGCTGGCAGCAGCAGCCAGGCCGGTCCTTTACCGGTCAACCACAACAGGGGCAGATAACAGCCCACAAGCTCCGCAATCGCCGTGGCAAAAAAAAGGCCAAAGCTGCGGGTCAGAGCCATGGCATCCATCGTCATGTGGCGGAGATGTCCGCAAGAATGCAGCAATCACGCGTCGGCCCGGCACTGCAGGTGGCGTCGCAGCTGCCGACCATCAACTCCAGGCTTGCCTCCAGCCGACGCATGTCGGCCAGCTTGGCACGGACCTCGTCGAGATGGAGTTGGGCCTGGTCCCGCACCTCGCGGCAGGCGCGATCACCATCCTCGAACAACTGGGCCAGCACCCGCACCTGTTCAATCGGGAAGCCGAAGTCCCGGCACCGCTTGATGAAACCCAGGCGCGTCAAATCGCGGCGGCTGTAATAACGATGCCCATTGGCCGCGCGGCCCGGGCTGGGCATTAGGCCGATCTGTTCGTAGTAACGGATGGTGGGCACGCTGCAGCGCGTGTGCGCCGCAAGGGCACCGATGGTGAGTGGGGAATTCGACATGTCGAGAAATTCTTCCAAAAAAGCTTGCACCTCAAGTAACTTGAGCTTGTACCGTACGACCTGCACTATTGCACACACCACAAGGACCGCTCCATGTCTTCCATCCTCAAAACCCCGCTTAACACAGGGAAAGCCACAGCCGCCGCAGTGGCGGCCACAGTCGTTGCCTGCGGGGTGTGTTGCCTTCCCCTGGTCACACCGCTGGCCCTCGGCCTGTTGGCCAGCCTAGGCGTGTATTCCGTCAGCGATGTGTTGACCCATGGCTGGTGGCTGGCAGCGGCGGCCCTGCTGGTGCTGAGCCCGCTGCTGGTTTGGCGGTGGCGCAAGCACCGCCAAGTGTCGGCACCGCCCGCCTGCGCCACCGACTGCAACTGCAAGACTGCCGGTAACGCGCAATAAGCCCGAGGCAAAACGCTACCAAAAATATAGCGCATAACGCAGATTTTACGAGGGCTAACGGCCCATTTGGCTTGAACTACTTCAGCACAAAGCGCGCCGTGGACGACTTGCCCGCCAGCGACACCACGGCCACAGCCTTGGTACCCGCCGGCACCTTGAAGCTGCCCTTGGCTTCCAGCTTGTCGCCGACGGGCAGGAGTTCTACCTCCTGCTTTTCGGTACCCAGCAGCAACGTGAGTTTGGCTTTTGCCTGGCTGGTGTCCATGGGTTTGCCGTGGTCGCGCAGGTAGAGCTGCAGTACATCGGGTTTGGCGACCAGCTCAAAGTCCATGGCTTTGCCAGCGGCAAAGATGCCACCGTGTACCGGGGTGTGGTCACCACCGGCAAATGCCGCGCCTGCGGCGACCAGGGTGAGGGCTGCGAAGATGTGAGAGTGCTTCATAAAACTTCCTTTCAGGGGTGGTTAAAACTATAGTCAGTTGGGGACAGAGCTTGTTTATCAAAAAGCTTCCGCATGGCGGCCATCCATCAAACGCTCGGTATCCTTGCGGCCAAACAGCCAGAACAGGACCGGCGTCAAAAAGGTGTCCAGCAGCGTGGAGCTGATCAGGCCGCAGAAGATCACCACGGCAACCGGGTGCAAGATTTCGGTGCCCGGGCGCTCGGCTTCCAACAACAGCGGTGCCAGCGCAAAGGCGGTGACCAGTGCCGTCATCAGCACCGGGCTCAGCCGTTCCAGCGAGCCCCGCACAATCATCTGGTGGTCAAACGCTTCGCCCTCCAGACGCATCAGGTTGATGTAGTGGCTGACCTTCAGAATGCCATTGCGCACCGAGATGCCGGCCAGCGTGATAAAGCCCACCAGCGCCGCCACCGACAGCGGCTGGCCCGATATCCATAAACCCAGCACGGCACCCACCAGCGCCAGCGGAATATTGACCATGATCAGCGCGGACAAGGTGACCGACTGGTAACGGCTGTACAGCACGACAAACATCAACACCAGGGACACGATGGACAACAAGCCCACCAGTTTAGAGGCCTCCTCCTGCGCCTGGAACTGCCCACCCAGCGTGATGAAATAACCCTCGGGCAGTTTGGTCTCGGCCACCACCTTGCGGATGTCCTGCACGATATCGGACAGCGCCCGGCCCTGCGCATTGGCCGACAACACGATGCGGCGTTTGCCATCATCACGGCTGATCTGGTTGGGGCCATCGCTGTCCTCAATCGTTGCCACCTTGGACAGCGGCACGGCCCCGGTCGGGGTTTGCAGCAGAATATTGCCCAGGCCGTCGACCGAGCGGGCCGACTCGGGCAAGCGCACCACCAGTGCGAAACTGCGCGAGCCCTCGACAATCTGCGCCACCTTTTCGCCCTCGACCAGGCTTTGCAGCGTGGCCAGAATCAGCGGTGTGGGCACACCGTAGTGCGCCGCCGCTGCGTAGTCGACACTCACCTTGATCTGCGGCGCCAGTACCTGCTTCTCAATCTCCAGGTCGGCCAGGCCGGGCACTGCGGCCAACCTGGAGCGCAGACCATCGGCCTGCCCACGCAGCGTGTCCAGATCGTCGCCAAAGATCTTGATGGCGATCTGTGAACGCACGCCGGACAACATGTGGTCTATGCGGTGCGAAATGGGTTGCCCAATGGCGATGGACACCGGCAGGTTGACCAGGCGGGAGCGGATGTCAGCCGAGATGGCGTCCATGGACCGGGTCAGCTCCGACGCGGGCCTGAGCCCCACATCCAGCTCGCTGACGTGCACACCTTCAGCATGTTCATCCAGCTCGGCCCGGCCACTGCGCCGCCCCACGTGGGTAACCTCGGGCACCTGTTTGACAAGCTTCTCCGCCTGTTGCGCCAGGGCCGACGTTTCGGCCAGCGTGACGCCCGGATTCAGGCGCAGGCCGATCAACAATGTGCCTTCGTTAAACGGCGGCAAAAAGGTCTTGGCAAAAAACGGCACGGCCACCATGGCCAGCAGCACGGCCACGCCACTGGCCACCAGTACCACACGGGGGCGGTTCAGCACGCGCTGCAGGCTGCTCCGGTAGCCACGCTTGAGCCAGGCCAGCAGTTTGGTGTCACCATGGTCCAGCGCGCGCATGCCCGGCAGCAGGTAGTAGGCTAGCACCGGCGTGACCGTGACCGACACCAGCAGCGAGGCCAGTGTCGACACGATAAAAGCAATGCCCAGCGGTACAAACAGCCGCCCTTCCATGCCCGGCAGCGCGAACAGAGGCAGGAACACCAGCACGATGATGAGGGTCGCGTACACAATGCCGGAGCGCACTTCCATGCTGGCCTTGGCGACCAGCTCCAGCGGGTTCACGCGGCGGTTCTGAAGGCGTGTTTCCTTGAGGCGGCGCATCACGTTTTCCACATCCACCACCGCGTCATCCACCAGGCCGCCAATGGCAATCGCCAGGCCGCCCAGCGTCATGGTGTTGATCGACAAGCCGAAATATTTGAACACCAGAGCCGTGACGCAGATGGACACCGGAATGGCCGTCAGCGCAATGATGGTGGGCCGCAGCGTGCCCAAAAAGAAAAACAGGATCACCGCGACAAAGACCGATGCGCCTACCAGCTTGCCCTGCAGCGTGGTGATGGACGCTTCGATAAAACTGGCCTGGCGGAAGGTCACTTGTGGCTCGTCCATGCCCGCGGGCAACGAACGTTTCATATCACCCAACGCGGATTCGATGGCGCGGGTCAGCGCAATGGTGTCGGCCGTGGGTTGTTTCTGAATGCCCAGAATCACGGCCGGCTTGCCTTCAAAACCTGCATCACCGCGTTTGATGGCCGGCGCAAAGACCACCTCCCCGATCTGGCGCAGCAGGATGGGTTGGCCGTTTTTGGTGGTTAAGGCCAGGTTCTTCAGATCGTCCAGACGCGACGTGCGGCCCAGGTTGCGGATCAGGTATTCGCGGCCATTCAGTTCCAGAAAGCCACCCGAGGTGTTGGACGAAAAACCTTTCAGCGCGCCTTCCAACTGCTCGTGCGTGATGCCCAATTCAGCCATACGTGCGGTGTTGGGTTGCACCTGGAACTGGCGCACCTCGCCACCGATCGGAATGACCTGCGCCACACCGGGTATCGCCATCAGCCGCGGCCGCAAGACCCAGTCGGCGTATTCCCGCACTTGCATGGGTGAGATTTTTGAAACGTCGATGGGGATCGCAATCTGCAAAATCTCACCCATGATGGAGCTGATAGGCCCCATGCGCGGCACCACACCAGTTGGCAGTCCTTCTTCCATCGCCGACAAACGCTCGGACACCATCTGGCGGGCACGAAATATCTCGGTGCTCCAGTCAAAAGTGACGTAGATGAAGGACAAGCCGGCACTGGAGACCGAACGCACACTCTCCACACCCGGCAGGCCGTTCATGGTGGTTTCCAGCGGAAAGGTCAGCAGTTGCTCCACCTCTTCGGCGGCCATGCCACCGGCCTCGGTCATGATGGTGACGGTGGGCTTGTTGAGATCGGGGAACACGTCCACCGGTGTGCGCGACAGCGTGAACGCGCCATAGGCCATGACCACCAGGCTGGTGATGATGACCAGCAGCCGGTTGGACAGGCTGTTTTCGAGAAGCCACTTGAACATGGGTAGTGCTCCTTATCAGCGGATCTGGTTGATCAAGCTGGCCCCTTGCGTGGCGATGTGATCACCGGCTTTCAGACCCGATGTGACGGCGAATGAAACGCCATCCAGCGCCTCCACCGTGACCGTACGCGGCGCAAAGCGCTCGGGTGCCGTCTTGACCCACACGACGGCCTGGTTGGCCGGATTCTTCAACAGCGCCTGTGCGGGCACACGTATGCCTTGGACGCGTGTGGCGGTCTGCACATACACCGTGACCGGCTGGCCCACGGCAAGCTTGGACAACGCCAAACCATCTGCGCGGAACAGCATGGGCAGAGCCTGCTCACGCAAACTGTGCGCCGCACCGATAAAGGTCAGTGTTACGGTGTCAGAACCCAAGGCCATGGTGGCGCCTGCCACATTGTTGGCCACCGCTGCGTCGTAAGCCAGTGCCTCAATGCGCAGGCGGTTCGAGTCCACCACCTCAAACACCAGTTCGCGGGCATCAACCACCTGACCTGCGACCGCGTTGCTGAACGCAATGACACCGGACACCGGTGCCACCAGGGCATCGCGGTTGTTCAGCCCCCCGCTGACTGCGGCCAGGCGTTCGCCCAGGCTGATGAGTTCACTCTGCGCGGCCTCCATATCCTTGCGCGGCACGGTGTCGGACAACTCCTTCAACCGCGCCACGCGTTTCTCTGCCAATGCCTTGGCGGCGCGCAACTCGGCCAGCAGGCTGGCCTGGTTGGAGCGCTCGATGGCACTGCTGGAAGGCACTACATAGGCCAGCACTTCACCCTTCTTCACCGCCTGGCCCAGGCTGGGTAAACCACGGGCACCGGGTTCCAGCCGCCCTGCGACCAGCGCCTGCACCTTGCCGCCAGCGTTAGGGTCCATCACCACCTTGCCTTGTAATTCCAGCGAACGGGCCAACTCGGCATCCGCCACCACCAGTGTGCGCACACCTATCTGGCGTTGCGCCGGTTTTGGCAGGAATACGCTGCCGTCGGGCAGGCGTTTGGGGCCATCGCCGCTGACTGCGGGGGCGGCATCACCGTGGTCATGGCCAGCATCGGCCCGGGCTGGGGTTGCCACTATCAGCAACACGGTGCTCAGGATTTGGCAAGCAAGCAACTTCAGAAAACGGGGCTTCATGCTGCACCTCCCAAACGGTTGTTGCGTTGTGTGTTCAGGCGGCGAACCACAAAGGCCAACAAGACCAGGGCCAACAGCCCGCCCATCGCCCAAACGGCATAAGGCTTCCAGGTCGCGCCATGCGCTGCGTCAGCGGCATGGGTGTCGGCATGTATGTCCAGGTCACCGGCCAGCAGATCACTATGCTGCCCCGCGACCACGGTTGCGGTCACGCTGATGACGCCGGGTTGCAGTTCCGCGGCGAGCGCGGCTTCAAATTCGCCTTCGCCATGGGGTTGAACTGCCAGTTTGGTGCCGCCCAGTTCAAGCTCCAGCTTGGCGTCCTTGACCGGGCGGTTGTCGGCCGCGTGGTCCAGGTACAGCGTGAGGTGTTTGCCGTTGACCACGCCCACCAGTTCAAAGGCTTCGGACGTGGCGGTGAAACGGGGTTTGGCGGGGCCAGCCGCTATGGCGGGCGCCTCGCCATGGTCGTGGCCAGCATCGGCCCAACTGCAGAGGGATGCGAAGGCTAAAAGTGCCGCGAGTAAAAAGGGCTTGCGCCGTGTCAAGAATGTATTCATGTGTATTTTCTGGATTTGGGGGTGGGCAGTGCCGGGTTTATTCCGGCAGCAGCCCCAGGGTTTGGCGTAGGCTGGACTGGGCCGCCGCGACGTCTATGCCGGCGCGGGCGGCCTGGCGTTCTGCGTCCATGGCTTCGCGTTCCATGCGCAGGCGGGTGGGCAGATCGGTTTCGCCCAGCTGGAAGGACTTCTGAAAGAAAACACGCGACTCGCGGGCCAATTGCACACGTTGCCGCGACGCATTCAACCGGACCTGGGCGGACACCAGGCCTACGCGGGCGGCTTCCACATCGCCCTGCAGCCGTTCGCGCTCCAGCCGCACCTGTGCTTCGGCTTCGATGGCATCGGCCTGGGCGCCAGCGCGCTTGGCCTGGTTGCGGCTGCTTGACCCCAGCGGGATGCGTATGCCCAGCGTGATGCTGTGCTGGTAGGCCTCATCCAGTTGCCCGCGGTCGCGGCTGGTGGCCAGCGTCAGCTCGGGGTTGGCACGGGTCTGCACCTGCGCCAACTCAGCGGAGCGTTGCGCCACATCCGCACTGTCCTGCAGTTCGACGAGCGCCGGGTGGCTGGCATCCAGCGCATGGGTATCCGTAGACCCTACGGGGGGCGGTTCCACCCCTGCGACAGCATCTGGCGGGGTTGCAGCAAAAGACTGTGGCGTCAAACCCGTCAGCGCACGCAAGCGCTGGGCGGCATTCGCCAACACGCCTGTGGCCTCGGCCAGAGTGACCTCGGCGGAGGCCAGCGCGCCATCGGCCTGGTGCTGGTCGGCACGTGCCAGATCACCCGCCCGCACACGTTTGGCCACATCCTGTGCCAGCTGTTGCGCATGGCCTGACAGTTCACCGGCCAACCCTTGGTCCATGTGTGCGCGTTGCCAGGCCCAATAGGCCTCGCGCACCTGTGCCGCCGTACGCAACTGCGCAGCACGCACTTTGCCGTTAGCGGCACGCACCTGCGCATCGGCTACTGCAACGGTGCCCGCGCGTTCTCCCGGCAGCCACAGCGGAATGCTGATGCCGGCCACGGTTTCGTCACGCCCCAGGTTCTGGTTCAGGCGGTCGGTCTTGGTCGACAACTCCAGCGCCACCGGCTCTGCGGTCCAGCGTGCGGCGGCTTGCTGCTGGGCTGCGGCGGCATCCTGGCGCATCTGGTGTGACAAGGCCTCGGGCTGGCGCTGCCAGGCGGCTTCAAAGGCCTGCTTCAGTGTGGTGCTGCTGCCAGCAGCTGCCGGGTCAGCGGACGCGCTGCTGACGGCCAAGGCCAGCACGGCGCAGCACAACCAAATAGCTTGATTTCTTCGGGACATCCGATTCTCCAAAAATGCAAAACATTGGGGGGAATCGGCGAGGTGTGATCAACAGGACCCTGTACCACCGTCACGCACTGCCCAAGGCATTGCGTACACGCGGTCAGCGGTCGGGAGGAAGAAGCCAGCCTCGCCGATCAGGCGAGGTCAGCCCAGTTGGGGCGTTCGGGCACGGAAGCGGGCTGGGACGTCAGGCGTAGCGCAGATGCGCTGTGTGTCTCCGATGGAAGCTTGGCCACCACCAGATTCAGCGACTGCAGCATGACCGTGCAGCAGCCGGCGTGGCAGGTGCCGCAGTCCACATCAACCGCACCCATGGCCGTGGGGCTGGTGCCGGTATCGCTGTTGTTGGCGGAAGCAGCATCGGCTTCGTGCTGGTGTTCGTGGTGGCCTACGTGCTGAGCCGTAGTCGCAATTTCATGCTGGCAATAACTGGCCACTGCAGCCCAACTGAGCTGCATCGGCAAGAGAACCACGAGAAAGATAAGAAGCCAGCGACGCATAACGGCCAAAGTGTAGCAGCGGCCCTATAGCCTTATCCCGGAACCGACAAGCACTTGCCGGTAGCGCGGACCAAAACGTTTGGCGAACATGCCAATGACTTCGTCACTGCTGTCGTGTCCACCAATGCCCAGCAACTGGATGTTGCTGCGGTCCAGCAGCTCCATCTCCGCCTGAATCTGCTCCATGGTGATGGGTTGGGTGATGCCCTCGCCCGAGGCCAGCAGCCGCTGCAGGTTCAGGCCCATGAAGGACCGGCGACCGCTGGGCACGGGATAGTGCAGATCACCAACGATGCCGTACAGCGGCACCTTGAAATCACGCTGGATCTGCGCCAACAATTTGGGCACGGTCTGGTGCCCACAGCCCACAATGGCGACCAGGCCCTTGCCCGCCACATGGATGACCATGGCCTGCTCGTCGATGCGCCCCATGGTCAGTTGGCGCGTGATGCCGCCGGTGCTGGCGAGGCTGGCAACAACGCGGTGGCGGTGGTGACCGTTTGCACCGTAGTGCCCGGGTAAGTCAGCGGCACCGGCGCAAACACCTGCTTGCCGGACAAATCGCTTTGCTTCTTGCCGAGAGAAAAAGAGCCTTTTCGTTCCCACTGCATACCACCCACATGGTCGTGGTGCGCGTGGCTGATGAAGATGGCATCAATGGCCGCTTCTTCAATACCCAGTGCCGCCATGTTGTGCTGCAGCGGCGAAGGCTCTTCGTCCTTCTCGTTCCAGCCGGTGTCAAACAGCACGGTGTGTGTATCCGTCTTGATCAGGTAAGAAACACCCGCCTCGGTGCGCAGGGTTTTGTCTTTGGCATGCCAGTTCACCAGGGGAATGATCTCCAGCGTCTGGGTGCTGCCAAAGTCCACCAGGCTCACGCCTAAACCCACGCCTTGCGGTTGATCCGCTGCATCTGCCGCAGAGCCCGTGGAAGCATTGCTCAACAGCAGCCACGCCGCAAGGCCGAGCCCAGCAAAACCCACCAGCCGCCACAGGATCTGGCGCCGCAGGCTGTAGCCGACAAAACTGGTGTGCAAGTCTTGCGGAATGGGCATGGGTTTGATGGGCGACACATTCGCTCCACCGGTGTTGCCCACCGGAACCCAGCCAGAAACGTAGCCCAGCGGAACGGCCAGTATGCGGGTGAGCTGCCCCACAGCCTCGCGCAGATCCCGGCGCACCCAGGCCACGCGCAGCATCCACAGGTGCGAGACCAAATGGCCCCAGAAATAACGCTGCCCCACGATATGGGCGCGCTCCAGATGGTGGACAGTCTCGGCCCATTGGCGCGCCGCATAACAAGCCTTTGCCACATCCATCTCCTGCCTGAAAACCCGTTTTGCCTGACTTGCCATGTGGTGTACCTTGTTTGCATTGAATCTAACCACCATTGTTCCGGCGGCTTGGCAAACGGTATTGAACGATTCGGCTACGGTTCAGATACGGCGCACGATGCGTGACGCCGAGTGCGGTGTGATACCAAACACCTTGCGCATGGTGCGGGTGAAGTGGGCCTGGTCGGCAAAGCCCCCCGCATAGGCAACCTCCGCCAGCGGAGCGCCCGCCAGCATGGCGCGGCCGGATACCTCCAGCTTGCGCCAGGTCAGCCACTGCGACAAGGACGTGCCCAGGCTTTCGCGCGCCAAAGTCCGCAACCGGGAGTCGGAAACACCACACATGGCAGCCGCCTGCGCGATGGCGTCGCTGGCCGTGGCGCCAACCAGCCAGTCCAGCGCCTGCGCGATTCTGGGGTCCAACACCAGGTTTCTGGGCGGAGCCCACTGGGTCAGCACGGCCAGGCAGTCGTCAAGGGTTGCGGCTTGGCGCAGCGCCTCGGTAATGGCCGGGGCCAGCAACGATGTACCGGCATCGCCCGCCGCGGCCAGCAGTGTATTTGCCAGTGGCAGCTGTGGTTCGATATGCACCAGCGTCACTGCCTCGGCCGGCTGCAGCACATGGCGATGGCCAGGGCGTGTGATCAGGCCCGGCGCCGTGTGCGCACTTCCTTCGGCATCCAGAATGACGAGGTCGCCGGTCTGCGCGACCGACAGTTGAATGGACGCGTGGGCATGGGCCGAGTTGTCCGCCGTGCGGCCCCGAAATACCAGCATGGAGTGGCCGAAAACAAACGAGCCCAGCCACTGCGTCATGGCTGGGTTTCTTGTGGGCCTTGCGCACGCAGCAAGCGCAACCCATTGCCCACCACCAGCAGGCTGGCCCCCACATCAGCAAACACCGCCATCCACATCGTGCCCGCACCGACCAGCGTCAGGGCCAGAAACACGGCCTTGATGCCCAGTGCCAGCACCATGTTCTGCACCAGCACGGCATGTGTGCGGCGCGACAGGCGCACAAAACGCGGCAGCTTGCGCAGGTCGTCATCCATCAGTGCCACGTCGGCCGTTTCGATGGCGGTTCCGGTGCCGGCGGCGCCCATCGCAAAGCCGATGTCACTGCGTGCCAGCGCCGGAGCGTCATTGATGCCGTCGCCCACCATGCCGACCGCTCCACCCTGGCCCATCTTGCCCTCGATCGCTTTCAGCTTATCTTCAGGCAACAGATCGCCGCGGGCTTCGTCAATGCCCACCTGCGCCGCAATGGCCGCCGCCGTGTGGGCGTTGTCACCCGTCAGCATGACAGTCTTGATGCCCAGCGCGTGCAACTCGGCAATCGCTTCGCGGCTGCTGTCCTTGACCGTGTCGGCCACGGCGAACAAAGCCAGCACCTGCGCGTCATCGGTCAACAGGATCACGGTCTTGCCCTGCTGCTCCAGGGCCGAGAGTTGTCCCTCCAGCGCATCGGAACAACGGCCCTGTTCATGGATCAGGCGGTGGTTGCCCAGGTGGTACAGCGTGCCCTCTATGCGGCCCTGGGTACCACGCCCGAGCAACGCCGCAAAGTCTTGCACATCGCGCAGCACCACGCCATCCGCTTGGGCGGCTTGCGCCACGGCACGCGATACGGGGTGGTCGGACCGGCTTGCCAGGCTGGCGGCCAGGCTGCGCACCATTGCCGCGTCACCCCCCTTCAACACGGTGAAGTCGGTCAACACCGGTTTGCCATGGGTGATGGTGCCGGTCTTGTCCAGCGCCAGCCATGTCAGCTTGCGCCCCTCTTCCAGGTACACGCCACCCTTGACCAGAATGCCCTGACGCGCCGCCGCTGCCAGCCCGCTGACGATGGTCACCGGCGTGGAGATCACCAGTGCGCAGGGGCAGGCAATCACCAGCAGCACCAGCGCCTTGTAGACCCAGTCAAACCAGAGGCCACCCAGCAGCAGCGGCGGCAGTACCGCAATAGCCAGCGCCATGGCACACACGACCGGCGTGTAGATGCGCGCGAACTGGTCGACAAAACGCTGCGTCGGCGCCCGCGCGCCCTGGGCAGCTTCCACGGCATGGATGATGCGGGCCAGCGTGCTGTCATCCGCCACGGCCGTGACCCCATATTCGAACGAGCCGGACATATTGATGGTGCCGGCAAAAACGGCATCGCCCTCGCCTTTTTCCACCGGCAGGCTTTCACCGGTGATGGGCGCCTGGTTGATGCTGGAGCGGCCACTGACAATGCGTCCATCGAGCGCGATGCGTTCGCCGGGCTTGATACGCACGCGGGCATCCAGCGCCACGCTTTTCGAATCAACATCGCTCCAGCTGCCATCGGCCTGCAGCACCGTGGCACGCTCGGGTGTGAGTTGCATCAACCCCTGGATGGCGTTGCGCGCCCGGTCCAGTGACCTGGCCTCGATCAGCTCGGCAATCGTGAACAGCACCATAACCATCGCCGCCTCGGGCCACTGGCCCAGTAGCAGCGCGCCGGTCACGGCAATGCTCATCAACGCATTGATATTCAGGTTGCCGTTGCGGATCGCTATCCAGCCTTTTTTGTACGTGGTGGTGCCGCAGAGCAACACCGCGGCCAGCGCCAGCGCTGCGGCAAGCCACGTGGGCAGACCCACCCAATGCGCCGCCTCGGAACCCATTGCAGCAATGCCAGCCAGCGCCAGCGGCCACCAGGGCTTGGCGGGTTCGGGCATGGGCAGGGCTTTTGTCTGCGCGCTATCGGCAAGCTCGGGCGTAAAGCCCAGTGAGCGGATCGCGTCCAGGATGGCTTCCAACGCGTCCGGCGCATGGGCCACCGTCAACACACGCTGCATCAGGTTGAACTCCAGGTCCGTCACACCAGCCATGCCGCCCAGCTTCTTGCGCAGCAAGCCCTCTTCGGTGGGACAGTCCATTTGCAGGATGCGGATGGGGGTTTGCATGCCACGGCCCTGCACTTTGGGCTTGGCCAGGGTTACCGGGTCCGCCCCGCAACATGCGTCCTTGCCGTGCGCCGCGTGATCGTGTCCATGGTCGTGCGCATCGGGGTGTTCGTGGCCGTGGTCATGGCTTGGGTGTGAATGGTTGTGGGCTGCCATGGGGTTTCCAAAAACGTATTCCCCCCATTACACAAGCTGAAGTTACTATAGAGTCAAGCAGTTTCTGGAGGCTTGCCATGAAAATCGGTGAACTGGCGCAACTGGCGCAATGCACGGTCGAGACAGTGCGTTATTACGAGAAAGAGGGTCTGCTGGCGGAGCCCGCGCGCACGGCGGGCAATTTCCGCGTCTACGGGCCTGAGCATCTGGAGCGGCTGCGCCTGATCCGCAATTGCCGCGCGCTGGACATGAGCCATGAGGAAATCCACGCGCTGCTGAAACTGGCCAGCCAGGCGGGTGATGACTGTGGCGCCATCAATGCCGTGTTTGACCAGCACATCACCCATGTGGACGAGCGCATCCGCGAACTGACACAACTCAGGCAACAGCTCGGCACGCTGCGCCAGCGCTGCCACAACGACAATGCGGTCGATGCCTGTGGCATCCTGAAGGGGCTGGCGGCGATGGAAACCGGGAAGAAGATGGAGCGCCACACACATCTGGGCTGAGCCCACGGGCGCAAGCCGGTGTTGACATTCGCATACACAATCCTCAGGGTGCCAGAATGCTATTAAAACAATAGCTACCTATGCATATTTCCTGAGGGCTAGCGGCCAATTCTTCTCAAAGAGCCGACAATAAAACCCAGACTGGGTAGAATTTTCCCCATTGGCGGTGAGCGGCACTTGGCGGACAATGCACCAACCCGATGCCACGCCCTGTGCGACAGCGCCTCAGACCCCACCCTTTCAGGAGTTCGATTGCCCCCGGTTTCAAGCGCCCCCAATGGTTATGTGTACACGCGTCTGCGCCGCCTGGGCTTGTCAGACGCACTGGCAACACAAACGGCGCCCAACGTGAAGGCGCAGTCGTTTAAGGTAGGCCAAAAGATCTGGACCAAAGGTGGCGAGGTACAGCACTGGCAGTACATCATGAACGGCCTGGTGTCGGCCTCCATACCCACCACCAATTCCGAGTCCACGCCCATCTCCATCTACGGCAAGGGCGCGTGGTTTGGTGAACAATCCATCATCAATCGCAAACCCAGTTTTGCCGACTACGTGTGCCTGACCCCCACCGAGGTGTTGCGCATGCCCGCCGCCACCTTTGATACGCTGTTCGGTCAGGAGCCGGAATTTGCCCGCTACGTGGCCAAGCTGATGGCCTGGCGGGTGCAAAAAACATCCGAGACGCTGACGCTGATGAAGCTGGGCAACCCCTGCCTGCGCGTAGTCATGGGCCTGGCCCAGTTTGCCGAGGCGCTGGCCTACCGCTCGGAGCGGCCGCCGACCATTGGTTTTGGCGAAGGCGTCGAGATTCCGATTGCACAAAACACGCTGGCCTCACTCTGCGGCGTATCGCGCACACTGTTCTCGGAGTATGTGCAGCAACTGGCGCAACAGGAATGGCTGAAGCTGCACTACGGCAAGCTGGATATCTTGCACATCGAAACCTGGCACCGATTTGCACGGCGCCAGCGCGAAGACAACGTGGACTCCCTCAACCCGACGATTGCCGAGTTGCTGGAAGTGCTGCGCGTCCTCAACGAAATGAAACCTAGTGAATAGTGCCCCCACGCTCCGCCGCTTTGCGGGTCGCTGCCCCCCGAGGGGGCTAATTTCCCTTGGGGCGGCCCGGCGGGAAATTCCATTGCCCCCACGCTCCGCCGCTTTGCGGGTCGCTGCCCCCCGAGGGGGCTAATTTCCCTTGGGGCGTATATGGACGCCACCGTTTTG
>JAZKIR010000116.1:0-47618 GCA_040384785.1 Pseudomonadota bacterium
CGCGGGGTTAAGTTGTTGAACCACACCACCAGTGCGCTGCTGCGCGAGAGGGGCGATATGGACCCGACAAAAGCGGTCGCTCTTGTCTATCTGCCATCAGCCTTCAGAAACGTCTTTAACGGTTTAAAAAGGCTGTTTGCTTTGCCACCAGTTCAACACAAGATTCACCGATTCTTCAACCGTCAAATCCGAGTTGTCCAGCAACTGGGCGTCTTCTGCGGGCTTGAGTGGTGCAACTGGCCGGGATGAATCCCGGGCGTCACGTGCCTCCAGGTCCGCGCGAAGAGATGGGAGTGTAGTTGAAATCCCCTTAGAAATCAACTGCTTATAGCGCCGCTCGGCCCGCCGTTCGGCGCTGGCGGTGAGGAAAACCTTGAGCGGGGCCTGCGGGAAGATCACGGTGCCCATGTCGCGCCCGTCGGCTACCAGGCCCGGAAGCTGGCGGAAACTGTGCTGCAGATCGATCAGGGCGTCACGCACCAGGGGCAGGGCAGAGACCTTGGAGGCATTCATGCCCGCTTCCTCGGTACGGATGGTGTCACTGACATCGTCCTGGTCCAGCAGCACACGCCCATGGGTAAAACGGATGTGCAGTTGTGTGACGAGGTCGGCGATGGCCGTTTCGTTGGCGGCATCCAGGCTCAGGCCGGCCCGCAGCGCGGCCAAAGCCGTGATGCGGTACAACGAGCCAGAATCTAGGAAGTGGTAGCCCAGCTTTTGCGCCAGCACCACGGCCAGGGTGCCCTTGCCGGATGCCGTGGGGCCGTCCACGCAGATGACGGGAATCGCCTGTTGCGGTGTGTGGGCGACCGAAAACAGGGCTTCAAAATAGTCGGGGAAGGTCTTGGCCACGCATTTCGGGTCTTCGATGCGTACTGGAACGCCGGCCGGGTTGAAGGCCGCGAGCGAAAAACACATGGCGATGCGGTGGTCATCATAAGTGTGGATGCTGGCAGCTTGCCATGTGGCAGGCGGCGTGACCTGGATGAAATCGTGACCTTCGACAACGGTCGCGCCCAGCTTGCGCAGTTCGTTTGCCATGGCGGCAATGCGGTCGGTTTCCTTGACGCGCCAACTGGCGATATTGCGCAGCGTGGTCGTGCCGGTGGCATACAAGGCCATCACCGCCAGCGTCATGGCTGCGTCGGGGATGTGGTTGCAGTCCAGGTCGATCGCCTTGAGCGGCCAGCTGCCACGGGAAATCTGCAGCCAGTTGGGGCCGCTTTCGATACGCGCACCCATTAGCTGGGCCGCGTCCATGAAGCGGATGTCGCCCTGGATGGAATCTGCGCCGACACCCAGGATTCTTATGGAATTCTGGCCGCTAGCCCCCGTCGCTATTGCACCTAGTGCTATAAAATAGCTAGCAGATGAGGCGTCGGCCTCAACGTGAATATCGCCTGGCGATTGCAGCCGGCAACCGGCGGGAATGGTGAAGCGCTGCCAGCCGTCGCGCTGAACGTGGACGCCGAAACGCGCCAGCAGCTTGAGCGTGATGTCGATGTACGGGCGCGATATCAGCTCGCCAACCACTTCAATGACGACGTCTTGTGGAGGCGATGTGGCGCCTCCCATGGCCACCAGAGGCAATGCCATCAGAAGCGCCGTTAAAAACTGGCTGGATACATCGCCCCGGACTTGAATGGGGGCGTCCACGCGAAGCGCCGGTATGCCGATGTGCAGCGGTGGAAAGCCCGGGTTGCCTAAATAGTCGATGTTGCAGCCCAGTTGGCGCAGGGCATCCACCAGGTCGCCGATGGGGCGCTCATGCATGCGAGGAATGCCACTTAACTCAAAGTCGCCGCCCAATACGGCCAGCGCTGCAGTCAGGGGTCGCATGGCGGTCCCGGCGTTGCCCAGAAACAGTTTGGCGCCAGTTGATGGAGGTTTGCCACCCAGTCCGTCGATGTGCACCGTGGCACCATTCTGGCGAACGCCGCAGCCCAGCGCGCGCAAGGCGTCGAGCATGACGCGGGTGTCGTCCGAGTCCAACAGGTCGTGGACCGTGGTGCTGCCCTCGCACAGGGCGGCGAGCAACAACACGCGGTTGGAAATGCTTTTTGAGCCGGGAAGGGTGACCGTTCCAAAAGCGCCGGTCAGCGGAGGCAGGTCCAGGAATGCGGTGGAATACATCAGGGGTTGTGTCGGGAGGTCATGCTCCAGGTCCCTCGGGTATTGCTGGCTTGTTCCAGCAAGCCCTCAAGTGCCTCGGAGTTGCCACTGGAGATCATCAATTCCAGTGCGTGCAGGTTGCGTTGAAAAATCTTGGACTGGGCCAATAATTCTTCGCGGTTGGATAGCAGAATGTCGCGCCACACCTTGGGATCACTGGCGGCAATCCGGGTGAAATCGCGAAAGCCCGGGCCTGCCAGCGACAGGTAGTCCTGTCCCAGCGGCTGGCCGGAGATCGCGTTCATCAAGGCAAAGGAAATCAGATGGGGCAGATGGCTGACGGCGGCAAACGCGGCATCGTGTTGCTCGGGCGACATTTTCAGCACCTTGCAACCCAGCGCCGTCCACACATCAACGGCTTTTTGCAGCTGCACGGTCAGTGTGCGCTCGATCGGGGTCAGGATGACCTGGCGGCCTGTGTACAGGTCGGGGTCGGCGTTGTCCACGCCCGAGACTTCCTTGCCGGTGATGGGGTGCGCCGGCACAAAAGAGCCTATATGCTCGCGTAGGGCACGGCGGCCGGCATCGATGACATCGCGCTTGGTGGAGCCCACGTCCATGACCAGCATATTGGCGGTGACCAGATGTTTGATGGCCTTGAGCGTGGCCTCGGTTGCGGCGACGGGCACGGCAATCAGCACAATGTCTGCGCCCGACACGGCCAGCAGGGCGGAAGGGGCTTCGACGTCGATGACGCCCATCAGGCGCGCGCGCTCGGTGGTGCTGGGTGACTTGCTGTAGCCAACGATGCGTTTGACCAGGCCGGCGCGCTTGAGTGCCAGCGCAAAGGAGCCGCCCATCAAGCCGCATCCAATCAATCCGAGTTGTTCAAACATGCTGCTTCCTGATGGGTTGGGTGTTGCGCATCGTCATCGTCATCATTCCGCCACTGAGTAAGTGCCAAGCACTTTATAAAAAGCACAGATGGTTTGGAGTTCCTTCAGGGCCGCGGCAACGTGGGGTTGCGACGGATGGCCCTGAAGGTCGATATAAAAATAATACTCCCACTGGCCGGTACGCGCGGGCCGCGACTCGAATCGGGTCATGGATACGCCATGCGCCTTGAGTGGCACCAAGAGGTCATGCACGGCGCCGGGCTTGTTGGGCACGGACACCACGAGGCTGGTGCAGTCATGCCCGGATGGTGGTGGCGTGCCCACGGTTTGCGGCAGGCAAATGATGGCAAACCGGGTCCGGTTATAGGCCTCATCCTGGATCGCGTGGGCTGCAATGTGCAGGCCAAACTGGGTGGCAGCACGCTCGCTGGCCAAACCAGCCCAGGCCGGATTGGTAGTGGCCAGTCGGGCGCCCTCGGCGTTGCTGGAGACCGGGCGGCGCTCGGCATGGGGCAGATTTTTGGTCAGCCAGGCCTGGCACTGGGCCAGCGCGAGGGGATGGGCCAGAACGACTTCGATGTTGTCGAGTGAGTTCTCCAGGCGCAACAGGTTGTGGCGCACCAGCAGCGTAACCTCACCAATGACGTGGGTGGGCGAGTGCAGGAACAGGTCCAGTGACCGGGTCACCATGCCTTCGGTCGAATTTTCAACCCCCACCACCCCGTATTGGGCACTGCCGGCTGCTGTGGCGTGGAACACCTCGTCAAAATTGGCGCAGTAGATCAGGTCGGCAGCACCGCCAAAAAACTCGATCGCAGCCTGCTCGCAAAAGGTGCCGGCGGGCCCCAAGACGGCGACGCGCTGTGGCGCCTCGAGCGCCAGACAGGCGGACATGATTTCACGCCAGATGTCGGCCACATGCTGGTTCTTCAGCGGCCCGGGATTGGCCTGCTGGATCTTGTCGATGACCTGGGCCACGCGGTCGGGCCGGAAAAACGCCGTGCCTTCGCGCTTCTTGACTTCGCCCACTTTCTCGGCCACCAGTGCCCGGTTGTTCAGCAGCGTCAACAACTGTTGGTCGAGGGCGTCGATCTGAACGCGCAGTTCAGACAGGCTGGGCAGATCGTTGGACGGGTTGGACATGGTTCAGGCCCCAGCCGTTGTGAAGGGCTGCTCCAATGCCATACATGCGGGCAGGTGTGGCTTTGGAGTTGCGGCGGCTGCGGCGGTGAAACAAATAGGGCGGTTCATCAGCAAGTAATATATCAAATTAAGCCCTAGCCCTCGTCAATAGGGAATAGGCAGCTATATAAAATATAGCAATCAAGCGCTCTCGGTCGTATCGTCCTCAGCTGAGCTGTCGTCGTCAATCGGATTGGCATCGTTTTCCACAATGCGTTGCAGTCCGCTGAGTTTGGAGCCCTCGTCCAGGCCAATCAGGGTCACGCCTTGGGTGGCGCGGCCGAGTTCACGGATTTCACTGACACGGGTGCGCACCAGCACACCCTTGTCGGTGATCAGCATGATTTCGTCGTCCACATGGACCAGTGTGGCGGCCACGACCTTGCCGTTGCGTTCGCTCTGCTGGATTGCGATCATGCCTTTGGTGCCGCGGCCATGGCGCGTGTATTCGGTGATGCTGGTGCGTTTGCCGTAGCCGTTCTGGGTGGCGGTCAGCACGCTTTGCTGTTCGTCCTCGGCCACCAGCATGGCGATCACGCTTTGTGTCTCATCCAGCATCATGCCGCGCACGCCGCGCGCATTGCGACCCATGGGGCGCACATCGTTTTCGTCAAAACGCACGGCCTTGCCGCCATCGCTGAACAGCATCACATCGTGTTTGCCGTCGGTCAGGGCCGCGCCAATCAGGTAGTCGCCATCATCCAGATCGACTGCAATGATGCCGGCTTTGCGCGGATTACTGAATTCGTCCAGTGCCGTCTTCTTGACCGTGCCCATGCTGGTGGCCATGAACACGTAATGGTCGGCTGGGAAGGTGCGTTTTTCGCCGGTGAGTGGCAGCACCACGGTGATTTTTTCGCCCTCTTGCAAGGGGAACATATTGACGATGGGGCGGCCGCGCGAACCGCGCGAGCCCTGAGGCACTTCCCAGACCTTGAGCCAATACAGGCGGCCGCGATTGGAGAAACACAGAATGTAGTCGTGGGTGTTGGCCACAAACAACTGATCGACCCAATCGTCTTCCTTGGTGGCGGTGGCTTGTTTGCCGCGTCCGCCGCGCTTCTGCGCCCGGTATTCGCCCAGGGGCTGGCTCTTGATGTAGCCACTGTGGCTCATGGTCACCACCATGTCGGTGGGCGTGATCAGGTCCTCGGTGGACAGGTCGTAGGAGGAATGTTCCACGAGGCTGCGGCGCGCGCCCAGCTTGGATTGGCCGAACTCGTGTTTGATGGCGCCCAGTTCTTCGCTGATGATGACGGAAACGCGCTCTGGCTTGGACAGAATGTCCAGCAGGTCGTCAATCTCGGCCATGACCTCTTTGTACTCGGCCACGATCTTGTCCTGCTCCAGCCCGGTCAGGCGTTGCAGGCGCATTTGCAGAATTTCCTGGGCTTGCGTGTCGGACAGGCGGTACAGGCCGTCACCGCCCATGCCAAAGGCCTTTTCCAGGCCATCGGGCCGGTAGTCGTCGGCATTGATGATGCCGCCGTCGGCGCGCGTACGCGTCAGCATTTCACGGACCAGTTTGCTGTCCCATGGGCGGCTCATCAGCTCCATCTTGGCCACTGGTGGTGTTGGTGATTCGCGGATGATGCGGATGAAGTCGTCGATATTGGCCAGCGCAACGGCTAGGCCTTCCAGCACGTGACCGCGTTCGCGGGCCTTGCGCAGGTTGAACACCGTGCGGCGTGTCACCACTTCGCGGCGGTGCTGCAGGAAGACCTCGATCAGGTCCTTCAGGTTGCACAGCTTGGGCTGGCCATTGATCAGCGCCACCATGTTCATGCCAAACGTGTCCTGCAACTGCGTTTGTTTGTACAGATTGTTCAGTACCACTTCGGGCACCGCGCCACGCTTGAGTTCGATGACCAGACGCATGCCGGACTTGTCCGACTCGTCCTGGATGTGGCTGATGTCCTCGATTTTTTTCTCGTGGACCAGTTCGGCCATGCGTTCCTGCAGCGTCTTTTTGTTGACCTGGTAGGGCAGTTCGTCGACGATGATGGACTGGCGTTGGCCTTTGTCGATGTCTTCGAAATGGCAGCGCGCGCGCATGACCACTTTGCCGCGACCGGTGCGGTAGCCGTCCTTGACGCCATTGATGCCGTAAATAATGCCGGCGGTGGGGAAATCGGGCGCCGGCACGATTTCCATCAGCTCGTCGATGGTGGCCTCCGGGTTCTTCAGCAGATGCAAACAGGCATCCACCACCTCATTCAGGTTGTGTGGTGGGATATTGGTGGCCATGCCGACCGCAATACCGCCGGAGCCATTAACCAGCAAATTCGGCAAGCGGGTCGGCAAAACCAGGGGTTCTTTTTCGGATCCGTCATAGTTGGGGCCGAAATCCACGGTTTCCTTGTCCAGATCAGCAAGCAGTTCGTGGGCGATCTTGGCCAAACGGATTTCGGTGTACCGCATGGCAGCCGCGTTGTCGCCGTCGACCGATCCGAAGTTGCCCTGGCCGTCCACCAGCATGTGGCGCATCGAAAAGTCTTGCGCCATACGAACAATGGTGTCATAGACCGACTGGTCGCCGTGTGGGTGGTACTTGCCGATCACGTCGCCCACAATACGGGCCGACTTCTTGTAGGCGCGATTCCAGTCGTTGTTCAGCTCGTGCATCGCAAACAGCACGCGCCGGTGCACCGGCTTGAGGCCGTCGCGCGCATCGGGTAGGGCTCGACCCACAATCACGCTCATCGCGTAATCGAGGTAGCTGCGCCGCATTTCCTCTTCAAGGCTGATGGGCAGGGTTTCTTTGGCGAACTGGGTCATGGATGGGGCTTATGGCTATGTCGGAGACAACCTTGGATTCTACGACCCGCCCGATGTCGCAAGATGGCAACATTCTGTGACTTTGTGTGCAGCACCGCACATAGGGTGCTATTTGGGTATGGCACAATGGCCTGAACGTCCCTTCTCGGGTCGTCAAACAATAATTCGCAGCGATGCTGCAGCTTGTTACGCAAAAGGAACCTCATGAAACAACTGAATAGAGTAGCAATCGCCCTCGCTGCTGCAGTGCTCGCCACTGCCGCTGGTGCGCAAGAAATTCACAACTGGAGAAGCGCTTCTGGTGAAGTGTGGAAGAGTTCGTCGGGCCAATGCTGGCGCGACAGCGCCTGGACACCAGCTACTGCTGCTCCAGGATGCGATGGCGCAATCGTGCCTCCACCCCCACCACCTCCAGCACCTCCTGCAGCAGTGGCACCCCCAGCTCCTCCTGCGGTGACACCTCCACCCCCACCTCCACCCCCAGTGGCCAGCAAGGTAACCTACGCTGCCGACGCCTTCTTTGACTTTGACAAAGCAGTGCTGAAGCCCGAAGGCAAGGCCAAGTTGGACGATCTGGTTGGCAAGGTCAAGGGCATCAATCTGGAAGTCATCATCGCTGTGGGTCACACTGACTCCGTCGGTACCGATGCCTATAACCAGAAGCTGTCGGTTCAGCGCTCGGAAGCTGTGAAGGCCTATTTGGTGTCCAAGGGCATCGAAAAGAGCCGTGTCTACACTGAAGGCAAGGGCGAGAAACAACCCGTTGCTGACAACAAGACCACCGAAGGTCGCAGCAAGAACCGCCGCGTTGAAATCGAAGTGGTTGGTACACGTTCCAACAAGTAATCAGATCGGTTTCATACCATCTCCAAAAAACCCGCTTCGGCGGGTTTTTTGTTGCCTGCTGAGAGTTTGTCTTCCCAATGTTTTGGAGCCTGAACAATCAGCATTCAATGTGGAGACATAATTGAAGCATGAACGACACGAATGTGAATGCTGACCCGGCCGAGCTGGCCAAATTTTCCGAATTGGCCCACCGTTGGTGGGACATGGACAGCGAATTTCGCCCGCTGCACATGATCAATCCGCTGCGGCTGGATTGGATTCATTCCATTTGTCCACTGAACGGATTACGCGCCTTGGATGTTGGCTGTGGTGGCGGCATTCTTGCCGACTCCATGGCGCGGCGCGGCGCAGCCGAGGTGTTGGGTATCGATTTGTCGACAAAAGCGCTCAAGATAGCCCAATTACATGCCTTGGAGGCTCAAACCCCCAATATTGCGTACCGAGAGGTTAGCGCGGAGGCGTTGGCGGCGGAAGCGCCTGGTTCTTTCGATGTGGTCACGTGTATGGAAATGTTGGAGCATGTTCCCGATCCGGCGTCGGTGGTGCAGGCCTGTTCTGAACTGGTCAAACCTGGTGGCTGGGTGTTTTTCTCAACACTGAACCGCAACGCCAAATCGTTTCTATTTGCCATTGTGGGCGCGGAATATGTACTCAATATGTTGCCGCGCGGTACCCATGAGTACGCAAAAATGATACGCCCAAGCGAATTGGCGAGCTATTGCCGCCGTTCGGACCTGGATGTACTGCATACCAGTGGCCTGGAGTACAACCCGCTGACCACGCGTTACTCCCTGAGCCGCGACACCAGTGTCAACTACCTGTTGGCAACCCAAAAACCTCTATGAAGTCGCCAGACATGGTGTTTTCGGATATTGCCGCTGTCTTGTTTGATCTGGATGGCACGCTGATTGACAGCGCCCCGGATTTAGGTGCGGCCGCCGACCAGATGCGTGTGGCGCGCGGCCTGCCATCTCTGCCTATGGCTTCGTACCGCCCCATGGCCGGCGCCGGTGCGCGCGGCATGTTGGGCGTTGCGTTTGACATCGGGGTGGACGATCCCGCCTATGAAGCCATGCGGGAAGAATTTTTTTCCAACTATGCGGCGTGCATGACACAACAAACCTTTGCGTTTGAAGGTGTTCCTGAACTGATCGCACAAATTGAACAGCGGCAGTTGCTGTGGGGCGTAGTCACCAATAAATCGTCCCGCTTTACCGATCCCCTGACCCGTGCCATGCCCCTGTTCGCCAGTGCGGGTGCCATTGTGAGTGGCGATACGACACCCCACGCCAAACCCCATCCGGCGCCCTTGCTGGAGGCAGCCCGCCGACTGGGTCTGGATGCAGGGCAATGCCTGTACGTCGGCGACGATGAGCGCGACGTGGTGGCCGGGCTGGCCGCCGGCATGAAAACCGTTGCCGCGACCTATGGATATCTCGGAAATAAGAGCGAAGTGCAGGCCTGGGGCGCACATGCAGAGATTAATTCACCCCTTGCGCTCTTGCAATTGCTGGTAAGCGCCTAAAATAGAGGTCTGGGGCTGCACTGGTTTCGACGTGGGTTCGGACGCGCAGCAGGGCATGTCGAGGTTCTGTTACCTCGTAAAACAGCAGAAAAAAACTAACTGCAAACGACGAACGTTTCGCACTCGCCGCTTAATTGCGCGTGAGCCTCACAACAGCAAGCCGATAGGCTGGGCAAGGGTGGCGCAAGCCGTCCAGGCTGTGGGGTAATTTCATTCGGCTGGGCCCGCCTTGGGTAACTTAGGGTGGGTCGAGAAAATAGGTTACTGGCGTTTTGCATAGCGTGCCACTGCGCGATGTAAAAGGCGAGACTTAAACCAGACGGCTACACATGTAGAACTGTTCGAAGAAGGCTTGCGGACGCGGGTTCAAATCCCGCCAGCTCCACCATACTGACCGACAAAGGCCGCTAGGAACATACACCTAGTGGCCTTTTTCTTTGTTAAATCAATGACTTACAGTGCAGTGACTTGTAAGGGGCGCTATTGACAGACAATCCAAGGCGGGGGTACAAACGGGGGGAGAATAGATGGAAACGGGGGGGCTTTGATGCTGTACCCCCATTTGCCATACCCCCATTAGGAGCCGTACCCCCATGCTGACTGACGTTGACTGTAAAAATGCCCTGTGCGCACCGGGTAAGAAACAAGAGCGGTTTTCCGATTCTGGCGGGATGTACCTTCAGGTTAGTCCGGCTGGATCAAAGCGTTGGTTTCTCAAGTACAGGTTCGGCGGCAAGGAAAAGCAGCTTGCATTGGGCAGCTACCCTGACTTGACCCTAAAAGCGGCTCGATTGGCCCGCGATGCGGCAAAGCTCCAAATATCTGCAGGTGTGGACCCCGTACAGGCTCGCAAGCTCGTAAAACTCAAAACCAGCCGATCCAACGGCGGCACCTTTAAGGCGATTGCGCTCGAATGGTATGCAAAGCAGTCTCCCCAATGGAGTGACAGCCACGCGGGGCGTATGCTGCGCCAGTTAGAGCGTGATCTATTCCCGTGGATTGGTGAGCGGCCTATCGCTGAAATACACGGTATGGAACTGCTGGCGGCATTGCACAAGATCGAAGAGCGCGGCGCGCTGGAAACAGCCGACCGGGCGTTAATGCTGGCTAGGCAGGTTTGGGACTACTGGCTACCGACGGCAGACGTGCAACAGCGCAATATCACCGAAGGACTTAAGGCCCGGCTCAAACCGTACCGTGGCAAGAGCTTTGCGGCCATCGTGGAGCCTGTTCGGTTTGGTGACTTGCTACGCGCCATCAAAACCTACAAAGGTGGTCCTGCTGTGCGTACTGCCCTGCAACTGGCCCCCATGCTCTACCAGCGACCCGGCAACTTGCGGGAAATGGAATGGGCAGAGCTAGACCTTGATGGGGCGCTGTGGACCATCCCCAGCATGAAGATGAAGCGCACCAAAGAGGAAAAGGAAAACGGCGATCCGCACGCTGTGCCATTGCCCACACAAGCGGTTGCGTTGCTGCGTAGCCTGCGTCCACTCACTGGGCATGGGCGCTACGTGTTCCCTGGTGAGCGCAGCCACGACAGGCCCATATCGGACAACTCCGTGCGCAGTGGTCTATACGCTTTAGGATTTGGCACTGAACAAACATGGCACGGATTCAGGGCTAGCGCGCGCACCATGCTGGTGGATGAATTGAACCTAGACCCATTGGCTATCGAGGCGAATTTGGCCCACGCGGTGAAAGACTCCAATGGCCGGAGCTACAACCGCACGCAATATCTAAAACAGCGGTTTGACCAAATTCAGCAATGGGCTGACTATTTGGACAAATTGGCACGAGGGGCTGAAGTAATACTGATCAAAGCGGCATAGCCCGTAAAACATTCCGAACTGCCTGTTGATCCCTGATGGTGAAAATCGAGACACATAACCAGCAGCGCAGTTGTGTTTCGGGGCGTGATTAGGAGCACGGTGAATGTCTGATTTATCACACTGGAAATTTGCAACTGACTTTACTGGAGAGGAGGCTGCTGCGTTGGCGGTGGGGCTCGACCCAGCACAGCCAAATTACGTGCGTACCTTTAGCAAGCCGATATATGAACGGATGGAGCGGCATTTCGAGGCGGCAAAACGGCTTCATCTGGAAGAAGATGTTCAACAATGGGAACGTCCTCCATTGCTGCCCCAGTCCGACGTGTTTGAAAGCGTTGAACTTCAGTTGTGGGCCGGAAGTCAAGAAGAGGACGACGGTGCATTCTTTTCTAAGTGGCTTCTGGACGACAAATTGTCAGGGTTCGAAGCACAACGGTTTACGCGCAAAGAGGTTGCAAGATGGTTTTCTGCCGTTGGGGTTCAGTCCAGTTACTCGTTTGATAGCAATCAAATTGATGCGAAATCCAAACTCGAAAAACCATTGGGGACTACCGAACGCAACACGCTTTTGACCATCATTGCTGTCCTAGCTAAAGAAGCCAAAATCAGCATCGATCCACCTGGCAAGTCTGCGGGGTATATTGCAGGTTTGACAGATGCATTCGGGGCGAGCGTGTCAAAGCGCGCCATTGAAGATCATTTGAAAAAAATCCCCGATGCGCTGGCAACCCGCATGAAATAACGGTTTTTTTGGCAATTGCCAATCCAATTTGGCAGTTTCACCACCTGCAAGCCCCAAAACCTGACAGTCCCCCTACTTGCCGCATTTCGCAGCAAATACCGCCACATGGCGTTAAAGGGGTCTAGTTATGTTGATATTGAGATTGCCAGAGGTAAAGAGGGTATTGGGGCACCGTGCGGACGCCAGCGTGTACAACGCAATCCGTGCCGGACTGTTTACAAGCGGCGTTGCCATTGGTCAAAGGGCGCGGGGCTGGCCTAGCAATGAGGTTGCGGCCATCAATGCGGCTAGGGTAGCTGGCAAGGCCGAGGCCGAAATCCGGGAACTCGTTGCTCGTCTCCATGTCCAGCGGACGGACGCGGCGGATGTTGCATGAACTCAGCAATGCACGCGCGCGCAATCGCAGCAATATTGCAAAGCGGTTTCACACGAAGTGCGCCATTCGCATTTAGCGGTTGCGGCATCCAGCGTGATGACACACCGCCGTCATCGGACCACTCTCGGACGGATGTGTGCTGCTCCCCGCAGTTGAGTACCGCGAACCGTTTACATCGGTCCGCCTCTCCCTCCCAAGTAATTCAATTCAATGTAAAAACACCATGAAAAAAAATACCAATCCTCTGGGTCCCAATGGGAAGGCCAAGCTGGATGCACTCAAGAAGCAGCTCAGTAGCGGGCTGATTGCCCCTAGCGATTTTTTGAAAGAACTCCGCGTTGAGTTTGGCGATGAACTTTGCGACAGTACCTATATCTCATGGCGCGGTCTTAAGCAGCGCGCCCGGAAACTTCACGCAGCAGATGGCGTACCGCTCTCTCCGGTGTTCCAAAAATTCCATTCTTTTGTCGCGTGCATGGGCCTGAGACCAAGCAGGCTTCACACCCTGGATAGGGTGAAGGGAGAGCTTGGGTACACGGCTGCCAATTGCCAATGGGCGGATAAGAAAATGCAAACTCGCAACCGAGCAATCACGGTCTATGCAACTGATCGGAACGGGCAGTGTGAAACTTTGGCGAAGTGGGCAGAGATCACCGGCACTCCCTTAAAAACGCTTAGTAAACGCAGAAGCAATGGCTGGTCTGATCCCGACATCATTCATGGACGGACACCGCTCACCGCAAACACAAAGAGCCCAGCCCCATACCGGCCATACGGTAGCTCTGCCCATGCGGATTACTCACCCTCTGGAGATCAATGGCCCCCAAATACTAAGAGCGGATGGGAAATGGCTCTTGCTGTATGTGACAGATGGACTCGTGAGGACAAGATAACCGCGTACCACTATGTTGAGAAGCACCGGGCTAGTTACATGCAGGAGCAGGCTGACTATGTGGAGAGCATCTTTGATCCCGATGAGGCGTGGGTGCCCTCAGAATCTGAGCAAGTTAGGTTTTCGTTTTTTTCCGAGCGCATCAAGTATTTCACCGACTGGCTGAGGCTTGCAAAACGCGCAATGTTTCCCGAAAAATTCGTACCGCCAAAGGACGTTTGGTAGTGAGGCTCTGGCCGGACGTTCAACTAGGATGCCCGGCCATCGCGTTCATTTTTCTAGCTCTAAATAGACAATTCTGTAGGGTCAGTTTTGTTCTTCCAATTCTCGGCAATGCGCTTTTCGTATGCGGCCCGCCTTTCCGAAACGGCATCCATGATTTCACGAAAGGCCCTGTCCCGATTCCACTCGCCGGGTACGGACTCCTCAATGGACATTCCGGCGTGTTTACGCAGCCGCTTGGCGATATCAGAAGCCTCCAGCCCCAACTCCGCATAGCCATATCGGCGCGCCCAAAAGTAATGTCCGTAGTCTGGTGGGTCGTCATGCTCGTAGACCCCGGCAAGATGGTGAGACAGGTGTTCCAATTTGTCGGGAATGCGTAGGATGGCGTACATCAAATCTCGCGGTAGTGCCTTCCACTCAACCTTGATATCTAGAGGCTCAAAGGTGGGTATCTCGGTTGTTGGCTGGGCGCTGCCATCGCTGCCCGAGGGCCTACCTTCCTGTGTCCCGTCGTCATACGCAGCCACTAGACATCCTGTTGCGAACCGATCAAGGTGAGACACAACAATGATCGCGAGGTAATCGCTGTCCTTCTTCTGCTTGAAGTGGCTTACAGCGAATTCCTTAATGGTGACAAATGAATTGCCAAGCAGGACACCACCGATGCCAGCACATGCAGAAATTATTGCGGAGACGTTGCCTGGGTCCATGACTCTCCCTTGTTTTGCGCGCCGTCTTGAATCGGGTCGCGATCCTTGAGTCTAAGGCGAACTACTCACATGGGAAGCGTGTTCGAAAGGATCACACAATAAAAACCATTCGCCCTGGTGTGCTGGGTGGATTGGAATTGCAAGCTATCTGAAGTCCAAGCGTGCATAGTGCAAGTAAATTACCAAAAACTATTAATACAATAAACATTATGCATTTATACTATCAATTGGTGATTGATGATCGTCAACCGCCTTGAACAGTTAACTCACGTGAGGCTAAAAATGGAATTCAATCTCTCCAAACTTCTCCGGACCAACGCTCGTAAGTCCGGCGACAAACCAGCCGACGCGGTAGCGTCATTTATCGGCCACAAGCTGCGTCCAAGGGCTATGCACACATTTTGAAGGGCTCAGCCAGTCCAATGCTCATCGACCCAGCAGTGCAGGCCTTTCAAGGGAATAACGCCTATAAAACCCGTCTCAATGGGACGAAGCTCTGGTAGGGCTTCAGTGCAATTAATTGCACTGGATAGCAACATTCCCGAATAAATCCGAAGCGTATGAAACCAGCGTGGACACCCAAGCAAGGCAAAGCACTGCCATTGCTTGCATCAGGTATGACCGGGGCTGCAACGGCCTTGGCGGTCGGTTGTAAGGCCTCCACGGTTTCTGATTGGCTCAATAACAATCCAGCGTTCGTTGCCGAACTTGAACGACTTCGGGGAGAAGTCACCCGGCAAGCTCTGGCGCAACTCAGTGCAACGTTCAGCATGGCTGTCGCAGAAGTCCAAAAAGTGCTGACCACTTCAAAAATGGATTCGGTCAAACTTAAAGCTGCGATGTTCATTATTGAGGGGGCGGCCCCCAAGAAGGCAATATTGAATAAACGCAGTGGTCAGGACAATGGGCACAGAGGGCCTATGTCGCCGGAGCCCACCGTTCCCAGTCCGAAAGTTGTTCAACTCGCCATCAATCTGCGTGCAGCATGCCTGAAATACCGGGACCCCAGTGGCCTCTTCTAATTCTGTAGCGATGACTATAGGCTGGAACTCAGGTAGTTTTGGGGCGAGGCGTCTGAAAGCTAATAGCCCGCGCCACTCTTTGCTTAAGCTTCTCAAGAACTCCCATGTTTGTCGGCATGTCCAAAAACTCGTTGGCCTCCGCAAGCGTTTGAAAACGGCGCGCATTGGTAATGTGGAAAAAGAGCAGCGGTCTGAAATATTGCTGTAGCTGAAAGCAGTAGGTCTTCGCTTCAGTACTTTCGCTGCCTCCGTGAGCGTAGGCATTTCGATACTCGCGAAAGTGCTCTAGTGCCTGAGTAGCGAAGGCATTGTCACGCCAGAGAAACGCGCAACGTCGCACGATGGCGTCGTAGTCTCCGTATCCCGGAGAAGCTAGGCGTTCCACAGCGCTCCAAAGTCGTGTAAATGCGGTTGATTGATTTGATTCATCTAGAGCGCGCACATACAGCAACAACGCGTCCGCAATATCGTCCCGATACGGACATTGCCTTAGCCTCCGAAGAGTGCCGAGAACTTGCTTTTTTATTGCTTCAATGTCCCTGTGCTCATAGGGGGTCGATTGAATATGGTGTGGTTCAAACCAAACTGTACCGTGGGCACTGTGCCCATCTTGGCTGTGGACGGTGTGAATCGCACCGAGACGAACTGCGTTGATAGGATTCCAACTCTTTCCAATCATTTCCATTTCTGCATTGGAGAACAGACACCATACTGCCCTATGGATATCGACAGCGCGGATTGCCGCAGTTAAGGCCAGTGCTGGCTTCTTCGCGGTTACCGTTGCAATCAGTTTTTGATAGCTTGAAGGGCTCTCAACAACGGGCAGACGGGCTTCTTGAATCGAGGTTGAGCGATGTTGCGGGAATTTTCTAGGAAATTCTTTGCCACAGAATCTAATTTGGACCCCACCAATAGTTACCGTACCGAGCTGGATGCGACTATTTATTGATACTGAAGTCAGAACGTGGAAGACTTCTTGGCGCTGCGCGAGTTCGATATCCAGCTGCCTGTTTAGCTCCTTCATGAAGCTTTGTCTGCTCAATTCATCTGGATCGAATGCCACAGCTTTCCAGATGAGAGTGGCGTGATCCATATCACGCGCAATTGGAGGAAACTCAATCATGGAATGAAGCAAGGGCATGGACTGATCCAACTCCCAACCCGAAAATGAAGACCCTTTGCCATCAGGACTGCGTGTTCGGATAGCTGCTATGCGCGCAAGGACGATATCCGGCTTGAATCTTTTAAGGTTTTTCCAATTGACCGCCATAGCTTGTCTCGTATGAGGTTAGCCCGAAAGTTACGGGTACAGCTTGTGCTTTGTCGTAATCCCTGCGCCCCAAAATTGCTCCACGGCGTGAAATCAGCAAATAAAGTCCGGGTACAACTATATGCCTACTTCTGAGCGACTCTAAGCCTCTCCTCTACCATCCCCATCAGCAGTGCTGCTGGTACGTTTAGCGCGGCAGCCAAGCTGAGAATTGTAGCCAGTGATGGGCCTTTCTCCCCTCGTTCAAGGGCACTAATGTGGCTACGCTCTGTATCAGCAAATTCAGCCAGCTTGTCCTGCGTCAGGGCCTGCCCTAACCGTAGTTCTTGCAACACCTCTCCAAAAATAACTGTTGGTAGCCTTCGATCCCGCATAAGGGGGAGAGGCTCACAGATTTGCACATCAATGTCTGCATACACTTGTATGCGTTACAGTAGGGTCAGCACAATTTGTCATCCACAAAACCATGGCAAGTGGGGGTCCTGCACTTCAGTGCGCAATTTACTAACGAGGGAGCATGATGCTGAAAATACTTATTGCAATCGTTCTTGTTTTGGCTGTTTCTATAGGGGGTAAATCCCTCTACAAACAGTATCAGGTCAAGGAGGCCGCAGCCAAATTGGCCCAAGACGAAACCGCAAAAGCAGTTAAGGCTACTCAGCAAGAGAAAGCGAAAGTTGACGCTGCAAAGGCCGTACAAGAGGCACAAATTGCCGCTGCTAAGTCGCGGCTTGAGGGGGCATTAAAGGACCCTACTTCGGTTCAGTATCGAAATTTGATCGCAGTCTTGCACACGTCTACCTTGCGCGAAGCCAGCCATACGACCTGTGGCGAAATAAACGCTAAAAATAGTTATGGGGGATACGTGGGATTCCGTCGCTTCATCTACGAGGAAAATGACAAGTCAATTGAATTCGAACCCACAAAGGATGCTACTCCTTACACTCAGAAATTCTTCGAGGTGTCATATCTCATTGGATGCACACCGCAAGCTGAGTTGGACGCAATTTGCAAAGCGAATCCTGAGAGGTGCGATGTTCCCATCTACAAATTGGGGCAATAGACGCTGCACATTTGTGGCTGTCATAGTCATAGTACAACGCTCCGCGAGAGGTCAGGGGCATGTCTCAGGTCAACAGGCTGGCTCTCAATAGGCTCCGTCTCGCATTGGCGCTGTGTTTGCGTGGACCAGCGCGCTATACAAAGCGTCGCGCAGCAAGATTGGATTGCGGCCAACGAAATGAGGGGTTCTCTCTTCAACCGGTGCCAATGCAAGGTTTACCGAGCTTATGGCCGCAGTGTAGTAGCCGCTGGATACGCAGGTAATGGCGTAGGCCAACTCAGCAGATTCCCATGCATCCGGTTCTTTGCCCAAGTCGAGGTACTTAGAAAGCATCCTATGAATCAGCTTGACAGCCCATTCCTTACGCTCGACTGGACCGAGCACCCGCCATGCCGGATCACGCGGCAAACCCTCGATGATTTCTACTCTGTCCATTGCATGCCCTTTGTATTGATGGTCTCAGTATGACGCACTACTGCATCCAAACTGCCATATCATGGCTCTGCCAATTTTGGCGATACGGAGGATGACGTGGCAAAATTCAAAAAAGGCGACATAGTGCTCTTAAAGAGCGGCGGACCTAAGATGACGGTTAGTGAAATTGCTGATTACGGTCCTACAGGACCCACAGAGGGTGTACTTTGCGTCTGGTTCGCGGACATTAAGGGTGTGCCCACTGCGCAAGACAAAGTGTTTGATGCTGAAGTCCTGATTTTGAACTGATGCATTCCTGGCGAGAGCCTGTGATTCCGAAAGCCACCCCCCATCGGTGGCTTTTTTAATTCCACCTCTTTGCCCATCTGTGTAACGGTATGCATTCGGTACTTGTACAATTCCAACAGCTTAGCCTGCGCGATCCAATTTATTGGTGCGGGCGTTTCTATCACCACTTTGGTGGGGGTAGCGTCCTTAAACTGGGGGTACAGACGGGGGTATAAATTGAATGATTGATGTTGGAAATCTAGCATTCATGCGGGTTGCCAGCCTTCTTTCAATTGCCGCCAGCCCACCAAATTCCCCTTGGTGACATCCCAACAAAACCCCCGTTTCTCCTCTGGAGAGCGGGGTTTTTTACGTGCTCTACGGCTGGTAGATCGCAGTAATGGTTCCCGCAAAGCTGTTTGAAAAATCCCCTTCCACCAGGACGAATAATGTCCAACCGGGCAGTGAGCTGTTGGCTCCGCAATAGTACAAATCGTAGCCCGGTGATGCGGCTCTTGCGGGAGTGGAAAGCCCGTAGGAACACCGATAGATCGATACCAATTCCGTATTTGCCGTGGCGCTGGTGTATCGAACACCGAGCGATTGTGTGGCTGGGCATGAGATGGTGCCGCCGATGACGCAAAACTGCAGGTACGTCACCGTGTTCGAAAATGCTTCCGGCACACTCTTCTCATTCTGTCCATTGCTGGCTTGCTTTGCATAGTTGTTCTGTGCGAATGCACCGCCCATTGAAAAACACAGCAGCGCCATGGCTGCGGCTATTTTTTTGAAACTCATTTGTTAGTCCTTTAAATGCTTGGTTGATAAGCGTCGACGATGGGATGCGCGTGTCCGTCCCCGGTGCAAGGGCTATGCGTTTCTTGTTTTTTTTATTCAGCGCCAGCCTACCGATCAACCCGGGCAAGGCTAAAGTCCGCCAACTGGCATCCGCTTGTTATTGCGCAAAGGAATGGGTGGCAACAGACTGCGTTTCCAAGATCGGTCAAATGAACGCCTAAGTGCCGGCCTGGTCGGTCTTCTTGTGTGGTGGTTGGGTTGTCCGCGTCAACGGCGGTTTGCCGCCAGGGCCTGGTACCAGGCGTTCCCGGCGTTCAGCATCCAAACCGGGTGTGGCCCGCATATCGGTGTCGACCAAGCCGGCGTCGATATCGCGCTTGGCTTGTTGGATGACGGGGTCCGGCGTTTCACCGACATTGCGGTCGGACTGGTCGCGTTCATGCGGCAACAGCAACTCTCCCTCTTCCTGCGTAGTAGCAGGCTCTGAGCCCGGTGCTACGGGTGTTTTGCCGAGTTTTATTTTGCCGCCGTGCGGCAACACGGCACGGGTGTGCGCATCTTCAGGGGATTCCGTTGGTTTTTTGGTCATGCTGCATCCTTGCAAGTGGGTGGTACGAACCAGTGTCGACGCAGAAATGCACGTCCATCGCAATGAGCGCACCCTATTCGTTCGCCGCCCCTGGCATAGGCATTGCCAATTTTTGACACACGTGCTGACTGCCGTCAGTTCACTGCCGCACATTGTTTTTTGCATGCGAATGTAGGCCGCGTAGACCCTGTACAACGCCCTGCATGTGTGCCAAACAAGCCCTTTGCGATCCGCCAAACTGCCTTGGGGGTTAGGCCCAGCGACTATGGTTGACAATCGGCCATCCACAAGACCATCCACCTTTTAGTTACTGGCGCACACCTATGGAATTCGTTAGCTTCTTGATCGACTTCGTCCTTCACGTGGACAAATACCTGGAGGCCTTCGTCCAGAACTATGGGACGTGGGTGTACGCCCTGTTGTTTGTGATCATCTTTGTGGAAACCGGCGTCGTGGTCATGCCCTTTCTGCCGGGTGATTCGCTGCTGTTTGTGGTAGGAGCCATGTGTGGTGCGGACCTGATGAGTTTTCCGGTTGCAGTCAGTGTGTTGTTGGTGGCCGCGATCCTCGGCGACCAGTGCAACTACTCGATTGGCCGCTACTTCGGACCCAAGGTGTTCCAGTGGGAGCAGTCTCGCTTTTTCAACAAGGCGGCGTTTGACAAGGCCCACACTTTTTACGAAACCTATGGCGGCTTCACCATCATTGCCGCACGCTTCATGCCCTTCTTGCGCACCTTTGTGCCCTTTGTGGGTGGTGTGGCACAGATGAACCGGGCCAAGTTCACGCTGTTCAACGTGGTGGGGGCCGCGGTCTGGGTGCTGGGCATCTGTACCGCGGGTTACTTCCTTGGCAGCTTCCCCTGGGTCAAGGCGAACCTGGACAAGATCATCTGGGCCATGATTTTTATTCCCGGCCTGCTTGTCTTGCTGGGGGCATGGCGTGCACGGCACAAGGCCACTACAACGTCCTAAGGGTAAGCCGGAAGGGCTGGGTTCCGTTCGACGTAACTACGAACGAACCCGGTTGCGTGCCAGCGGCGGGTTCTTGGAAAAGTAGCGCTGGATGCCGCGCATCAACGCGTCGGCCAATTGGGTCAAAAACTCTTCGCTGTTGAGCTTGGCCTCTTCGGTGGGGTTGCTGATGAAAGCCGCCTCGACCAGCACGCTGGGGATATCGGGCGCCTTCAGCACCGCAAATCCGGCTTGCTCCACCTTCGCTTTGTGCAGTTTGCCGACGCGGCCGATTTCGCCCAGCAGCGTGCCACCCAGCTTCAGGCTGTCGTTGATCTGGGCCGTGGTGCTCATGTCCAGCAGCGCGCGTTGAACGGTGGCGTCTTTGGTCTGGACATTGATGCCGCCAATCAAATCCGCCTTGTTTTCCTTTGCCGCCATCCAGCGCGCCGCGCTGCTGGATGCGCCACCCTGGCTGAGTGCAAACACGCTGGCGCCCTGCGGGTCGGGTGTAAAAAACGCATCGGCATGCAGGCTCACGAATAAATCGGCCTGTACCCTTCGGGCTTTTTGCACCCGCACTTGCAAGGGCACAAAAAAATCGGCGTCACGCGTCAGATAGGCACGCATGGCGTTGCCGTTCACGCTGGTCGCATTGATGCGGTCACGCAGCAGATGGGCCAGCCTCAGCACCACATCTTTCTCACGGGTGCCGCCGGGGCCAACGGCGCCAGGGTCCTCTCCGCCATGGCCGGGGTCCAGCGCGATGATGATGAGTCGGTCGGTTGCGGCTGGCGCTGGACTATCGGTCTTGCTTGGAGGCCTTGGGTCATTCTGGCCGCTAGCCCTCGCAGAACTTGAAGGTTGCGCTATGGATTGTGTAGCGCCCGACGTACCAGTACCAGCCGCCGCTGTGGCGGGTTTCTGCGTGTGTTGGACAATCAATTCACCCAGAGGGTCCGCGCCAGGGGTGGTCGCCGGTGCGCCTTCCTGCAGGCGCTGCGCTATCAGCGCCTCCAGCGGGTCAACTTCTTGCGCCGGGTACAGGTCCAGCACAAAACGGTGCTGGTAGGCCGCCACCGGCGTTAACGCGAAGACCTGTGGGCGTATCGGCACCTTCAAATCCACTACCAGGCGCACCACATTCGGTGCGTACTGGCCGACGCGGATGCCGGCAATATTCGGGTCGTCGGCGCGCACCTTGGCGACCAATTCCTTGAGCGCAGGGTTCAGCGTGATGCCTTCAATATCCACCGCCAGCCGTGGCGGGCTGGGCACAAAGGTTTGTTTGGTGCTCAGCGCGCTGTCGGACTCAATCGTCACCCGTGAATACTCGGGTGCCGGCCACACACGCACGGTGATGATGGTGGCGCCGTGTGCCAGCTCCGCCAGCCCCAGGCTCAAGACTATGCTGCCACCGGACTTCAGGAGGGTGCGGCGCTTCACGCAGGTGATCCCTTGGGGGCACCGGCGTGCAGCAAGGCGGTGCCTGTGGGGGTATTTGCGCTAAGGGTCACTTGCCGTGCGGCGTCAGGTGTGGTCAAGATGGTGATGTCCAAGTCTGCGCAGGGTAGCATGGCGCCGGCCTTCTCCGGCCACTCGGCCAGCTTCAAGCCCGGGCTGGCAAAAATATCGCGGAAGCCCGCGTCTTCCCACTCGCGCGGATCGGCAAAGCGGTAGAAGTCGAAATGCCAGATGTTGAGTTCCGGCAGTTCATAGGGTTCGACCACGGCATAGGTAGGGCTTTTGATGCGCCCGGTCACGCCCAATGCATGCAGCAGGTGCCGCACCAGCGTTGTCTTGCCCGCGCCCAGATCGCCATGCAAGGCGATGAAGGCGTGGGTCACCTCGGGTACTGCGGCCAGTGCTTGCGCAAAGCGTTGCGTGGCCTTCTCGCTGGACCAGCGCAGGGTTTTTACAATGGGGGGGTGACGATCAATAGCACTCAATTCGATGGCAACCAGCTGGTTTCGCAAATGCAGGCGTGGGCCCGGGAATTGGGATTCTCCCAAATTGGCGTGGCCCCTGTCGATTTATCGTCGGCCGAGGCCGGATTGACGCAGTGGCTGGCGCGCGGTTTCCACGGTGACATGGCCTATATGGCCAGCCACGGCCTCAAGCGCGCCCGCCCTGCGGAGCTGGTGCCGGGCACGCTGAGCGTCATCACGGCGCGCATGGACTACCTGCCGCGCGATACGCCCGAGGACTGGACCACACTCGAGCTGGACCGCCTGCAACGCCCCAGCGAGGGCATTGTGTCGGTCTATGCGCGGGGCAGGGACTACCACAAGGTTTTGCGCAACCGGCTGCAAAAACTCAGCGAACGTATTGCGGCAGAGATTGGCCCGTTTGGCCACCGCGCCTTCACCGACTCGGCCCCGGTGCTGGAAGCCGAACTCGCCGCTCGCAGCGGCCAGGGTTGGCGCGGCAAACACACACTGCTGCTGAACCGCGAGGCGGGTTCGATGTTTTTCTTGGGCGAGATCTATGTGGATGTGCTGCTACCGGCAAGTAGCGCGGTGCAAGGCCATTGCGGCACCTGCTCCGCGTGCATCACCGTCTGTCCCACGCAGGCGATTGTGGCGCCGCACAAGCTGGACGCGCGCCGCTGTATTTCCTACTTGACGATCGAGCACGCAGGTGCCATACCGGAGGAGTTCCGGTCCTTGATGGGCAACCGCATTTATGGTTGCGACGACTGCCAGTTGGTCTGCCCCTGGAACAAGTTCGCGCAGCGCAGCCCGCTGAAAGACTTTGATCCGCGGGACGGCCTAAGCGGCCAGCAATTGCAGCAGTTGTTTGAATGGACCGAAGCCGAGTTCTTGCAGCGCACCGAGGGCAGCCCGATACGCCGCATAGGCCACGAGCGCTGGCAGCGCAATATTGCCGTCGCTTTAGGCAATGCACTGCGGCAGGGCGCTGATGTGGCCCCGTTCCTGCAACTGCATGTTGATCACCCCAGCATGTTGGTGCGCGAGCACATTGAATGGGCGTTGGCGCAAGCCTATTGAGATTTAGCAAGGGCCTACCCGTCAGAGACGAGGGAAAAGGTGGGGGAACACCGCGTTGCCCCTGTGCGATGATGCCGCCCAAACTGGCCCCCACGCTAACCACAGCGTGTGCCGCGCTGCTCCCAGAAAAGGCCGCGTTTCACTTTGGGCGGCCCGGCGATGCAACTTAAAGGCACAACCTGATGCGACTCCCTAATCTGCTGGCCACCAAAAATGGCCGTCTGACGGCTTTCTTCTTGCTCTACCTCACCGAAGGCATTCCGCTGGGCTTTGCGGCCACAGCCGTGGCGACCATGTTGCGCCGCCTGGACGTGGGGCCGGCCGAGATCGGCGCCTTTGTTGGCTCCTTCTACCTGCCCTGGGCCTTCAAGTGGGCCTTTGGCCCCATAGTCGACGTGTTTTCATCGGACCGCTTTGGCCGCCGGCGCGCCTGGATTCTGGTGACCCAGGTGCTGATGGCACTGACGTTGCTGTCCACCGTGATGCTGGAACTGCCGCAGCAGCTGTGGCTGTTCACCATCATCCTGCTGGTGCACAACACCTTTGGCGCCATGCAGGACGTGGCCATCGACGCACTGGCCTGCAGCACGCTGCAGGCAGATGAGCGCGGCCTGGCCAACGGCATGATGTTTGGCGGCGCCATGATTGGCACCATGGTGGGGGGCAGCGGTGTGTTGTTCCTCAGCGGCGTCACCGGCTTCCAGCCAACCTTCTTCTTTGTGTCGGGCACCATTCTGATGGTGACAGCCTTTGTTGTGCTGCCGATGAAAGAGGTGCCCGGCCCCGCGCGGGCTGTGGTGGTGGGCTCCAAACTGGCCCAGGCCGGGCGCGAGATGCGGGTGTTTGCGGTTGATTCGTTCCGCTCATTTTTGGGCAGCCCTGGCGCCTTTGGCGGCCTGCTGTTTGCGCTGTTGCCTGCGGGCGCCATGTGCCTGGGCGTGGGCCTGCAATCCAACCTGGCGGTGGAGCTGGGCATGAGCAATGACCAGGTGGCCGCGTTGACTGCGTGGTCGTCGGTCCTGAACGCCAGCTTTTGTGTGCTGGGCGGTTATTTGTCGGACCGTCTGGGCCGCAGGCGCACACTCGCCGTGTACCTGGCGCTGATGAGCCTGCCGGTGTTCTATTTGATGAACGAGTTATCCAAATACGGCTGGGTCATGCCGGTGCCCTTGGGTGCCGAGAACCGCCCCCAGGTGCCGGCGGCTCTGGTGACCGCGCTGTGGATCGCCATGCTGTTGTACGCCGTGGCGCAGGGCCTGATGTATGGCACCCGTTCGGCCATCATGATGGACGTGACCAACCCGGCTGTGGCCGCAACCCAGTTCACTGCCTACATGGCGTTGATGAACCTGGCCATTTCTTACTCCGCGACCTGGCAGGGCATCGCCATTGAGGCCTGGGGCTACCCGACCACGATGATGGTGGATGGTTTCCTGGGGCTGTGTTGCATCCTGGTGATCCCATTCCTCAAACCTGCGGACGCCACCGGCAACCGATATGCCGATGCCTTGGGTCCCAAACGCGCGCGCGGTATGGCGCTGGGCCTGGGCCTGGCGTGCATGGCGTGGGCGCCTTACAGCTACTGGAGCGCGTCCTTCGGCGCCGCCAAGCCCATCATGGGCACGCTGTTTACCGTGGTGTTTATCGCATCCGCACTGTTCTTGCTGGCCAGCCGTGCCGTGCTGGCCGAGGCGGGTGGCTGGCCTGCACGTGTGGGAGTCTGGATGGCGCCTTTGTTGCTGTTGCTGTATGGGCGTTACTACCTGGAAACCATTGCCAAGTGGTTGCCCGATGGTGTCAGCGCAGCGGCCTTTGTGGCGGGCATGCAGAACAGCATAACCATGGTGGCCGTGCTGGCCGGCGTGACGCTGCTCTTGCTGCGTGGCCGGCCTTGGCAGAAGATGCAGGTCCAGCCGGCTGCACCAGTGTGATACGGCACACGCCCATGGACGCGGCGCGTTCAAGATGCCGCAGGGTGGCGCTTGAGTCCGTGGGTTCGGGTGCTGAATTTGCTATTGTTTATATAGCGCATTCCCCAGGTTTCACGAGGGCTAGAGGGTTATTTTTCATTGGAGATCGAATGAAAACCCCATTTTGGGGTTTTAGGGAGCCCATTAGCGCAATATCCCCAACGCAAAGGGCAGGCTGGCCATGCCCAGCAGCGTGGAGAGCGTCACCAGGCCCGCTACATAGGCGCCGTCGTACCCCATGCGTGCCGCCAGCACATAACAACTCGAAGCCGTGGGCAGGGCCGAGAAAGTCAGCAGCACCGTGGTCTCCACGGCGCTGAGCCCGAACAATCGTGATACCACCAGCGCAACCAGCGGCAGCAGCAGGTGGCGTATGGTCAACACGGAGACCGCCAACGTCTTGGCACGCGCCAGTGCGCCAAACTGCATGCCGGCACCGGCGGCCATCAAGCCCAGCGCCAGTGATGCCGCGCCGATACGGCTGACCGATGTCTCCAGCCAGATGGGTATGCTGAAACCCAGCAGGTTGGCCATCAGCCCGGAGGCGGTGGCAATGATCAGCGGGTTGCGCACCAGTTCACGCACAAATCCGCTTTGTGCATGGCGCGCCATGGGCCAGACGGCGCCCACGTTGAACAGCGGCACACACACACCGATCAGCACCGCAAACAGCTGCAGACCCTGCGCACCGGCCAGCCGGTCCGCAATCGCCAGGCCGATGAAGGAGTTGAAGCGAAACGCCACCTGGGCGCTGCAGGCATGGTCGCGCCTGTTTATCCAGCGCTTCAGTACGGGGGTGTGGGGCAGGGCATAGGCCAACGCGATGCCGCTTAAGCCCAGCGCCCAACCGGCACCCATCAGGCGTGAGGCGGCACCCACATCCAGCGGGCTCTTGACGATGGACTGGAACAGAAGCACCGGGAACAGAAAGAAGTACACCAGCGCATCCACCTGCGCCCATACCGGGCGGTTGAGGGCGGTGTAGCGGCACACCAGGTAGCCGCACAGGATCAGGGAAAAATCAGGGAAGAGCAGTTGGGCATAGTTCACGCTTTGAGAATACCAGCGAAGCGCGCGGCTTCGGCCGGCGCTGCGGTTACTATTTGCCCTGCTGACACACTACAACTCTGGAGACTAGCAAACATGCGAACCCGTCAAATTTTTGCGTTCGGTTTATCGTTGGTTGCGGGGGCCGCGCTGGCGCAGGCCTACCCTAACAAAGTCATCAAGCTGCAGGTGCCGTTTGCGCCGGGTGGCACCACCGACATCGTGGCCCGCGTCATTGCCGACCCCTTGGGCAAGATCCTGGGCCAGAGTGTGATTGTGGAAAACAAGGCCGGCGGCGGCGGCGTGGTGGGCGCCAACGAGACGGCCAAGGCCGCACCCGATGGTTATTCGCTGGGCATGGCCACCGTGTCCACCGTGGCGGCCAACCCGGCCATCAACCCCAAGAATCCCTACAACCCGCTGACCGATTTCACACCCATCATCAACGTGGCGGCCACGCCCAATGTGGTAGCGGTGCACCCCAGCTTTCCGGCCAAGGACTACAAAAGCTTTTTGGCCGAACTCAAAGCCAACCCCGGCAAACATTCCTATGCATCGTCGGGCACCGGCGGCATTGGCCACATGCAAACCGAGCTGTTCAAGAACCTGACCGGCACTTTTATTACCCACATCCCGTACCGCGGAGCCGGCCCGGCCCTGAACGACACGGTGGGCGGTCAGGTGCCCTTGATTTTTGACAATATGCCCTCGGCCCTGCCTTTTATCCAGAGCAACCGCTTGATTCCCATCGTGGTGGCGGCTCCGCAGCGTCTGGCGCAATTGCCCAATGTTCCAACCTTCAAAGAGGTAGGCCTGGAGCCGGTGAACCGCATGGCCTTCTATGGCATCTACGGCCCCAAGGGCATGCCCAAGGAGATCGTGGACAAGATCAATTCCGCGGTACGCAAGGTGCTGGAAGACCCCGCCGTGCGCAAGCGGATTGAAGACACCGGTTCCTTTGTAGTTGGCAATACACCGGACCAGTTTGGAGCCCAGATGAAGGCCGAATACGAGGTGTACAAAAAAGTGGTGGAATCCGCCAAGCTGCGTCTGGAATGACGGAACCGGTTTCTTCTTCCAGCGCGTCGGAGATCGACACCTTTGTCGACGCACTCTGGCTGGAAGAAGGCCTGTCCAAAAACACGCTGGCGGCGTATCGGCAAGACCTGGCACTGTATGCCACCTGGCTGGCTGGCCGCTCCGGTGCAAGGACGTCGCTGCTGCAGACCTCAGAGCCAGATTTGCAGGCCTATTTCTCCGAACGCCATGCAGCCACCAAGGCCACCACGGCGAACCGCCGCTTGACGGTCTTCAAACGCTACTTCCGCTGGGCCTTGCGCGAGGGCCTGGTGCAGCTTGACCCGACGTTGAAACTGCAGTCCGCCAAACAGGCGCTGCGCGTCCCCAAGACCTTGACCGAAGCCCAGGTGGAAGCCTTGCTGGCCGCGCCGGACACCGCAGAAGCCTTGGGTGTGCGCGACCGCACCATGCTGGAGCTGATGTACGCCAGCGGTTTGCGCGTCAGTGAACTGGTGGAATTGAAGACCTTCAACATCAGCCTGAACGACAACGTGTTGCGGGTGCTGGGCAAGGGCAGCAAGGAACGCCTGGTGCCGTTTGGCGAGGTGGCCAGCAACTGGCTGCGCCAGTACATAAGCGCGGCCCGCGCCGAGCTGCTGGCCGGCAAACAAACCGACGATTTGTTCATCACCGTGCGCGGCGCCAACGCGGGCACCGCCATGTCGCGTGTGATGTTCTGGATGGTGGTGAAAAAACATGCGGCTGCGGCTGGCATTCGCGTGCCGCTGTCACCCCACACCTTGCGCCACGCTTTTGCCACGCATTTGCTGAACCACGGTGCGGACCTGCGCGCGGTGCAGATGTTATTGGGTCATGCGGACATTTCGACCACCACCATCTACACGCACATCGCACGGGAGCGGCTGGCTACCCTGCACGCCATGCACCACCCGCGCGGGTAAATATTCTGATCAAGTGGTGGTCAAAAGTGCGAGGTCAGCGTCAAGCGAAAGCTGCGCGGCTCTACCGGGTGAAAGTGTCGGTCGGCCACACCTTCTGCAGGTTCGCCCTTCAGCCGTGAAACATAGTAGTAGTCGATGTCGCTGGCCTTGCTGTCAAAGAGGTTGAACACATCCAGGGCGAGCTTGGTCTTGCGGCTGATCTGGTAGCCCACGCGTAAATAGGCCAACGTTGTGGCTGCGGAGCGTTGGCTGTTGTCTTCGATCAACGGGCGTGGGCCAAAGTAGCGCAGTTGGAACTGACCCGACCAGGGGCCGCGGTCGCTCACGACGGCACCCACGGAGACAACCGTTTCGACCGAACCGGGCACGTAGCGCCCGGCGTTTGGCGCATCACCTTGCGGTGTTGTGAACTCGGCGCGTGAGACCGCGATGTCGGCGTCCAGCAGCAGCCACGGCGTGGCGCGGTAGTGGTTGTTGAACTCGATGCCGGTACGTCGGCTGGCGCCGCTGGCCCCAGTGTCGCCAGCGTCGCCCGAGAACACCAGCTCCGAGCCAATATCGAGCTGCCACAGGGCCAAGGAGCTTTGCAGTCCGGCTATCGCCTCGGTGCGCAGCCCCAGCTCGCTACCCGTGGTGCGCACCAGTGCGGGCGCCGGGTCAATCGGTGTGCCTTCCTTCGGTGCCACACGGGCGGTCACACCGCGGGCATCGTTGCTGTGAAAGCCACTGCCGATGTTCACAAAGTACTCGGTCTTGTTCCACGGCCCGAGTATCAAGGACAGCTTGGGACTGGTGAGGTCGGCACCCTGCTGGCCGGAGTTGTCGGCGACGGAGCTGCGCACATCAACATCCATGCGGTCATACCGCGCGCCCAGCAGCGTGCGAAAGGTCGGGGTCCAGGCGGTGGAGTTTTCCGCATACAGGCCGAACAGACTCTGGCGCACCTGGCTTTCCTGCACGGTGGCGGTGCGTTGTCCGCCCTGGCCCTGGTACAGGCCCACCGGGTCGAGACGGTCCATGCGCAGGCTGGCGCCAACCGTGGTGGTGCTGTCAAAGCCGCCAAAGGCTGTGGCAAAGGATTGGCTGGCGCCAGCGCCCAGCACCTGGCGGCTCTCGGCCTGCACAAACTGGTCCGCGTTGTCCGGTGGTTCGGGGTAGTTCAGGTTGTAGGTGAAGTTGGACACCAGGCTCAGCTTGGATGTTATGGCATAGGCGTTGGCTTTGAAGGTGCCGGCGTCTGACTTGCGCTCGGTCTGGAAGGACAGGCTATAACGTTCGGTGTTGCCGCCGTCGGTAGGGTCCAGCGTGCCAAAGCGGCCCACCAGGCCCTGGTCCACGGCGCGTTGCGGGATCTGGTCGGTGGAATGCCACGCGGCGGTGTAGGCCATGGCGGTGAGGCTGGTGCGGCTGCTGTCGGTGGCGGTGCTGTAACGCAGCACGCCATTGGCCCGGTGGAAGCGCTCGGGCTGCTCCCAAGGGCCATTGTTGTGGGCGGTCTCCAGGGCGTACAGCAGCTTGCCGTTTTGCCATGGAACGGACTGGGTCAGCAAGGCCCGGGCATAGCTGTTGTCACCAACCGTGAGTGAGGCAATGCCCTCTGGCAAGGTGTCGAACAGCCCCAGGCGTGCCACGCCGGCCGAGCTGAAGTCGCCCTCGTCGGCGAAGTACGGCCCCTTTTTGTAGCTGATGCGGCTGACCAGTTCGGGGATCAGCCAGTTCAGGTCGCTGTAGCCATGGCCATGGGCGTGGGTGGGCATGTTGACCGGCATGCCGTCAACATAGGTGGCGAAGTCGGTCCCGTGGTCGAGGTTGAAGCCGCGCAGAAAGTATTGGTTGGCTTTGCCGTCGCCGCTGTGCTGGGTGACGATGACACCGGGCACAAACTCCAGCACCTCGGCCGGGCGCAGCGTGGGGCGGTTTTCAATCAGCTTGGCGGTGACCACCCCCTGGCTGGCGGCGTTGGAGGTGCCGACGGCGTTGTCATAGGTGCCCTGAACCACCACCGGTGCCAGTTCGGCGGCAGGGCTTGAGGCCGCAGCACCCGCAATACACACAAGACAGGCCCAGGAGAGGGTGTTGCGCGCGCAGGCGGTCGGGCCGCTTGCAACCATGCCGCCGGGTTTGAGAACGAAGGGAGTTTCCACAGTGGATTCCTGGAAAATGATTTGAAAAAAGGGAGCGTCGTGGCTGGCGCAATGCGGCCAGCCTGCAACAGATAGCGATAGTCAGCGGGAGCGAACTACAGATGTGCCCGCGTAACGCGGGTGCGTTGCCAGGCGGGGGACCGGCCTTAGCGGGAAGGAGGACGCAGGAGCGGGGCGACGTTTCGGGAAACAAAGGCGGCGAAGTTGTCCACCGGCCAAGGACCCCTGCGCTCGGCAATGGCCGGCATGGCTGGCCCGTCGTTTGGCGTCGCGGCGACGGGCAGCAAAATCAACGCGCCTGCCGCGGAATCGTCGGCTACCTCGGCCGCACCGTCCAGGGCGATGACGCTCCCGTCGTCTACCGTGTGGTGGTGGCGCTCAAGGGAGTCATGGTCGTGTGCATGGGTACTGCGCACATCGGTCGTGTGGGACACGCCGGAGATGTTTGACGGCCAGGGCGCCGCGCCGGACGCGGTACCCAACAGCAACTGCCCATGCCCGAACACATGTTGTTGTTGCCACCGGCTTAACCAGTCGTTCGCCAGCGTGGCTACTGCGGTGCTGAGCCTGGGTGTGCCCTGCGACTCCCGGTCTGCGTGTATGTGCAAGGAGCCAAGGGCCTGTTGTCGGGTGATCGTCAGACCCATGAGCGCCACGGCGACCAGCAGCAGCCACACCAGGCTCTGCAGGCCGGCATTTTGCGCTGTGCGTCGGTGGGTCATTCTGTGTTTCCCGGGTCAGACAGTAGACCCCATCATGGCATACGCAGGCGAGGCTTGTTTGGATTCAAGTCTTGTGGCGTGCACCAAGCGTTGCCTAAACGCCCATGGACTCGGCCCAGACCAAGGCCTGCACATGGGCCCAATTGACCTGGCTATTGCTCAAGCCCAGCAGCGTGGCCGTGCGGGCGAAGGTTTCGTCGTCTCCTGTTTCACAGGCCAGCGTCAGCTCCAGAAAGGGTGCCAGCGGACCGGTGCGCTGCAATAGCGCCTGGGTTACCGAATCGGGCAGCGTGATGTTGGCCAGCGCCGCTTCCATGGACATGCCCAGCATGGTGTCGAGCAGAGAGAACACGCCCACTACGAATGCGTTGTCGCATTCCTCGGGTGGCAGCAACTCAGTGGCCAATAGTTCCATCAGACGGCCGCGCGCGACGGCCGTGGTGCCGACCGCCGGTGGCATGTCGCCGTCCGGCGATGTGGTCAGCAGCAGCGCGGCCCATTTGAACAATCGGTTCAGGCCCAAGAGCAAAACGGCGTGTTTGAAGGATGTGACTTCGGAGCGCGCGCCAAAGCCGGCCGAATTGATGAAGCGCAGCAGGTTGAAGGACAGCGTGGGGTCGCGCTTCAGCACCTCTTCAATCTCTGCCGTGCTGGCCTGCTTGCGCACCAGGTTGATGAGTTGCAATATGACGGCCTGCGCCGGTCGCACCGACCGGCCCTGCACCAGCACCGGCTTGGCAAACCAGAAGCCTTGGAACAGGTGCACACCCAGGTTCGTGAGCGCCGCATATTGTTCAGGCGTCTCCACGCGTTCGGCAACCAGTTGTGCCTTGGATTTGGCTTGCGCCAGCGTGATGAAAGAGCCTATGGCCTGGGGACGAATGACGGATAGATCAAACTTGATGAACGAAGCCAGCGCCAGCCACGGTGCATAGGGTTGGGTCAGCACCGAGTAGTCAAACGCCAGTCGAAAACCGCGGCGTTGGATATCTTGCAGATTGGGCAGGCGGGTTGTTATCTGGTCCACCTCCGATGCCGCCAGCGGCGGCACCTCCAGCACCACCTGCTCGGGCGCGATCAGGTCCAGATGGCCGCCGGCCAGGCTGTCGTGTGTGCAGTTGATGAAAATGGTTTTCTTGCCGATGGGGGAGGTGCTGTCCACCGCGCTGAGTACGTTGAACAACAGTTGTGCATCGCTGGATGCGGTGTGTCCATGCGCCAGCGCGGACCGGTCAAACAATTCGTAGCCAACGATGGCGCGGTTCTGGTCCAGTATGGCCTGGTGTGCAAAGGCAAAGGGTGACAAAGTGATGGCGGGTGCTAGTAGCGGTGACGGAGTCGTATTCTCGGACATGGTGGAACCTGACTGCCTGATGGGATCAATGTGTGCGCAGGCTGCTTTCAAAGTCGGCCAATGGCATGGGGCGGCCCAACAGATAGCCCTGGTAGGCGTCGCAGCCCTGGCTGTGCAAATGGTCGCGTTGGGCCTGGGTTTCCACACCCTCTGCGATGACGGTCAGCCCCAGCGCATGGCCCAGCGTGATGACCGCTAGCGCGATGGCCGCGTCATTGGGGTCGGTCATCAGGTCGCAGACAAAGGACTGGTCGATTTTCAACTGGTCCAGCGGCAAGCGCTTCAGGTAGGACAGTGACGAATAACCGGTGCCAAAGTCATCCAGCGAAAATCCGACACCGCTGGCTTTGAGCGCCGTCATCCTGACCGTGGTTTCTTCCATGTCATTGACCAGCAGACTCTCGGTCAACTCCAGCTTCAATTTCTTCGGATTGACGCCGGTGTAGGTGATCAGGTCCAGCACGTAGGCGACGAAATCGGGCTGGCGGAACTGGCGGGCGCTGACGTTGACGGCCAGCGTCAGGTGCTGCATGCGCGCATCCTGGCTCCACAGCGCCAACTGGGTGCAGGCGGTTTCCAGCACCCAGTTGCCCAAGGGCAGGATCAGCCCGGTGTCTTCGGCCAGGGGAATGAAGTCTGCCGGCGACACCATGCCACGTTCGGGGTGGGGCCAGCGTATCAAGACTTCCGCACCCACGGTTTGGCCTTCGCGGTTGACCTGGGGCTGGTAGTAGAGCTGGAACTGGTCCTTCAAAATGCCCTGGCGAATATCCGCCTCCAGGCTCACACGGGTGGTGATGACGGCCTGCATGGCAGGGTCGAAAAAGCGCAGCGTATTGCGCCCCGCAGCCTTGGACTGGTACATGGCCAGATCGGCCTGTTTCAACAATTCGTCGGTGGACTGCTCATGGTCGGAATACAGCGTGATACCAATGCTGGGGGTGATCTGGTAATCCAGCCCGGCGAGCCGGTAGGGCTCGCTGATGGCGGCCAGAATTTTTTCACCAATCGTCTCGGCCAGGGCTGCGGCCTCTTCATGGACGTCGCTCAACTCTTCGATCATGACCACAAACTCGTCGCCGCCCAGGCGGGCCACGGTGTCGCCCTGGCGCATGCAGTCGGTCAGCCGTTTGGCAACCTGTTGCAGCAGCAGGTCACCCATGTCGTGGCCCTGCGTGTCGTTCAGCGTCTTGAAGTTGTCCAGGTCAATAAACTGCAAGGCACCCAGACGGCCACTGCGGGCACTGACTCCTAGTGCCTGGCGCAACCGGTCCACCATCAGCCTGCGGTTTGGCAGACCCGTCAGCGGGTCGTAGAAGGCCAGCTTGTTGATCTCTTCTTCGGAAGACTTGCGCTGCGTGATATTGCGCGACAACACGATGAAACGCGGCTCACCATTGGTAGTGCCCTGCTTGCGTGTCAGCGAAATTTCGAACCAATAATTCCCACTGCTGGTGTGCAGCGGAAACTCGCGTCCTTCCGAATGTCCCAACAGATTCGCTTCCTCCAGTGCCGCCATCACCGCCTGCGCGGCATCCGGGGGCAGCACGTCGGACACCTTTTTGCCGAGGAAATATTCGGCCGGAGGGAATGAGGTATTGGAGCGCGGTGCATGGTAGTCGTGGTAGGTGCCGTCCAGCCCCATTTCCAGCATCACATCGGGTATGGCTTCCAGTGTGGCCTTGAGCTTGTTTTGCGATGCGGCGATTTCGGCCGTGCGCTGCACAATCAGAGCCTCCTGGCCCCGCTCGTGGGCCTTGAGCTCCATCAGCAGTTTGCTGGCATAGGCCAGCATCAAACTGAAGATCAGCCCGAGCACCACCTTGAGTGACAGTTCCGGGGTGCTGCCCCAGCCGTGGACCGGCGCGACACTCAGCGTCCACTGACCATTGGGTACCTCCAGCGTGCGCTCGACCGGCGAGTCCAGTTCGGATGGAGATCCGGCAATGATTTCCCTGGCACCGGTGTCCGGGTTGTTTCGCCATAGGGAATAAGAAATGCCCCCGTCGGTGAGCAAGGCCAGTCGCACACTGGAGAGTGCCTGTGGAAAGCGGATCACGGCATAGGTCAGGCCCCAAAACACCGGCTTGCCGTCCGGTCCGTCTAGAAAAATAGGCAGCCGGCCGACGGCGCCCAGGCCGCCCTGCACCAGCTTGAGGGGGCCGGCCAGCGTGAGCTTGCCGGTGTCTCTGGCCATACGCGCCTCACGGCCCTGCTTGGGGTCGTTCAATTGGTTGAAGCCTATGGACTTCTCATTGCCCGCCAGCGGAGCGACCTTTTGGATGACGCCGCCCGGACTCAGGCCGAGTATGGAAACCCCGGGGTACCAGCGCAGCATCTCGGTGGCCACGCCTTCAAAGTCGGGCACCTGGCCTTTGCCCTGGCGCACCATGGCCGCAATGGAGTAGGTGGATGACAGCGCCCGCTCCATGGTCGCCTGGATGGCATGGGCGTTGTCGCTGGCCAGGGCCGCGACATGCATGCGCTCGGCCGCCAGGCCGCGTTGCTCCAGTTTCCAGATCAAGACGCCGCAGGTTATACATGCCAGCACAAAGACCACCAATGCCACCGCCATCGGGCGACCCAATGGGCGTGTGGCGGTTGGTTCCGAGTTGGTCATGGATGAGGGGTTGGCTTTGGCGGGGGATACTGCTAATGCGTCTGGGAACTGTTTTCCGGTAAAGACTGAATGGCTTCAGTTGGATGCTTGGGCATTGTGCCTGCGCAGGGTTTGCCTGTGTTGGCGAATTGTGCGGTATTTCTCGGCATTTTACCTAGTTGCCATATGCTAAATAAGCCTGTAGCCCTCGTCGAATATGCACAAGGCGCTATTTCTTTGGTAGCGGTCACGAAGGCTAAGCACTGGGTAGCGATGCAATCTCGGCGTCGGTGAACCCTGCCAGCTTGCGCGCCAGCAGGTTGAACGGGGGCTTCAGGCGTGGTGCTCCGTGTTGTGCCGCGACCTGTGCATAAAAGGCCGTAGGGTCCAGCCCCTCGCGCTGGCACAGCCAGTGGTACCAGTGGTTGCCAATGGCAACGTGGCCCACCTCTTCAGCCAGGATGACCGCCAGAATCTCCACCGCAGCCAGCGCGCGTGGTGTGCCGACTTTGCGCAGCTTGGCCTGGATGATGGGCGTTGCGTCAAGCCCCCGTGCCTCCATGGTGCGCGGCACCAGCGCCATGCGGGTGGTCACGTCGTGGCGGGTGTTCTCACACATGGTCCACATGCCGTCATGGGCTACGAAATCGCCGTAGTCGTGGCCTTGTTCCAATAGGTGCTGGCGCAGCAGCGCGAAGTGTTTGGCTTCTTCCTGGGCCACCTGCAGCCAGTCCCGGTAGTAGGCCGCCGGCATGCCAGCAAAACGCCAGATGGCATCCAGCGCCAGGTTGATGGCGTTGAACTCGATGTGGGCAATGGAATGCAGCAGCGCGTTATGGCCTTCGGCGGTGAACGGTGAGCGGCGGGGGACCTGCTGTGGGTGCACCAGTTCTGGCCTTTGGGGCCGACCGGGTGAACCGGCATAGGCAAGCTGCGCCTCGCAGTCCAGCGCATCAGGCAGTGCGCTATCCAGTGCCAGCGCCATCGTGGATGTGGCCTTTTCGTGGGGGTCGTTCAGGCAAAAAACCTCAAGTGCGCGCTGTCTAAGTTCCATACTTACAATTCTAGGTAACAAAGCAGGGTGATTCCTGCGGGACAGTCCGCAACACGGGCAGTGGGCAAACTGTGTTCCCCGTCTCTTTGCAACCCTTGCGAGAACGTCCGCGGCGCGCGCAATGCGCAACCCCTGTCCCCAACCGATTAGGAAAAGAATGGCAATTTACGAACTCGACTCCGTCGCTCCCCGTCTGGCGGACTCGGCTTGGGTGGCCGACAGCGCCCAGGTCATGGGCAATGTGGAGCTGGCCGAAGACACCAGCATCTGGTTCGGTGCCGTGGTGCGGGGTGACACGGAAGTCATCCGCATCGGGCGTGGCTCCAACATCCAGGACTGCAGCGTGTTACACGCCGACATCGGCATGCCACTGACGATTGGTGAAAACGTGACGGTGGGCCACCAGGTCATGCTGCATGGCTGCACCATAGGCGACGGTTCGCTGATTGGCATTGGCGCCGTGGTGCTCAATGGCGCCAAGATTGGCAAGGGTTGCATCGTAGGTGCTGGAGCCCTGGTCACCGAAGGCAAGGAGTTTCCCGATGGCTCCATGATCCTGGGCAGCCCCGCCAAGGCGGTACGCGAACTCTCGCAAGCCCAGCAAGATGCGCTCAAAATGAGCGCCATCCACTACATAGAGAATGCCCGGCGCTTCCAGCGCGGGCTCAAGAAAATTGCGTAATCTTAAGAACGCCACATGCGTGGCACATTGCAGAGGGCCAGGGCGTGTCTGAACTCCATAAATTTTTGTTTGATGGTTTGCCGGTGCGCGGCATGGTCGTGCGGCTGACGGATACCTGGACCGAGATTCTGCGCAGGCGCGCGTCCAACAGCACCAACGGCGCCTATGCTGAGCCGGTGCGCGACATGCTGGGCGAGATGACGGCCGCAGCCGCGCTGATGCAGGCCAATATCAAGTTCGATGGTTCCCTGGTGTTGCAGATTTATGGCGATGGCCCGGTCAAGCTGGCCGTCGTGGAGGTGCAATCCGATCTGTCACTGCGGGCCACGGCAACCGTGGTCGGTGAAGTCGATGCTGCCGCCACGCTGAGCCAGTTGGTGAATGTGGGCAATGAAGGGCGCTGCGCGATTACGCTGGACCCTGCGACCAAGTTCCCCGGTCAACAGCCTTACCAGGGCGTGGTGCCGCTGTTTGACGACCGGCGCCACAAGATCGAAAAAATCAGCGCCGTGCTGGAACACTATATGTTGCAGAGCGAACAGTTGGACACGACCTTGGTGCTGGCTGCCAACGAGCATGTCGCCGCGGGTTTGTTGATCCAGCGCCTGCCCATGCAGGGCACGGACAACCTGTCGGGCAGCATGGTCAGCAAGGAAAACGAAGACCAGATCGGTCTGAACGAACACTACAACCGCATCGCCATTCTGGCCAGCAGCTTGAAGCGTGAGGAGTTGTTGACGCTGGATGTGGACACCATTTTGCACCGGCTGTTCTGGGAAGAATCCATCACCCGTTTTGAACCCTTGGAAGGGGACACGGCGCCGCGTTTTGCCTGCTCTTGCAGCCGCGAACGTGTGGGCCGCATGATTGTGAGTCTGGGGCGCGAAGAGGCCGAAAGTATTCTGACGGAACGCCCCGATATTGAAGTGGCGTGCGAGTTTTGCGGTGTGCAATACCGCTTTGACCCGGTGGACGCGGCGCAGCTGTTTACCGCACCTGTGGTGCTGCAGGTGCCGGGCGGCTCAGCGCCGCACTGAGTCCTTCAGCAACAGGGCACTGAACAGGCGGTGTTCGCAATCCGCATCGGAGCAGGTTTCACAATTCCAGTGCCATGCAGAGGGTGCCGGCCGTGGCCGTGTGGATGATTGTGTGTGCTGGTATTGAATAACCTGCAAAGCGCAGTCGGTGCGGGCTTGGCCCATGCCGTAGACGACGGCATAGGCTTGTGAGTGGTTATCCAGCAATTGCCGCAAGTGGGCATCGCATTGGGTGGGAGACGGGCCAGTGCCGTTGGCTTGTTGCGGCAGGTCCAACCCCATCAATAGGGTTAGGTCGTAGCTGCGCTGTTGCTCCGGTGTCCAGCTTTCGGAAACCGTGCATCCGGCGAGGTTCGCATCCGCTTGCAAGGCGAGCCGCAGGGCCTCGACCATGCTGGACTTGCCCGTACCGGGGGCGCCCACAATCGCAATCTTCATGGGCGCAAGTCGGGAGCGCACTACTTGGCGATCTGTACGTAAATCTCGTTGGCCTTGACCATGCCGAGTTCGGATCGGGCCTTCTCCTCCACGATTTCCAGACCCTCGCGCAGGTCATGGATTTCCGCCGCCAAGCGCTCATTGGCCCGCGCGGCCTTGGCGTTGTTTTGCGCCTGCTCGTCGAGCTGGCGCACCAACAGCGAGACATTGGGCACACTGCCCCTGCCGAACCACAACTGGCCGTGCAAGATCACCAGCAAGGCAATCAAGGCTGCAGGAACAATGCGCTTGCCCATCTACGCAAATGACACAACCGTAGGGGCCATGCTTTTACTTCAGGTTATAGAACGCGGCGCGACCGGGGTAGCTGGCCACATCACCCAGGTCCTCTTCTATGCGCAGCAACTGGTTGTACTTGGCCATGCGGTCAGAGCGGCTCAGAGAACCGGTCTTGATTTGCCCGGCATTCATGCCAACAGCTATGTCGGCAATCGTGGAGTCTTCGGTCTCGCCCGAGCGGTGGCTGATGACGGCGGTGTAGCCGGCGCGCTTGGCCATCTCGATGGCTTCAAAGGTTTCGGTCAGCGTACCGATCTGGTTGATCTTGATCAGGATGGAATTGGCGATGCCCTTGTCAATGCCTTCCTTCAGGATCTTGGTGTTGGTGACGAACAGGTCATCACCGACGATTTGCACCTTCTTGCCCAGGCGGTCGGTCAGCAGCTTCCAGCCGTCCCAGTCGCCTTCGGCCATGCCGTCTTCGATGCTGATGATGGGGTATTTGTCGACCCAGGTGGCCAGGATGTTGGTCCACTCTTCGGCGTTCAGCGTCAGGCCTTCGCCTTCCAGGTGGTACTTGCCGTCCTTGTAGAACTCCGAGGCCGCGCAGTCCAGGCCCAGGGCGATTTGTTCACCGGCCACAAAGCCTGCCTTGTCGATCGCTTCCAGAATCATCTGGATGGCCGCTTCGTGGTTGGCTACGTTGGGGGCAAAGCCACCTTCGTCGCCCACGGCGGTGCTGATGCCCTTGTCGTGCAGGATTTTCTTCAGCGCATGGAACACTTCGGCGCCGTAACGCAGGGCTTCGCGGAAGCTGGGTGCACCCACGGGGATGATCATCAACTCTTGCAGGTCGAGGTTGTTGTTGGCGTGTTCACCACCGTTGATGACGTTCATCATCGGCACGGGCATGGACATACGGCCCATGCCGCCAAAGTAGCGGTACAGCGGCAGGCCGGACTCTTCGGCGGCGGCGCGGGCCACGGCCATGGAGACGGCCAACATCGCGTTGGCGCCCAGGCGGCTCTTGTTTTCGGTGCCGTCCAGGTCGATCAGGGTCTTGTCCAGAAAGGCTTGCTCGGAAGCGTCCAGACCCAGCACGGCCTCGGAGATTTCGGTGTTGATATGTTCCACCGCTTTGAGCACGCCCTTGCCCAGGTAACGCTTCTTGTCGCCGTCGCGCAGCTCAATGGCCTCGCGCGAACCGGTCGATGCGCCCGATGGAACGGCCGCGCGGCCCATGGTGCCGGACTCCAGCAACACGTCGCATTCGACAGTGGGGTTACCGCGCGAATCCAGAATCTCGCGGCCTACGATATCAACAATGGCACTCATGTTCATCTTCCTAAGTTAAAAAAACGGTAGCGATTGATTTTTGCATGGCTTGGTGCCCTGAGGCCTGCGGCTGTGCCGATTGTTCTCGGCTGGTAACCACTCAGGTCAGGCAGAAAAATGGTTCTCCAGGAAGCCATTCTTTTTGGTCACATGGTCCAGCGCTACGAGGGTCTCCAGCAACGCTTTCATGTGTTTGAGGGGGACGGCATTCGGACCATCACACAACGCATGGGTCGGGTCAGGGTGGGTTTCCATGAACAGACCGGCGACACCCACGGCGACTGCAGCGCGTGCCAACACAGGCACCATCTCCCGAACACCGCCGCTACTGCTCCCTTGACCTCCGGGCAATTGCACCGAATGGGTGGCATCGAACACGATGGGTGCGCCCGTGTCACGCATGATGGCCAATGAGCGCATGTCGCTAACCAGGTTGTTGTAGCCAAAGCTGGCACCACGCTCGCAGGCCATGAAGTTGTCTTCGCTCAAGCCTGCCGCTTTTGCAGCGGCGCGTGCTTTGACGATGACGTTCCTCATGTCACCGGGGGCCATGAATTGCCCCTTTTTGATGTTCACGGGTTTGCCGGACAGGGCAACGGCATGGATGAAGTCGGTCTGACGGCAAAGTAGTGCTGGCGTCTGCAACACATCTACCACCGGTGCGACCTGAGCGATCTGGTCTTCGCGGTGGATGTCCGTGAGAACAGGGACACCTATCTCACGCCTGACCTTCGCAAGTATTTCAAGCCCCTTTTCCATCCCAAGGCCGCGGTATGCCGTTTCACTGGTCCGGTTGGCCTTGTCAAAACTGCTTTTGAAAATGAAGGGGATGCCGAGACTGGAGGTGATTTCCTTCAGCGTCCCGGCAGTATCCATTTGCAATTGCTCTGATTCAACGACGCAAGGCCCTGCGATCAAAAAGAAGCGGTGTTCCAGTCCAACATCAAATCCGCAAAGCTTCATAGCGCCCCCACGCTTGCCACTGCGTGTGCTGCGCCGCCCACCGAGGGGACGTGGCCTTGTTTGGGGCGGCCCGGCGCGGCGGCCATCATGCCACCGCCTTCAAGTTTTTGCCCGCGGTCTGGTGGTCCAGCGCGGCCTTGATGAAGGCGTTGAACAGCGGGTGGCCGTTCCAGGGCGTGGACTTGAATTCGGGGTGGAACTGCACGCCGATATACCAGGGGTGAACTTCCCGGGGCAACTCCACCATTTCGGTCAACTGTTCACGCTGGGTCAGCGCAGAGATCACCAGACCGGCCTTGCGCAAGGGGTCCAGGAAGTTGACATTCGCCTCGTAGCGGTGGCGGTGGCGCTCGGTCACCACATCACCATAGATCTCATGTGCCAGCGTATCCTTGGCCACGTCGGAGCTTTGTGCGCCCAAGCGCATGGTGCCGCCCAGGTCGGAATTTTTGTTGCGTGTCTTGATCGTGCCATCGGCGTCTTTCCACTCGGTGATCAGCGCGATGACCGGATTTGGGCAATCAGGCTCGAATTCGGTGCTATTGGCATCCTTGAGGCCAGCCACATGGCGGGCGAACTCGATAGTGGCTACTTGCATGCCCAAGCAGATGCCAAGGTACGGGACCTTGTTTTCACGTGCAAATCGGGCCGCACAAATCTTGCCTTCGATACCGCGTTTGCCAAAGCCGCCGGGCACCAGCACTGCGTCAAACTTGGCCAAACGTGACACGCTGTCGGGCGTGATGGTCTCGGAGTCGATGTATTCGATGGTGACCTTGGCATGGTTCTTCATGCCGGCGTGGCGCAGCGCTTCGTTCAGCGACTTGTAGCTGTCGCTCAGGTCCACATATTTGCCGACCATGGCGATGCTGACCTCGCCCCGTGGGTGCTCGGTCTCATAGACCAAGTCGTCCCAGCGCTTGAGGTTGGCGGGCGGCGTGTTCAGGCGCAGTTTGTCGCAGATCAGGCCATCCAGGCCTTGCTCATGCAGCATGCGCGGCACCTTGTAAATCGTGTCGACATCCCACATGCTGATGACGCCCCATTCGGGTACGTTGGAGAACAGCGAGATCTTGGAGCGCTCTTCGTGCGGAATGGGTCTGTCGGCGCGGCACAACAAGGCGTCGGCCTGGATGCCGATTTCGCGCAATTGTTTGGCCGTGTGTTGGGTGGGTTTGGTCTTGAGTTCGCCAGCCGCTGCGATCCATGGTACGTAACTCAGGTGCACAAAGGCGCTGTTATTGGGGCCGAGTTTCAAGCTCATCTGGCGCACGGCTTCCAGGAAGGGCAGGGACTCGATGTCGCCCACGGTTCCGCCGATTTCCACAATCGCCACGTCCACTGCATCAGGTTCGCCAAAGCGCGCACCGCGTTTGACGAATTCCTGGATTTCGTTGGTGACATGGGGAATGACCTGCACGGTCTTGCCCAGGTAGTCGCCGCGGCGCTCCTTGTCGAGCACGCTTTTGTAGATCTGGCCGGTGGTGAAGTTGTTGGCCTTGCGCATGCGCGTTTCGATGAAACGCTCGTAGTGGCCCAGGTCCAGATCGGTTTCGGCCCCGTCGTCGGTGACGAACACTTCGCCATGTTGCAGGGGCGACATGGTGCCAGGGTCTACGTTGAGGTAGGGGTCCAGCTTGATCAGGGTGACTGTTAGGCCCCGCGATTCCAGTATCGCAGCGAGGGAGGCTGAGGCGATTCCCTTGCCAAGGGAAGACACCACACCGCCGGTGACGAAGACAAATTTGGTCATGTCAGGGGGAGCTTGTGAGGCTCAGGGAGGTGGTAAAGCGAGATTATACGTGTCAGGAGAGCCCGCGCTCCTCTCGCAAGTGGTGCCCACTTGCCGCAATTGCGGGCTGTCGACTTCCAATTTCAAACTTCCGGCCCCCACTCCCCCCAACCCCCTCGCCCCGCCGGGCGCGGGGGAGCTCAACAGCCGATTTGATGGTGTTGCGCCGAATACGGTGCTACTGACGCGACGTTACCTACCTTTTTGGTGTGCCGTGGTTGTTCGCCTGGGGTCGTAGTGGGCGGCTCTGTTCGTGTATGCCAACAGCGGTCGGCTGCGCGACCGCTACTCCGCGCTTGGTTTCGATTCGCCGCGCCTCGCCGCTGGCGCGCAGCCGCCAGCCGTTGGCAGACCCGCCCAGACGAGGCATCTACGACCGCCTCCGCTGAGTTTCTCAGCAGCCGACACCATTGGCAACGCATCGACCTTAATGCCGTATTCGGCGCGAATGCACAAAATATGGCTGTTAAAGCTCCCCCTCGCCCGGCGGGGCGAGGGGGTTGGGGGGAGTGGGGGACGGAAGTTGGAATCTGGGAATTTGGAAGTCCGGGTTTTAGCCGTCTGCTACATTGCCGGTCATGAATGACCTCGCTGGAAAACACATTGTTCTGGGGCTTACTGGAGGCATCGCCTGTTACAAGGCTGCCGAGTTGTGCCGGGCGCTAATTAAGGAGGGTGCGACGGTGCAAGTGGTGATGACGGAAGCGGCGACGCAGTTCATCACACCCGTGACCATGCAGGCGCTTTCCAACCGGCCCGTCTATGGCTCCCAGTGGGATGCCCGCGAGCCGAACAACATGGCGCATATCAACCTGAGCCGCGAAGCCGACGCCATTTTGATCGCGCCCTGCAGCGCCGATTTCATGGCCAAGCTGTTGCATGGCGGGGCCGATGATTTGCTCAGCTTGATGTGCCTGGCGCGTCCTATGGACAGCGTGCCCCTGTTGATTGCCCCGGCCATGAACCGCGAGATGTGGGATCACCCGGCAACGGTGCGCAACCGCGCCCAATTGCAGCAAGATGGCTGCACGGTGCTGGGCGTGGGCACCGGAGATCAGGCCTGTGGCGAAACCGGTGACGGCCGCATGTTGGAGCCACAGGAATTGTTGCAGGACGTCATCGCATTTTTCCAGTCCAAGGTCCTGGCAGGCCAGCACGTATTGGTCACCGCTGGCCCTACCTTTGAAGCCATTGACCCGGTGCGGGGCATCACCAACCGATCCAGCGGGAAGATGGGATTTGCGATTGCCCGCGCGGCACAAGAGGCCGGGGCGCAGGTCACGTTGGTGGCAGGACCGGTGTCACTGCCAACGCCCCGTGGTGTGCGGCGCATTGATGTGCAATCTGCGTCCGATATGCTTTCAGCCTGCGTGGAAACTGCGCAGAGCGCTAGCGTATTTGTGGCAACCGCGGCGGTTGCCGACTGGCGACCGGCGCTCGCCTCGGACCAGAAAATCAAGAAAGATGGTTCCGGGCAGACGCCAACATTGGCTTTTGTCGAAAACACCGACATTCTGGCGACCGTGGCTCAATCGACCCGCGCGCAAAGCGGCGCACTGTATTGCGTGGGTTTTGCCGCCGAGAGCCATGATTTGTTGGCCCATGCCACGGCCAAACGCATTCGCAAGGGTGTGCCCCTGCTGGTAGGCAATATTGGCCCGGCCACCTTTGGCAAGGACGACAATGCCTTGCTCCTGGTGGATGCAGCGAGTGCCCGGGAACTGCCGCACAACAGCAAACTGGCACTGGCGCGGCAACTGGTGGCGGAAATCGCCGGCCGCCTGCCAGTTACTAAAAGCTGACTTTCGACGCCGCCGCCCAACCGCCTTCGTCTGGACTGTTTGCGGCGCGTGTCTGTATTTACAACCTAACCTTGCGTTTCACATGAAAATTGACGTCAAAATTCTCGATCCCCGCCTCAATGACCAGATGCCGGCCTACGCTACAACGGGCAGCGCCGGGCTTGACCTGCGCGCATGCTTGAGCGAACCGTTGACGCTGCAGCCCAATGCCTGGCAGCTGGTGCCCACCGGCATGGCCATTTATCTGCAGGACCCGGCCTATGCGGCGCTGATACTGCCGCGTTCGGGTCTGGGCCACAAACACGGCATTGTGTTGGGTAATTTGGTGGGATTGATCGACAGTGACTACCAGGGGCAGTTGATGGTCAGCGCCTGGAACCGCAGTGATGTGGCCTTCACGATAGCGCCCATGGAGCGTATTGCGCAACTGGTTATCGTGCCGGTGGTGCAGGTGCAATTCAATATCGTCAGCGATTTTGAGGCCTCGGAGCGCGGGGCCGGCGGCTACGGCTCCACTGGCAAGCATTGATTTTTATAGATTGCTATTATATTTGTAGCGCATTGAGCAGAGTATACGAGGGCTACAGGCTGTTTTTTCAAATGACCTCAGTGCAAAGTGTGATCTGAAGAGTCTTCAGTCGGCGCCACCTGCAATTTGAAGAAACCGGTGCCGCAGCTGCCGCGTTCAATTTCTTCGTCCGTGGCTTCCCGCACGGCTTCCACCGTCAGGCTGATGCGAATGGCAATGCCCGCCAAGGGATGGTTTCCATCGATCACGACATGGTCTGGGTAAATGTCAGTGATGGTGTAGAGCGCGTCTTTGGGGGCGCTGCTGTTGCAGCCTTCGGGCAGGGCGCTACCTTCCATCGTCAAGCCCGTCTGCAAATCTGCGGGGAATAAGTGGCGTGGTTCCAGAAACAGCAACTGGTCGTTGAAGTCACCAAAGGCTTGTTCGGGTTCAATCTGCAGTTGCACGCTGGCGCCGGTGCCGTAGCCTTGCAGTGCAGTTTCAATGACGGGCAGCAGGTCCTTGCCTCCGACCAAAAACTCCACTGGCTCGTCCAAAACGTCCAGTTCTTCGCCCAAGGTGTCTTTCAGCGTCCAAGTAAGGGCAACGACGCATTGTTGTGTGATTTCCATAAGGCAGAATTGTCCCATGAACATTGATGAACCCCTGCAACTCCTGGGTGGGCTCGCGCCCAAGACCTTTATGCAACGCCATTGGCAGAAAAAGCCGCTGGTGATTCGCCAGGCCATTCCCGGCTTTAATCCCCCGCTGGACAGGACAGACTTGCTCGACCTGGCGGCCCAGGAAGAGGTGCAATCCCGGTTGGTGGTGCAAGCCAGTGCCGGCGGGGTGCAGCCGTGGCGCTTCAAGCATGGGCCGTTCAATCGCAAGGCGCTGCCGGCCTTCAAACAGCCGGGCTGGACGCTGTTGGTGCAGGGCGTGGACTTGCTCGACGAGCGTGTGCACGCGCTGATGAACCAGTTTCGTTTTGTGCCAGACGCGCGCCTGGACGATGTGATGGTCAGCTACGCCACGGATGGTGGTGGCGTGGGCCCGCATTTCGACAGTTACGACGTGTTTTTGCTGCAAGCCCATGGGCAGCGGCGCTGGCGCATTGGCAGGCAAAAAGACCTAAGTTTGCAGCCGGATATGCCGCTCAAGATTTTGGCGCACTTTGAGCCTGAGATGGAGTTCGTGCTGGATCCGGGAGATATGTTGTATCTTCCGCCCCGTTATGCCCATGATGGCGTCGCGGTGGGCGAGTGCATGACCTATTCCATAGGCTTTCGGGCCCCCAGTCGAGGCGAGCTGGTCGGCGAACTGCTGCAGCGCCTGGCGGAGGATGCGGCCGATACGGTGGGCGCCGGGCTGTATGGCGATCCCAAACAGTCGGCAACTGCGGACTGCGCGGAAATTCCGGACGCGCTGGTTGCGTTTGCCCGCCAGGCGTTGGCCGATGCCCTGCGCGATCCGCTTGCGTTGCAACGGGTCTTGGGCGAATATCTCAGTGAGCCCAAAAACCATGTCAGTTTTGATGGCGCGGAATACGCGCCCTTGCAAGGTGGCGTGCGGCTGGACAGGTGCACACGCATGGTCTACGACGCGGAGCACGTGTTCATCAATGGGGAGAGTTTTCTGGCGTCCGGGCGCGATGCACAGATGATGCGGTTGCTGGCAAATGAGCGCATGCTGGGCGCAACTGCTGTCAAGCGGCTGAGTGCAGGGGCACGCGGATTGGTGGAAGATTGGCTGGAAGCGGGGTGGTTACATGTCGAATACTGAGAGTCAGGGTACTGATGGCCTGCCAACGGGAGCGTTTTCAGGGCCTACCGCGTTTGCGCAGGCCATTCGGGATGCGTTGGCCTGCGCCGCGCGCGAGGATTGGCCTTCCATGGTCTGGAGTGACGCAAATTTTGAAGACTGGCCGCTGCGCGAGCGCGCCGTGACCGAGTCCTTGCAAGCTTGGGCACGCAGTGGCCGTCAGCTGGTCATGCTGGCGCACCGCTTTGACTCCGTGCAGCGTTACCAGCCGCGCTTCGTGGAGTGGCGCAAAACCTGGGACCACATCATTGAATGCCGCGTCTGCAAGAACCTGGATGCGACCGAAGTGCCCAGTGCACTGTGGAGCCCGCATTGGGCGATGCGGCGATTGGATACGGTACGCTGCACCGGCGTCGCGGGTCTGGAGCCTGCCCGGCGTGTGCTGCTGAAAGAGGAATTGGACGAGTGCCGGCGCCAAAGTTCACCCGGGTTTTCGGCCAGCACTTTGGGCCTATGACAGCAGATTAGAGGGTTTTCCCGAGGTTTGAAAGCACATTCCTGTATACTCATGGGTTAGGCAAAAAGAGATCGAATGCTTTTTGTCTGAGTCTGGGCGGCGCGCTGC
>JAZKIR010000117.1:0-45729 GCA_040384785.1 Pseudomonadota bacterium
AACGTGACGTTGGTGCCCGGCTTGTTGGGGATGAGCTTGCTGATGCCATCGCAAAAGGTGTAACTCATGTCCAGCACACGGCCCACATCGCGGATGACGCCGCGCGCGGCCATGGTGCCGAAGGTGGCGATCTGGCTGACGGCATCCTTGCCGTATTTGGCCTTGACGTAATCAATGACCAGGTTACGGTTGGTCTGGCAAAAGTCGATGTCGAAGTCGGGCATGGAAACCCGCTCGGGGTTCAGGAAACGTTCGAACAGCAGCTTGTAACGGATCGGGTCCAGGTCGGTGATCTTCAGCGCATAGGCCACCAACGAGCCGGCACCGGAGCCGCGCCCCGGCCCTACCGGGCAGCCATTGTTCTTGGCCCAGTTGATGAAGTCACCCACGATCAAAAAGTAACCCGGAAAACCCATCTTCAAGATGGTGCCAATCTCGAACTCCAGGCGCTCCACGTACTGCGGCATCTGCTTCTCGCGTTCGGCTGCATCCGGGAACAGATGCGCCATGCGCTCCTTCAGCCCTTCGTGTGAGGCATAGCGAAAATATTCGTCGGGCGTCATGCGCTGGCCGTTGACCAGCGGTGTCGGGAATTCCGGCAAATAGTTTTTGCCCAGCACCAGCGTCAGGCTACAGCGTTTGGCAATTTCCAGCGTGTTGGCCACGGCGGACGGCAGGTCGGCGAACAGCGCCTGCATTTGCTCCGCGGATTTGAAGTATTGCTCACGGGTATATTTGCGCACGCGTTTGGCATTGCCCAGGATTTCGCCGTCGGCAATACAGACGCGGGCCTCGTGGGCCTCGAAATCTTCCGCCGTAGTGAACTGCACCGGATGGGTGGCTACCACCGGTAGACTGATGCGTGCAGCCAACTGCACGGTAGCCACCACATGGGCCTCGTCGTCCACACGCCCGGCACGCTGCAGCTCCAGGTAAAAACGGTGCGGAAACAGGCCTCCCAGTTGCAGAGCCACCTCGCGCGCACGCGCTTCATCGCCCTGCACCAGCGCCTGCCCTACCGGCCCGGCCTGCGCGCCCGACAATGCAATCAAGCCCTCATTCAATTCCTGCAACCACGCCAACTTGATGACGGCCTGGTTTTTGACGATGTTTTGCGTATAACCCCGGGCCAGCAACTCGGACAGGTTCAAATATCCCTGCTTGTTCTGCACCAGCAGCAGCATGCGCGACAGGGCGGTGGCATCACCCCCCAGGCCCTCCAAGAAGATCTCGACGCCTACGACCGGCTTGGTGCCCTTGGCGCGCGCCTGCTTGTAAAACTTGATCGCGCCAAACAGGTTGCTCAGGTCGGTAATGGCCAGCGCGGGCTGGCCATCGGCCACGGCCGCCGCTATGACGTCATCGATTCGGTTGGTTCCATCAACGACGGAAAACTCGGTGTGCAGGCGCAGGTGTACAAACATGCCGGGATTGTAGGTTTTCCGTACTGGCGGCACGGCATGGCAAACCCAAAAACCCGAATTTACGGATTGACCTTGGCTGCCAATGCCGCAATACGCTGTCCGAACTGGCGGCCCGTCTCCAGGTCACCGGCATTCATTTCATCGGCACTGGCATCACCCGGCGTTTGCGCCATGGGTCCGGCACTGGAAGCCAAGTAGTTCACGTCCGCACGCTGTGAAGCCTTGGTGTTGTTGTAGTTCAGGCCCGTGCCGGCCCACAGACCACCATGCTGCATGGCCAGGGTCATGAAATAGTGCAGCGTGGAGTGTTTGTCGCCATTGACATTGGCGCTGGCGGTAAAGCCGCCAAATATCTTGTCCTTCCAGCTCTGGCTGTACCAGGGTTTGCTGCTGGCATCGGCAAATTTTTTGAACTGCCAGCTCACGCTGCCCATATAGGTCGGAGAGCCAAAAACGATGGCATCGGCGGCGGCCAATGTTGCCCAGGCTGCATCGGGCAGATTGCCGTCCGCATCAATGGAGATCAGCTCGGCATGGGCGCCCTGCGCCACCGATTGCGCCAGGCGCTGGGTGTGACCGTAACCGGAATGAAAAACCACGACTACCTTTGCCATCTACGACTCCCTATTCATTACAAAAAAAACACTGCGGGTAAAAACTACGCGTGCAAATCAAACACCAGAACCTCGGCACCCTGGGCCAGGTCCAGCTGCAGCTTGTCTTCATGTTCCAGCAGCGCCGCATCGCCACCTGCCAGGGCCACGCCATTGACAGCTATCGCACCTCGCACCACGTGCACATAGGCCTTGCGCTTAGGGTCCAGCGCCAAAGAGGCCGCCTGCGGGCCGTCCAACAGGCCACTGTACATACGGGCATCAGCATGGATGAGTACCGAGCCCTGTGCGCCATCGGGTGAGGCCACCAGGCGCAACACGCCCTGTTTCTCGGCATCGCCAAAACTCTTTTGCTCGTAGCTGGGCGCAATGCCGGTCACATTGGGCTCAATCCATATCTGCAGAAAATGCGTGGTTTCGTTAGGCGCATGGTTGAACTCGCTGTGCTGCACACCGCGCCCGGCGCTCATGCGCTGCACGTCGCCCGGCGGAATGCCCTTGACATTACCCATGCTGTCCTTGTGCGCCAAGTTGCCGGCCAGCACATAACTGATGATTTCCATGTCGCGGTGCCCATGTGTGCCAAAACCGGTACCGGGCGCAATGCGGTCTTCGTTGATGACGCGCAGATTGCCCCAGCCCATATGGTCCGCATCGTAATAGCCGGCAAACGAAAAACTATGGAACGACTTCAACCAGCCATGGTCGGCATAACCGCGGTCGGAAGATTTGCGTACGGTCAACATGCTGTGAACTCCTGTGTATGGATTGAATTTTGGACCGGGCCGCCCCCATTTCCATGCACCGTGATTGATGGCATCATTCAAATGATTTCAATCAATAAAGCCTGACCATGCAAACCGCACGCGATGTTCTGACCCCCGATGCGCTGGCCATGCTGCAGGCTATTGAGAGCGCCGGCAGTTTCGCGGCCGCCGCGCGCGCCATGGGCATGGTGCCCAGCGCACTGACCTACCGGGTGCGCCAGATAGAGGATGCGCTGGACGTGTTGTTGTACGACCGCAGCTCCCGCCAGGCCAAGCTCACACGGGCCGGAGCCGAACTGCTGCGCGAAGGGGCTCGCTTGCTGTTGGAAATCGACGCGGTGGCGAACCGCGTCAAGCGCGTGGCGACCGGCTGGGAGTCGCAGCTGACCATCGCCGTGGACACCGTCATTTCCAAAGGCACGGTCATGGAATTGTGCGAGAGTTTTTTCAGCCTGAGCCCTCCGACCCGCATCAAACTGCGTGACGAGACGCTGACCGGCACGCTGGAAGCGCTGACCTCGGGCCAGGCCGACCTGGCCCTGGGTGTGGCACTGGACGCGGCCAATATTGCCGGCATACAGGGCAAACCGCTGGGCAGCATGGAGTTTGTCTACGTGGTGGCGCCCCACCATCCCTTGGCCGACGCGGCCGAGCCCCTGAGCGACACCTTGATCCAGCAGCACCGTGCCGTGGCGGTGGCCGATTCCATCCAGCGCGGGGTGGGTGCGACCTTTGGCCTGTTGAGTGGACAGGACGTGTTCACCGTCGGCACCATGCACGCCAAGTTGGATGCCCAGTTGCGCGGGCTGGGCGGGGGTTATCTGCCGCGCTGCATGGCGGGTGTCTATATCGAGACCGGCCGTCTGGTCGTCAAACAGACCGAGCGGCCGCAGCGCCAGGTGCCGTTGAGCTACGCCTGGCGCGGTGCCACCGCATCGACCCAGGGGCGTGCCCTGCAATGGTGGCTGCAGCAGATCGAAAGCCCCCAGACCAAGGCCGCTTTGCTGGAACAACACCGCGGGAATTCCTAGCAACACGCCACACGTGTATAAACTGGCACAACAAACCACAACTCTTGGAGACAACCCCAATGACCGCATCCAGACACATTGCCATCGTTGGCGCAGGAATGGCCGCCGTCACCTGCGCGCGTACGCTGGTGCAAGCGGGGCACCGGGTCACCGTATTCGAGAAAAGCCACACCGTGGGTGGCCGCATGGCCACACGTAACAGCGCATTTGGCACCTTTGACACCGGCGCGCAGTACTTCACGGTGCGCGATCCGCGGTTTGTGCTGGCCTTGAAAACCACCTCCAGTGTCTGCAAACCCTGGAGCGCCAACACCGTGCAGGTGCTGGACGCCCACGGCCGGGTGGCTGCTGCGGGTCTGCCGGCACGCGAGCCGCATTGGGTGGCCAGCCCCGGCATGAGCACCCTGGTGCGCCGTTGGGCGCTACCACTGGAGGCAGCCCAATGCCTGGAGCTGCACACCCAGGTCACCCAGATCGAACGTGACACGCTGAACAAGGCGCAATGGCAGCTGCGCACCAATGGGGCCGGTGACAGCACCCACGTCTACGGCGGTTTTGATGCCGTCGTGCTGGCGATTCCATCCCCTCAGGCCCAGGCCCTGCTGGAACACACGCCCAAGGCCGCCAGCCTGGTCAAGAAAATCAGTGGTGTGACCGTCGCACCCTGCTGGACGCTGATGCTGGCCTTTCCGCAAGCGATGCAACCCGGCATGTCTGCGCTCGGGCCACAGTGGAATGCGGCGCGCAGCACCCACCACCGCATCGCCTGGATGACCCGCGAATCCAGCAAGCCCGGTCGTGGCGCCGTGGAGCGCTGGACCATACAAGCCAGCGCCGCCTGGTCGCAAGAGCATCTGCATGACGACCCCAAACGTGTGCAGGCCAAACTGACCAAGGCCTTCGCCGAGGTCACCGGCATCCGCGCCCAGGCCGCACACTCCGACACCAAGCGCTGGCTCTACGCCAAGACCGACCAGCCACTGGGCAAATCCCACCTGTGGGACGCCAGTACCGGCATTGGCCTGTGTGGCGACTGGTGCCTGGGACACCGCGTGGAAGACGCTTTTGTGTCTGGACTCGAACTCGCGCTTGCCATGGTTTAAACCCCACGGGCATAAGCGCTGACGTTGGGAGTCTCCGTTCGGGCTGAGCTTGTCGAAGCCCTCGCGAGCCCTTCGACAAGCTCAGGGCGAACGGAAAATTTTGCGAAACACAGTCTTCCGGTTGGCGTCTAAGCCATGACCTCCACATTTAGTTATAGGGGCCGATTCGCCCCCTCCCCCACCGGCCCGTTACACGCGGGCTCGCTGGTGGCGGCGCTGGCCAGTTGGCTGGATGCGCGGGCCCATGGTGGCCTGTGGCTGGTGCGCATCGAAGACGTGGACATACCCCGCACAGTGGCTGGCGCGACCGAATACATCCTTCAACAGCTCAGCGACTGCGGACTCGTATCCGACGAACCCATTGTTCTGCAATCCACGCGACCCGCTCTGTACCAAGAGGCCTTAGACCGGTTGCTTGCACGCGGCCTGGCCTACCCCTGCTGCTGCTCACGCAAGGACATAGCTGCCGCCATCCTTGCGCACGGTGGGCGGCGGGAACGCCACGCCGAGCTGGTCTACCCCGGCACCTGCAGAAACGGCCTGCCACCGCTGCACCATGCCGACCATTCACCCTGCGCATGGCGTGTTGTGACCGAGGTACTTATGAAAAATGGGCCTCTAGCCCTCGTAAAATATGACAAACACGCTATCAACTCTATAGCGATCAACTTCACATACTGGCACGATCGGCGCCTGGGCGCACAGCAACAGGACGTGGCGCACGCGGTCGGAGACTTTGTGTTGAAGCGCGCAGACGGCTGTTTCACCTACCAATTGGCGGTGGTGGTCGACGACAGGGCGCAGGGCATCACCCATATCGTGCGCGGCGAGGATTTGGCGGACAACACGGCGCGGCAAATCCTGTTGCAACATGTGTTGGAACTACCAACACCACAGTATCTGCACACGCCGCTGGTGCTCGGCGCCAATGGAGAAAAGCTGTCCAAGCAAAACGGCGCGCAGGCGCTGGACACATCCAGTCCAGAAGCCGCCTTGGCGGCTTTGCAGCAAGCAGCCCGGGTGTTGGGCCTGCCGCCCACGGACCAAGGCGACATCCAACAGGCGCTGGCCCAGTGGATTCCTGCCTGGGCGGCCCGTTACCTGGCAACCGCCGCGCGCATGGACCGCGCCACGTAAAGCAAGCACAACACAGCCAGCCCCGCACCCACGAGCACCCCGGGCAACACCCGCGCCAGTGTCAGCGGCTCGCCCTTGAGCACCAGCATCATCAGGGTGTTCTGCGCCAGGCCCGGCACCCATAGATACCAGGGCGCGTCGCCTCCCGGATTCAGCAGACTGACCATGGGCGCCAGCCCCACCAGCGTGACCACCAGCGCGCTGCCGGCCTGCGCCTCCTTGAAAGTCTTGGAGCGGATGGCCAGCGCCATCAGCACCGCGCCCAGCCCCGCCGCCAATGGCAATTGCAGCAACAGAAAGGCCACGACCTCAAACCAGCCGAACTGGAACATGGCCTGCAGGCTGTCGCTCCTGAGCAGCCACTGCGCCGGCACAAAACTCAGATTGGCCAATAAGGCCACGGCCATGCCCAGCAGCGCCACCGCGCCCCATTTGCCCAGCACCAGCGCAAAGTGCTGCACCGGGTTCATCAGTAACGGCTCCAAGGAGCCGCGCTCGCGTTCACCGGCTGTGCTGTCCAGCGCCGCCGTCAGTGCACCGTAGAGCACGGCCATGATGATGAACATCGGAATGATGCCGGTCAGGCGGGCCGCACGGGCCTGCGCGCTGGCCAGGTCGCGCTCCTGCACGTCCACAGGCTGCAACAGGTCGGTCGACACCCCGCGCAAGGCCAGACTCAGCGTGGCCCGTTCACGGTTAAAGCCCTGCAACAGACGCTGCAACATGGGCACCCCGGCGCTGGCCCGCTGGTTGGCACTGTCGCTGACAACCTCCACCGAGGGACGCTCACCGGCCAGCAGTTCACGCTCGAAGTTTGCCCCAACCACCAGCACCGGTTCCAGCAGTGTCGTCGCACGCAGACGGGCCTCGTAATCGGTGGGCGCCGGTTTCAGCGTATAGGTCTGGCGCTCCAGGAAATTGCGCAGCGTGGGCGCATGCTCCATGCCCACCACCATCAGCTCACGCTTCTCGGCCCGCGCCTCCAACGACGAGATCAGGCTAGAGAGTGCCAGCAGCAGCAGGGGGCCCATCAGCACGGCGGGAATCAACAGGCGCAGCAAGGTGCGGCGGTCGCGCAGCGCGTCCGCTACTTCCTTGGTAAAGACAATCCAGAAGCTTTTCAGCAGACCTGTTTTCATAGGCTTCCCGCTGTGTGGGTCTGGGGAAATGCCAGTTTGACAAAGGCATCCTCAAACCGGGTTTCACCGGCCTGCTCCAGCAATTCCTGCACCGTGCCCTCGGCCACGCTGCGCCCCTGCGCGACCACAACCACGTGTTCGCACAACTGCTCGACCTCTTGCATGATGTGGGTCGAAAACACAATACATTTGCTGCCCCCGGCCGGTGAGCGCAAATGGCGCAAGGCCTCACGCAGCGAACGCGTGGCCAGTACGTCCAGGCCGTTGGTCGGCTCGTCCAGCACGATATTGGCCGGGTCATGCACCAGTGCTCTGGCCAGCGCGGTCTTCATGCGCTCGCCCTGGCTGAAGCCCTCGGCGCGGCGGTCCAGAATATTGCCCATGTCCAGCAGGCGCGCCAGTTCTTCGGCTCGGGTGTTCGCCACATCGGCCTCCATGCCCTGCAGGCGGCCAAAGTAGATGATGTTTTCGCGTGCCGACAGCCGCGGGTACAGGCCATGCGCGTCGCCCAGAATGCCCATGCGCGCCAACGCTTGGCGTGGCGCCTGGTCCACGGCAATGCCATCCACCGTGATGTTGCCGCCGTCCGGCTTGAACAGGCCGCCCAGCATGCGCAGCGTGGTGGTCTTGCCGGCGCCATTCGGGCCCAGCAAGCCGGTGATCCGGCCGCTGGGCGCGTGGACGGTGACGCCCTGCACCGCGTGCACGGTTTGTTTGAGCGCGCGCTTGAACAGCGATCCGCCGCTGCGCGCAATAAAGTGTTTGCTGACGTTCTGGATCTGGATCATGGCTTGTGCGCTCCGGCAGGCGTCAGGGGTGCGGCCGGACCTGGTGTACCGGCCTGCGCCGGCACAAACACGCCTGGGCGGGGAATTTTTGTCGCGCAACTGGCGTCTTGCGGCAGCGCTGCGTGGTTTTGCTGGGCATCCACGAAACGAAAGATGACTTCATTCATGCAGCCCACACTGGATACGCCATGGCTGGCCTGTGGCACCACGGTGTGCTGCACCAGGCTCCCGTCCTTGGCACCCAGGGCCAACGCCACGCGTTCGCCATGGCGCGGTGGTGTCGCGGGGTCGGCCCCACCGCTGAGCAACAGCACCGGAGATTGCGTCGCAGGCAGCGTGAAAAAAGCGGGGGGCACGGTGCCACGGGGCCAATGCTTGCAAGCCAGCGCATAAAAGGCGGCATCGGTATTGCCAAAGTCGGTGCCCGGCTTGTCGCCCGCCTGTTCAAGACGCGGCACATCTTCGGCGCAGACCACGGAGAAGTGCATGCCCATCGCCAGCCGCGTGGCCTTGCGTGTGCCGACCAAGCTGCCCAGGCCCAGCAGGCCCTCCAGGCGTCCATTGCTCGCCGCATCGATGGCGGCGGGCAGAGCCGACGTCAGCGTCGGTACGTACAGCGGCGCGCGCGCACTGCGCAGCAATAACGCGCGGGTCAGCATGAAACGTTCGGGCAAACCGGTCAGTGGGTGATTTACGCTGACCGGGCGCGGCAGGCCTTGCAGCAGGGCCCCCCACTGCTGGCGCAACTGGGGGTACCGGGCGGCGCACACAGGGTCCTGCTCGCAGGCCAGCAGCGCGGCATCCAAAGCGGCCTGACCGTCGGTAGAGAAGCTGGCTGGCAAAACCATATCAGGCGGCGCCACGCCGTCGAGCACCGTGCGGCGTATCGAGTCCGGAAACTGCCGCAGATACTCCAGCGCCGCGCGTGTGCCATAAGATGCGCCAACCAGGTTCCATTGCGGTGCGCCCAATTGCTGGCGCACGGCTTCAAAATCCTGCACCGCGATGCTGGTTGTGTAAAAGCGCAGGTCGCCATGGGGCAGCCGGGTCAACGCAGTGCGGCATCGGTCGAGTCGGTGCGCCTGCGCAACGGGATCCAGCGCTTCGACCACGGGCAATTTGCTTTCGTCCTCGCACTGCAGCGGGGCCGACTTGCCGGTGCCACGCTGGTCGATAAAGACCAGATCGCGGCGGTAGTTCAAACGCATGAGTCGGGGCAGGATCGCCGGTGCGACGCCCATGGCGCTCTGCCCGGGCCCACCGGCCAGCAACAGCACCGGATCGGGCTGCTTGTTGCGCGCCATCGCCGGAACGATGAGGTAGTGCACGTTAATCTGCACGCCCTCTGGTCGGGTGGGATCCAACGGACGCTGGACAACACCGCAGCGCAGTTCATTGGGCAGGCCCTCAACACGGCAGGGCTGTGTACGCGGTGCGTTCTGGGCAGCGCTGGTCGCCGGGGCCATCTGCAACAACAACAGTGACAACAGCCCAGCGAGGTGCACAAAATGGAGGAAAGTCCCGCGTTGTCGGTCCGGCATGTACGTCCTGCTGCAATATATTTTCGGAGGCCACCATTATGGGCTGCAGTGCTTGCGCGCAACCTCCGGCCACGGCCTCCAGCAGATGCCGCTATTCAAAACAGGCCTGTAGCCCTCGTCGACAAAGAACATATCACTATTAAAACAATAGCAAATCCGTATCACAACCGATTGAAGGTGGATAAAAACAGCGCTGCAAACCCGTTGCATGGCCGACCCATACGCTGCGGGAACTGCAAGCCCGCGCGCTGACGGGTCAGCGGAAGACGCCAATCACCCGTTAAGTGAGCGCGAAAGGAGCCTTCAACATGATTTCTATCCCGCTTACTGGCTACGAGTTGCGTTTCCACTCCCTGTTTGACCCTGGTCGCAGCTTTTGCTTCCCGTGTGACAGCCAGGGGCGTGTGGACCTCAATGCATTGAGCGACCAAGCGCGCAACAACTACCTGTATTCGCGGGCCGCGGTCGGGCACGATCTGACGGTACCTACCGTACAGCGCTGCACGGACCATTAGCGCAAACACCGCACCTGTTCAGGGCTTCTTTTGTACTTGGATAAAGGCCGTCAACTGCATGCCGCTGGTTTTTTGAAAATGAAGTATTTTGCTGATCAGCCGGGCGTCCAGCACATGGTTGGTTGACAGCATCAGCATGCCACTGGGAGTGATCAGGTCGCGTGCCAGCACCATGCCCACTTCCAGATCGTTGGCCAAGACCGACATTTCTTGTTTGCGGGCCGTCTCGGCTTCCTCCTTGGCTCCACCGCCGTGTAACTCCACAAACGCGGCTACCACCTGAGGGTCATAACGCTTGCCACTTCCATGCACGATGATGATTTTGGCGTCTTCGGCGGTGAGTTTGCGCTGCGTCAGCGTGCCAATTTGCATGCTGTCGAAGTCGCTCGCCACGGCCAGGATTCTGGCCCCAATTGAAATGGCATCACCCGCAATTTTCTCGGGAAAACCAGACCCATCGAATCGCTCAAATTGCCCGCAAATGATTTCGGTTGGGCCTTTCAAATCCTGCAAAGGCATCAGCAGTTGTTCGGCTTGCACAATATGGTTGCGATAGGTGTCCAGTTGAGGCGGCGTCATCATAGCCACCGGGGTTTTCAGCAACTCGTCGGCAAAACCGACCTTGCCGATCTCGTGCAATAGCCCTGCAATAAATATTTCCTGGATCAGCTTACCTTCCAGCTTCATCGTATGCGCGATTTTTCTGGACAAATCCGCGACGCGACGCGAATGTCCAGCCAGATTTCCCCCGCGCATTTCAATGAGCGTCGAAAATAATTTGATCGACGTCACAAAATTGGTTTTGAGCTTTTCGTTGGCGCCTTGCAGGGATTGATTGGAAGTCGCCAGTTCTGCAGTGCGCTCCGTAACCTTGCTCTCCAGGCTGGCATTGAGATTTTTTAGCGCGTCGTTCTGCTCTATCGTCAGCTTTTCCAGCCGCTTTTTTTCCTGGTCCAAAGCCTTGCGCTCCAGCGCCTGGCGCACGATCAACACAATGTCGTGGTCATCCCAGGGTTTGGTAATGTAACGGTAGATTTCGCCGCGGTTGATGGCGCCAATGATGGATGTGACTTCCGAATACCCGGTCAGCAGCAGGCGCACCGTGTCCGGCGTTCGCTCCCGTACCTTTTGCAAAAACTCGGCGCCGTCCATTTCAGGCATGCGCATATCTGAAATAACCAAGTCCACTGACTCGGTGGCCAGCAACTCCAGACCGGCGGCGCCGCCCACGGCCGTTTTCACCTGAAAACCCTCGCTGCGGAAAAGGCGCCGCAACGCGGAGAGGATGTTGGGCTCGTCGTCCACGCACAAAATGGTGGGGGCCGGCGTCTCTGCTGCCTCCGATGTCGTCTGGTCAGGAGTCATTTTGTCCTTAGGAGTGCGGGTTGTTCGCTGGCCGGCTGGCTCACCGGCATGGTGACACGAAACGTCGTGCCTTTGCCGATTTCGGTTTGCACATCGATGGTGCCATGGTGCTTTTGGATGATCCCGTAGGACAGCGACAGACCCAGGCCTGTGCCCTTGCCGATCGGCTTGGTGGTGTAGAAAGGATCAAAAATGCGTGGCAGAACTTCCTTGGGGATGCCGGCACCGGTATCGGTCACCGAAAACCACGCGTTGTCGCCTTCGATACCGGTGCGTATCGTGATCTTTCCGCGCTCACTGCCAATCGCATGTGCCGCATTGACCACCAGGTTCAGCACCACCTGGTTGATCTGCGAGGACATGCATTGCACCAGCGGAAGCTCTCCGTAATCTTTCACCACATCGGCTTTGTATTTGATTTCACTGTTGACAACATTGAGGGTGGAGTCAATGCCTTGATTCAAGTTTGAAAATTGCCAGTCCGTTGCCGCATCGACGTGCGAAAAATCTTTCAAGTCCTGGACGATCTTGCGTACCCGCACAATGCCTTCTCTGGACTCGCTCATCAGGGTTGGAATGTCTTCCTTCAAAAACTCCAGCTCTATGGCTTTCTTGAGCGCCACGATCTCCGACACCGTGCGGGGGTCTGAGCAGGCGGACTCGGCTTTCTCATAGGCGCCGAGCATTTGAAAAAGATCGGCCAGATAGGTTTCCAAGGTTCCGAAATTGGAAAAAATATAACCAATGGGGTTGTTGATTTCATGGGCCACACCGGCAGCCAATTGGCCAATGGAGGCCATTTTTTCCGACTGGATCAGGCTCTCCTGGGCTAACGACAGCTTGGCATTCAGGGCGTTGAGTTCAGTGTTTCTTCGCATCAATTCCTGCTCCGCGCGTTCACGCCGCGTCACATCGTCCCGCAGTGTCTGGTTGGCTTCTGCCAATTGCGCCGTGCGCTGCTCGACCACTTGTTCCAGGCCGCTGCGCTGTTCATCCAGAAGGCATAAGGAATGGTAGGCCCGCAACTTGCTGTACAACAGCGTGTGCAGCTTTCGCATCGTCATCTCGGACTTTTCCTTGTAGTCATCGATCTCATATTCCCGGATGACTTTGTCCTCAGGCGCCTGCCCTGCCTGCCCCGTGCGCAAGACCAAGCGTGTATGGTGGTTGTGCAGGGTATTGCGCACATAGTGAACCAATTCAAGTCCTGCATGCTCCGTTTCCATGACCACATCCACTATGGCCAATGCGACATCGTTCCGGGACTCAAAGATCTGACGCCCCTGCGCCCCAGAACGGGCAATCACCAGCTCCAATGTTTTTTGCTGGAACTCGAATCCACGCAATGCAAGCTGTGTCGCCAAATGAACCGCATCGTCATCGTCAACCAGTAACACACACCAGGTGGGCTGCACCGCGTCGCTGTGTTCAGTTTTTTCATCCGCAAACAACAGCCCGTTGTCGTTCATTGGTCCGTCAGGGGAAATCAAGATATTTCCTTCCTCGTCTTGTTTGCTAGCCTTGAAACCGGGTCATACCACTGGCATGCCAATCGGCTGGTTCACCGGCATGGTGACACGAAACGTGGTGCCTTTTCCGATTTCGGTTTGCACATCGATGGTGCCATGGTGCTTTTGGATGATCCCGTAGGACAGCGACAGACCCAGGCCTGTGCCCTTGCCGATCGGCTTGGTGGTGTAGAAAGGATCAAAAATGCGTGGCAGAACTTCCTTGGGGATGCCGGCACCGGTATCGGTCACCGAAAACCACGCGTTGTCGCCTTCGATACCGGTGCGTATCGTGATCTTTCCGCGCTCACTGCCAATCGCATGTGCCGCATTGACCACCAGGTTCAGCACCACCTGGTTGATCTGCGAGGACATGCATTGCACCAGCGGAAGCTCTCCGTAGTCTTTCACCACATCGGCCTTGTACCGGATCTCGCTATTCACCACATTCAGCGTCGAATCAATACCCTGGTTCAGGTTGCTGAACTGCCATTCCGTCGCCGCGTCCACATGGGAGAAATCCTTCAAGTCCTGCACAATTTTCCGCACCCGCACAATGCCCTCCTTGGACTCGCTCATCAGCGTCGGAATGTCCTCCTTCAAAAATTCCAGTTCTATCGCTTTCTTGAGCGCCACGATTTCCGACACTACACGGGGGTCCGAACAAGCCGACTCCGCCTTCTCATACGCGGCAAGCATCTGAAACAGCTCTGCCAAGTATTTTTCCAGGGTTCCGAAGTTGGAAAAGATGTAGCCAATCGGGTTGTTGATTTCATGGGCTACACCGGCGGCCAGTTGGCCAATGGAGGCCATTTTTTCCGACTGGATCAGGCTTTCCTGGGCCAACGACAGCTTGGCATTCAGGGCGTTGAGTTCGGTGTTTCTTCGCGTCAACTCCTGCTCAGCGAGTTCACGCCGTGTCACATCGTCCCGCAGCGTCTGGTTGGCTTCTGCCAACTGTGCCGTGCGCTGCTCGACGGTTTGCTCCACTTCCAGTTGTGCCTTGAGCAGCGCATCGTCAACCACCTTGCGTTCGGTGATGTCCTGCATCGTTTCGATGGCACCCACCACTTCACCCTCGGCATTGCGCAGGGGTGCGGCGGTGAAAAAAAACCACCGGCCCGATGGACCCAATTTGGGAAAGAAACCTTCTGCCTCATAGGCACCCGGCACGGTCAACGAACTGCGGTAGCTGCTTTGGTACAAATCATCAATAATTTCCTTGATGGCGCCGTCCACAATCAGGTCCGCCATTACCGGGCGTTCCTTACCGTAGAAAACGCGACCCACGCCCTTCTTTCCAAGAACTTCGCTGGCAGAAATACCCAGGATATTGGCGCAGGCCTTGTTGAAGTGGGTAACCACATGCTCGAGGTCGATCACGAAAGTGGGGACCGGGCTGTCGTCAAACACACTGGCCTGGCTTATTTCCTTCATGGTTCGCTCTCCATTAAGTGTTCAGAATCAGGCTGGCACCGGCGAACTGTTTCTCGACTCTTGCAAAAGCCTTCAGCAACTCCTTATCCCCGATTCCAAGCTTTCGCCAAAAGGTTGCAGGAACGCAGGGCACGCTGTCGTCTTCATCCATGGACAGATCCAAGGCATGCGCAATGGCGTCCGCAGCAACCAGTACAGTGCCTAGCGGGGTGATGGACTCCGACAGCGCCTGGTGGTGGGATGCCACCGCTTGCTGCATGGCATCTGGAAACTTCCAGTGTGTGGTCAACAAATGCCCCACCTCCGCATGGTCGACCTGGAGCACCGCACGTTCCGCATCCAACAGGCTGCAGTCTTGCTGGGCCCGGTGCGCCATCGTGGCTTCATATTCTGAAGGGAAGCGGGTCACCAGCACGAGCCGGCCCACATCGTGCAGCAGGCCCGAGGTGTAGGCGTGTTCAGGATTAATCTTCAAATAAGGCGCCAACTCTCTCGCGCACAACGCGGTTGCAATGGCATGCCGCCAGAAAGCAGATACCTTGAAGCTGGTTTTCGCATCTGTGGCAAAGGCGCCCAGCAAGGCGGCCGTAGTCACCACGCCGCGCATGGTTCTGAACCCCAGGATGGTGATGGCCTCCTGGATGGTATTGACCTGGTTGGTCATGCCGTAGAACGACGAATTGGCCAAGCGCAAGGAACGCGCTGTCAGCCCGGGGTCCAGCGCAATTTTTCGCGATAAATCTGCCACATTGACATCATCCTGGTCAATGCTTAGCAATAACTCTTGCACCACCATGGGAAGAGCTGGCAAGCTGCGGATTCCTTTCACGACGTCGTCCAAATGCAGGGCACTCACGGCACTTCACCTCCGCGGTAGCAGCTGACAAGATCGAACAAATATCGGTCTGCCGGATCTTCTTGTGCATGCCTGAACAAATGCGCAAGACGCGTCAGTTCACTTGAAGTGGTTTTGAGCGCAAGGTCTGGCGGCGACGCGTCAGCTTGTTGTTCACCGTCCATCATGACCGTCCCCCTTGTTCAAAAAGAAAATCAACTTACCCATGGAGCGGGAGGCCTTCCCCATGCGATGCCACTTGATCGCATGGATAGACCCATCCATGGACAGCGTGCCGACCTCACCCTCCACCACGCCGTCCAGTACCGTCGCAACGGCGGGAAGAGTCTCCAGCAACTCCATACCAATCAGTGGGCCATGTCGCACCAAGGCTGCTTCCGCAGCCGTATTGACAAAAATCATCAGGCCGTCATCGTCGACACCGATGATGGGGCTGGGCACGAATTGCAGGGCCTCACGTGCAATCGCTAGGCTCACTTCGCCACGGTCAATTTGTTTGCGATTGGTTTCAATGGCCTCATTCAGCTGGCGATTGATCACTACCAGATCACGGTTGCTGCAACGTATTTTTATATCTAGCTGCTGGTTTTTTTCCTGTAACTCACTGTGCTCAAAAGCCCGCTGCACTTGCTCGCGCAGTTGATCATCGTCCCAGGGTTTGGTCAAAAACCGGTAGATGGCACCTTCGTTGATCGCTTCCGTCACATACTGCAGCTCCGCATAACCGGAAAGAACGATGCGGATAGTTTCCGGATACTTGATTTTGACTGCCCGCAAAAACTCGACGCCCGTCATTCCGGGCATCCGCTGGTCGGACATGATGACATCAATTCTTTGGCCGGCCAGAACATCCAAACCCTCAGTACCACTGTTAGCGGTATGGATGACGTAACCATCACGCCTGAACAAGCGCTTGAGTGAGGCCAATACATTGGGCTCGTCGTCCACCAATAACAAGGTGCGTGGTCGCGCGCGAAAACGCAACAAATGCGCGGGCAATTGCCGACCTTCCAGCAGCAATGCTTGAACGGACTCCCGATCAACCGGCCGGGAAAAAAAATGCCCCTGTATTTCGTCGCACCCGCTGGTGCGCATGATCTCGCACTGGGCCTCCGTCTCCACGCCCTCGGCCACTACTTCCAGACCCAGCCCATGGGCCATGCCAACAATCACGTTCACGATAACAACGTCTGCCTGGTTGGTATCAACATCCTTCACGAAGGACTGGTCTATCTTGACCTTGTTGAAAGGGTAACGTTTGAGGTAACTCAAGGACGAATACCCAGTGCCGAAATCATCCAGGGACAGGCGCAATCCCATAGCCTTCAGCGCACGCAGAACGGCTTCACAGCGATTCACGTCGTCCATCAACGTGGACTCTGTGATTTCAATGTGCACGCGGTGTGGCTCAATCTGAAAATCCTCCAACGTCCGTTGCACATGTTGAACCAAATGGGGGTCGCGAAACTGGATCGGAGAAACATTGACCGCAACGTGCGGGATGTCGAACCCGCCGTCCAGCAAGAAGCGGATATCTTGACACACCTTGCGCAACACCCACAGGCCAATGCCATCGATCAGACCCGAATTTTCCGCTATCGGTATGAAGGTAACCGGTGAAACGAGGCCCAACTCCGGGCTGTTCCAGCGCAGCAACGCCTCCATGCCGCTGATTTTTCCAGTTAATAAATCCACCACCGGCTGGTACAACACCTGCAGCTCACCTCGCTCCGCAGCACTGCGCAAGGCGGCGAGCACGGATGGTGGCGCATCGTACGGCTGAGGGCTGGTGTGGAGGGCGTCCATGGTCATACTTTTAGAAACATTTTGGCTTCCTGGAACACCAGCGACAAGTCACCCAAGGAAGCGATGACCTCATCCAATGACCCGCCCAATCTCACGGCGATGGGGGGAGGAAGCTCGTCTACGTAGAGATTCCCGCCAAATCCAAAGGCCATCTTCTTGCTGATTTGGTTGGCGGCGAAGACGCAGGCGATCATGCTCGTGTCTTTCATTTCAGCTCCGTATTGGTAACGAATCGTTTCGATCAGGCTCGGCGCAAAGTTCCACTTTTCCACCAACATCGCGCCAACCACGGCGTGGTCTACGCCGATGATCTCACGCAACGCCATATGCAAGGATGATTCATTCCACAGGCTGAACTCCAGAGCCTTGCGAAACTCCATCGGCATGTACCGTGCAAACACGACTTTGCCAAAGTCGTGCAGCAGCCCTGCGATAAAACATTCCATGGGCTCCACGTCGTGCATTCGATTTGCCAACTGCTTTGCAATCACCGCGGTCGACAGTGAATGCAGCAAGTATTGCTGCCCATCAAACCCCGCAATATTCCCCAAAGGCAACACGCCGATAGCAGCAATACCCAAAGCCAAATTCTTGATCGTATTGAATCCAAGGTACACCACGGCGTGATTGATGGAAGTGACCTGTTTGGGCAGGCTGTAATGCGCGGAGTTGATGACCCGAAGCACCTTGACCGTCATCACAGGATCCTTGTCGATGACCTGAACCAGATCTTTGGGAGAGCAGGCGATATCTCGCGTCATTTCAAGAATTTTTTGGACGCTCTGGGGGAAAGCAGGCATGCTGTCAACTGCCGCCACCAGTTTTTGCGAGAGTTCGGGTGCCATCGACTGAGTTTGTTCTCAAACAATGTCGCCCGTCAACACGAGAACCGTGGTTAACCATGCGAGCAGCAAGGGCTTCACCTATCAAGAATGGTAGGTATATTGGGTTCTGAGCACCGTCATGTGAAGGACTGCACTTGGGATATGCCGAACCGCATCTACAAAGCATTGCTTTGCGCAATGTCAGCGCACTTCCACGTTGACAGAGGCAGGCAATTTGGAAAGAATGCACTTGGCACGTCACTATTTCCAGTCAATAACTATCAAGGCGTGCTGTCGTGGAACAAATGTGTTCTTTGTACCCTGCGTGAAAGTTGTGCATTTTGACAAAACCGCCGCCCGCGAAAATCCTGATCATCGACGACGAGGAATCCAATCGCAGATTGCTTGAAGTACTGGTTCAAGCAGAAGGCCATGTAGCGTTCGTGGCCTCCGATGGAGAGACGGGGATAGCCTTGGCCATTGCAGAACAACCGAATGTCATTCTGTTGGACTTGATGATGCCCGGCCTGGATGGATTCGAGGTTGTGCGCCGCCTCAAAGGCAATCCCCAAACCGCGACTTTGCCCATCGTGGTCGTTTCCGCTTTGTATGACGTAGCCGCACGCCAGCGGATTGCCAGTTCGGGCGCGGATGGCAGCTTGGTTAAACCGATTGATCGATGGGAGCTGTCCAAGCGCCTTTCGGAATTACTGCAGGTTCAAAAGGAATGATTCAAGCGCCTGGATGCCAGTAATCAGACGTTTTTTTGGAGAAAAAGGGGACAAAGACATGAGTACCTCTTTGACTAGCTTGAATCGTATCAACCGCTTTTTGACCATGCTTAGCCGGGTCAATCGGACCATTGTGCGTGCGGAGTCGCCAGACCGCCTCTATGTCGATGTCTGCAACATTGCAGTGGAGTCCGGCCTGTTCCAGTTTGCCTGGATAGGCTTACTCGACCCATCTTCTGGCCAATTCCGGAATATGGCGCAAAGCGGTGAGATCAAGGACGTCCCCCAGACGACCGATGTGCTGGGCGCTGCCGCCAATCTGGTTCTTGAGCATAAAAGTGAAATCCTGTGCAATGACCTGGGCGCTGAACTGCACGAACAGGCGGCGCATCAGCAGATGCATGCACATGGATTTCAATCCATGGCCGGTTTGCCATTGCGTGAATTGGATCGCGTGATAGGCGTGTTTCTCTTGTATTGTGATGGCGTCAACGCATTTGACCCGGACGTATCCAATCTGCTGAATGAGGTAGCCGACGACATTTCGTTTTCGCTGGGACACATGCGCGCCGAACAACAGCGCATCGCGGGGAAATCCAAACTCTACTATCTGGCGTTCTACGATGCGCAAACAGGACTACCCAACCGCGCCCTGCTCGATGACCGCCTGCCAAAGCTTGCTGCGCTGGCCGAACAAAAAGGCAGTTTGCTGCTCATGGTCGATATCCGACTGCAACGTGTCGAGCAAATCGTGCAGGTCCTGGGAAAGCTGGCGATGGACGATGTGCTGCGAACCGTAGCGTCGCGATTGGAAGCGTGCCGTGGCCCCAACGGTCTGGTCGTGCAACTGGCTCACGATGAATTCGCCATCGTGACACATGAGCTGACGGATAGCGCCATGTTTGATGGGTTTGCCCGCAGGGTCAGAGATGTTTTATCTCAACCCGTAAAGGCCGAAGGTAGAGAAATGTTCCTGCAAGTCGGCATAGGCGTTGCTGCCTACCCACTCCACGACGCAGACATAGAAAACCTCTTGCGCCGCGCACGTGCGGCCTCCGAACGGTGCACCGGTGAAGAAGGGTACCGCCTGTATAGCCCCGATCTGGATCGTGGGCTAGAGCAACGCGTGCAAATGTTGGCTGACCTGCACCGCGCACTCGAACGCAACGAATTCGTGCTGCACTTCCAGCCCCAACTCAACCTGAAAACCGGGGTTGTAGTAGGCGTGGAGGCGCTGCTGCGTTGGCAGCAACCGCAGCACGGATTGGTTTCGCCTGCCTATTTCATACCACTGCTGGAAGAGGCTGGCTTGATGCCCAAAGTAGGCGGCTGGGTACTTCGTATGGCCTGCCGGCAGGCGAAAGCTTGGCAAAACGCCGGGCATCCACCACTGCGTATGGCGGTAAATTTGTCTGCGCAGCAATTTCGCTCTGCCGATCTGGTGCAGATCGTCCAAAGTGCATTGGAAGACGCGGGGCTCGATGCCGAATTTTTGGAGTTGGAGCTGACCGAAAGCCTGATTCTGGAGAGCGCGGAGCAAACCATTGCGATGATGCATCAGTTGAAGGCGCTCGGTGTCACACTGTCATTGGATGACTTTGGCACCGGCTACTCGTCTCTGAGCTACCTGCGCCGCTATCCTATTGATCGCATCAAGATCGACCAGTCCTTTGTTCGAGACATGATGCAACATCCAGGCAGCGCGGCCTTGGTACGCAGCATTCTCGCCATGGCGTCCAATCTGGGTTTGAAAACGATCGCGGAAGGCGTAGAAACCAAAGGCCAGCATGGTTATTTACGCAAACAAATGTGTCAGGAAATGCAGGGTTTTTTGTATAGCCGTGCCGTACCGCCACAAGACATTGCACATTTGCTGAGCAACGGGGGGAAATTGCAGTCTGGAGACGAAATGTCGCCTGCCGACTACACCCTGTTGGTCGTCGACGACGAGCCCAACGTGCTCACTGCATTGCGGCGTGTATTTCGCAAGGAAGGTTGGTTGACCCTGACCGCCTCCAGCGCTGCCGAGGGATTTGAGTTGCTGGCAACACATGAAGTGGGAGTCATCATCTCAGACCAGCGCATGCCAGGAATGACGGGCACTGAGTTCTTGCATACGGTGAAGGAAATGTATCCAGATACCATTCGTCTGCTGCTCACAGGCTACGCAGATTTCAGTACCGTCATTGATGCGGTCAACCGAGGCGACCTATACAAGGTATTGAGCAAACCCATTGAGGACGCGGCCCTACGGGAAAATGTCCATCAAGCGTTCAGGCGATTTGAGGTGTTCGCCGAGAACCGCCGCCTGATGCAGCGCGTAGAGGTGCTGGAGAATTTGTATCCGGATATGGGTGACGCCAGCATTGAGCTCTGACCATGGGTGCATCCCACGCTCCTTCCAGTGTGTTCCTCATTTGCAGTAGCGGAACGCGACTCTACGCGTTGCCTATTGGGCACGTGATTGAGACCATGCGCCCATTACCCGCCCAGACAATTCCCGGCATGCCGTCGTTCATGCTGGGACTGAGCATCATTCGCGGCGCAACCGCGCCGGTTGTTCACATTGCACGTCTCATGGGTGACATGATTGAAACGCCTATCACGCGCTTTGTAACGATCAGGCTAAACAAGCGAATCGTGGCTCTTGCAGTAGATCGCGTGGTTGGAATACGAAGTCTGGACGCGCAGGTGATGGTTGACGTACCCTTACTGCTGCAAGCTGTCGACAGCAGCAGAGTTGCAGCCATTGGCATACTGGACGCGGAGTTGCTGCTGGTTTTGCAGAGTACACATGTGGTTTCCGACGCTGTATGGGCTGCGCTCGATACGCAAGCGTTGCCGGCATGACGACGCCACCGGATCTGGTGGACGTCGCACGCTTTCGAAGCTTGATCGTTGGTTTGCTGGGATTGCAGTTCGATGATTCAAAACTTGGCATGCTGGCCAAGGTCTTGCACCAGCGAGCACATGCCGGGAACAACGACTACTCTCAATACATCAGCCAACTCGCAAGCGATAGCGCTCACGAAGAGTTATATCGGGTTGCAGGGGAACTTACCGTAACGGAAACCTTTTTCCTGCGTAACGCTGACCAATTCAAGGCCTATGCCGAATTGGCCTTGCCAAATCGCCTGGCGGCAAACGCAGGCAACAATACGGTCCGCATCCTCTCCGCAGGCTGCGCATCCGGCGATGAACCTTATTCCTTGGCCATGGTGGCCACTGAAAAATTTGCCTATGCACTCAACCGCATCGCCATCACAGCAGTGGACGTCAATCCTTCCATGCTGGACAAGGCAGCGCGGGCGCGTTACACAAACTGGTCGCTGCGCGATTTTCCGGCGGATATGAAAGCGCGGTGGTTCCAAACGGATGGCGACGGATTCGTGCTGGACCCGGTGATTCGCAAGATGGTGAAATTTGAGCAACGCAACCTCGCTCAAGAGGCCCCTGATTTGTGGCGCCACGGATCCTTGGACATCGTCTTTTGTCGCAACGTATTGATGTATTTTTCACCCGAACAGGCCCAAGCTGCAATTGCCCGCATCGCGCACGCACTGGCACCGGGTGGATATTTTTTCCTGGGCCATGCGGAGACCTTGCGTGGACTATCCAACGACTTTCACTTGTGCCATACGCACGGCACCTTCTACTACCAGCGCAAGAGCGGCACTACTGCAGTTGAATTTGTTGACCATCCAGTGCCCGCGCGCTGGCAACCAACCGCCGCGCTCGGCGACATCAACTGGATTGCGGAGATTCAACGATCAAGCGACCGCATCCACGCCTTGGTCACGCCACCAGCAGACACCGCGCAGGGCCTCGAAAAGGTTGCCAACGCAGACGTTTCGCCCAATCTCCACCGCGCGCTGGAGTATTTACACGACGAAAAGTACGATCAAACCTTGGCACAACTCGGCGCCCTGCCGGCGGAACACGCAGTTGATCCCGATGTTTTATTGCTCAAGGCTGTATCGCTCAGTCATAGCGGTGCGTTGAATGCCGCTCGGGCCACATGCAAGGAGTTACTGGAACGCGATGAGCTGAACGCTGGCGCCTATTATGTCCTGGCGCTTTGCTGCGAAGGTGTTGCTGACGTGGTGGGCGCCATTGAACACGACCAAACCGCAGCCTACTTGGACCCGGGATTTGCCATGCCACGTTTGCATTTGGGTCTATTGGAGCGCCGCCAAGGAGACACCACAAGCGCTTTGCGCGATCTAAGCCAAGCCTTGTTACTGCTGCAGAGGGAAGATGCGTCACGCCTGCTGCTGTTTGCCGGCGGTTTTCGGCGCGAAGCGCTTATCGCACTGTGTCGGGCTGAACTCACAAGTTTGGGAGCTTTCACATGATCACTCACTCAACTAGCTTGAACAACACCGTGCGGACATTGCGACAAGAGTTTGACCAGTCTTTCGCGCAGCCCCCCCATACGGCGATCGCCCAACGCGAAAGTCTGCTGGCCATACGCATGGGCACTGCCCCCTACGCCATGCGCGTATCCGAGATTGCGGGTCTCTATGTGGACCGTCGCATCATGCCTTTGCCTAGCCCGGCCTCACAACTGCTGGGCGTGGCAGGGTTTCGCGGTCAGATTGCCCCTGTATACGACCTGGCATCGCTGTGTGGCTATGCACGCGCGTCCGGCACACGTTGGTTGATTTTATTGCGATCACAAGAACCCGTTGCACTGGCCTTTGAAACCTTTGAGATGCACTTCTCCGTAACGTCCGAAGAGATTGTGTCAACACCGGGTGGCCTACCAGTGGCGGGCGGTGGACCCCAGGCGCATTTTTGGGATGCCGCGAACAGCGGGGGCGTCGTGCGGCCGATTATTCAGTTGACGTCATTGCTCCACGATATACAGCAACGTGCAGCTTCACTCATTCACACGAAAAGAGGTTACCCATGAAAAAGGACTGGACGTTCGGTCAAAAACTGACGGCGGGCTACGCCGTGATGTTGGTGCTCGTCCTGCTGACCAGCGCGATAGCCATCTACGCGTTACGCAGTGTTGTCGCAAGCAAGGACCAGGTCATCACGGTCAACGTACAGATACTATTGGACGCAGAAAAACTGCACACCAGAATGGAGGAGATGGTGGCCCAAGTGCGAGGCTATGTCATTTCTCCGGAGGAGCGATTTACTACCAGTCTGCGCAAAACCCGCGAGGAGTTTTCCGCCACAATCGCGCGCCTGCGAGGAAAATTGGCCACAGAGGAAGAGCGTCGCATGCTTGACACCATTGAGCTCAAGGCAACACTGTACCGTCAAGCTGCGGAAGATTTAATGGTGCTCAAACGCGAGCAGGCCCAACAATCGGTGATCGTGCGGGCATTCGACGAAAAGTTACTCCCCGTTCGAGATCAGTTCAATGACAGCGTCGAGTCTTTCACGGCCTCCCAAGAACGGCATTTGACCGACACAAAGCAGGCTGCAAGCGAAATCGCTGCCGAAGCAGTCACTACCGTCATTGCCATTGCGTCAATGACCGCTTTGTTTGCGATCATCGTCGCCGTACTATTGACTCGCGCCCTGAATCGACAGATCGGTGCAGCTGTGGGCCACGTCCAAAGTTCATCGGCTGAATTACAGGCCGCCGCGAGCCAGCAGGCTTCCGGTGCCAAGGAACAGGCGAGCGCAATGACGGAGATCAGCACCACGATTAGTGAGTTGGTAGCCACGTCACGCCAGATTGCGGAAAGCGCCCAACGCGTGGCACAGATCGCCGAGCAAACTGCAAGTTCGGCACGCAGCGGCGAAGGCACCGTAGACAAGGGCCAGGATGCTATTACCAGTATCCGGCGGCAAATTGATTTGGTGGTCAACCACATGCTGGATCTTGGTCGTAAGTCGCAGGAAATCGGCGCCGTGCTCGACGTGGTCTCGGAACTGGCGGAACAAACCAATATTTTGGCGATCAATGCCACCATAGAGGCCAGCGGGGCCGGTGAAGCCGGAAAGCGCTTTTCAGTGGTCGCCGAAGAGATCCGTAAACTGGCCGATCGTGTTGCAAACTCCACCAAAGGCATCCGCAGCCAGATTGATGACGTGCGTGGTGCCGTAAATACTACGGTGATGGCCACTGAAAGTGGCGCCAAAGCGGTTGACGCCGGAGCCCGCCAGTTCAGCGACATTGCAACGGCATTCAAACAGATCGCCGCTCTGGTGGGAACCACCACCGACGCGGCTCGCGAAATAGAACTATCTACCAAGCAGCAGGCCACCGCCGCCGAACAGGTTCGTTTAGCGGTCACCGACGTCGCGCAAGCGACCCAAGAATCAGAAACCAGTTCAACCCAGACCTTGCAAACCGCATCGCAATTGGCCGGTTTGTCGATGGACTTGCGCCGATTGATTCAACAAAACGCCGCCTAGGTTGCAGAACCCCTTATATGGCGAAAGACCCCTACCGCTATTTTCGGATAGAGGCGCGTGAACTGCTGGACCAGCTCTCCCACAGTGTGCTCGATTTGGAAAAAGCCAACGCTAGCGGTGATTTGGTGCCGCGTTTGCTGCGCTTGGCCCACACTCTGAAAGGTGCCGCTCGGGTCGTTCGACAAACGGAAATCGCCGAGCTGATTCATGGTGTTGAAGACAGCTTGGCACCGCACCGGGACACGGCATCTCCGGTACCGCGAGAGCAGGTGGATGGCATTCTCGCGGCATTGGATGCAATCAATCGGAAGTTGGCGCAGTTGGGCATCGCGCAAGACAGCGACGCTATTGCACCCGCAACGACCGTGCAAGTGCAGGATGTGCCCGCCCGTATCGCACACGCCGATGTGGCGGAAGTTGACGAATTATTGCAGGGCCTAGGTGAAATTGGCGGTGAACTGGAAGGTATGCGGGCGTCGGTTGCAGCGATCGAACACATACGAAATCTGACGCTAAAGACACTCACGGAGTTGCAATCGCCGAGCAGCAAGACGCGCGCGCTGTCCGACGACATACAAGACCTGCTCAGCGCAACCGAGCGCAACATGGCAGCCAGCGTCGAACGCATTGATCGTGAATTGCGGCAGGCCCGCGACGCAGCGGAACGGCTTCGCCTGGTACCAGCAGCAAGCATCTTTCACGCATTGGAGCGCACCGCACGGGACGCCGCGCACAACGTGGGCAAACAGATCCTCTTCGAAGCCCGAGGAGGCGAGGTGCGCATTGACGGGCAGGTACTCGACAGCGTACAAAGTGCGCTGGTTCAATTGGTTCGCAATGCAGTCGCTCACGGCATTGAAGCGGTCGCTGATCGCCAGGCGCTTGGAAAACCCCCCGCAGGTAGCGTGACTCTGGAAATCATCCGCCGCGGCTACCGTGCTTGGTTTCGTTGCAGTGACGACGGCCGTGGCGTCGACCTTGAAGCGGTCCGGCAGGCCCTGCTCAAAAAAGGAGCACGCGCCGCGGATACGCAGGGATTGGATGCAGCCCAGTTGCTTTCTGTGCTCCTCAAAGGTGGCATCACAACCTCCAACACCATCACCGAACTCGCAGGCCGGGGAGTTGGACTGGACGTGGTGCGCGAGGCCGCGCAGCGCATCAACGGGGACATCGTTGCCCAAACCACGCCGGGGCGCGGCACCACCATCGAACTACGTGTGCCGCTGTCATTGGCATCCATGGATGTTGTGACCGTTGAGGCCAACGGGCAAATTGTCGCCATTCCATTGGATTCGGTGCGGCGCACAGTGCGTGTTGCGATGGGCGATATTGTCCATTCGCCGGAGGGCGCTTCGATCGCGAACGAAGGTAATCTCATCCCATTGCTGGCGCTGGATAGCCATGATAGACACCCCAACACAAAACTACTGACCGCCGTGATCGTGTCCGCTGGGAATGAGACGCTGGCGCTTGCAGTCACTCGCTTGTGCGGAATAGATACCGTGGTGCTGCGCCCTCTACCTACCTTGGCTCCAGCAGAGCCCATCGTGCTGGGCCTGCATCTAGACACCGAAGGCACGCCCCGGATGGTACTGGATCCAGAACAATTTATGACGCTGCGGCGGCCAAAGGATACGACCACAACGCAACCGCAGACTCCACTTCCCATTCTCATCATCGACGACTCTCTCACCACGCGCATGCTGGAGAGCAGCATTCTGGAGTCCGCAGGGTTCTTGGTGGAAATGGCTTCTTCGGCCGAGGACGGTCTGGCCATGGCGCGCGGCAAACGATACGCGTTGTTCCTGGTCGACGTGGAGATGCCGGGCATGGACGGTTTTGGTTTTGTCGCGCAGACCCGCGCCGATCCGGCACTGCGTGAGGTACCCAGTATTCTGGTCACCTCACGCGATGCACCAGAAGACCGGCAGCGCGGCGCTGCGGTAGGTGCCAGTGCATACATCGTTAAAGGGGAGTTTGACCAGGTCGAATTCTTGCAAAGTGTCGCTAAACTGGTGGTGCCATGAAATCCATCCGTGTACTCGTGGTGGAAGATTCGCTGACTGTTCGCAAACGATTATGCGAAATTCTGGACGGCGACCCTGCGTTTGAACTGGTAGGTGAAGCCGAGGATGGAAAGCAAGCCATAGAAATGTGCCAAGCACTTCGCCCAGATGTCATGACCCTGGACATGATGATGCCCGTCCTGAGTGGATTGGCAGCCACCGAATACATCATGGCGTATTGCCCGACGCCCATACTGGTGGTTTCCGCGTCCACCAACCGAGGCGAGCTGTTCAAAACCTATGAGGCGCTGGCCGCTGGCGCGGTAGAGGTTATGGAAAAACCGGGTCCCGAGGAGGCCGACGGTGTCTGGGAGCAGCGTTTTCTCGGCATGGTCAAACTGGTAGCGCGGGTAAAGGTCATCACGCATTTGCGTGGCCGATCGACACCACTGAACGGCCGCCGAGTAAAGATGGAAACACTGGACGACCCGCGGGCACCGCAGATGTGCAGGTTGGTGGCGTTGGGCGCGTCAACCGGTGGCCCCAGCGCGCTGGTGGAGGTTCTGCGAGCGCTTCCTGCAAACTACTCCCTACCTGTGCTGGTGGTAATACATATCGGAGAACCTTTTGGCGCGTCCTTTGCCGACTGGCTGGACGGGCAGACGGCACACACCGTGCGCATGGCGCAAGACAGCCAGCATTTGCCACAGCGCGGTGTAATCTTGGCGCCACCGAATCATCACCTTCTGTTGCGCCAAGGCCGCCTGTATTTGGATAGTGGCTTGGAGCGGCACTCTTGCCGCCCATCGGTAGACGTATTGTTTGAATCACTCGCAGCGGAGTGCGGTCAAACTGTTGCTGCTTGTGTACTGACCGGCATGGGGGCCGACGGTGCACGTGGTTTGCTCGCTATTCGCCAAGCCGGGGGATTAACGCTTGCGCAAGACGAAGCCAGCTCCATTGTGTATGGCATGCCCCGCGAGGCAGCCTTATTAGGCGCAGCGAAATATGTACTCCCCTTGCCTGATATTGGACCCATGCTTGCAAGTCTGACCCGCGTGGCATGATGCGGATTCGATAAAAATGACCAAACCCACCCTGATTGTTGACGACAGCTTGACCGTGCGTTCCGATTTGGGAGACGCTTTTTTGGCGGCAGGCATGCCAACCCTTGCCTGTGCCAGCGCGGCAGAGGCGCGCGCAGTGCTGTCAACACAATCTGTTGGTCTGATCATTCTGGATGTTGTGTTGCCTGACGGTGATGGCGTGGAGCTACTCAGGGAAATTCGTGCCACCACTAAAGGCGCCAACATTCCGGTGTTGATATTGTCCACAGAAGCTGAAGTACGCGACCGCATTCGGGGTATGACCATGGGCTCCAACGACTACGTTGGCAAACCCTACGACCTGGAATACATTCTTACCAGGGCTCGCGAGTTGCTGGGCAAACCTAACGGTAATGGTGCGAGCACATCGGCTCTGACCCGCGTGTTGATCATTGACGACAGTTTGACCTTTCGCGAACGACTGGGTGAATTACTGCAAGGGCAAGGGTTCGCGGTGTTGACCGCCGCATCTGGTGAGGAAGGTTTGCGCAGCGCGGCACTGCACCGCCCGGATGCCGTGGTTGTGGATGGCGTCTTGCCGGGGATCGACGGCTCCACCGTCGTTCGCAAGCTGCGCTTGGACGCGACGCTACACCACACGCCCTGTATTTTGCTCACCGGCTCACAGGATTTGGGCGCCGAATTGCGTGCGCTCGAGTCGGGTGCCGATGCCTTTGTCCGCAAGGACGAAGACCTCGACGTGATTCTAGCGCGCATCAGTGCCGTGCTGCGAAACATCAACAATGTGAGCCGAGCCACGCAGACTTCCAGCTTGCTGGGGCCCAAAAAAATCCTAGCCGTGGACGATAGCGAGACCTACCTCCATGAATTGGCGGACATCCTTCGGGGGGAGGGCTATGACGTGATATTGGCGCACTCTGGCGAAGAGGCGCTGGAGATGGTTGACGTCCAATCGGTTGATTGCATTTTGCTGGACCGGTTGATGCCGGGGCTGGGTGGCACCGAAACCTGCAGACGCATCAAAGCATCACCCAAGCTGCGCGATATTCCGCTCATCATGCTCACTGCGATGGAAGATCGCGACGCCATGATTGAAGGCCTGAGCACTGGTGCAGACGACTACGTACTGAAATCGAACGAAGTTGACGTGTTGAAAGCGCGCCTTCGCGCGCAATTGCGTCGCAAGCAATTCGAAGATGAGAGCCGCCGCGTCCGCGCGGAGTTGATGAACAGGGAACTGGAAGCCAGCGAGGCGCGCGCGGCACACCAGCTGTTTGAAAGCCGTGCTACCTTGCTGTCTGTGCTGGAGAAGAAGAACAGCGAACTCGAACAGGTAAACGAGCAGTCATTAAAACGCCAAGCCGAAATTGCAGAAAAGAATTTGCAGTTGGAGCACGCCAGTCGCCTCAAATCAGAATTTCTGGCCAACATGTCCCACGAATTGCGTACACCGCTAAACGCCATCATCGGCTTTTCGTCCGCACTACAACAAGGGCTGGCGGGCGCGCTCAACGAAAAGCAGGAAGAATTTACCCGTTTCATTACCGAAGGGGGAAAGCACCTGCTATCTTTGATCAATGACATCCTTGATCTGTCAAAAATAGAATCCGGAACAATGAGTTTGACGCTAGAGCCCATCAACATCAATGCATTGCTGGAAAGTAGCCTGAATGTGGTGCGTGAAAAGGCCGTCAACCACCAAATACATTTGCGCCTGGAGGTGCAAAACGTGGGTTGGATCATGGCCGATGAGCGAAAGACCAAGCAAATCCTTTACAACTTATTGTCCAATGCGGTGAAATTCACTGGGGATGGTGGAACAGTGACCTTGCAGTCACGTGACGCACGATGCACTGAGATACCCTTGGTTGCGGGAAAAATACGGGGCAACGAAACAAATCAATCCATGGACCGCTTTCTAGCCCTTAGCGTCAGCGACACAGGCATTGGCATTGCGCACGCAGACTTGGACCGTTTGTTTCAGCCTTTCGTCCAGTTGGATGCTGGCTTGTCTCGCAAGTATCAGGGGACGGGGCTGGGCCTGGCATTGGTCAAACAATTGGTCGAGTTGCACGGTGGCTATTTTTCGGTGCAAAGCGAACTCGGCATGGGCTCCACTTTCAAGGTCTTGCTACCGCTGGTCGTTGCAGAAGAGACACCGAAGCAAGACGACGGCCGGCCGACCTAAGAGCCGCGCACAGGCAACACAAGCTTAGTTGTCTGGCGATGCAGAACTGGTAGTTGCAGATGGTGCAGAAAATGCCGCGATCGATGCAAATGCCGTCTCCAACGCCGATTCCAGTTGTTGCAATCCGGCGCCAGGGTCATGGCTTGCTTCAAGCGTTTCAAGTTCAGCCGCGCAACGGGCCACGTCGAACAGGGCCATGGTGCCGGCGGCGCCTCGCAACTTATGCAACAGGGCTCGCGCCGCCGCAACTTCATTTTCTGCGTACGATGCGCGCAACAGGCTGCTGCAATCTGCATAGGTCGCGGCGAACTTGCCCAGATACTCGCAGTAATCTTTCGGATCCAACCAAATACTCAGCCCCTTGGTGACATCAATACCGGGTAGCACGCTGCCCGTCGACACTGGTGATAGAACCGGTGACGGCGATCTCGCATGCACGACTTCGTCGGGTACAACTGGAACTTTTGGGCGCGTCAACTGCTGGACGGTTGCCATCAACTCTTCCACATTGAAAGGCTTCGCCACAAATGCATTCATGCCTGCCTGCAACGCCACTTCCTGCTGGGCCTTGAACGCACCCGCTGTCAGCGCGACAACCGGCAGATCGGCGGTATGCGGCAATTTGCGTAGTTGTCGCGTAGCTTCGTAGCCATCCATCACCGGCATTTGCACATCCATCAACACGATGTCGACTGCGTAGGGATGCTCACGCAGCCAGTCCACCGCGGCCAGCCCATCGTTGGCCAGATGCACGATTGCACCGTCGGCCGCCAGAATGCGTTGCGCCACTTCACGGTTGATGTCACTGTCATCCACGACCAGCACCCGCACGTCGGGCAGACGTTTACCGCGCGGACCTTGGATCGGCGCCGGAACACTGACGTTACCCAGACCTCGGCGCCGCAGAATTTCGGCGACACTGTTGTAAAGCGTTGAACTGGTTACCGGCTTGCTGAGGATCCCATCCACAAGATCGATGTTGGGCTGCCGCAGCAACTCGTCACGTGCAAATGCTGTGACCATGAGCACAATAGGACATGCGCCGCCCCCAAATGACTGCCGTATCGCGGCCGCCGCCTGCAAGCCGTCCATGCCAGGCATTTTCCAGTCGACGAGCAATACATCAAAGCTGCCTTTTGCTTCCTGTCGAACCTGCAACTTCTGGATCGCGTCTTCACCTGAATCCGCTTTGATCGCCGTCCAACCGATGGAGCGGGCTGTGAGGGAGAGATTCTCGCGTGCGATTTCGCTGTCATCCGCGATCAGAACCTCCAGCGCAATCATTTCCGGCGACGCGTATTCTGTGGCGGAACACCATTCGAACGGAATGGTGAACCAGAACTCACTGCCCCTGCCGGGTGCGCTAATGACCCCGATCTCGCCCCCCATATTGCCAACCAGATGCCGACAAATGGTCAAACCCAGGCCTGTTCCACCAAAGCGCCGCGTGGTTGATACGTCGGCTTGAGAAAACGGCGCAAAAATCTGGCCCTGCTTGTCCTGCGGAATACCGATCCCCGAGTCTCGTACAGCGAAGCGCAGTTTTGCGATTTTTTCATCCTGTGACAGTAGACCTATGGATACATTGATTGAGCCGTGCTCGGTGAACTTGATCGCGTTACCAGTCAGGTTGATCAGCACCTGCTCCAACCGCAGCGCGTCACCTATCAGTTGGCCACCTATGGCGGGGGGCGGGGAGATCGTCAGTTCCAGGTCCTTGTCACCAGCGTTGGCTGCCATGATGCTGGCCAGATTCTCCAGCACATCGCCAAGCCGAAACTGGGCATGCTCGATCTCCAGCCGGCCAGCCTCAATTTTTGAAATATCGAGAATGTCATTGATGATGGAGTGCAAGGACCTTCCAGCATTGCGGATCTTGCTGACCAAATCCAGAGCGTCCGCACTCAGCGGGCTCTGCTGCAGCAGGTAGGCCAATCCGAGAATGGCGTTCATCGGTGTACGTATTTCGTGGCTCATATTGGCCAGAAAATCCGCTTTGGCGCGATTGGCGGTTTCCGCCTCTTCGGTGCGAATTTCCAATGTGCGATTGGCAACCTGCAGCTCTGCCGTGCGCTCCGACACCCGTTGTTCGAGTTGGGCATTGAGTGTGCGTACCGACTGCTCGGCCGCAGTGCGCTCCCCTATTTCATGCTCCAGTGTTTCCAGCATGCCATTGAAGGCGTCTGCCAGATGACCAATTTCGTCTTCGGTGCTCTTGGTCGCACGTAAACGGTAGTTGCGTTGCTCCACAACACGCTGTGCCACGCTGCTGACGGCCTGGATGGGGACGGAAATCCAGCGCTGCAGCAACGATGAAATCAGTACACCGAGCGCAAGACTTGCGAGCAACACTATGCCTAGGATCGCCAGATAGTTCAACAGCCAAGCGGATATTTCGTAGCGCTCTTTCAGGTAAATCGTGCCCACGCTATCGCCCCGACCGGCAATATGCCTGAATACTGCCAACTCACCACCATCGAAGATGACGCTGTCGGCTTGTGGAGCTGCGGGCAACGCCTTGGTTCGGTGATCGTCGTGTACATAGCGGGCGAACAATTCGCCTTTGCTGGTGTAAATGGCCGCCGCGACAATATTCGGATTCGCCCGCAACTGCGCCAGGTTTTCGTTGGCCACTTTCGCATCGTCGAACTCCAGCGCCGCCACACTGCCCTGGCCCAGTATGCCGCCCAGCGTCGACAACTCTGCCGCCGCCTTGTTGCGGTGTTCCATCAGGTCGTGGTACAGCAGCGCACCGCCGGCAGTGACCAGCGTAAAGAAGTTGGCCACTAGCACCATCAATAGCAATTTGTGGCGGACCGAGCGCAGGCGCAGTAAAGAAATCATTGTTTGCGGGTTTCAATTTTCTGCGCCACTCCCAGCAAACGGGCGCTGATTTTGAGGCCACTCTGTTCGGCTTGCGCGACCGACACTTCAAAGCGGATCCGGTCGTCCACCGTGACGAAGTTGATGACACTACCATTGCCCAGAGCGCCGGCGGAATCGGTCACGGTCAGCACAGGGCGCGATTGAAGGCTGTCTTGCAAGCGCTTAAGACGGGCGCTTTCCTCGCGACCAATAAACAGCATCTGAATGCCGGTCAAGGGCTCCCCCGGTTTCAGGCGCTTCACCTCTATCGGCCGACTGTTGGCGGGGCGCCCGCTGTTGATGTTGTTGAGTTCGGTCGCGATCTCATCCGCGCCCAGCACGCCGATCGTGACGGGGGCATCAGCCAGTGTGAGCGCCGACGCCGGCCAATCTACATAGGACGCGAATTTATACAAATAAGCGGCCTTGATCTGGTGTTCAATGTCGACTGCCGTGGCGCAAAGGGGCCACGCTAGCAAGGCGAGACTTGCGAGCCAGAGGCGGATCTGTATGTAGCGAGCGGTTGCCATCAAAACCTTACCGTCAGTGTGACGTCTATCGTACGCGGTATCAGGACAGGATTGGCCCTGTCTCTAGAACTTGGCGGTGCAAATTCCTGATGCCTGGGGTCAAGCAGGTTTCGCGCAACCACAGCAAGCTCAACGGGTTTGGAGAGGCGCCAACCGTATCGCACATCGACCGCGGTGTAGGCCGGTATTGCGGGCGTCGGTAAGGCATCGACGTGGCGCAGCGCAACGTCAAACTGCTGGCTTTCACTGATATTCCATCGGGAGCGCAACAGCCATTGCGCGCGCGGATCGTTGCCCGGTGGGGATAGTGCCAAGCTGGGTCCGCCGAAGCGCTCATTGAGCAACTGCAGGCCAGCATCCAGCGACCATGAGGGGGTCACCTGGTAACTACCCCAGGCTTCCAACCCGTCCACCTGACCGTTGATATTGTTGCCAAGGACAAAAGCCCCGTTAGGCAGGCTGTCGAGACTTCTCAGGTATTCGTAGTTACTGCGAAAAGCCACCACCGAATAGGAAGAAGAAGTCGTGGGTTGGGCACGCCATCCGAATTCAAGCGTCGTGGCAATTTCGGAGCGGAAGTTCGGCCCTCCCGCCAGCACGTAAGGCGGTGCAGCCGGTGAGAAAAACTCGGTATCGATGCGTGATGGAGCCCGCACTGCGCGCGACAGGCCACTCCACAGCAACGTATCACCGGACGGCTTCCAAGCCAATTTCACGCTGGGTAGCACTTCGACACCGGTATATTCATTGCTTTCCAGTTTGACGCCGGTCGTCAATCGTAGGTCTGATCGAAAAGCGCGCTCCATCTGCCCGTACAGATTGGCCCAACGCAATTGGCGCTTGGGCGGGAGAAAGGCGATCAACTGCGTATTGCCGACATCATCGTCGGATAGCCGGTAGCCACCGCCCCAAATCCATTGCCGGCTCGCATCGCCCAGCAACGAATACTGCACGTCAATATCTAATGTGTTGAGCTTCTCGCTGAAAGAGCCTGGCACTTCGCGGCGGGTGTGGTCCAAGTAGGTTTGCACGCGCCATGCCGATCCATCGCCGGAGGCTCGACTCCAGCGAGCCAGCAAATTTCCCCCCGAGATTTGCTGCTGCCCCCCAGTGGTTCCGGTCTGCTCCGCTGCGCCACGGTATGCGTCACCCTGTACGGTCATCGCGGCATTGTGCTCGCCACGCCAATCCGCGCGAAAGCCGGTTTGGGTACGGTCCCACGCGTCCGCCACGCTACTGTCGTCCGCCCGGACACTGCGTAGCCCCCGGTCCACCTTGCCGTAGACGCGATAAGCGCCGCTACCATCACCAAAAGCAGCACCGTGCCGAAACGCCAAGCCATTGGCGGTACCGCCAGCGGAAGCGTGGATCAGCGCCCCATCGGTCGCCTGGGCCTGGCGCGTGATGATGTTGATGACGCCATTAACAGCATTCGCCCCCCAAAGCGTGCCACCAGGCCCGCTGATGACCTCTATACGGTCAACATCCTGCAGCAGTACATCTTGCGCATCCCAAAAGACACCGGAATACAACGGTGCGTAAATGGCTCTCCCGTCGATCAACACCAAGAGCTTGTTGGCGGTTGAAGAATTAAAACCACGCGCCGTGATGGCGTACTGGTAGGCACTGATCCGCGCGACCTGCAAGTTGGGCGCCAGGCGCAGTGCTTCGGGCAAGGTTTGCGCGCCCGATCGACGAATGGCGTCGTTCGTAATCAGATAAATAGCTGCGGCGGCGTCGGCCAGCCGCTCTTCTTTCTTGGAAACCGAAGTAACCTGCAGATTGCCCAGTTCTTCAAGAGTCATGTCGGCGTAGGCAACAGCATTGGCACGGGCTGTGTTCTGGGCGGAGCAGACCGACCCGCCTGCGAGACCCATGCACGCTACAACTACCGCGACGTGCGAGTAGCGCAATTTCCTACACCCGAGGGCGCCGAAATAGGCCTGCTCAACATTGTGTTGCACTTATTCCACCCATCATCTACTGGCTTGCGGAAGCAGAAGATCCCGACAGCAGCGCTACTTTTGCTGGCAGGATGACCCGGTCAAATGGTTTCACGACAAAGTCGGTCGCGCCCTCCTGCAAGCATTGTGCGACGATCTTGCTGTCCGTGTCACCGGAAATCATCAATACCGGCACTTGTACCAAGCGCGGCAACAATTTCAGTCGGCGTAACGCTTCCAAACCGCCAAGTCCCGGCATTTGCACATCCATCAGAATGAGATCTACGTGGGCCACCGCCAGAAAGCGCAGCGCCTCTTCACCACCCGATGCAAAAACCAGCTGGTATTGGTCTTGCCCGAGAATTTTCTCCACAACCCTATGCTGAAAGTCGTCATCGTCGACCACCAAAATCAGGGGCTTGTGTTGTACCGTCATTGCAAATCCACAGGGCGGGTTGTTCCGCTGCTGAGCATAGCATCGCGGCGCTCCAGCCAAAGAGCGGTCCATGGAATCAGGTCACCAGCCGGCATGGGTCGCGCAATGAAATAGCCCTGCGCCAGATCACAGCTGGTTCGCCGAAGAAACTCCCAATCAGCCAGGTCTTCCACCCCTTCAGCAACCACTTCCATGCCCAACTCCTTGGCAAGCCCCAGGCTGGCGAAAAATATGGCGCGATTGGTCTCGTTGTTGTGGGCGCCGTGAACAAAACTCTGGTCTATCTTCAACTGATCAAAGGGCACATCACGCAGTTGTGCCAGCGAGGAATGCCCGGTACCGAAATCGTCGATCGACAACCGGAAGCGGCGCATGCGCAAACGCGTCAGAACCTCGAGCGGTGCACGCAAGTCTTTCATCAATTGACTCTCAGTCACTTCCAGCACGATACATGTTGGCGCCACGCCAGCAGCACGCGTATGTGCGGTCACCAACTCAGGAAACTCCAACGCAGTCAGATTGTCCATGGACACATTGATGGCAACCTTCAGCGCCAGTCCTTGCCTACTCCATTGCGCGGCGTCATGTGCCGCTTGCTGAAGCACGGCATCCGTCAAGGCGTTGATCAGTCCGTGCGCTTCAGCCAGGCCGATGAACTGGTCAGGAAATACCAAACCGTCTTCTGGATGGCGCCAGCGCACCAGGGTTTCCACGCCGGCCAAATCACCGGTAGCGACCGAAACCTTGGGTTGGTAGTAGTTGACGAGTTCCTTCTGCTGGATGGCAACAGCCAGGCGGTCTGCGCCATAACCTTTGCCAGGAAGCCCAGGGGGGGCATGCACAACGGGCGCCCAACCACGGATGAGCTGTGACAAGACCTCCGGCTCCACCGGCTTGTGCAGACTGCCCAATACCTCAATATGGTGTGCCTGCACCAGTTTGCGGGCCGACTGCAGTGTGCGTTCGTCTTCACCGCTGACCAGAATCAGACTACCGGTGTAGCCATGCTCCACAAGCTTGCGCACGAACTCCACGCCGTCCATGCCCGGCATGTTCAGGTCGCACAGAATCAACTGTGGCGCAGCCGAGGTGTCATCCACCAGATTCAACGCGGCTTGCCCGTTGTCGCAGGTGACAACGTTGGTAAAGCCCAGATTGGTCAGCACCCTGGCCAGAAGTTTGAGCATGAAGGGCTCGTCGTCCAGCACCAGGATATGGATATCGGAATTGCCGGTCATGACTGCCCCCCTTGGACATCATCAGGCAAGATCTGCGCCAAGTGGCTGTCAACGGCTGACATCTCTATTTTGAATTGCTCAAATGCCATCGCCAGCGCATCGAGTTGGCCTGCACCGCCGACTTGCTCCATATCGGCACACAAGTCTCCCAGGACCATCGCTCCTACCGAACGCGCCGCGGACTTCAGTTTATGCACCGCCGCCACCGTCTTGGCCGCATTGCCGTCCCGATACGCCTGCTCCACTTCCTGTGCGATGCGTGTGACACTGACACGAAAGGCTTGCAAGAACTCCACAATGATGCGTGGATCGTCGCCGACCAAGCTGCGCAAGACCCGAATGTCCAGCGGCGCAGAAGGTGCGAGGACCGACCCAACATCGTTCGAGACATCCGAAGTAGCCGAGGCGCTGTTGTCTATGGTTTTTGGCAGCCACTTGCCTAATAGGGCCTCAAGATCTACTAACGGGATGGGTTTGCTCATGTAGTCGTCCATGCCTGCCGCCTTGCACCGCTCGGCTTCGCTCTTCTGTGCGTTGGCGGTTAGCGCAATGATAGGCATGCGCGAGTCAATGATTTGCCCAGAGCGCTGCTGGACGTTTGCCCTCTCACTCTCTTCTGCACGTATAGCGGCAGCGAGTTGGTAGCCATCCATGCCGGGCATATGCAGATCAGTGACGACCAAGGCATAGTCGCGGCTACGCCAGCGAAGCAGAGCCTGCAGACCATCACCCGTCAGATCAGCGGTTAGACCCAATAGTGCGATCTGCTGCATGATCACTTTTTGGTTGATGTCGTTATCCTCGACCACCAGTATCAACCGCCCTTGGCGGCGTGCCTCTTCGCGTGTGAGTGCTACCGGAAGTGGTTGAGGCAGCCGCGACTCGTTTTGTTCGCCGTCGTACTGCGCCCGTCCAGCCGCAACGGCCACGGCACGCAGCAGCGCACTACGGGTCAACACATTGCCATCCAGGGAAACGCGGTCTACCTCAAACTGCTGCGGGTAGCGATCAGGTCCGCGGCCAATCACAACAAAACGGCAGTCCACGCCCGAGTTGGTCCGCGCAACGACGCGCAGGGCTTCGAGGGCGATCGGTGCATCGGCCTCGGTGTAGACGATCCAGACCCACAGCCCGTCACTTAGCATGGGAACAAGTTCGCGCACTGCATCCATGTCGCTCACTTGTCGGGTCTGAGCACCGGCATCAAGCAGATAGGTTTTCAGGTCACAGACCATGGTCTCCCCCTCCCCCACAATTAAGCAGCGTAGCCCAGCAACGGGTGACGCTACAGGAGGGGCACGCTCTGCCATGGGTGCCACCGCGAACGGCAATCGCAGTACAAAGGCCGAACCGGTATTGGGCGTACTGGTCACCGAAATGCTGCCCCCCATCAGTTCGGCCAGATTGTGGGATATAGCCAGTCCCAGGCCTGTGCCACCAAAGCGCCGCGTCGTCGACACATCAGCCTGGGAAAACGCGGCAAACAGACCGGCAACGGTGTCCCCATTCATGCCTATGCCATTGTCGATGATCTGAAATTCGACGAACACTTGTTCAGACTCGCTCTTCCCCAACAATGCGCGCACAACGACCCGCCCACCGGGGCGTTCACCCCCTGAGAACTTGATGGCGTTATTGGCCAGGTTGATCAGCACCTGGCGCAGCCGCAGCGCATCCCCCAACACCTCCTGGGGAATGGCCGGGTCGGTGAACAGTGTGAGCTCAACCCGCTGTTTCTCCGCCAGGCGGTTGAGCATGTAGCAGACCTTTTCCACGACGTCGGCCACATCCATGGGTGCGCGTTCGATTTCGAGCCTGCCGGCCTCAATCTTGGAAAAGTCCAGAATGCCATCGATGATGGTCAGCAGCGAAAATGCCGACTCGCGAATCAGGTCCACCATGGCCACCTGGTGCGACTTCAGGCTTGAACGTGCCAGTACATCAACGATACCGATCACACCATTCATCGGCGTTCTGATCTCGTGGCTCATGGTCGCCAGAAAATCGGACTTTGCTTGGGCTGCGGCGTCTGCGTCGTTGCGCGCCTGCTCCAGCTCGGAACTGCGCTGGCGCTCGCGTTCGTTGGCGTCCGTCAAGTTAGCGTACAACCTGCCGTTTTCCAGAAGCAGCACGATCAGCACAAAGGACGATGCCATCAGCCCATAAACACGCCCGACATAAAACCCGAGGTCAAAGCGCGCGCCGTTGAGCACTGCAGATAGCGCAATGTCGAACAACCACGACACCATGGACACCATCAGCCACAGGTCCAGCACGCTGCGCGGCTTCTGGCGCCACAGGTGAACCAAAGCGGCCAGCGAGACCCCCCAAGTGCACAAGGCCACCAACAACTTGCCGGAATCGTCCTGGTTGCCACGCATGATGACAGGCAAAGCATCATGACCCAGCGTGGTCAACAACACCAGCGCCACAGCCAGTGCCATAACAGCTACTGTGGCACCGAACATGCTGACACGGACAGCGCTTGCGCCAGAGATTTTCCCATGGCTCAAGGCCGGTTGCCGTTTATTCAACTGAATGTAGGCAAGGATGAACAGCGGAAACCCACCATGCCACAGAAAATACAGCCACGCCGTAGTCTGTGATCCGGCACCCATGGCCCCGCCGGGCGCAAAAAGCCCCGGAAAACTCAGGGCATGCGCAATGGCCATGCAGGCACTGAACAGGTAAGCGCTGGCCAACAGCAGCAGCGCGCGCGAACGCAAAAAACTGTATTGCCCGAGCAGGAGCACGGCAGTGATGAGGTCGTTGGTTACCAGCGCAGACTGGTAGACCGGAATGAAGGCGGGAACCTGGGGTAGCGCGGTACGCGCAAACGGGGCAGCGGCGATAAAAATCAATACCGAGGCGAACATGGCAATGCCCGCCAACCGCCGGTGGCGCGCATCAACCGCCAACGTGGAAAGGAATGCCGAACTCTGATCGGATGAAAACTGTAACGAATGCGCTACGCCCAACGCTACCTCCCCTCTGTAAGGTCCGGGCGCCGCATCCGCCTCTAAGGTGGGCTTTGGTGGGGTGCCATGTCAGCTCAAAATCGATTTCCAACGCTTGCGAAAGAGCTTAAATGAAGTATTGCCAAGGGGCAAGGCAAATTGCCGCGTGCGACCTAGTCCTATGGCGCCATAGACACAGTGAGTGTGGCGCCTGAAACCTGCGCTGCAAGGCGATTGCAATGGCTCAGCGTCTCGTGTGACTTCCCGCACCACAAATCGACCGCTGCGATGCGCACCCTCTTGCGAGTTGGAGTAGCGCCTACTTGATCGCGCTGTTAAGCTTGGCAATGGTTTCGTCAGAGACGTTCTTGCTGCACAGGATGTAGCGATTTTCGCCATTCGGCGCGTTGGAGAAGTTGGCTTTGCGAAATTCCGCCGGGCTGATGCTCGCAGCCGCAATCAGGCCGTCCGCTTCTTCCGGTGCGACAAACATGAAGTCCGCGCGCTCCGCCTGGATCATTTGCAGCATCTGAACGTTTTCCACAAATACGGATGTACTCTTGGGTTGGAGCTTGGCGATCATGGCATCCAGTGTTTTGCCATAGGAATAGCCCTGCTTGACCAGCAAGGTGATGTTCTTGTCCCCCAGAATGGACTCCACGGTCGCGCCGTCCTTGACCTTGGTGTTTTTTGCCGATGTCATCGCGATTTGCGGCTTATCCTGGTATATCGGCTTGGTGAACTTGCCGAATCCTTCCCGCTCTTCGTTCTTGAACCAGCCTACACCGCAATCCATGGCTTTGTTTTCCTTGATCAAAACCAACTGGCGTGCCGAAGGGCTGGACTGTAGTGTGAACGGTACGCCTGCCGCCTTGAAAGCAGCAACGGCAGGGGAGCCCGTCAGACCTGTCAATTGGCCATCTTTCCCCATCAGATAGGGCGGGCGTTCGTTGTAGTGCAGCGTCACCTGCGCGGACACCAACACCGGGACCAATAGCCCCGTCACCATGAAAATGCCCCGAGACACCAGCCTGACATTGAACTGTGGTTGCATCGTTTTCACCTTGGAGTTAAGAACAAAGAAAACATGGGAACGCGCACCAGACTATAGGCCCGTACCGGCAAAAGTAAATACTCTTTGGTTTCGCGGACCACTGAGGAGCACTCACACCCCACACAGACGTAACACATCAAGGCTTGCAAAGCCGGTCCATGCTGCCATACTTGTCCAGAATGGCATGGCACCGCCATTACGACTGAATCGCGCCCGATTGAATGCGTCGTCCATGGAGTCTCGGTTGATACCACTGCAGCGTCCACAACGCCAGCTTTCGGTGCTGAACCGGTGGGTACGCCTGGGTGTCGCCGCAGCGGTGGTCGAGCTCGGCATAGTCCTGGCAGTGGTGGGATGGAACAAGACGCCCACCGCGGGTCCAATACCAGATACCAACAACCGCCGCGCCGTGCTGCAGTCTTCGCCGGTTAGCGACGCCCTGTTGGAACCGTTGCAGGTCGTGAGTGGCCCGCCAGGCACCCAACGGCGCTCCTGGGGCAGCGGTAATACCAGCGCCGCCAAGGACCGCACCGAGGTCGAGATTTGCGGCTTCGGGACGGTGGAGCTACGGCCGGACGACCCCAACCCCGTCCAAGGCATCCCGCCGGCCCAGCGCGAGTCCGCGCTGGCCGCGGTCGAAGCATTGATGCTCGCCAGCGACGACATCCAGGTGCGCGCTGCGGCGCTCTGGATTGGCATTCGACGGGGCCAGCGTGATGCGCGTACCCGCATCGAACAAGTGGCGCGTATGGCGGTTGGTTCACAAGACCCTGTGGTGTACGCCCTTGCCATCGAAGCTTGCAAGGGCTGGACATCGGCAGACAACGGAACCTGCCACCTGATCAGCCGCTCGCAGTGGGCACACCTCGACCCGGACAACGCAGTTCCCTGGCTGGAAATTGCGGCGCAGGCACGTCAAAACAATGACACCGGCGCGGCAGAAGCGGCCACGCGGATGGCAGCCCACGCGCGCCACACCGACACCCGTGAAGGCTTGTTACCAACTCTGGTTGACCGCGCATTGGCGACAGGCGCCACACCACTGCAACGCACACTGGCCCTCAATGAGAGCTGGAGCGCACAGGCAGTATGGGCCGCGTCACACGCACCCTACCTGAACGTCGGCCAAGCCCAACTCGCCGGGCCACCCGCCATTGGCCTGGACCTCAGTTGCAACAGCGTGGACCGCATGCAAGACTGGATGCGCCAAAAGTCCGGTCATGGCGGCAGCCGTTTACTCCTGAATGGATAGCAGCTTGCGCATGTTGCACAGGGGCTAGGAGCGGCGTATTGCCAATGTCGGCAGGATCAGCGCAGGCAACGCGCTATGTAACGAAGCAAGTTCATGGTGTAGCGTCAAAAGTCAAAACCAGAGTGCATCGCGCCACCACCCCCACGCAATGCACCGTCATATACTGGGCAGATCGCCGAGAGGGAACCGAATCCCCGATTTATTCAAGTAAGGTTCTTTGATGCTGACACCAAATTCACTGGAATCGCCCGAGCGCGATCTGACCGATGCGAGCCTGCGCGAAGAACGCGACAGAGCGGACCGGGAGATGACGGCGAGCCGGGTGGCCATAGAAAAAGACGCTGACGCGGTTGTCGAACACGCCCGGGAGAACGCCGACGCTGTGATGGTTGCCGCCCGCGAAAAGGCGGACGAAAAAGCGGGCGAACAGGCGGACGGCGCCAGTCTCCAGGACATTCAAACCGCCATTGCAGGGGATAGAGAGAGCGAAGACGAAGCCCTGCGCGACGAACGGGCCGCGGCAGATAGGAGTGTGCGCCGCGAGCGCGACGCGAGGGCCCGCATGCTGACGCGGCTTTTACCTCTTGAGCGCGACGCGACCGATCAATATCTGCTGACCGAACGCGCCCGTTCCGACGATGCACTCGCGACCAGGGATGATTTCCTTGGCATGGTCTCCCACGACCTGCGCGATCTGCTGAACGGAATCGTGATGAGTTCGCAGTTCCTTGCCCAAAAACTTGAGAAACACGGTGACAGTGATCAGCTACTGATCGAGACTGCACGCATCGAGCGCTACGGAACGCGCATGAACCGACTGATCGGCGATCTGGTGGACGTTGCCAGCATCGACTCCGGCAAACTGGCCATGCATGCGATCCCTGGCGACGTTGCCTCGCTGGTGATCGAGGCGGTGGACGCCCTTCAAGTGTCGGCCTCGGCAAGGGGGGTGTCCCTCGAAGTACAGCATGCGCAAGGACCCTGTACGGCAGAGTTCGATCACGATCGCCTGCTGCAGGTACTCGCCAACCTCATCGCCAATTCGATTAAGTTCACCCCCAAGGGCGGCAGTATCCGCGTGCAATGTAAAAGCATAGGTGAATCGTTTGAATTTTGCGTGGACGACACCGGTGAAGGGATTCCCGTGGCAATGTTAGAGGCCGTATTCGAGCGCTTCTGGCAAGTCGGCAAAAACGACCGGCGTGGGCTGGGCTTGGGCCTGTACATCTCGCGGTGCATCGTGGAGGCCCATGGTGGCAACATCCGGGCGGAAAGCAGCCCGGGCAAGGGAACCCGCATGTTTTTCACGCTGCCCGTCAGCACTCGTTAAAACCCCTGAAACTGCCCGCCACCCGGGTCTATTTTTTTGAGCCGAGCTTGGACTCGGCATCCCTGATGCGGCTCTCATAGCTGGTCGTGAATCGACTCAACCCGGCGTCCCTGGCTTGTTCATACGCCTGCTTGAAATAGCCTATCGCTTCGGGATATTGCTTCATCTCCATGTACACATCGCCGATCGCGCCGGTTGCCGGTGCCAGGTAGATAACGAAACCGATCTCGCGCCGCAATTCTTGCGACTTCTTGAACAACCCAAGCGCCGCATCAAACTTGCCGGCTTCCTGCAGCAAGCCCCCCAAGTGCCGATACGCATAAGACATGCCCAACTTGTCACCCCCAGCGCGCGCCAGCGCCAACGACTTCTGATAATAGGCATTCGCCTTTCTTTTATCTTTAGCCGTTGCAGCGGCCTTGTGTTCGTAGGTCAGCCCCAGGTGAAACAGCGACTCCGCGAGCCGCCGCTGATCGCCTGATGTCTTGCGCAATGCATACGCTTCCTTAAAAGCGCTGGAAGCAACGTCGAAATTGCCGTCCTCGAAGGCCTTGAAATGCAGCACCAAACCCAGAGCATCCAGCGCATCGCCGGTCATCGTGGTGTTATGAAGGGTTTTCGCGCTGCGGGCCACGGCCGCCAACTCGTCGACTACGGAATCAGGTCCGACCCCCAGCAACAACTGCTTGTGGAAATTCGTGGTGGCGATCTGCAAACGGAGCTGCAGTGTGTCATCCACGTCTTGCGCTTGTCCATCCTTCAGTGCCGGTAGCAACACTGCGGTCGGACCGCCTTTTGTCTTTTGCCGCTCTTGGTAGGGCTGGTGTTACCAATCGTTACTGATTCCACCCAGCACAACAGTTTTCGTGGCAGAGAATGCAAGGACTTTGCGAGCTTTGGGCACACCCTGGGGCCATGCCAAGGCCTCCACGACTTTGAAGGGTGTCAGACCATGAAGACAACAACGATTGCAGCCCTGCTGCTATTGGCAACGCTAGCGGGCACCGCCCAGGCACAGGTGCGCAAATGCATCCTCTCGGACGGCAAGGTGACCTACAGCGACGTCTTGTGCACCAAAGACGTTGCAAAACAAGCTGATGTCAATCTGAAAGCCAACTCGGTAGACAAATCGCCCGAGCGCGCAGAGGCCCGCAAATTCGCCATGGACAAGCTCATCACCCAAGCCCGGCAGCGGGAACCCAACCGGTGCAAGTTCAGTGTAGAGCCCAGCATCCAGGGCGATGGCAAGCAACTGGCCGAAGCCGCCACGCATGAGTGCTTCTCCAACATAGTGGCCGAACAAACAGGCCTCCCCACACAGAACGAGGCGTTTGAGCGCTGGTTCGAAAACCAGCAACTTGCAGAGGGCAAGCGCAGCGCTAGCATTGCGGACCAGGTCCAACAACCATCACCTGATCAACGCGAAAAAGATATCAACTGCAAGACCACCAAAACCGGCGGCACTTGCAGCAAACTAGGCACACCTCGATCGTCATAGCCCTGTTTGGAGCTGTGCAGCTGTTCGCTTTGCGTTTCGGGAACGCTGGGATTGTTCAGCCTGCACCACACAAATGAGAATCCAGCTTCGTGTCCAAAGTATGCCCTTCAAACCGGCGAGACCGGAGACTCGCCTGTAAGGTGGCGGCGCGCATTCTCCAGGAAGCGATCCACCGAGGCCTGCACGGCCTCGGGAGACCAGCCTGCTACATGGGGTGTGAGCACCACGGTATCGAGGTCTAGCAGCTCGGCCGGCGGCGCGGGCTCACTCTCGTACACGTCCAGGCCTGCGCCTGCCAGGCGCCCCTCACGCAGCGCTTGGGCCAGAGCCTCGGTGTCTATCACGCTGCCGCGCGCGATGTTGACCACGTAGCCACGCGGACCCAACGCATCCAGCAC
>JAZKIR010000118.1:0-7465 GCA_040384785.1 Pseudomonadota bacterium
TGACGGCCTTGTGCTGGGCGGCCAGCGCCGACATGACGCTGAAGATGGTGGTGCCCACGTTGGGCAGGCGGGAGGTCAGGGTAGGGGTCATGGGATGGGTTGGGAACAGAGCTTCGCTTCGCTGCGGTCTGTCCCACAAGGTTATCAGTAGTCGTAATTTTCGGTATGCCCATCCATGGCGCGGGCGATGAGTTTGCGGTCCAGCCGGTCGCTCAGCAGTTCGGCAAAAGTGAACACAAAGTTGCGCAGGTAGGCGCTGCGTTTGAAGGCGACGCGGGCCACATTCTGGCCAAACAGGCCACCACCGGGGCGCACCACCAGGCCGCTTTTTCCACCGTCTTCGACCACATCGCGCACCGCCATTTCGGCGGCAATGCCGACACCCAACCCCAGGCGCACATAAGTCTTGATCACGTCGGAATCAATGGCTTCCAGCGCAATGCGGGGCGTCAGCTTGCGCGTGGCAAAGGCCTGGTCGATCTTGGTGCGTCCGGTGAACGAGGGGTGGTAGGTGATCAGCGGCTCCTGCGCCACATCTTCCAGCGTGATGCGGTCCTTGCGCGCCAGCGGGTGGTCGGTGGGCAACACCAGCATGTGTTGCCATTCGTAGCAGGGCAGGGTGACCAACTCACTATAGTCGGCCAGGGATTCGGTGGCAATACCAATCTCGGCCACTTCGTCAATCAGCATACGCGCCACCTGGTCGGGTGAACCCTGGTGCAGGCTGATGTTGACCTTGGGGTAGGCGGTGCGCAGGGCGGCCACTTTTTCGGGCAGCACGTAGCGGGCCTGGGTGTGGGTGGTGGCAATGGACAGGGTGCCGCTGTCTTCGGCGCTGTATTGCTCACCAATGCGCCTGAGGTTGCCGACTTCCCGCAGGATCAGGTCTATGCTTTTGAGCACGTGCTGGCCGGGTTCGGTCACACGTTTGAGGCGTTTGCCGTGGCGGGCGAATATTTCTATGCCCAGTTCCTCTTCCAGCTCGATGATGGCTTTGGAGACGCCGGGCTGCGAGGTGTGCAGGGCCTTGGCGGCTTCGGTCAGGTTCAGGTTGCGGCGTACGGCCTCCTGTACAAAACGAAACTGGTGCAGGTTCATATCGAATCTCAACTAAAGAAGAGATTCATTATGCCGGAAATAGGCAATTCCTACAGATTGTCCAGGGCAATTTGCGCCATCAGTTGCACCAGACGGGGGTCTTCGCCCACGGCAGACTTGAGCGTGAAGCGCACGGTGGGGTGCGCGGCCTGCAAATCGGCGACCAGTTTTGGCAGGTCTTCACGTGCGTGCCTGCCCACGCCCAGGAACATCGGCAGTATGGAAATGCCCCGCACGCCGCGGTCCAGCAGCGAACGGGTCGCGGTGGCGAGGTCCGGCGTGCTGAGCTCCAGATAAGCACAGACGACCGGGGTTTGGGGTGACAGGCCGGCAATGTGCCCAGCCACCGCCTCTATGGGCAGGTGCCACAGGGGGTCGCGCGAGCCGTGGGCGAACAGGATGATGCCTTGGGGTGCCGCCATGCCCGTGTTGCCGGTCATCGCCGTATCACCAGCCAGGAAAACGCCGTCAACGAGGCAACGGAGTAGATCAGGCCCGGCAAGGCGGCGGTGATCCAGGGCCACCATCCGCGCAGCGCCCCCAGGTCGCCCAGCACGTTGTTCAGCAGTACGAAACTGATGCCGGCCATGACACCGCCAAACACATAGGTGGCAACACTGCCCGAGCGGAAATGAAAATAGGCAAAGGGCAGGGCCAGCACCACCATGACCAGGCAGCTCAGGGGATAAAACACTTTCTTCCAGAACTGGATTTCATACTTTTGCGCGGTCTGGCCATTGGCATCCAGGTGGCGCATGTACTGGAACAGGTCGATAGTGCCCATGCGTTCTGGGCGCAACACGGCGGTGGCCACCATTTCAGCGCTGATTTCGGTTGGCCAGCGAAAGGTTTCCACCAGGGTGCGGTCGACTTTGGACGCGTTGGCATCAGCTGTCGTGAATTCGGTGTGGTCTGCCTTTTCCAGCAACCAGGCGTCGCCTTTGCCAAACGTGGCGGTCTGCCCCTGTGTCATGGACACCAGGATGCCTTTGTTGTCAAATTCGAAGATGCGTACATCGCGCATGCTGCCGTCCGGTGCCAATGCGCCCACATTGACCGCGTAGTCGCTGTAGGCCTGGCGCTCCTTCAGCCAGGCACCGGTCTTGCCGACCGTGACCTTGCCCTGGTAGCGCGACTTCAGCAACTGCGCGGTCTTGTCAGCCATGGGGGCCAGATAGTCCCCCACGGCAAAAGTAAATGCGACAAAGCCCAGCCCCAACACCAGCAGTGCGCGCAGGGCCCGCCAGGGGCCCAGTCCACTGGTGCGCAAGATGGTGAATTCAGAGCTTTGTGCCAGGCGGGCCATGACAAAGATGGTGCCGATCAGCACCGTGATGGGTAGCAGCTCATACAGGTGACTGGGCAACATCAGTCCCACATACAGCAGTGCCTGCGCCACGGTGTAGCCAGTGTCGCGGTGCTTGCCGACCGCCTGCAGCTCTTCGACAAAATCGAAAAAATAGAACAGGGCGACAAAGCCCAGTGTGACCAGCACCACGGCGATGATGACTTCGCCATATAGCAGTCTGCGTATGGTTTTCATGGGGCCTCCTTGGTCACGCAGTTGGCGCGGCTGGCCGTGCCCGGCAGTCGAAACACCCAGTTGTTGTGGCGCTTGGTAAGCCACAGCAGCGCCAACGCCAGCGCGCCACCGTGCAAGACCAGCAAATACACGGCAAAGTGCACCTGACCGGTTTCTATCCAGCTTTTGCCCAGGATCAGCAGATTGAAATAGACAATAAAGGCACCAAAGGCGAATCCCAGATTGGCCGCGCGCCCGACGCGTGGGTTGACCCCGGCTGCGGCCAGGCCGATGACCACAAAATTGATGGCGGCCAGCGCCAGACCGGCACGCCAGGAAAGCTCGGCCAGATGCGCCTTGTCCGGTGCTGCCATCAACTCCAACGTGCCCTTGGCGCCGGACGGCACAAAGCTGCGGGCCGATTGGTCGGGTGCGTCGATCTGCGCGCCATAGGTGGTGAACGCGGCCACGGTCAGTTCGGGTTTGCCGGCTACCTTTTCCAGGCGCTGGCCATTTTCAAGGACCAGGAATTTTTCGCCATCACCCATGATCTTGATATGGCCGCTGCGTGCCGAGGTAACGGTTTCCTTGGTGTCTTTTTGGGTGGCTATGAATACGTTGCTGCCAGCCAGCGTGTTGGTGGCGTCCTTCTCGATAAAGAAGACCCGGTCGCCATTGGCCGATTCCTGAAACTGGCCCGGCTGGATACGGGCAATGTCCCCCCGCTTGTCATAACGGTCGCGCATGTCTTCAATGCGGCTCAGGGCCCATGGCAGGATCAAAAAGGCCAGTGCCGCAATGACGATCAGAATCGGCCAGGCAAAACGGAACAGCGGGCCGATCAGCGCGGTCAGGCCACGCCCGCTGCCAAACCAGATGACCATTTCACTGTCGCGGAACATGCGCGTCAGCACGCTAAGCACGGCCATGAACAGGCAAAAGGACAAAATGATGGGCATATTGGACAGCACCGTGTAGCCCATGATGATCATCACATCCGACGGGTTGAACACCCCACGTCCGGCCTCGCCCAGAGTACGTATCAGTGTCATGGTCACCACCACGGTGATCAGTACAACCAGGGTTGCACCAAAACTGCGCGCGAGTTCTTTGCGGATGGAGGAATGGAATAACATGGCGACAAAGGAAAACCCGAATTATGAACTTTGAACTCAAACCGATGGGCCTCGCAGGGGTGTCCAGTGAAAAAAGCGATGCACTGATCGTGCTGGTGCCGCAGGATTTCAAGGCCGGCAAGGACGATGTGTCAGCCTTGATCGCGCAAACCCTCAAGTCAGGCGATCTGGAGACAAAGACCGGCAAGCTGCTGTGCCTGTACCGGCCCGTTCAGGCCAACGCCACCCGTGTCGTCCTGGTCGGCATAGGCGCAGGCTCGGCCCGCGACGTGCGCAGCGCAGTGTTGGCAGCCGTGGCTACCGTCAAGTCACCATCGTTCAAGAAATTGTTGTTGTGTTTTGCCGCACCAGCCCGTGAAGACGCGGTCCGCGCCGCGGTAACGGCGGTGGCCGATGCGACGTATGTCTACACCACGACCAAGTCAAAACCTGAAGGCCGAATACTCGGCCGCGTACTGGTAGCCGCCACCAATGCCAGCGAGGTGCAGGCCTCGTTCGACCGTGCCGTGGGTATTGTGCTGGGGGCTGAACTGGCCAAGGAATGGGCCAATCGACCGGCCAACTATGCCACCCCCACCTTGCTGGCCCAGGCGGCACAAGCGCTGGCGGAGCTGCCCAAGATCACCTGCGAAGTGTTAGGCCCCAAGGAGGTCGCCAAACTGGGCATGGGTGCCTTCATGGCGGTGGCACAGGGCTCGGACCAGCCACTGCGTTTTGTGGTCCTGAAATACAACGGCGCGGCCAAGACCAAGGCGCCTACCGTGCTGGTGGGCAAGGGCATCACTTTTGACTGCGGCGGCGTTTCCATCAAGCCGGCGGCCGAAATGGATGAGATGAAGTTTGACATGTCGGGGGCCGCCAGCGTGCTGGGCGTGTTTCGCTCGCTGGCCGCGCTCAAGCCGGCCATCAATGTCGTGGGGCTGATCGCAGCCTGCGAAAACATGGTCAATGGCAGCGCCGTGAAGCCTGGCGACGTGGTCACCAGCATGAGTGGACAAACAATTGAAATTCTGAACACCGACGCCGAAGGGCGCCTGGTGTTGTGCGACGCACTGACCTATGCTGAGCGTTTCAAACCGACGGCCGTGGTAGACATTGCCACCCTGACCGGTGCCTGTGTGATTGCCTTGGGTGGTGTGCGCAGCGGTATGTTTGCAACGGACGACACGTTGGGCAATGACCTGTTTGCGGCCGGTGAGGCGGCGCAGGATGTGTGCTGGCGTCTACCGCTGGATGAGGACTATGCCGACGGTCTGAAAACCGGATTTGCCGACGTGGCCAACGTTGGAGGCCGTGCAGGTGGTGCCATTGCGGCCGCGAAGTTCTTGCAACGCTTCACCGAAAAATTTGTGTGGGCGCATCTGGATATTGCTGGCACCGCCTGGAAGAGTGGCGCGGCCAAGGGCGCGACCGGGCGGCCGGTGGGTCTGCTGGTCGAATACCTGATGGCCCAGGCACAGACCAAGTGACCGCTCTGGCCTTTCACTTCGGCGCGCCAGACAAGCTGGCTTACACCTGCCGATTGTTGCGCAAAGCCATTGGCAGTGGGGCGAAGGTCGTGCTGGTGGCGGATGCCGATGTGATGGCACAGATGGATGCAGATTTATGGGCACTGTCACCCGCAGAATTTTTACCACATTGCTTGGCCACGGCTAACGCATCGGTGCAAAGCCGCTCGCCCCTGGTGTTGGTTACCGATGCCGGACATGCGCCACAGCAGTCCGGTGTACTGGTCAATCTGATGGACACGGTTCCGCAGGGTTTCGAGCGTTTTGAGCGGGTGATTGAAGTGGTCAGCACCGATGCGACCGACCGGGACAGGGCGCGCCGTCGTTGGCGCCAATACACCGAACGTGGTTACACCATCACGCGGCACGATTTAACCTTGAAACGTGTGGACTGATGCCTGCGAACAAGCCTGTCCCGCGATTTGTTCCCACCTTGACAGAGGTAGTCCACCCCGGCCTGCCGATTCTTCCTACGGAGATTGACGCCGAGCGGTTGGCTGAACAAGTGCTGCAGCTAGTGAAGCCGCGATTGGAACAGCAACTCCGTGCATCGCTGCAGGCGCTGATCGAACAGCATATGCGCACCGTCGCCCCGCGCATGCAACAAGAATTGGACGATGCGATCAAAGTGGCAGTGGCGCAAACCATTGCCCATGTAACTGAAGCAAAAAACTGACGCGTGGCGGTGCGGCTGGGTTTTGTGCGTCACGTCGGTAACTTCCCCTATGTTAGTACCGAAGAAACTACGGTATCGTGCCAGGTGCTGAATATATCGATTCACTCGGTTCGGTCTTTGTTTCAATTCTTGGAGTTTCTATGCATTTCAAAGTAAAGAGTACCTTGACGGTCTTGGCAGCCGCCACGTTGTTGTTGGCCTGCGGCAAGAAGCCCGAAGCTGTTGCACCCGCGGCCGCGCCAGCGTCTGCAGCCGCGCCTGTGGCTGCCGGCGTGTCGGTAGTGAAGATTGGCCATGTCGGTCCCATCAGCGGCGCCATCGCCCATTTGGGAAAAGACAATGAAAACGGTGCACGTCTGGCCATCGAAGAATTGAACACAGCCGGTGTGACGATAGACGGGAAAAAAGTCACGCTGCAACTGATGACAGAAGATGACGCGGCGGATCCCAAGCAAGGTACGGCAGTGGCCCAAAAGCTGGTTGACGCCAAAGTCTCTGGTGTGGTGGGTCACTTGAATTCGGGCACGACCATTCCTGCCTCGAAGATCTACAGCGATGCCGGTATTCCCCAGGTTTCCCCCTCCGCTACCAATCCAAAATACACGCGCCAGGGCTTCAAAACCGCCTTCCGCATGGTCGCGGATGATGCACAACTGGGCGGCACCTTGGGCAGGTACGCAGTGGGCACCCTCAAAGGCAAGGCCATTGCGGTGATTGACGACCGTACCGCCTACGGGCAAGGTGTTGCGGAAGAGTTCACCAAAGCGGTGGAGGCAGCGGGTGGCCAAGTGGTCGCCAAAGAGTTCACCACTGACAAGTCAACCGATTTCAATTCCATCCTGACCACCATCAAAGGCAAAAAGCCCGACGTGGTGTTCTTTGGCGGCATGGACGCGGTCGCCGGCCCCATGCTCAAGCAAATGAAATCACTGGGCATCAAGGCCAAGTTCATGGGTGGCGACGGCATCTGCTCAACCGAACTGGTGAAGCTCGGTGGCGACGCGATTGCCGATGACCAAGTCTATTGTGCGGAAGCCGGTGGCGTGGAAGGTGAGGGCAAGGCCGGTATGGATGAGTTCAAGACGAAGTTCAAGGCCAAGTTCAATTCCGATGTGCAGGTCTACGCACCTTATGTGTACGACGCGGTTATGGTCATGGTTGCCGCCATGGTCAAGGCCAATTCTTCCGACCCCGTAAAGTATCTGCCGGTGCTGGCTGCCACCACCGAATACAAGGGTGTAACCGGCCCGATTTCCTTCGACGAAAAGGGCGACATCAAGAATGGTGCCTTGACGCTGAAAACCGTTCGCGCCGGCAAGCTGGAAACGCTGGCCGTGATCCGCTAAAGATGCATCTCGGCCCCTGAAAAGGGGCCGCGATACAAAAACGGCGCATGCAGTTGCGCCTTTTTTATGCGCTTACCGGGACAGAATACAAAACTTGGCTAAAGGCAGGTTAGAATAGAAGGCTCTGGAGCGGTGGATGAGCGGTTTAAGTCACACGCCTGGAAAGCGTGCGAGGGGTA
>JAZKIR010000119.1:0-5979 GCA_040384785.1 Pseudomonadota bacterium
ATCATCGCCGTGCCGACCACCAGCGGCACCGGCAGCGAGGTGGCGCGCGGCGCCATCATCATCGTCGATGACCACCGCAAGCTGGGTTTCCATTCCTGGCATCTGGTGCCCAAGACCGCGATTTGTGACCCGGAGTTGACCTTTGGCCTGCCCCCCAAGCTGACCGCGGCCACCGGCATGGACGCCATCGCCCATTGCATGGAAACCTTCATGTCGCCGGCCTTCAACCCGCCCGCGGACGGCATTGCGTTGGACGGTCTGCAGCGGGGGTGGTCGGCCATTGAACGCGCCACCGTGGATGGACAGGACCGCGAAGCGCGCCGGGACATGATGAGTGCGTCCATGCAGGGCGCCATGGCCTTTCAGAAGGGTTTGGGTTGTGTGCACTCCTTGAGCCATAGCCTGGGCGGCGTGGACCCCCGCCTTCACCACGGCACGCTCAACGCGATGTTCTTGCCTGCGGTAATTGCATTCAATGCCGAGGCCGAGTCCATGCAGAAAGACCGGCGCCTCGCGCGCATGGCCCACGCCATGGGACTGGTGTCAGCCGGCGACATCGGCCCGGCCATCAAGGACATGAACAAACGCCTGGGTCTACCCAGTGGCCTGGCAGAAATGGGCGTCAGCGCGGCCCAGTTTGAAAGCATCATCACCGGCGCGCTGGCCGACCATTGCCACAAGACCGGGCCGCGATTGGCCTCTGCAGAAGATTACCGCGCCATGCTGGAACAGGCGTTATAAACGCAGTGTTTACCTATTAACTCAGAGGAGGACCATCACCATGGCAAGCGTTCGTGAAGGTAACAAGTCCGTTCTGCTGGTCGTTGACGTGCAGGTCGGCGTAGTGAAGGGCGCGTGGGAACCATCCCGCATCGTTGGCAATATGGCACTTGCAGTAGAGCGGGCGCGTGCCCAAGGCGTGCCGGTAATCTGGGTGCAGCATGGGGACGAAGACCTGGTCCAGGGCAGCCCCGAATGGCAGTGGGTGCCCGAGCTGGTACCGGCCGCCAGCGAGCTGCTGATCCACAAGAATTTCAACTCGTCTTTTGAGCGGACGTCATTAGACGACGAACTGGCCAAGCTGGGTGCCACGCACATCGTGCTGGCGGGGTGCGCCACCAACTGGTGCATCCGCGCCACGGCCTACGGCGCGCTGGAACGGGGCTACGACCTGACTTTGGTCAAAGACGCCCACACCACCAAGACCATTGATCTGGCGAACGGATTGAAGCTTGAGGCAGCAATGCTGGTTCAGGATCTTAATATGACGATGACCTGGTTGAGCTACCCCGGCCGTGAGAATTCTGCGGTCACGGCGCAAGAGCTTGTTTTTGCCACTGCACCCGTCACCTCATAGAGCCTGAACCCGAGCCATATCGGGTTTCTCCAGCCAGGCGGCAAACTCGTCCACCAGGCGGTTGCTGGCGCTGCAGGCGGCGTTCCAGGCCTTGACGCGGCCCGCTAGATCATTGCCATAGTGGGTAAAGTCGGCGCGGTCTGGCAGCTTGCCGTTGGGCAGGGTTTTGACCCACTCCGGGTTCGGCGCCAGCAGCACCATGGTGTCCAGCTGCCGGGTGGCGTGGTGGCGCCATTTCAGGCTTTTGTCCAGCCAGCCCGGCACCACGGCCTTTTGAAAATGCGGGTACAGAACCAAGCCACTTTTACCATTTGAGCCGTTAGCCCTCGCCGATTCTGACGCATGCGCTATTGAATCAGTAGCGTTTCTGGGATTGGACTGGTAGTTCAAGTGCAGGTGGTAGTCGGTGATGCCACCGTCCCAATAGGCACCGGGTGGCGCACCAGGAATGTTGTGTACGGCCTTCAGCACAAAGGGAATGGAGCAACTGGCCTGCAGCGCCTGGTTGAAGTTGTGGCTGCCCAGCGGCACTTGGCGGGTGCGGTAGTCCTCGGTGCCAAAGGGCAAGGGAGCGCCCAAGCCACCAGCCATGGGACTGGAAAAAACCACCCGCTCCAGCCAGGCGCCCATGGCTTTGCGGCGCACCACATTGGTCAGGTAAGCGCCGAAATAGCCCAGTGGCGTGCGCAACCCATGTTCGGTGTTCAGCAGATGGCGTCCGCGCGAGGTGACGACATGCAGGCGGTAACGCGGGTGCTGCAGGATCTCGTCCACACGCCCGCTGTAAAAGGCCTGCAGATTCTTGCCAAACAACTCGCTGACCATGGCTGCACTCGGCCGCTTCTGTCCAGGTGCCACTTCGTAGTGCTGGCGCACATAGTCATGCTCCAGGCGCCTGAACCCGAAAACCGGGTTGTTCAGACAGGCGGTGGCCATGCGCCAGGCGCCAATCGACGCGCCCACCAGGTCAATGGGCTGGTTTGATCGACTCAGCCATTCACCAAAAATAAAACGGTCCAAGGCGCCCAGCATCAGCCCTTTGGGGCCACCGGCCGCTGCGGGTATGGTGCGCACGGCACCGGGCTGCAGACCGTTGGCTGCGAGGGTTTGACGGGCCAGCGGGCCGGCGTAGATGTGGAGGGCTTGCATGTGTAGGGGAGAACGCCCCGGTGCCAACACCGGGGTCAGAAAAACAAAATCAGGTATGCGCTGCCCAGTCAAACGGGTCTTGCTGCAGCACGGCGTCAATGTCCAGGTCGAGGGCTATGCCCACATCGTCCGGAAAGGTCACGGCCATGGCGCGTTCACCCATGCGCGCATCCTTGCAGCGGGCGCGCCAGCTTGCCAGGTGGATGACGCCGGCCAGGGGCTCGTAGACATTGTTCTCAAACGGCGCGTATTGGTGTTCCAGCGCGTCCACCATGGGTTCTGGGAAGTGCCACATGCGGGCATAACCCGCACTGACCGAGGCATAGCAATAACCCAGTTCACGGCGTTCCGACTTGGCGCGGCGCAAATCGAAAGGTGGCGTGTCCTGGTCCAGCAAGGCCATTTCTTCCGGCATGGCCAAGTGCATGGCCAGCTCGCCAATGGCGTGCACCAGGCCGCAGGTAAAGGCCGCCTGCTGGTTCTGCCGCACCAGGCCAGCCAGCGAACGTGAAACCTTGGCCACATTCAGGCTGTATTCCCAAAAGCGCGCCAGCTGGATGCCAGGCACGGCCTTGGGCGAGGCCACGCTGGCCGCCGCTTGGGCCATGGTCTTGACGTGGGCCAGCTCCAACACGGCCAGCGCCTCAGAGACGCTGCTGATTTTGCCCGAGAGCTGGAAAAAATTGGAATTGGCCAGTTGCAGCAACCGGGTCGTCAGGGCGGGGTCGGAGCTGATGAGCTGCGTGATCTTGCGCAAGTCCACCTCAGGGCGGTCCAGCTCCGTGAGCAACAGCGCCACCACCTTGGGAATGCTGGGCAGATCGAACTGCAGCTCCAGCAAGGCACTGAGTTTCATGACAAACAGCCTCCGGGGGTCAATCGAACCAACAACGTATTTGTTTGCATTATGGCGTGTACATCGCACCACTTTAGCGCCGCCCGGGCCACTGTCGTGCGCCCGCAGCAGGCATGGGGTGGCTGTTCTGCTCCGTGTCCCCCGCCCTCCGGGCTCCTCCTTTACCTGCGCAGAACAGCCACCCCAACCCTGCTGCTCGAAGCTTTGTTTGCTATAGCTGGTAAGCAAAGATCACCTCGGGACGCTTGGTACAACAAACGGTTTTTCACGCGACCGGCACAAACCAAGCCGCGCTGTATCAGTCGGGTAGTGGGTTTTGCGCAGGTAAAGGAGGAGCCCGAAGGGCGGGGGACACGGAGCAAAACCCGCTGCCCGATTGATACCACCAAGTCACCTTGGCGATCATCCCCTGCCCTACTGCGGCGCGTAACTGAAACGCGCACGTTACCAGGGCAACAACAGTTATCGCTTCAGCTTGGCAAATGCAGAGGCCATGGCGGACGAGCCGAGGGTATTTCCACCCTGCCCGCCTTGCTGGCCGCTGTACTGGTTTTGACCGCGCGTCGCGCCTTGGTAGCGGTTGTCGCCCGCCTTGTCCCCACTGGAACGCGCAGGAGCAGCGCCAATCTTCATCGTCAACGCAATGCGCTTGCGCGCCACATCGACTTCGACCACTTGCACCTTGACAATATCGCCGGTCTTGACGACCTCGCGCGCGTCATTGACGAACTTATGCGCCAACTGGCTCACATGGACCAAACCGTCCTGGTGCACGCCCAGGTCGATGAAGGCGCCAAAGGCGGCCACGTTGCTGACCGTGCCCTCCAGAATCATGCCTTCTTTCAAGTCCTTGATGTCGTCCACACCGTCGTTGAAACGCGCCACCTTGAAATCCGGGCGCGGGTCGCGGCCTGGCTTTTCCAGCTCGGTAAAGATGTCCTTGACGGTGATGACGCCAAATTGTTCATTGGCAAACAGCTCAGGCCGCAGCGTCTTCAGCATGTCGGCGCGGCCCATGATCTCGGCCACCGGTTTGCCGGTCTTGGCAATGATCTGCTCCACGACGGGATAGGTTTCGGGGTGCACACCCGTCATGTCCAGCGGGTTGTTGCCACCGCGGATGCGCAAGAATCCTGCCGCCTGCTCAAAGGTCTTGGCACCCAGGCCCGTGACCTTCAACAAATCTTGCCGGCTGCCAAAGGCGCCATTGGACTCGCGCCAACGCACCACGGCCTTGGCGACGGTGCCCGACAGGCCCGACACGCGGCTCAGCAGTGGCACGCTGGCCGTGTTCAGGTCCACACCGACCGAGTTCACGCAGTCCTCGACCACGGTGTCCAGCGTGCGCGCCAGTTCGCTCTGGTTCACATCGTGCTGGTACTGGCCCACACCAATACTCTTGGGATCGATCTTGACCAACTCGGCCAGCGGGTCTTGCAGGCGGCGCGCAATCGATGCCGCACCGCGCAGGCTTACATCCACGTCCGGCATTTCCTGTGATGCGAATTCGCTGGCGGAGTAGACCGAAGCGCCGGCTTCCGACACCACGACCTTCTCGATGGCGGGGCCATCACCCTTGGCCATCAGCTTGATCAAATCGGCCGCCAGCTTGTCGGTCTCGCGGCTGGCCGTGCCGTTGCCGATGGCAATCAGGTTCACGCCATGGCGCATGCACAGTGCGCCCAAGGTGTGCAGCGAGCCGTCCCAGTCCTTGCGCGGCTCGTGCGGGAACACGGTCGCGGTTTCGACCAGCTTGCCGGTGGAATCGACCACAGCCACCTTGACACCGGTGCGGATGCCCGGGTCCAGGCCCATGACCACACGCGGGCCGGCGGGTGCGGCCAGCAGCAGATCGCGCAGGTTGTCGGCAAACACCTTGATGGCCACTTTTTCGGCGTCTTCCCTTAGCCTGGTGAACAGGTCGCGTTCGGTGGACATGCTGAGCTTGACCTTCCAGGTCCAGGCTACACACTTGCGCAGCAGGTCGTCGGCGGCACGGCCCGCATGGCTCCAACCCAGCTTCAGGGCGATGCGCCCCTCAGCCAGCGACACGACGGGTACCGCCCGCGCTGCCGCTCCTGTTTTAGGAGCAAATGATGCAGCATTAGCGAGGGCTACCGGCTTGTTTGATCCAAGCTCTGGTTCTGGAAGCACGAGCTTGGCGTCCAGAATGTCCAACGCCCGGCCACGGAACACGGCCAGCGCACGGTGCGAAGGCACGCGGCCAATCGGTTCGTCGTAGTCAAAATAATCGCGGAACTTGGCGACATCCGCGTTGTTCTCGTCCTTGCCGTCCATCAGCGTGGATTTCAGCAGCCCTTCGGCCCACAGCCATTCGCGCAGGTCCTGCACCAGGGCCGGGTTTTCGGCCCAGCGCTCACTCAGCAAGTCGCGCACACCGTCCAGCACCAGTTGCACGGTGGAGAAGTCGGTTTGTTTGTCTTCACCCTCCACTACCGGGCGCATGGGGATCACATAGGCCACGGCCGCCTCGGCCGGCACCAGCGTGGGGTCGTTGAACAGCGCATCGGCCAGCGGCTCCAGCCCGGCTTCCTTGGCCAGTTGGCCCTTGGTGCGGCGCTTGAGCTTGAAGGGCAGGTAAATGTCTTCCACCTCT
>JAZKIR010000120.1:0-4129 GCA_040384785.1 Pseudomonadota bacterium
AACGGACCTGGTGTGCCAGATTCGATCAAGGACCGCATTTTCTATCCGCTGGTGTCGGGCAGGGAAGGCGGTTCCGGCCTGGGGCTGACATTGGCGCAAACCTTTGTACAGCAACACCACGGATTGATCGAGGTCGATAGCGTGCCAGGCCGTACGGATTTCAAAATATTGATTCCGTTACCTTGAAACTGTAGGGGACGCAAAAACAATGAAGCCAATTTGGATAGTAGATGATGACCAGTCCATACGCTTCGTACTGGAAAAGGCCCTGTTGCGGGAGCACCTGCCCACACGCAGCTTCTCCAATTCCCGTGATGTGTTGGCTGCGCTGAATACCGCGGCCGACGACGAGGGGCCGCAGATCCTGGTCAGCGATATTCGCATGCCCGGAGGCTCGGGGCTGGAGTTGCTGGAGAAGGTGAAGGCCAAGCACCCCGGTTTGCCGGTCATCATCATGACGGCATTTTCCGATCTGGACAGCGCGGTCAGTGCCTTCCAGGGTGGTGCCTTCGAGTATCTGCCCAAGCCGTTTGACCTGCCCAAGGCCGTGGAGTTGATACGCCGTGCGGTGGAAGAGAGCCAGCGCGAAGAGGTCGCCGAGGAGCGCATGAGCGATGCGCCAGAAATGCTGGGCCAGGCACCGGCCATGCAGGACGTGTTCCGCGCCATCGGCAGGCTGAGCCAGAGCAACGTAACCGTCATGATCACCGGCGAGTCCGGCTCGGGCAAGGAACTGGTTGCACGCGCGCTGCACAAGCATTCACCGCGTGCCAACGGTCCATTTGTGGCCATCAATACCGCGGCAATTCCAAAGGATTTGCTGGAGAGTGAACTCTTTGGCCACGAACGCGGCGCCTTCACCGGCGCGCAAACCATGCGCCGGGGCCGTTTTGAGCAAGCCGATGGCGGCACGCTGTTCCTCGACGAAATCGGCGACATGCCGTTTGAGTTGCAGACCCGTTTGCTGCGGGTGCTCAGCGATGGTCATTTCTACCGCGTTGGCGGTCACAGTGCCGTCAAGACCAATGTGCGGGTCATTGCTGCCACCCACCAGGACCTGGAGCAAAGGGTCAAGGAAGGCGGGTTTCGCGAAGACTTGTTCCACCGCCTGAATGTCATCCGCTTGCGCCTGCCGGCCTTGCGTGAACGCAAGGAAGACATTTCCATGTTGACGCGGCATTTTCTCCAGCAAAGTGCCAAACAACTCGGCGTGGACCCCAAGCGTATTTCCGATGCGGCCCTGGCCTGGCTGGAGTCGTTCGGCTTCCCGGGCAATGTGCGCCAGCTTGAAAATGTCTGTCACTGGCTGACCGTGATGGCTCCCGCGCAGATGATCGAGCCCAAGGACTTGCCGCCGGAGGTTGGTGCCAAATTGCCTGATACGGGCTCGGAAAGCCCGCATGCCGGCGTGCGCCGCGACGAGCTTGCGAGTGCTGACCCTGCGGTGCAGTCTATGCCGCTACCGCAAACCACCTCTGCGCCAGCACATGCAGGGCCCTTGGCGGGGTGGGAGGCTGATCTGGAAGCCGAGGCCATCGCCCTCCTGGGCGCGGGCAAAACCGACGTATGGGACACCTTGACCCATCGCTTCGAGTCACGCCTGATTCTGGCCGCCTTGGCCAACACGAAAGGACGGCGTATAGAGGCAGCACAGAAACTGGGCATAGGACGCAACACCATTACGCGCAAAATTCAGGAGTTAGGTTTGGAGTAAATAGCCACTAGCCCTCGCCAACAGGCTAAAGACCGCTATCTAAACCATAGCGGTTTTTTTACGCCTGCAGTTTGCGTTTGAGCATCGGATTGGGCGTCAAAGTGGCAGGTGATTTGCGTTAATTATTAGACGTATTAATACCATGAGTATTAAATGCATGGAGCTACTAATAATTTCGAATTTCCGCACAATGGTGTTTCATTCAAACACAACAGGAGATGGTTATGCTGATTGGAGTTCCCAAGGAGATCAAGAACAACGAGTACCGCGTCGGCCTGACACCGGCGAGCGTGCGTGAACTGGTGTCCCATGGCCACGGCGTCATGGTGCAGCAGAATGCGGGCACGGCCATTGGCCTGGACGACGCCCTATACCAGGCGGCCGGTGCCGAGGTGGTGGTTACTGCAGACGAAATTTTTCGGCGTGCCGACATGGTGGTCAAGGTCAAGGAACCCCAGCCTGGCGAGTGCGCCATGTTGCGCCCCGGCCAGATCCTGTACACCTACCTGCACCTGGCCCCCGACCCCGAACAAACCGCTGCCCTGGTCAAGTCCCGTGCGGTGTGTATTGCCTATGAAACCATTACCGGCGCCTCGGGCGGCTTGCCTTTGCTGGCGCCCATGAGTGAGGTGGCGGGGCGCATGGCGATACAGGCCGGTGCCACGCATCTGCAAAAAGAGCACGGCGGCCGCGGCCTGTTGCTGGGTGGTGTACCCGGTGTTGCGCCGGCCCATGTGGTCATCATCGGCGCCGGTGTGGTCGGCACCAATGCCTTGCAAATGGCCGTGGGGCTGGGCGCACGCGTGACCGTCATCGACAAGAGTGTGGACCGCCTGCGCCAGCTGGACCTGGTGTTTGGCAACCGCATCAGCACCGTGTATTCGACAGTCAGCAGCATTGAAGAGGCGGTGCTGGACGCGGACCTGGTTATTGGTGGTGTTCTGGTTCCGGGGGCTGCCGCGCCCAAGCTGGTCACCCGTGACCACGTTGCGCGCATGAAAAAAGGCGCCGTGGTGGTGGACGTAGCCATTGATCAGGGCGGCTGTTTTGAGACGTCTCACGCCACCACACATGCCGAACCCACCTATGTGGTTGATGGCGTGGTGCACTATTGCGTGGCGAACATGCCCGGAGCCGTGGCCCGCACGTCCACCTTTGCGTTGAACAACGCCACCATAGTCCACGCCGTGGCACTGGCGAACAAAGGCTGGAGAGCGGCGCTGCGCGACAACGTGCACCTGCGCAACGGCCTCAATGTCTGTGAAGGCCATGTTACCTACGAAGCCGTGGCGCGCGACCTGGGCCTGGCCTATGTCAGCGCCGAAAGCCTTCTAGCATAAAGAGCAGCTAGCCCTTGCAAAAATTGCGTGGGACGCTATCCAATTTATAGCGGACCCAGCGTCAGAACCACCGGGGCGTGGTCGCTGGGGCGCTCGTTCTTGCGCGGCACCTTGTCTATGCTGCAGGCCTTGGCGAACGGCTTCAGGGCCGGGCTGATCAGGATGTGGTCAATACGCAGGCCGCGGTTGCGTGTGAAGCCGGCATTGCGGTAGTCCCACCAGGAATAACTCTTGGCAGGCTGCTCGAACAGGCGGTGGCTGTCGTGCAGGCCCAGCGCCACCAGGGCTCGCAGGTGGTAGCGTTCTTCCTCGGTGCAATGGATGGTGTCCTGCAGCCCCACGGGGTCCCACACATCCAGGTCATCAAAGGTGATGTTGAAGTCGCCCAGCAGTACCAAGCGGGGGTGCGTGACCATCTCATCGCGGATCCACTGACGCAGGCCGTCCAGCCAAGCCATCTTGTATTCAAACTTGTCGCTGCCGGGTTCCTGTCCGTTGGGGAAGTAGCCACCCACGACGCGTATGCCAGCGTCCGCTTCGCCGCCGGCCAGGTCGGGTGCCAGCGGGAAAGTGGCACTGATGACCCGTGCCATCTCGTCGTCAAAGATCGGTATGTTTTTCACGACGTCACGGGCGGGTACGCGCGACAACAGGGCGACACCGTTGTAGGTCTTTTGCCCAAACCATTGGGCGTGGTAACCGATGGTCTGGAAGGCGTCGGCCGGAAACTTGTCGTCCGTCATCTTCAGTTCTTGCAGCGCCAGCACGTCGACCGGGTTGCTGGCCAGCCAGTTCAACACCTGTGGCAGGCGTACGCTCAGGGAGTTCACATTCCAGGTGGCAAGTTTCATTTTATGAATTTATCGTTATGTATCAATAAGATACGATTGATTGCTACTAGTGGTTACATAGCTGGCTGCATCTTCAAGCGCGTAATTGCCGTTAGCGCGGGACACGCGCAGCAATAAGGAAAATCATATCCGCTTGTTGGGAATGGAGGTTTTGGCCAGGGGAAGCAAGAATCGAAGGCTTCGCTGAGATCAGCGGCAAGCTTTCTTGGAGATGGCGCGCCAAA
>JAZKIR010000121.1:0-2018 GCA_040384785.1 Pseudomonadota bacterium
GATACCTTGCCAAGGTATAGGTCGAGAGTTCGAACCTCTTTTCCCGCTCCATATTTGCCCCGTTCCGGGGCGCCCAAAGCCGACTCTTGCAGTCGGCTTTGTCGTATCTGGCCCTTTATACGGCTTCGACGCGCTATTTGTGGCGAAGAAGCGCTGGCTGGAGTAGCATGTACAGAAACTACGGAGAAATTCCATGTTCAGTGGTTTTCTTGGCAGGGGCAAAAAGCCCGACGGTCCAACATCGAACCGGGATGCCCTGGACTCGCGTGGGCTGGAGGTCGTCGAAGACGATCCGGATACTACCTGGGGGCTGTGGGAGAGTGCGGTGGCTGAGCAGGACTCCAAATTCAGCGCCTTGCCGACCTTGGACGTAGACTCCCCATCTTTCCAAAATACGGTCCCCATGGGTTTGCCGGAAGATAACCCGAGCGTCAATCCGCATTCGAGGAGAGAGCGAACGCTGGAGCAGCGCAAGGAAGATGCCATATCGACCGTGGAATTGCACCACCACCGCATCGCCAATACCATTCGCACCTTGTGGGGATACAAGGAATGCAGCGACTATATTTCCAAGCTCATCTTGAGCGGCGGTGACGGAATGGGCCATGCACGCATGGGCTTTAACCAAGACGCAGCCAATGCCATGATGTTGCTGGCGGAAATACACGATGCGGAGTTTGGCGTCGCCGAACCCAAAGGTGGGTCGGGCTTCTCGGATTCTGTCATGCGCACCGGTTACGACGCGCTGCGCTGAAGACGTATCGCCCCCACGCTCCACCGCTACGCGGGTCGCTGCCCCTGGGGGGGGCAGTGTTTCGGCTTGGGGCGGCCCGGCGCTGAAACCTTTGCCCCCACGCTCCACCGCAGTCCGGACCTTTAGCGCACTTGTGCAGCCGCCGCCGCTGAATTCAGCGCCTTTGCCGCAAACTCTGCCCGTAGCGCCTTCAATTTTTCACGCGGGTCTTCACGCACCGTAGTCTGGTCCAGGCCCATCTCGGCAATAAAACGGCTGGGTAGAACGGTCACCATTTCGCGGCCTTTTTTGCGGCGTCGCGTCCAGCTTACGGCCAGGCTGCGCTGGGCACGGGTAATGCCCACATACATCAACCGCCGCTCTTCCTGCAGGCGCTGGGCCATGTCTTCATTGGCGGATTCATGGGCTTTCTCCGACCCGCCCACCGAGTCGGCGCCGTCGTTCAGTTTGAAGGGCAACATGCCTTCGGTCACGCCCACCAGCAGCACGTGTGGCCACTCCAGGCCCTTGGAGGCGTGTAATGTGGACAGCGTCACCACGTCCTGGTCTTTCTCGCGTTCGCTGATGGTCGACAGCAGCGCGATGGTCTGCGCCACTTCCAGCAGATTCTTCACCTCGCGTACCGTGGCCACACCGGCTGTGTCATCCAGCTCGCCGCCGCAGCGCTGCGACATCCAGTCGCAAAACTCCAGCACGTTGGACCATTTGGCAGCGGCCACCTTCTCGCTGTCTTCACCGTCCAGCAGATGTTTTTCGTAGCCGATTTCCTTGAGCCAATCCATCATGAAAACCTTGGCGGCCTCGGCCCCTTCGGTGTGGCGGGCCCGGTGCTGCAGATCGTTCACATAACGACCGAACTCGTGCAGACTGCCCACCGCCTTGGCCGCCAGCACCGCGCCCAGCGAACTGGCAAACAAGGACTCGAACAGGCTGAGCTTGTACTGTGTCGCAAATACACCGAGCGTGCCCAGCGTGGTGTGGCCAATGCCGCGCTTGGGGGTAGTCACTGCGCGCAAGAATGCCGGGTCGTCATCGTTATTGGCCCACAAACGAAACCAGGCGCACAGGTCGCGGATCTCGGCCCGGTCAAAAAAACTCTGCCCGCCCGACACCTTGTAGGGAATGCCGGCCTTGCGCAGCGCCTTTTCGAACGGCTTGGCCTGGTGGTTGGCGCGGTACAGCACCGCAAAGTCGCGGAATTCCTTGTACTGCTTGCCGGCCTGGGCCAGCAAACCTTCGGCGCGCAGGCTCTGGATGCGGGCCA
>JAZKIR010000122.1:0-39784 GCA_040384785.1 Pseudomonadota bacterium
CAAAGGTATCCAGCGCGCAAACACCAGCCACCAATGGTGTACCAGGTGCTTTTGGGCGATGTGGCCGAGTTCGTGACCGATGTAGAAGTTCAGCGCATCGGGCTCGTCCTCCAAAGCGTCCACCACGTCGCTGTACAGCACCACGTAGTAGCGGTTCAGGAAACGCGTGGCAAAGGCGTTCAAGGCGCCGTTTCCGGTGATCAGGTAAAACTCCGGCCGCTTGGTCATGCCCACGGTTTGGCAGCAGGCCTCGAAGCGGGCATGCAGGTCCGGGAACTGATCGGCGGTGACCCGCACGCCATTGCCACGTACATAGGAGATGAAATACGAAAACATCGCCAGCCCCAACACATAAACGCCCAGCATGATGAGCCAGATCAGGCCGACCGTGCTCACCGTCAACGCCACCCAGCCGATGGCGGAGATGATGGCCATGATGATGAAGAGCGTCTTCTCATTGGAGTAGGGGCGCAGGTCCGCGCGCTGGCGTGGTGGCAGCAGGGTGACCGTCGACAGTGGGTCGACCGGCATCGTTGCGTTGCTTTGCATCGTTTTATTCTTTCGAAGAGTTTGAGGTGACAGTTAAGGCGGCGAAGTATGGCACGGGTTGGGGCAGCCAAACGCCCTCCAAGCTTTGCAGTTTGAGTCGATCACGGCGATGCATCATGTCAACCAGCTGTTTCCGTAGGCACTCGGGCCGGTACGCTGGCTGCGCAGCTTCGTGCGGAACACTTGGTTACCAAATTTATTGAACCATTCCAATTGCCGGCACGACACAAGCAGTGTTATCCAATCTTTTAACTCGCTTCACCACAAAGGAATGCCACCATGCGCTTCGTCGTCAAAGCCGGAAAAACTTTTGTTTCTGCACTGTCCATCAGTTTGTTGTCCTTCTCTTGTTACGCAGCGGGGCCTTCGCCCACAAAACCTGCCTGCCCCATGGGCCAAATAGCAAAACTGGAACAGGGCCTGTGGCAGTGCAAAGCCATGGATATCACTGCGGCGCCTTCCAGCGACCCCACCGCAGCGTCGCCCGGTAACAAGCCAAGCTGTGCCAGGGACAAGATCGCCAAACTGGAAAACGGTGTGTGGCAATGCAAGGCCCTGGAGATCAGCGCCAAGCCGGATGGGGACAAGGCCTTGTTGCTGCCCGCCGTGCAAAAAGTGCGCTAAGCCCCCCCGCAAATAACTTTCCCGCTCCACAAACCATGCAGCACCACACCACCATAGCTATGGGCCAGTCGGAAGTCGCACAACTGGACGCCTACCCGGTGCTGTGGGGCTGGAGGGATAAAGCAACAACGCCTCTAAAACCATTCAGCGCACGCTAAGGCGCATTTCCACGTGCGTGTGGTCGGCGGGCTGGCCGGCCACGATTGCATCTGGCTGTAACTCACCCGTTGGCGGCTTTGCCATCGACTGCCACCAAGGCGGCGCCGATGGCTGCCTCGATGGCAGCTTTTGCCTGCGGGCTGTTCTTCCAACAGCTCGAACCGCTCAACGCTGCCCCTTGGGCCAGGATGTCGCGTGCGTCCGCATCGGCTAATTGGTGAAGGGATGAAAATCCCATTTGCTCAAGTCGCTCAACCACTTTTGGCCCAACGCCTTTGACACGCAAAAGCGCGTTCTTTTCAACTGCCGAGAATGGCACAACATTCATTTTTTGATCCCTGTTACCGCTGAGGAAATGTTATCCCCGCGCACTGATAGTGACTCCACATGCGCAAATACGCGAACGATCTTATCTTGGGCAAAAAACCTCGTACGCCCCCACGTAGGATGCTCGCATTTTGCGCTGCTGCTCGCAGCCCAGCCGGATGAGGTTGTGCCGCTCCCTGGCAACCTGGTCTTTCAGCAACACGGGGATTCGATAAGGCGATTGAAAAGACTCCCAAAACACAACGTCAAACCAATTTCCATCAGCGCCTTTCGACAAGGCTCGCGAAAGAAACCCAGGCTGCCCGCGCACCCAAGTAGTGATTGGCGCGCCGGCGGCTGCGAATTGCGCGGGTGTGGTCCATAGTATTCTCCTAGGGTAACAGTGGGGTCAACGCAATATTGCGCTGCAGAAAATGTAGTTCCCGCTGTTGTCAGAACCTGTCAGTAGTCGTCCTATTGCGATGGATTCCGTGATGATCAGCCCACCCAAACGCTTGCAAGATATGAAGAACGTCGGTGCCAAGTTCGAGCTGGCGCTGGCGCGCGTGGGAATTGAATCGCCCCAGCAACTTGAAACCGCTGACCCATTTGATGTGTACGCCCGGCTCAAGCGCGATGTGCCCGGCACAAGCCTGGTCGCCCTGTATGCGCTTATTGGCGCGATGGACGACCGGCACTGGCTGGAAGTGAAGCGTGAGCGGCGCACCGAGATTTTGCTGCGTCTCGATGACATGGGAATCGCACCCAAATAGCCGCACAGGCAAATTTGTCGTGAACAGCGTTGCGCCGAGGGCTATCCGTTGGTGTCAAGACGATCTGAACGTGCTGGAAAGCCCGTCGGAGGGCCTAATTTGCCAAAAAATACCCAAAACAGGTTTATTTCAGCGAACTCAGAGATAAATAGGTCACTAGCCCTCGTAGAACCTACGTAGTACGCTATCACAATCATAGCAATCAGCCACCCAAGAAGGGTGTCGCCCGTCACCACACTACAGCGCCAGACGCGCCCTGGCTTGTGCGTACTCGCGCTGCAACTGGGCCACAAACGCCGCCGCGCCCTGCACCTTGTTGATGACACCAATGCCCTGACCGCAGCCCCAGATTTCCTTCCAGGCCTTGGCGGAACTGCCACCAAAATTCATGGCGCTGGGGTCGCTGACCGGCAGGTTCTCGGGGTCCAGGCCTGCCGCGCGTATGCTGGGCGCCAGATAGTTGCCGTGCACGCCAGTGAACAGATTGCTGTAGACAATATCGTCCGAGCTACCGTCCACAATCGCCTGCTTGTAGGATTCGGCCGCACGCGCCTCGTCGGTGGCGATGAAGGCCGAGCCGATATACGCAAAGTCTGCGCCCAGAGCCAACGCCGCCAACACGGCGTCACCGGTGGAGATGGAACCCGACAAGGCCACCGGGCCATCGAACCACTGGCGGATTTCCTGCATCAGCGCAAACGGGCTCTTCACGCCTGCATGGCCCCCGGCTCCCGCGGCCACGGCGATCAGGCCGTCGGCACCCTTCTCGATGGCCTTGCGCGCATGTTTGTTGTTGATGATGTCGTGCAGCACCACACCGCCGTAGCTGTGGGCCGCGGCGTTGATGTCCTCACGTGCACCCAGCGACGTGATGATGATCGGCACCTTGTATTTCACACACATCGCCATGTCGTGCTCCAGCCGGTCATTGCTCTTGTGCACGATCTGGTTGATGGCAAAGGGTGCGGCAGGCTTGTCGGGGTTGGCCTTGTTGTAGGCCGCCAAGCCCTCGGTGATCTCGATCAGCCACTCTTCCAGTTGCTCGGCCGGGCGTGCGTTCAGTGCGGGCATGGAGCCCACGACACCGGCGATGCACTGGGCTATCACCAGCTTGGGATTGCTGATGATGAACAGCGGCGAGCCGATGACCGGGAACGGCACGTGCGCCAGAGCGCCTGGGAGTTTGGACATGGATGGAGATTCCTGTTTTAGAACAAAGAGGCTAACGGAAAATGGCATCCAGCCCCTGTCGCCATTGCGCAAGAGGCTGGTGTGCAGCCACGCTTAAAACGCGTCGAGGGGCAAGGCCGTGACGCAATCCGCGCCTTCAACAATGCTGTCGCGCAGGCCACCGGCCTTGACCAGCAGGTGGTCGGCGTAGAAACGTGCGGTGGTGATCTTGGCTTGCATAAAGGCCACGTCGGTACCCGCAGCGATCTGCTCCTGCGCCACCAGCAGTGAACGCGCCATTTGCCAACCGGCCATCACATTGCCGGCCAGCATCAGGTAGGGCACGCTGCCAGCAAACACGGCATTCGGGCTGGCCTTGGTGTTGCCGGCGACAAAGTTCACGACATCCACGAAAGCTTCGCGTGCGGCCTTCAGGCGTTTGGCAACCGCCACGGCATCCGCTGTACCGCTCTTCAGCAACTCAGCTTCCGTCGTTTCAATTTGCGCCGCCAAGGCTTTGCCGGTCTGGCCACCATCTCGAGAGGTCTTGCGGCCTACCAGGTCATTGGCCTGGATGGCGGTTGTGCCTTCGTAAATGGTCAGAATCTTGGCGTCGCGGTAGAACTGCGCCACGCCGGTTTCTTCGATAAAACCCATACCACCATGCACCTGCACGGCCAGCGAAGTCACTTCCAGGCTCATCTCGGTGCTATAGCCCTTGACCAGAGGCACCATGAATTCGTAAAAGGTCTGGTTGACCTTGCGCACCTCGGCGTCCGGATGGTTGTGCGCGGCGTCGTAGGCCGATGCGGCCACGCTGGCCATCGCGCGGCAGCCTTCCACATAGGCGCGCATCGTCATCAGCATGCGGCGCACATCGGGGTGGTGGATGATGGGCGCTGCAGCCTTGACGGAGCCATCGACCGGACGGCTTTGCACACGTTCACGCGAGAAACGCACCGCCGTCTGGTAGGCCAGCTCGGCAATCGCAATGCCCTGCACACCGACGCCGTAACGCGCGGCGTTCATCATGATGAACATGTATTCCAGGCCGCGATTTTCTTCACCGACCAGGTAACCTACAGCACCACCGTGGTCGCCAAACTGCAGCACTGCGGTGGGGCTGGCCTTGATGCCCAGCTTGTGCTCGATGCTGACGCAGTGCACGTCATTGCGCGCGCCCAGCGAACCGTCTTTGTTGACCATGAACTTGGGTACCACAAACAGGCTGATGCCTTTGACGCCCTCGGGCGCGCCGGTCACACGGGCCAGCACCAGATGGACGATGTTCTCGACCATGTCGTGTTCACCCCAGGTGATGAAAATCTTGGTGCCAAAGATCTTGTAGCTACCGTCGGGCAATGGTTCGGCGCGGGTGCGCACTGCTGCCAGGTCACTGCCGGCCTGGGGCTCGGTCAGGTTCATCGTGCCGGTCCATTTGCCGCTGACCAGGTTTTCCAGGTAAGTGGCTTTGAGGTCGTCCGAGCCGGCGGTCAGCAGGGCTTCAATCGCGCCATCGCTGAGCAATGGGCATAGCGCAAAACTCATATTGGCGGAGTTCTGCATCTCGCCGCAGACCGAGCCGATGGTCTTGGGCAAGCCCTGGCCGCCAAAATCGACCGGGTGCTGCAGGCCTTGCCAGCCGCCCTCAGAAAATTGCTTGAAGGCTTCCTTGAAGCCAGGGGTCGCAGTGACGACGCCGTCTTTCCAGCTCGACGGGTTCAGGTCACCGGCGCGGTTCAGTGGGGCCAGCACACCTTCGTTGAACTTGGCGGCCTCTTCCAGCACGGCCTGTGCGGTGTCAAAGCCGGCATCTTCAAAACCAGGGATTTGTGCGATCTGGTCGATCTTGGCCAAATGCTGGATGTTGAACAACATGTCTTTGACGGGCGCGACGTAGCTCATGGGGTACTCCGGGGGATTTCAAATAAAAGCAAAAGCAAAAAAAGGGCATCCCGTGGGATGCCCTGTTCGGGTCGCGCTTTACAGCGCTGCAGTCAACTCGGGCACGGCGACAAAGAGGTCGGCCTCGAGGCCGTAATCCGCCACGCTGAAGATCGGCGCTTCGGGGTCCTTGTTGATGGCAACAATAACCTTGCTGTCCTTCATGCCGGCCAAATGCTGGATAGCGCCGCTGATGCCGGCTGCGATGTACAGCTGGGGCGCGACGATCTTGCCGGTCTGGCCCACTTGCCAGTCATTGGGCGCGTAACCTGCGTCCACGGCCGCGCGCGATGCGCCCAGTGCGGCGCCCAGCTTGTCGGCCAGCGGGGTCATGACGTCCATGAACTTTTCGCTGGAGCCCAGAGCCCGGCCACCGGAAACGATGATCTTGGCGGCGGTCAGCTCGGGGCGGTCGTTCTTGGCGATTTCAGAGCCGACAAAGGTGGCCTGTGCGCTAACGCCCACGGCGCTCAACACTTCGACTGCTGCGCTACCACCGGTGGCGGCTGCGGGGTCGAAACCGGTGGTGCGCACGGTCAACACCTTGGTTGCATCCGCACTCTGCACGGTGGCGATGGCGTTGCCGGCGTAGATGGGGCGCTCAAAGGTGTCGGGGCTGTCGACTTTGGTGATGTCGGAGATTTGGCCGACGTCCAGCTTGGCGGCGACGCGGGGTGCAACGTTCTTGCCCGACGCGGTGGCGGCAAACAAGATGTGGCTGTAGTTGGAGGCAACGGCCAGCACCTGGGCTGCCACGTTTTCGGCCAAGCCGTGGGTGAAACCATCACCTTCAGCGTGCAACACCTTGGCCACACCGGCGATTTGCGCGGCAGCAGCAGCGGCGGCAGCGGCATTGTTACCAGCCACCAGCACGTGCACGTCGCCACCACACTTCAGTGCAGCGGTAACGGTGTTCAGGGTTGCGCCCTTGATGGAGGCGTTGTCGTGTTCAGCGATTACGAGTGAAGTCATGATTGAATTCCTTTTGTGTTCAGTGACGGAGCGGCTTTCTTTCCAGGGAACCCGTGGAGCCGGCTTTGCCGGGCCACTGGGTTCGTCCCCTTGAGGGGAAGGCGGCCGCAGGCCGACTCAGGGGTGTTAAATAACTTTTGCTTCAGTTTTCAATTTAGCAACGAGTGTGGCCACGTCTGGCACCTTGATACCGGCGCTGCGCTTGGGTGGCTCGACCACTTTCAGGGTCTTGATGCGCGGAGTCACGTCCACACCCAGAGACTCGGGCGTCACGATGTCCAATTGCTTTTTCTTGGCCTTCATGATGTTGGGCAAGGTCACATAACGTGGCTCATTCAGGCGCAGGTCGGTGGTAATGACCGCGGGCATGGTCAGCGATACAGTCTCGGAGCCGCCATCCACTTCGCGGGTCACGTTGACCTTGCCATCGACCACTTCGACCTTGCTGGCAAACGTGCCCTGGGGCAGATCGGCCATGGCGGCCAGCATCTGGCCGGTCTGGTTGCAGTCGTCATCGATGGCTTGTTTGCCCAGGATGATCAGACCGGGTTGTTCTTTTTCGACCAGCGCCTTGAGCAACTTGGCCACGGCCAGGGGTTGCAGCTCGACGGCGGTTTCCACCAGGATGGCGCGGTCGGCACCAATGGCCATGGCGGTGCGCAGGGTTTCCTGGCATTGGGTCACGCCACAGGATACGGCGATGACTTCGGTGACAACGCCTTTTTCCTTCAGGCGGACGGCCTCTTCGATGGCTATCTCGTCGAAGGGGTTCATGCTCATTTTGACGTTGGCGATATCGACACCGGTGCCGTCTGACTTGACCCTCACCTTGACGTTGAAATCGACCACGCGTTTAACGCTTACCAGGACTTTCATGCTGCCGCTCCAGATGGTTACAAATTGGTTTGCTACTTGACGTACACGTCAACTCGCCCGATTCTATGCCGCCCCACTCCTTCGGAACGTCGCCAGGACGACCATCGGATCATAAAGCACAAAATAGAACGATCGTGCTTTTTCTGAATTATAACCCTACATCGGCTGAAAACCAGCCCCGATGTCGCCAATGGATCAGCGCTGGTGGACCACGCGCTGCGGGTAGGGAATCTCAATGCCATTGGCCCGCAGCGCGGCGAGGATGGCGCGGTTGATATCGGAGCGCAGGTTCATCTGGCCGTTCTGCACATCCCGGACCCAGTAGCCCACGGTAAATTCAAGCCCGTCCGCACCAAACGCCGACAGGTAAACCACGGGGCTGGGGTCGCGCAGCACCCGCTCCTGCGCCAGCGCTGCCTGCAGCAGCAGCGCAGTCACCTGGTCCACGTCACTCTCATAGGCCACCGAGACCACCGTGGTCTGGTGCAAATGGGTATCCGCTAGCGACAGGTTTTCCACCCGGCTGGTGATCAGCAACTCGTTGGGCACAATCGATTCTCGCCCGGCCTGGGAGCGCACCACGGTATAGCGGGCATTGATCTCGGTGATGATGCCTTCGAAGTTGTCGACCCGCACGCTGTCACCTATACGCATGCTGCGCTCGGCCAGAATCACAAAACCACTGATGTAATTTGCCGCCAGCTTTTGCAGGCCAAAACCAATACCCACACCGACCGCACCACCCAGCACCGACAGCGCCGTCAGGTCAATGCCCACAACCGACAGCGCCACGATCAGGCCGACAAACATCAGCAGGGCCCGGGTCGCATTGCTGACCGCCTTGCGCAGCGACAACTCACCTCCGGTGGCCGATCGCAGCAGGCGTGTCTCGATCGCTGCGGATATCCACAGCGTGAGTATCAGCACGGCGCCAGCCGTCAGCAGGCCCTCAATGGCGCTGCGCACCGACAGCTTGGCGCCACCCACCTTCCACGTGATCTGGTCCAGCTCGTTCAATATGACCGGCAGCAGACCGCTGACCCACAACACCATGGCCAGCCAGGCCAGCCAGGAAATGGTGTGTTCCAGTGCGCGGGCCCAACGCGCATCTTCAAACGCAACGCGCAAGACCTTGACGCCGACCCGTATCACCACCAGCGCCACCAGCACCGGGATCGCCAGCTTGAAGACGGCAACGCGCACAAAATTACCTAGCACCGCCAACGCCGCCGAACCCAGGCACAAAAGCACCAGCGGAAATAACACACCGTCCACCGAGCGCTCGCCAAACAAAATGGAGCGCCCGTCGTGTGCGCCCAAAGGCCGGCGCAGAGCTGCCACCAGGCCCCAAGACAATGCCACACAGGTCACCAGTACCAGCAGTTCGACCAGCACTGTGGGTTGTGTAAAAGCCGCCAGCCAACCCTCGAGGTCGTCTATGGGCTGCGGTGCGGAAATTTTTGTCATGTTTGCCATGTTTGCCATCAAAGGTCTGCCAATACGCGAATGTGGGCTTCGACACTTTGTGCCAAGGCGTCCAGGTTGTAGCCGCCTTCCAGGCAGGACACGATGCGCCCTTGGGCGTGGCGTTGCGCAATCTCCTTGATGCGCTGGGTCATCCAGGCGTAGTCGGCCTCTACCAGTCCCATCTGCCCCATGTCGTCCAGGCGGTGGGCGTCAAAACCGGCGCTGATGAAAATCATCTCCGGCTTGTAGGCCTCCAGCCTCGGCAGCCAATAGGTCTCAACCAACTCGCGCACCTGCGGCCCCTTGGTATAGGCTGGTACCGGCAGGTTGACCAGGTTGCTGGCGTGTGAACGGGCGCCGCCCTGTGGGTAGAAAGGATGTTGGTAAAAACTGACCATCAGGATGCGCTGGTCGCCGGCGACGATGTCCTCGGTGCCATTGCCGTGGTGCACATCAAAATCAACGATGGCGACCCGTTTGAGGCCATGGCGTTCCAGCGCATAACGCGCGGCAATGGCCACGTTGTTCAGAAAACAAAATCCCATGGCCTGGTCGCGCCCGGCATGGTGGCCAGGTGGGCGGATGGAACAAAAGGCGTTCTCCAGTTCACCGGCCAACACGGCATCCGTGGCCGCAAGGGCCGCGCCGGCGGCGCGCAAGGCGGCATCCCAGGTGTGGATGTTCAGTGCGGTGTCGGGATCAATCTGGGCGTGTGTCGGGCCTCCGGCGGCTATCTCTTCCCGCAGGCTGTCGGTCAGACCGCGCAGAGACGCAATATGCATGCGGCCATGGGCCAGCTCAAGGTCGGTAATGGCGGCCTGCGGCGCCTCGCGCCGGTCCAACGCGTCGCCCACGCCGCTGATCAGCAAACGGTCGTCGATGGCGGACAATCGATCCGGACATTCTGGGTGGCCGGCGCCCATTTCATGTTTCCAGCAATCGGGGTGGGTAAAGTAACCGGTCTTGTTCACCAAAGCTCTCGCCTATCAAAATTTCGGGTAAGGTCCCTGCATGGACGCACAACACAAACTCAAATCTCTGCTCGACCAGCTTAACACGGTGATTGTGGGCAAACCGTCACAGATCCAGGATTGCGTCGCCTGCCTGCTGGCCGGTGGTCACCTGCTGATCGACGACGTGCCCGGCGTCGGAAAAACCACGCTGGCCCATGCCCTGGCACGCACCTTTGGCCTGCAGTTCTCGCGGGTCCAATTTACGTCGGACCTGATGCCCAGCGACCTGTCGGGGGTATCGATCTACGAGCGCGGCAAGGAGGCTTTTGTATTCCACCCCGGCCCGATTTTTGCGCAGGTGCTGCTGGCCGACGAGATCAACCGCGCCAGCCCCAAGACACAAAGCGCCCTGCTGGAGGCCATGGAGGAAAAGCAGGTCACGATAGAAGGCGAGACCCGCCCACTGCCGCAGCCCTTCTTCGTCATCGCCACGCAGAATCCGCTGGACCAGTTGGGCACCTACGCGCTGCCCGAGTCGCAAATGGACCGTTTTCTGATGCGCATCTCGCTGGGCTACCCGGACCGCCTGGCCGAGCGCGAACTGCTGGCCGGCCATGACCGCCGTGAGATCGTCGAGCGCCTGCCCAGCCTGCTGTCCCAGGTCGAGCTCCAGCATCTGCAACAGCAGGTTTTGGCCGTGCATGCGGCCGGCCCGCTGCTGGACTATGTGCAAGACCTGATCGCCGCCACCCGCTCCGGCCAGTGGTTCTTGCAGGGTTTGAGCCCGCGTGCCGGCATTGCCGTGGTGCGCGCCGCCAAAGCACAGGCACTGCTCAGCGGACGCGACTATGTGGCACCCGACGACGTACAGGCCATGTTGCCGCAAACCATTGCCCACCGGCTGATCCCGGTCGGCGACTCGGGCCGTGGCGCCGTGGAACAGGTCCGCGCCATGCTTGCCGCGGTGCCTTTACCCTGATCCAGACCATGGAAGCAGCCCTTCCGAATCCGGTTTGGCATCCGCTGGCTTACGTGCGTGGGCGTTTTCAGCGCTGGTGGCAGGCCCGTTTGCCGCTGCGCGACAGCACCACGCTGACCCAGCGCAACGTGTATATCCTGCCCACAGGGCCTGGCTTCATGCTGGGTGCGACCCTGCTGATATTGCTGGTGGCATCCATCAACTACCAGCTCAACCTGGGCTATTTGTTGACCTTTTTGCTGACCGGCAGCGCGGTTGTTGGCATGCATGTCTGCCACGGCACGCTGCGCGGCATCACTATGAATTTGCTAGCGCCAGAGGCCCATTTCGCGGGGACTAGCGTTACAGTTGGCGTCAACATCTTGAGCGACCGGCGCTCCGTGCGCTACGGCATTGGCCTGGCCGTGCTGGGCACGGACCAGTGGAGCTGGACCAACGTTCCCGCCCAGGGCCGAGCCAAGGTGCAGGTCGCCTTCCAGCCTATGCGCCGTGGCTTGCACCATGTGCCGGCGCTGACAGCGGAAACCCGTTTTCCGCTGGGCACCTTCAGGGTTTGGACCGTGTGGCGTCCTGCCGCCCAGGTTCTGGTCTACCCGGCCCCCGAATTACATCCGCCGTCACTGCCGCCTGGAGAGGCACGTCCGGGCGGCCAAGCCACGGTGCAGCGCCAGAGCACCGGCGAGTTTGATGGGGTACGCGCCTACCGGCGGGGTGACCCATTGAAGCTGGTGGTGTGGAAAAAAGCCGCCAAGACCGACGAATTGGTCAGCCGCGACGCCCAGCAGGTGCAGCGCTTTGAGTTGTGGCTGGACCTGGCCCACACCGGCATTGCCGGCGCCACAGCAGGCACGGCCGGCAGCGCCCCGCTGGAACAAGCACTGTCACGCCTGTGCGCCTGGGTCCTGCTGGCCGACAGGCAAGGCCTGCGTTATGGACTGCGCCTGGTCGGGCAAGAGATAGCGCCGGACAGCGGCGAGGCGCATCGCAGAAATTGCCTGCAGGCACTGGCCCTGACCCAGACCGCGGTAGCGCAAGCCTGACGCCGTCCACGGAATCGTCACAGCATGCTGCAAGCCATCAAAAACCTTCCCCGCGAAGCACGCGACACGTTATTCCTGTTGACGGTGATCGCCTGGGTGATAGCGCCGCAGGTCAACAACCTGCCACTGTGGTGCAGCGGCATGGCCACCAGCATTCTGCTGTGGCGTGGTTACCTGGCGGTGCGCGGCTTCGCGCTGCCCTCACGCTGGTGGCTGTTTGGGCTGTTGCTATTGGCCACCGGTGCCACCTACTACACACACCGCACCCTGATGGGGCGCGATGCCGGCGTGACCTATGTGGTGGTGCTGCTGAGCCTGAAGACACTGGAAATGCGCGGCCAGCGCGATGCCTTCGTGATCTTCTTCTTGAGCTTCTTCACGCTGCTCAGTAATTTCTTTTTCTCGCAAAGCCTGTTGATCGCGTTGACGATGCTGGTAGGCCTCTTGGGCCTGCTCACGGCACTCGTCAACAGCCATATGCCGGTCGGCAAACCACCACTTATGCAGGCGGCCAAAATGGCGGCCTGGATGGCATTGTTGGGCGCACCCATCATGGCCGCCTTGTTCATGTTGTTTCCGCGCATCGCCCCACTGTGGGGCGTGCCCGGCGACGCCATGGCCGGGCGCACGGGCCTGTCCTCCAGCATGCAGGTGGGCACCATTGCCAGCCTGGCTCTGGATGACAGCATCGCCTTTCGAATACGCTTTGACGACACGGCTCCCCACATAGCGGACATGTACTTTCGGGGGCCGGTGTTGTCCTCCTTTGATGGCCGGGAGTGGCGTGAGCTCCGCTCCGTCGTCTCATCGCGCGCACAGTTGGCGACTGGCCTGCAGGTGCAGGGCCCGTCCTTCTCGTACCAGGTCACGCTGGTGCCGAATTTCAGGCCCTGGTTGCTGGTGCTGGACGCGACCGAAAGCAAACCGGCGCTGGCGGGCTACCGCGTCACGATGAACAGCGATTTGCAATGGGTGACGGACCGGCCCATTGACGACCTGGTGCGCTACCAGGCCCAAAGTTACACCACGTACCGCCACGGCCCCACGCGCATGGTGACCGGTTTGCAGGACTTTCTGGACCTGCCGTTCGGCTTCAACCCGCGCACCCAGCAATTGGCGGCGGAGATCCGCGGAGATCCCCGCAATGCCGGTGCCAGTAGTGGCGCGCTGGTGGCAGCGGTCATGCACCGTTTGCGCACTGGCGGCTACGCCTACACGCTGGAGCCTGGCGTGTATGGCAAGCACACAGCGGACGAGTTCTGGTTCGACCGCAAAGAGGGTTTTTGCGAACACATTGCCTCCAGCTTCGTGTTACTGATGCGGGCCATGGGTGTACCCGCGCGGGTGGTGACCGGATACCAGGGGGGCACACAGAATGCTGTGGACGGCTACTGGTCCATCCGCCAAAGCGACGCCCACGCCTGGACCGAAGTCTGGATGGCCGACCAAGGCTGGGTACGGGTGGACCCCACGTCGGCAGTATCTCCAGGTCGCACCGGTAGTTTTACCCGCCTGGCGCCGCCACGCAACGCCATTGCCCAGGCCCTGCTCGGCGGCGTCAACCCGCAATTTGCGCTGAATATCAGGGCCTTCTGGGAAGCCGCCAATAACAGTTGGAACCAGTGGGTGCTGAACTACTCGCAAACCAAGCAGCTGGATTTGCTGCGCAAACTGGGCTTTGAGTCCCCCAGCTGGGAAGATCTGAGCTATGTGCTGCTGGCATTGATCGTGGCCGCCGCCCTGGTTGGTGCGGCCTGGACGCTGTGGGAGCGACACCGCCAGGACCCGTGGCTGCGGCTGCTGCATGCTGCCACGGCCCGCTTGCGTAAAGCCGGGCTGGCTCTGCCCGATACCGCTCCGCCACGCCACATGGCCACACTGCTGCAGACCCGCAGCGCAGCAAACAACACCGAGCTGGAACACATTGGCCAGTGGTTGTTGCGCATGGAAGCCTGGCGCTACGCCCGCCACGCACAGGCACACCAACTGGCTACACTGCAACGCGAATTCCGCTCTTTGTCCTGGCCACAACGCATTCTGTGAAACCCACCACTACCGCCGCCCGCGTCCTCCAATCAACTGCTATATTTTTAATAGCAGCTTGCGCAATATCCACGAGGGCTAGTGAGCAGAAATCCTCGAACCTTACGACCAAAGACAGCACCCGCACGTTGAAGGCGCCGCCCAGCCATGGGCACGCGGGAGCAAGCAAACGCACCAGGCGCCAAACACAGCCCCCGCGCAAATCCGACACCAGTGGCCCGCTGTATGCCAGTCGGCCCGACGCCTTGCAGGCCGCCGATGAGATGGCGCTGCGTCTGGGGCTAGACCCGCAGTGGGTGCGCCATGCCATCGGCCAGGCGCACTACATGCCGGGCATTGCCCGCGCCATTTCACCACCGGCGGTCGGCACACAGAAGAACTGGACCGTCTACCGCAGCCGTTTCATAGACTCGGTGCGCATCAATACCGGTGTGAAGTTCTGGCGCGACAACCGCGAGACGCTGGAGCGCGCCGAGCAGCAAACCGGCGTACCCGCGGCCATCATCGTCGGCGTCATCGGCGTGGAAACCATTTACGGCCAGCAAACCGGCAGTTACCGCGTGATGGACGCACTGGCCACGCTGGCGTTTGATTTCCCTGCGCAGCATCCCCGTGCCAAGGAGCGTGCGGCGTTCTTTCGCTCGGAGCTGGAAGCCTTTCTGGAACTGACCCACCGCACAACAACCGACCCGATGGCGATGCGCGGAAGTTACGCGGGGGCCATGGGTTTGCCGCAATTCATGCCGTCAAGCTGGAATAAATATGCCGTGGACTTTGATGGCGATGGCCGCATCGACCTGTTCCACAGCGCGGCGGACGTCATTGGTTCGGTGGCCAATTATTTCAAGGCGTTTCAGTGGCGCCCCGGCATGCCCACCCACTACCCCGTGCGCCTGAACGCGCAGGGTGAAGACAAGGCTGCCCTGCTCGCGCCCGACATACTGCCCACGTTCAGCGCGTCCACCATGGTGGACAAGGGTGCTGAACTGGACATCTCGGCGATGCAACACAGCGGCCCGCTGGCCCTGGTCGAATTGCAGGACGGCGACAGACCGCCCCTGTATATCGCAGGCACGGAAAACTTCTATGCCATCACCCGCTACAACTGGAGCAGCTACTATGCGTTGGCGGTCATAGAGCTTGGCCAGGACGTGGCCGCCGCCATGTCAAAATAAACCACATGATCGAACCCGCCCTCTCCACCGCCACGCCAGCCCCGGAAGAAGACGTCACCACCACGCTGTACCGCGCGGCCATCGGTCCCGTCAGCACGCAGTACTACCTCCCCATCTTTAGCCGCTTCGAAGCCGCCGACCACGCCGGCGTCAGCTGGAACCATACGGCCAGTCTGGCCACGCTGAACTGGCTGTTGTTTCGCCAGCTCTGGGTTGCAGCGCTGGCCTATGTGGGAATCGTGGTGGCAGTGGTCGTGTTGGTGTTTGGCATTGGCCACCTGGTGTTCCAGTTCTCGGACACGTTGATGATGGCCTTGGGCCTGGGATTTGGGCTGGCGGCCTTCGTGCTGCCAGGGATTTTTGGCAATGCCGTGCTGCACACGGAATGCCGCAAAAACATGTCCAAGGCCCTGACCACCAACGCCAATGTGGCGGACGCCTGCGCCCAGCTTGCACGCGGGGCTCCCACGCGCAGGCGCGCCATCTGGCTGGCGGCCGCGAATGCGGCATTTCTGCTGGCTGCGGTGTTGGCCTATCTGCAGTTTTCTGCGCTCAGCAACCTGGCCGTCATGCCGCAGGGTGCGCTGGAGGCGGGCCACGTGGCCGTGGGACGCACGGTAGAAACCGCCCCCCCCAGTAACGCGCCCGTCTCCATGCCGATTCCGCTCGCCGGCGCATCGGCCCCGGCGAGCGCAAGTGCTGCCGCATCTGCACCAACGACCCTGGCACTGGTGGCCCAAGAGACGCCGCAACCCGCATCGCCTGCGTCGGCGGCGGCGTCAACCGCGGGTCCCTCCACCCCGGTGGCATCGGCAGCATCTACGCCCACCCCAATGGCCAAGGCCGCGAGCGCCACTGCATCAGAGCCCAGTGCGGCATCGGTAGCTAAAACCTCTGCTCCGGTTATCGCTACACCTGCACCCAAGGCCAACGCCCTGGCGGCCACATCCGCCGTCCAGGTGCGTGCAAAAAAAGAGCCCGAAAAAACCACCAAGGGCGACAAGGCACCCAAGCCGGCTGCCACTGCAAGCGCCGCCGCCGCACCCAAGCGCGGTGCCTCCACCGCCATTGCTGCAGGCCCCGGCGACAAGCCCTTCTTCATCAATGTGGGCCTGTTCGCCAAGCCGGAAAACGCGGTGAATGCCCATGCGAAATTGCTGGAGGCGCAAATGCCGTCGGTGATCAAGGCGCTCACACATTCCAAGCTGAACCTGACCCGTGTTCGGGTTGGCCCCTACAACAGCCGGGCCGATGCCGAGGCTGCCGTTGAGAAGATCAAGGCGCTGCAGTTAGATGCGGTTATCGTCCAGCTTTAAGCCCCCACGCTGCGCCGCTACGCGGGTCGCTGGCCTTGCAGGCCGCGGCGTTGCCAGAGTCAACGCCCCTTCTGGCTGTCCCGCCCTGCGCAGGCAGGCCGGGAGCCGCAGCCATCAGCCCCAAGGGAGCTAATTTTCCTTGGGGCGGCCCGGCGGAAAATTGTTGCCCCCACGCTGCGCGGGTCGCTGCTCAGAAGCTCTCCCAATCGTCACTGGCACCGGCCTTGGGCTTGCTCGAAGGCGGGGCGGTTTTGGGCGGTGTCGCCAGTGTCTTGGGTTTGCCGGCAACGGGGCCGGGCTTGTTCGCCACCAGTGCCATCGGCCGTTTGGGTGCAGGCGCCAAGGCTTTGACGGGCGCACGCACGGCCGCCGCTTGCGGGGCCTTGCGGTAACTCGCCACCCGGTCGTGGTCGGGTGACAGTTTAAATACCGCGACCACCTGAACCAATTCTTGCGCCTGGCCTTTCAGGCTGCTGGCGGCGGCGGCCATTTCCTCCACCAACGCAGCGTTTTGTTGCGTTGCATTGTCCATGTGGCGAACGGCTTCACCCACATGTGCCACGCCGGCAGCTTGCTCGTTGCTGGCCGCGCTGATCTCGCCCATGATGTCGGTCACGCGCTTGATGGAGCTCACGACCTCGGTCATGGTCACACCGGCCTTGTCGACCAGTGCGGTTCCCGTTTCCACGCGTTCGACACTGGCGCCAATCAGGCTCTTGATTTCCTTGGCGGCCTCGGCGGACCGGCCCGCCAAGGAACGCACCTCGGACGCAACCACCGCAAAACCGCGGCCCTGCTCACCGGCCCGCGCCGCTTCCACCGCAGCGTTCAGCGCCAGGATATTGGTCTGAAACGCAATGCCGTCGATGACACTGATGATGTCAGCAATCTTGCGCGACGACTCGTTGATGCCCTTCATGGTCTCCACCACCTGGCCGACCACATCACCACCTTGCACAGCCACGGTCGACGCGCTCATGGCCAGTTGATTGGCCTGGCGGGCGGAGTCGGCATTTTGTTTCACGGTCGTGCCCAGCTCTTCCATGCTGGCCGCGGTTTGCTCCAGCGCACTCGCCTGCTGCTCGGTGCGGGACGATAAATCGTTATTGCCCTGGGCAATTTCGGCCGATGCGGTCGCCACGCCTTCGGAACCCTGGCGCACATTGGCTACCAGCTTAGCCAGGTTGGCCTGCATGGCCGACAACGAGTTCAGCATTACCCCGACCTCGTCCTTGCCGCCGGCGCTGATGCTGTTGGACAAGTCTCCACCGGCAATGCTCTGCGCCACGTGGGCCGCATCGTTGAGCGGCCGCACGATGCTGTTGGAGATCCGCATCGCAATGGCAATCCCAAACACGATGCCGATCAATAACACACTCCAATTCAAGGTGACGGCCCGCGTCAGCGCGGCCTGCAACTGGCCGCTGTCGGCGATCTGCAGGCTGACCAGTTTGCCCGCCAATTGGTCAACCGCCTGCATATGGTCTTCGGGTGACGCGGTATGCGACGCCAAGGCCTTTGCCAGCGCGGACTTCTCTTCGTTGTCCTGCGTCAAGCTGCCGAGTTTTTTGACCTGATCCATGTCCAGGCCGGGCAGCGCTGCCTTTTTGGCCACGGCGATCTTGACCTGCATGGCCCAGTCCGAGGCCATGGACAGGCGAAAGGCCCGTTGGTCCAGCGCGGTATTGAAGTGTTGAATCTGGGCCAACTGCAGTTGCCCCACACCGGCGACCACCGCCAGCAAAACCAGCATGACACCGAATCCCAACATCAATCGATTGCGAATAGTCATGGGGCATCCTTTTAGATTTGGGGGGGCAACAAGCTTCCGACTGTAAACCTGGTCCCGCCACGATGCGGTGTATTGCAGCGCACAGACGGGGCCTATCCCCAATACCCACTATGAAGAGCCCCCTTTAGGAGAATCACACATGATGCAACCCAGCAGCAAGGTCACCCCATTTCTCTGGTACGACACGCAGGCCGAGGCCGCCGCCAATTTCTACGTGTCGCTGTTTCCCAATTCACGCGTGCAGGAAGTGGCGCGCTGGAGCGAAGGATCACCCTACCCCAAAGGTTCGGCGATGAGCGCCACCTTTGAACTCGATGGCCGCCAGTTCGTCGCATTCAACGGTGGTCCGCACTTCAAGTTCACTGAAGTGTTCTCGATGTTTGTCAGTTGCGAGGACCAGGCCGAGGTGGACCGCTACTGGAATGCGTTGATTGCCGATGGCGGCGCGCCCAGCCAATGCGGATGGCTGAAGGACAAATTCGGTCTGTCGTGGCAAATCGTGCCCAAGGCCCTGGGCCGCCTGCTCAGCGACCCGGATGCCGGCCGATCCAAACGCGCCATGCAGGCCATGATGAAGATGACCAAGTTAGACGTTGCCGTGCTGGAGCAGGCCGCCACCGGGACCTGAGGCGCGTACGCCACAGTATCAGCCCAGTGCCACGCCCTCAAAGATCGGGTGCAGGGCATCCACCCAGCTATCGACCTCGGTCTCGTTGATGGCCAGGCAGGCCAGGCAGTCAGCACCGTGCAAGGACCACTCCCGTAGTTCGTCGGCACCTTCATGCAGGGCCACCAGGTGCTCGGCCACCAAACCCATGGACACCAGCATGCGGACTTCAGGTGCAACGCTGGTGTCCCGCAACACCGTGAAGTCGTGGTGCACTCGCACCGCCTGGTAGATGGGGGTTGGCAAGCGCCAGGTGCGCGCCACCAGGGCACCCACCACCGCGTGGTCGGTCTTGTGGGCGGCGTTCTCGGTCTCGGTAAAGCTGCGGTCCTGGCGGGCCAGTGCTTCGGTCAGTGTGCCGGCATAACCACGCACACCCTGCATCAGTATCGGTATGCCGACATGGCAAAACAGGCCGCAGGTGTAGGCCAGGTCCGGTTCCACGCCGTACAACTGGCGCGCGATATGGGCCATGGCCAGCGCGCGGCGCGTGGAGGTGTCCCAGAAGTGCTCCAGCACCGGCGAGCTGACGCGGATGGAGTTGCGTGTCAGAAATGCCGTCAGTAATTTCTCGGTCATGCGCAGCCCCAGCAGGCCCAGGGCCTCGGCCACCGAGGTCACGGGGCGGGAGCGTGCGTAGTACGGGCTATTGGCGGTGCGTATCAGGGACGCCGACATGGCCACATCGCGCCCGGCAATGGCGGCAACGACCTGCGGGTCCGGGTCTTCCTTGTCCATCTCGCGGCGCAGCGCGATCAACAATTCAGGACATGGGGGAATGACGATGTCACGCAGCGGCCCGGAGGCCAGCGCCCGGTCCAGCTCGCGGTCGGTATCAGTGGGGGGCACTGCCTGTACTGCCTTGGTGTTCATGCCATGTCCGGTCCGGTTGAATGCCAAACCCATTATTGCTGGATTAGCCCGCTTTATTTCTTACAGGCTGCACACTCCGCAACATCAGGCACTCACCGGCACCAAAAACTCCCGGCTGATATGTGCACCCAGGTCATTGACCCGGTCCAAAAACTGTGTCAGATAGGCATGCAAACCGGTCGCCAGGATTTCGTCAATGCGTCCAAACTGCAATTCCGCACGCAGCTTGCCGGCGCGGCGCAGGGTTTCGCTGGATGCATCACCGGCCACCAGCGACAGGTTCGCCACCACTTCATTCAGGCTGGCATGCAGCGAGCGGGGCATATCGGGGCGCAGTATCAGCAACTCGCCGACGCGCTCGGGCTTGATGACGTCGCGGTAGACCTTGCGGTAGACCTCAAAGCCCGAGACGCTGCGCAGAATCGCGCTCCAGTGGTAGAAGTCGTACTCCTGGTCCTTCTCATTGGCCGTGCCGTAAAAGTCGCTCTGCAAAGCATGGAACTTCACGTCCACCAAACGTGCGGTGTTGTCGGCCCGCTCCAAAAAGGTGCCCAGACGCATGAAGTGCAAGGCCTCGTCGATCAGCATGGTGCCCACGGTAACGCCGCGTGACAAGTGGGAGCGAAACTTGACCCACTCAAAAAACTGCGCCGGGTCGGCCTCGAACTCACCCGACTTGAGCATGCGCTTGACCTCCAGCCAGGTCGTGTTTTGTGTCTCCCAGACCTCGGTGGTCAGCGTGCCGCGCACGGCGCGCGCGTTCTCGCGGGCGGCGCCCAGGCAGGACACGATGCTGGACGGGTTGCTCTCGTCCTTGACCATGAAGTCCATCACATCGCGGGCCTCGATGGCGCCATACCGTTCGGTATAGGTAGACAACAGTTCGCTGATGCTCAACAAACCCTGCCAGCCGATTTGCGCGACGGCCTCGGATTGCGGCAATAGCCCGGTCTGGTAGTTCACGTCCAGCATACGTGCGGTGTTCTCGGCCCGCTCGGTGTAGCGGGACATCCAGAAAAGATGGTCGGCGGTGCGTGACAGCATGGTGGTTTCCCCTGATTCAGGTTTGGGATTGCGATTGGGTTTGCGTGGCGGTGCTGTTTGCCGCTTCGGTATGGGCGACGATGGCCGCGGTGGCCGCGGCGCTGTCGTCGTCTTCCAGAATCCAGGTGTCTTTTGTACCGCCACCCTGTGACGAATTCACGACCAGCGAGCCGTCTTTCAGTGCCACACGTGTCAGGCCGCCGGGCACCATTTCCACGGTCTTTCCACTCAGCACATAGGGACGCAGGTCGATATGGCGTGGTGCGATGCCGCTCTCCACAAAGGTCGGGCAGCTCGACAGACTCAGCGTGGGCTGGGCGATATAACCACTGGGGTTGGCCAGTATGGCCTTGCGAAAGTCTTCGATCTCGGCCGTGGTCGAGGCCGGCCCGACCAGCATGCCGTAGCCGCCGGCACCATGCACCTCCTTGACGACCAGATCCTTCAGATTCGCCAGCGTGTAGGCCAGGTCGTCCTTGTTGCGGCACATGTACGTGGGCACATTGTTCAGGATCGGTTTCTCGCCCAGGTAGAACTCGATCATCTTGGGCACGTAGGGGTAGATGGACTTGTCGTCCGCCACACCGGTGCCGACCGCGTTGCAGATCGTCACATGGCCGGCACGGTAGGCGTCGAGCAGGCCGGCGCAACCCAGCGTCGACGTGGGCCGGAACGCGGTCGGGTCCAAAAAGTCATCGTCCACGCGGCGGTAGATGACGTCGACACGGCGCGGGCCACGTGTGGTGCGCATATACACAAAACCGTCCTTGACAAACAGGTCCTGCCCCTCCACCAGTTCGATGCCCATTTGCTGGGCCAGGAAGGCGTGTTCGAAATACGCACTGTTGTACATGCCGGGTGTCAGCACCACGACCGTGGGTTCGGCCGTCGTGGCCGGGCTGCTGGCGCGCAGCGTCTCCAGCAACAGGTCGGGGTAATGCGCGATGGGCGCCACGCGGTGCGCGTTGAACAGCTCGGGGAAAAGCCGCATCATCATCTTGCGGTCTTCCAGCATGTAACTCACGCCGCTGGGCACACGCAGGTTGTCTTCCAGCACGTAGTACTCGCCATTGCCCTTCGCGTCGGGCGCACGCACGATGTCGATGCCCGAGATCTGTGAATAAATCGCGTTGGGCACGTCCACACCCATCATCTCGGGGCGGAACTGCGCGTTGTTCTCGATCTGCTCACGCGGCACGATGCCAGCCTTGATGATGTCCTGGTCATGGTAGACGTCGTGGATGAAGCGGTTCAGCGCAGTGACACGCTGCACCAGGCCTTTTTCCATGGTCGCCCATTCGTGCGCCGGGATGATGCGGGGAATCAGGTCGAAGGGGATCAGCCGCTCGGTGCCGGCACCCGACTCGTCTTTCTCGCCATACACCGCAAAGGTGATGCCGACCCGGCGGAAGATCATCTCGGCCTCTTCGCGCCGCTTGGCCATCATGTCGCCTGGCTGGCGCGCCAGCCATTCGTCGTAGATCTTGTAATGGTCCCGCACCTGTTCGCCTTTGGTGAAGAACGCATAGGGCAAGCTGGTGTACATCTCGTCGAACTTTTGCATAAAACGTTTTTCCTGAAAGCTTGCTAGAAATTTGCGGGACAGACCATAACCTGGCGCTGTCCTCAACCGACCCTACCGCAACCTGCTGAAGCGTACCGTAGCATTGCCCTCAGCCAGAGATTAGCAAGGATAGTGCCACCGTCAGGCACCACTATGGCACATTGTGGTGCCAGTAGCGCATGGCTTGCAAGCGCAGGCATGCACTATTTTGGGATTGCCATGACTGCCAGGTGTAGGCCCCGCAATGGGGCGAATCCACAACCTGGATCTGCCGCTCCTGCAGGCGCGCCAGCACCGCCGGCACCGGATGGCCAAAGCGGTTGCGGTAGCCCGATTGCACGATGGCTACGCGCGGCGCCACGGCATCCAGGAACTCGGCACTGCTGGACGTCTTGCTGCCGTGGTGCGGCACCAGCAACACATCCGAACGCAAATCAATACCTTGGGCTACCAATCTGGCTTCCTGGGCCAACTCGATATCGCCCACCAGCAAGGCGGTCTGCGCTCCATTGGAGACACGCAGCACACAGGACATGGCGTTGGATTTGGCAGGGACGTCGTAGTCCGCCGTCTGGGGGTGCAGCACGTCAAAATACACGCCATCCCATTCCCAGCGTTGTCCGGCCACGCAGCGTTTGGCGGGGCGCAAGGTCTGCAAGGGGTTGCTGGCTTCTATGGAGCTGAGCAGCTCCGCCTGTGGCTGCATCGCCAGCACCGCAGGCGCACCGCCCACATGGTCCAGGTCCCGATGGCTGAGCACCAGTGTGTCCAGCTGCGTGTGCAGGGCTTGCAGCAGCGGCACCAGCATGCGGTGGCCGGCATCACTCTCCAGGCTGAAGCGCGGCCCGGCGTCATATAGCAGCGCGTGGCTGGCCGTGCGTACCAATACGGCATTGCCCTGGCCAATGTCGGCGGCCAGCAACTCGAACTGCCCGGTGGGTGGCAGTGGCGCGCGCCACAGCAAAACCGGCAGCAGCAGGGGCAAACCCAGACTCCGCAGTGTCCAACTCCAGGGCATGACCAGCACCACGCCACCCAGCACACCCGCAGTCCCGGCCCACACCGGCGGCACCGCGACCGTAATGGCCGCCCAGGGCCAACTGGCCAGCCACTGCAGGTAGGCATATAACCAGCCAATCGCACCGGCCGCCACATCCCACAGCACCGGCAACACCACGCCCAGCATGGCCAGCGGTGTGACGACCAGTGTGATCCACGGAATGGCCAGCGCGTTGGCCGCCAAACCCACCACGGACACCTGGCCGAACAGCAGCAGAGTTAATGGCGTCAGCGCCACGGTGATCACAAATTGTTCCCGCAGACCAGAGACGACATGGGCTTTCACACCTCTAGCCCCCGTAGAGTTTGCCTGACCCGCTCCTAAATCCGTAGCAAACAAGACCCCCACCGCGACAAAGCTCAGCCAGAAACCCGGCTGCAGCAAAGCCCAGGGGTCACTCGCCACAACCACGGCGCAGGCCAGCATCCAGACCTGGGGCCAGGGCCAGCGGGCGCCCGACAACCGCAGCAGTGCCACGGTAGCCAACATCAGGCAGGTGCGCTGGGCCGGAACGCCCCAGCCGGAAAATACCGCGTAGGCCGTGGCCAACAACACGCCACCCAGCAGCGCCGCGCTGGGTGCCGGCAGCGCAATGCACAGGCGCCCCGAGCGCCGCCACAGCCAACCCACGGCCAAGGCTGCGCCCCAGGCGAACATCGTAATGTGCAGGCCAGAGATTGAAATTAAATGCGCCGTGCCTGTCGCCCGGAACACATCCCAGTCCAACCGGTCAATCGCCGCCTGGTCGCCCACCACCAGCGCGGCGATCATGCCGGCGAACTGGCGCTCCTGCACCTGCCGGTAAATACGTTCGCGCACCACCTGGCGCGCCAGCACCACCGGATGGCGCCAGGTCTGCTCCAGGCGCTGCGGCACCGGGTCCTTGGCCGTGGCGCGCACATAACCGGTGGCCTGTACACCCTGCTCCCAAAGATACAGCTCATAGTCAAAGCCATGGGGATTACGGGCACCATGCGGTGCTTTGAGCCGCAGCGTCATCTGCCAGCGCTCACCGGCCCGCACATCCGGTGGCAAGCGGTTCAAGCCCGTCACGGGAATGGCCGCTTCGCCGGCTTTACCTGCGTCGTCGGCCTTGCGTATATCCGCGTCCGGCAACACGGCGGGTCCCGCAGAAAACGCCCCGCCGTACCAGCCCACATCCATGACCGGCGGCACCCGCACCACTTGCCCATCCAGCACCGCGGACTCCACGTCCAGCCGAAAGCGCAGGCCCGACTCATTGCGTTGTGGCAGCTTGGCCACCACGCCGGTCACGCGCACATCGCGCCCTTCCAGCGCGGGGTTCAGCGCATCGTACAAGTAGGCCGTGGCGCGCAGCCCGGTGGCAGCAAAACCCACTAGCCCCAGCGCCAATGCCGCACAGCCGAGGCGCCAGCCGTTAGCTATATTTTTTATAGCTGTAATACCATATGCTACGAGGGCTAGCGGCAAGATAGCCAAATAGAAAGGCCATGCAAACAGCGTTGCCTGCTGCAACTGCAGCGCAGACCCCAACACACCGCCCAACAAAGCGGCAAACAGCCAACGGGCCCCACCCTGGAAATTCAGAAATTCGGCGCGCACGCAGCCATGCTAACGCGCAATATCCGCTCGCAGTAGCCGTGGCGCAGGAATTGCTTGCTACCATGGTGGCAACGGTATGCCACTTTGTACTGATCCATATCCCGAGTTCAACCGAGACGCCTATGTCCATACACGCTGCGCTAAACCACGTTACCCACTACACCTATGACCGCCTGGTGGCGCTGGGCCCCCAGGTCGTGCGCCTTCGTCCCGCGCCACATTGCCGCAGCAAGATCATCTCCTACTCACTAAAGGTGGAGCCGGCCGAGGGCCACTTCATGAACTGGCAGCAGGACCCGTTTGCCAACTACCAGGCGCGCCTGGTCTTCCCCAACAAGACACGCGAGTTCAAGGTCACCGTGGACCTGGTCGTCGAAATGGCGGTCTACAACCCGTTCGACTTTTTCCTGGAGCCCGAGGCCGAAGAGTTTCCCTTCAAGTACGACCCACTGCTGCAGGAGGAACTGCTGCCCTACCTGATGGCCGGCGAGCGCACGCCGTTGGTCAACGACTACCTGGCCAAGATCAACTACACCAAGCGCCGCACCATCGATTTTCTGGTTGACATCAACCAGATGTTGCACACCGACATCAGCTACACCATACGCATGGAACCGGGTGTGCAAACGCCGGATGAAACACTGACCAAGGGCTCCGGCTCCTGCCGCGACTCCGGCTGGCTGCTGGTGCAACTGCTGCGCCACTGCGGCTTGGCGGCGCGTTTTGTTTCCGGCTACCTGATCCAACTGAAATCGGATGTGAAGGCGCTGGACGGCCCCAGCGGCACCGAGGTCGACTTCACCGATTTACACGCCTGGTGTGAGGTCTATTTGCCCGGCGCCGGCTGGATTGGCCTGGACGCCACCTCGGGCCTGATGGCCGGCGAGGGCCACATCCCGCTGGCCTGCACGCCCCAGCCGTCGGGTGCCGCGCCGATCGAAGGCGGCGTGGACGAGAGCGAGGTGGAATTCAGCCACCATATGCTGGTCACCCGCATCTACGAATCGCCGCGCGTCACCAAGCCCTATACCGAAGAACAATGGGCGGAGGTCATGGCCCTGGGTGATGCCGTCGACCACGAGCTGGTGGCCGGCGATGTGCGCCTGACCATGGGCGGCGAGCCGACCTTTGTGGCCGTCAACGACCGCGACGCCGGCGAGTGGAACACCGACGCCCTGGGCCCCACCAAACGCGGCTTTGCAACTGCGCTGGTGCACAAGCTGCGCCAAGAATACGGCCAGGGCGGCTTTCTGCATTTTGGCCAGGGCAAGTGGTACCCCGGCGAGCAACTGCCGCGCTGGGCGCTCAACATCTACTGGCGTGCCGACAAACAGCCGGTGTGGGCCGACCCGGGCCTGTTCACCGACGAACGCGACCCCACCTACTACAACAGTGCGGACGCCCAACGTTTCACCAAGGCACTGTGCAAAAACCTGGGCATAACCGACCAACACATCCTGCCCGCGTACGAGGATTCCTGGTACTACCTGTGGCGCGAACGCCGCCTGCCGGTGAATGTGGACCCGTTCAACTCCAAGCTCGACGACGAGATGGAACGCGCCCGCCTGCGCCGCGTGTTCGAACAAAAACTCGATACCGCCGTGGGTTATGTGCTGCCGGTCAAGGCCGGTGAAGGCCCCAAGCTTTCTGGACCGAAGTGGATGACCGGCCCCTGGTTTCTGCGCGACGAACGCATGTACCTGATGCCCGGTGATTCCCCCATGGGCCTGCGCCTGCCGCTGGATTCCTTACCCTGGGTCAGCAAGGCAGACTTCCCATACCTGGTGGAGACCGATCCCAGCGCACCACGCGACGTTTTGCCCACGCACACGGCACTGGCCGCACGTTACGCCGGGGGCTCCGCCACGACCACCAGCACGGCGGCAAGCCCTGCTCCGGCAGCCAGCGGCAGTGGCAACCCCATCCCCGTCCTCACCGTACGCGCCGACGTGCCCTACCTCAGCGGCGCAAGCACTCCGCAGGAAGCAGCACGCAAGTTCCAGAATGCGTTGAACGGCAAGGTAGACACTGCGTCCGCCGCCGTGCCCGCCTACGTCGGTACCAGCACCACGCTGGCCGACATGGCCGCGCGCCGTGCGTCGCAGGCCGAACCACAGGACTACGCCCGCGTTCCCACACTCGGTGAATCCGCCCACTGGGTGAGCCGCACGGCGCTGTGTGTCGAGGTGCGCGACCCGCGCCGCGCCAGCGGCCCCAAGGCCGAGGCAGTGGGCACCAAGTCCGGCGTGTTGTACATCTTCATGCCGCCGTTGGAAAAACTGGAAGACTATCTGGACCTGTTGGCCGCCATCGAGGCCACGGCCAAGGAACTGGAAATGAAGCTGGTGCTGGAAGGTTATCCACCACCCCGCGACCCGCGCCTCAAGCTGCTGCAAGTCACACCCGACCCCGGCGTCATCGAGGTCAACATCCACCCGGTCAACAACTGGAAGGAACTGGTCACCAACACCGAGTTTTTATACAACGCGGCCTTCGAGTCGCGCCTGTCGGCCGAAAAGTTCATGACCGATGGCCGCCACACCGGCACCGGCGGCGGCAACCACTTTGTGATGGGCGGCGCCACGCCGGCCGACAGCCCTTTCCTGCGCAAACCCGAGCTGCTGGCCAGCCTGCTGCTGTACTGGCACAACCACCCGTCGTTGAGCTATTTGTTCAGCGGCATGTTTGTCGGCCCCACCAGCCAGGCCCCGCGTGTGGACGAGGCGCGCAACGACCAGCTGTACGAGTTGGAAATTGCCATCGAACAAATCTACGCCAACCGCGAGTTGTATGGCCAGAGCATGCCCCCGTGGATCGTGGACCGCACGCTGCGCAACATCCTGATCGACGCCACCGGCAACACCCACCGCAGCGAGTTTTCCATCGACAAGATGTATTCGCCCGACTCGGCCACCGGCCGCCTGGGCCTGCTGGAGCTGCGCGCGTTTGAGATGCCACCGCACCCGCGCATGAGCATCGTGCAGCAACTGCTGCTGCGCGCCTTCGTAGCCCGCTTCTGGAAGACGCCGTACAAGGCTCCGGTCACCCGCTGGGGTACGGAACTGCACGACCGCTACATGCTGCCGACTTTCATCAAGATGGATTTCGATGACGTGATCGCAGATATGCGCGCCGCCGGTTATCCGTTTGACCCGAGCTGGTTTGCACCGCACGTAGAGTTCCGCTTCCCGCTGGTCGGATCGGTCCAATCGGCCGGTATCGAATTGACACTGCGCTGCGCCCTGGAACCCTGGCATGTGATGGGCGAGGAAAGTTCTGCCGGCGGCACCGCCCGTTATGTGGACTCGTCACTCGAGCGCATGGAAGTGCATGTGAAGGGCCTGAACGAAAGCCGCTATGTCATCACCTGCAACGGCCAGGCCTTGCCCATGCAGACCACCGGCACCGTCGGCGAATTTGTGGCCGGCGTGCGCTTCAAGGCCTGGAACCCACCCAGCAGCCTGCACCCCACGATTGGTGTGCACGCCCCGCTGACATTCGACATTGTGGACACCTGGATGAAGCGCTCACTGGGCGGCTGCCAGTACCACGTGGCGCATCCCGGTGGATTGAGTTACGAGAACTTCCCCGTCAACTCCTTCGAAGCCGAAAGCCGCCGCATGACCCGCTTCACGTCCACCGGCCACACGCCGGGTGTCATGAACGTGCCACCAGCGACCATCAATGTGGCGGCGAGCAAGGAGTTTCCGTTTACGCGGGATTTGCGCAGGGGGTGAGTTCCGCGTCGCAAGACGTGAGGGTAAATGGGGTCAGATCACCGTTCGCACAGCGAACGTGTGCTCTGACCCCATTTGCCCGCGCTAGCCGGAGCATGCATATGCAAAACGAGCCGGTAGCCCTCGTGGAATATGCTTTGGTAGCTATTGATTTTGTAGTAACTTACTACTGAATCACCATTCGATTCAGTGTCTTTTTTGGTGTGGGTAGCAGGGTTTGAGCCATTGGCCCCCGCCTCATGGTGTCAAAGGCCCAGAAATCGGCGGGGACCAATGGCCCAAACCCTGCGGATATGGGGTTGGTTAAACAAGGTAACGAAGACCCGCTGTGTGGCGCAAGCAGTCATACATCACACGTGCCCATTTTCAAACTTTGGTGCTTTCAACGCCTAGAATCGATTGAAGACCACTGCGGCGTTTGTCGAAACTTTTAATACTGACTGGAAACGCTTTGAGTCCGTGCAAAGCTAGGCCACAAGCCATTTTTCGGAGAATTTGATGTCCAGTTTATGGGGCAACTCCCAACTTCTAGAGCAGGTTTTGCTCAGGACATTACGTACTGGTCGACGACTAGAACAGTGGCGCTAGCGCATGGACTGGGCGTTTATAAAACGACGATTTTCTGGTAGCTTGCATAGCTGTTTACCAAAAAAGGGGCGTATTGTGACGCGATAGGTCAAACGCCAAGAGGTGTTGCGAGCCGCGCTAGAACGCCTCAACCGTACGGACACTTGCTGCGCAAGCGCCGAACATTTCGAACGTTGAGGTTGTAAATAACCCCTCCAGAAAAATCCCATATGAATCAAACCGAAAATCGACGCTTCAGAACGACGTATACGCCACGATCGTGGGCAAGGGAAGGGTTCGAGTACCCCGGAAATCGTGCTGTTGCGACGTACCCAATAGTTTTTTTAGAGCCTCGTTATGTTTCATAGTCGGCGCTATGCCAGCCCATAGCGCGAGAATCAACATAGGGAGTGAAAAATAGAGACCGCAATAACCGTCGCACTGATAACCGCTGTCATTGGCCTTTTCGGTGTTCTCTCCGCACATCGCTTGGCAACGTACCGTGATAGGCGGTCGGCCCGTGTCGCAGCCTGCGTAAAGTTCAGAGAAAAAGTCCATGCCGAATTGAATGGGCTGTACCCACGCCCCGTTGACTGGCCGGAGAACATTACCGCCGTTCTTCGCTCGCACTTCGCTGCCTTGCAAGCTGCCGTCGAAGATTTCCGACCGTTCGTGCCGTTGTGGCGCAGGCGTAGTTTCGATAAAGCGTGGTTCCGCTACCACTGCGCCACCGGCCGCGAAGTAGACGCAAACGTCTATCTCCACTACATGCCAATTCGCAATGCTGGCGAGCCAACTCCAGATGTTCAAGCTATTTTTCATGCCAACGTCTCCGATCTACTTTCATTCGCAAATGAAACATAGCGAGTTCGTTGAATGGACCCGTAGCGGCGGCCAGCGTGGTCGCCATTCTTCAATGTTGAGTGCGCCATTGCGGCCCATTCACGGCCAACGTTGGACGCCACATCATGTGCATTGAGAACCTGACACTCGAAGATCGGATTTGTCCTTGTGGGTGTGGGCAAAGCGTCCCTGTGTATTTGGGCCAGCTTCGCTACGGACCTGACAACCACGCTGGCTTCGCTGTCACGCACATGGAACATTGTGAAAGCGGACCGCATGTGTGGTTTATGCTTCGGTCGGGTCCCTGGGTCGCGGGCGATGACAGAGACTGTTGGGTAACCATGCATTTGTACACGGACAACGACAACGTCGTTACCAGAATTGAAGATCCAGACAAGTCCCCCTTCTGGCGCTGGGAAAAACGTACGGATCGATACTTAACAAGAGAAGAGGTCTTGTCCCAAGAGGGTGGCAAGGATTGGGCTATAGATCGGCGCCTCGACTTCGAAGCCCATCACCAACCGACAGTGCACTTTTTGCTCAGGCCAAGTGGTGCCCAACATGCCGGTCGGCGGGGAATCGCCGATGACGACTTCACTTCGAATTGAACCACCGGTGGCGGCGACCCCGTCACCTCGACCTTGACGATATGTCATCACAGACCCGCGTCGCTGATATCGCAGCCACTTTACTCGGACCTCGCGAGCGCTCCGGTCGATGGATCTATTTGGTGGCGATGTTGCTGCCCGCGTGGGGCACACTGAACGCGGTGCTTAGTTCATTCCCGACCTACGGATACCAGCACTGGGTCTCTGCCTCCCTGGTCGTCATCTGCGGGGCGCAGTTCTACCGGCCAAGACTCGCGCTTTGGCTGCCCGTATTTGTTTGGTACGCGTGGGCTAGCTTGGGGGCTATTTGGGACGCGATTGATAGGTTTCAGGACTATGGCAGCGAAGATCACGGTAGGTGGGAGGGTTGGCACACCGAGCGGATGTTTCTCTCCTTCACTGCGTTCCTGATCTACGTGACAGTACAAGTCTCCATTCAAATCCGAAGAAGACCCCTCGATGCGACATGACGCCAGACCGCACAAAGCACACTCCCCGTGAAACCGCTCCTTCAAGAACTCCAAACGCTCGAAGTCGAACTCCACCACCCCGGAGTTCGATGCAGTCGTGAGCGACTGAACCAACTGCTGCACCCTCAGTTCCATGAGGTCGGTCGCTCCGGTCGGTCATACACCCGAGAAACCATCGTCAACTTCTTGGTCACGCAAGAAACTCAGCCCGTCGTGGTCTCAGATGCATTTTCAGTCGCGGAACTGGGTCCTGGGGTTGCCCTTCTCACCTATCGCTCGGCGCACCTGGACCACGGCAATATCTTGGTGAACCACACTCTGCGTTCATCCATCTGGGTCAAGACGAACGCAGCTTGGCAACTTCGCTACCACCAAGGCACCGCAGCAGCAGAAACATGGTGAAGTCTCGTGGACATTGACTCAACAACTGCATTGGTAAAAAGCGCGATCACCGCGCTTGTTTCACACTACGTTTTTCCAGACATGGCTGTTTGTCAATCCCACTCACAGATCAATCCAAACCCATGAGTTTCAACGACGACAAGCATCTCGATGTGTGCCAAAACATCGAGACCGGACTCAAGCACTGCTACGAGATCAATCCGCGCCTGACCGATTCCCTCTGTGCCCTTGCCATCGACAACGCAAAGATTGCCATCAAGCAGCAGTTCGGGTTTGCAAAGAACGAAAGTGTCACCCGCGCCGAGGATGCGCAAGCTGTCATTGATTGGTGCGTTACCGTCGGACTCGAACGCATCGGCAAGATCAACGACCTTACGCTCAAGGAATATGTCGCCCGCCTGGAGAAGATCAAGGGCTCCGTAGTCAGGCACTCCAAAGATGGAAAAAGAAGCTACTACGAGTTCGTCAGGAACTTCTTGCCATAGTCGTCAAAGCAGAAATTGGCGAGACTGGTTCAAGGCAAGGGGGTCGGATTCCAATTTCAATTCGGCGACAGCGCCGGATCGACCACCGACCCGGTGGACACCACCTTCAGGTCACTGTTAAACACCACGGTGAAAATCTTTGCATCCGACGCGTTGGGGCCATCCATATACCGCCAGTCGTAATGCCAGACGTTCTTCAACTCAAACGGTGTGATCTTCATGGGCTTGCCCAGCATTTTGCGCACCGTCTCCATGGGCATGCCGGGTTCTATCTTGGCAAAGACATGGGGCGCCAACACCTGGCGCAGTGCGGTCATCTTGCCATCCGGCCCGATGGTGATCATGTAGTTCTTGGCACCGGCGGGCTGGCGGTTGTATTCAAAAATACGGGCACCGTTTTCGCCTTCCCAAATCTTTTCTGGCTCACCGAATTTCATCTTGACGTCGCCTTCGGTGGCCACGCCTTCCTCCAATTCTGCGATACGCTGGTTGTCGCAGGCAGTCATCAACATTGCAGAGCCCAGTAGAGCCAAACAGAGAATCCATTTGGCGACCAATGACCCAGAAGAGCGGAAGTGTGATTTCAAAATGTATGCCTCGTTGTACAAGTTTGGTTAAAAAAAACGGCAGTCAACCGCTGAATGTGTAATAGGGGCATGGAACCGCCAGCATAGTAAGCTCTGTGGCATCGCAATTGCTTGATACCCTGTCTAGCCCAACCAACGGAAATCCGAAAAAAATGTCTTCCCTCTCATCCATAGACGGCACCACACCTCCAGTGTCCAAAATCCACATGATTGGCGGCGAGAAAGGCGGTGTCGGCAAGTCCATGGTGTCACGCCTTTTGGCCCAGTATTTCATCGACGGCAATATCCCTTTTGTTGGCTTTGATACCGACCGATCCCATGGCGCCTTGCTGCGCTTCTACAGCGATTACGCGTCGCCCGTACTGATTGACCGCTACGAGGCGCTGGACCATATCGTCGAGGCAGCCGTCGAGTTGCCAGGTGTGCGCGTGCTGGTCGATCTGGCCGCGCAAACCCATGACCCCCTGGTGCGCTGGATCGATGACTCGGGCGTGTTGAACATGGCCGATGACACCGGTTTTACGCTGCACTACTGGCACGTCATGGACTCGGGCCGTGATTCGGTGGATTTGTTGACACGCCTGCTGGACCGTTATGGCGACAAATTGAATTACGTACTCGTGTTGAACCAGTTGCGCGGTGATGATTTCGGTCAACTGCAGCGCTCGGGCCAGTTGGAGCGCGCGCTGGGCTTGGGTGCCAAGGTCATTTCCATCAAACATTTACACGATGCCGTGGTGCAAAAGATCGACGCCAACAACAGCAGCTTCTGGGCCGCCAAGAGCGACACGTCCGGCGGGGATGCCAGCCTGCGCCTGATGGAGCGCCAGCGTCTGGCCATGTGGTTGCAACACGCCTATGGCGAGTTGGACAAGGCAGGGGCTTAGGTAGGCCGCCAACACCCTTGCACTGGCCGCTGTCGCGGTTTATACACGCCCGTACCCGAACTGGCTTCTGCTAAGACTGTCCGGGGTCATGAGTTGACCATTGATGGTCACCGCATATTCTGAAGCGTATTCACGGGGATCTATGGCGCGCAGTTGGTCCTTCATGTCTTGCATTGCGTGGCCCATGGCCAGATGGACGTCGTCGTGTTGGACGCGTTTCGCTATGAGATCGTGGCCAGGAATTTTGACGTCGACGCGCACGCTGTAAGGACCGCCCGGACCGTCGTGTTGAGGATCAAAGCATATGCCTACCCAACACGCAATGATCTCTGACTCGGCCCACGCAAGCCCGTAGGCATGCACTTCTGCGGCGGTTGTCAACGCAATGGACGGGTCCATGCCGGAAAACCGAATATGGATGGGATAGTTCATAACATCTTTCCACACTAGGAATCGCGCTGTGGGCGGCGCGTAGGTGGTCCGTTTTGGATACTGCATACAGATCGGGATGATCTGCCTCAAACTTCGTTCAATCCCACACAAGCCTGCCCAGTGTCTACCCATCAAGCGCCGTTGTTTGTGCAATGGCGAACACTGGTCGCATTTACTTTTTTTGTTGCTCAGGCCATCACGACTGAGACCCGCGCGGAGTGGTTGTTGGCGTCGGTCGACAGCGCCTGCTGGCAGTGGTGGGGCAGCACCGCGCCCAATGCAACGTCGGCGACGGCCCGTGCCTGTATCACCGGCGCGTGCGATTGCACATTGCCGAAGATCGTGGCAAAGGCCACATCGGCCGCGTCGCGCCCGGTGCCAAAACGCACCAAGCCCATGGGAATGGCGGTACCGGATGGGTCAAAGATATACCAGCGATCACCCACGTAGGCCTCCACATACGCATGAAAGTCGGGCGGACCCAGGACAGGGTCGGCACCATAGTCGGTTCCGGTGGTAAACCGGGCCGGTATGTTGATGGCGCGGCACAGCGCCACCATCAAATGGGCAAAGTCGCGACAAATGCCGACCTGCCCAATCAAGGTGTCAACGGCCGACGTGTTGCTGGTAGAACTATTGGAGGTGAAGGTGACGTGGCGTTGCACCCAATCCCGTATCGCCACCACCCGGCCATAACCTTGCGGCAAGTGGCCGAAATTGTTGTTCGCCAGTTTGAGCAGACGATCGGACTGGCAATAACGGCTGGGGTAGATATAACCCATGGCTTCGGGTGGCAGGTTGCGTACCGGTACCTCTGCGATCTGGTTGGGCTCGGCAAAGTGGTGGGTCAGGTCGATGGTGGCCGTGTAGGACACATTCAACTCCCCTGGCAAGGCATGCAAACGCATGTAGCGGTTGCCGCTAAAAGGATCGGTGTAAACCTGTGACTCCACCGGTTGGTTCACGAACAGGTTCTCCACCAAGATGCGCTGACTGGCCGTGCGCGCAGCGTGGATGTTGAACACAAAGTCAGCGCCCAGCGGGTCGACTTGGTAGTTCAACGCAATTTGCAATTCAATTCGGATCATATGGGGCGAGTATGCGGTCAAGTTGCCCATAGGTTCTGTGGGCTTGCGCACCGACGGACTCGGGCAGCTTGCGCACAATTCGAACAACTTTAAGGAACCCCCATGAATGCCATCAAATTGGTCGCCATTTTTCTGATCGCCGGCGGCGCCCTCGGCCTGCTGTATGGCGGCTTCAGCTATACCAAAGAGACGAGCAGCGCCAACATCGGCCCGCTGACCTTGCAGGTCAAGGAAACCGAACGCGTCAATATCCCGCTGTGGGTGGGTGTGGGGGCAATTGTGGGTGGAATCGTGTTGCTGGTTACGGCACGCAAGCCTTAAGCACCCAATCTCTCAGCGCATGGGATGTGCGCCAATCTGCTTTGCTATTTTTCCGCTCTGAGGGCGATGCCGACGCCGCCAAAGGCGTAAACCGTTTACGGCATACTCTCGGACAGTGAGCAATCTATCCGAATCCCCTGCCGTGGCCGACGACAAAGCCCAGACTGCGCTGGAGCACGCCGTGGCGTCCCCGGGCGCTGTAGCAGGCCATTTCGACGAACTGCGCGAGCGCATCTCCAGCGCACTGCTGCCAACTGCAGACGCTATTGAATCAATAGCTGACGGCGCTGATATCACGAGGGCTTGGAGCCAATTCTTTGAACTCGCCGAGTCCGACGGACTGGGCGACATGAACCTGCGCACGGACACACTGGCGCGCCAGATCCGCGACAACGGCGTCACCTACAACGTCTACGCCGACACCGACGGCCCGCAACGGCCCTGGTCGGTGGGACTGTTCCCGCTGATCATTTCCCCCGCCAACTGGCAACACCTGGAGGCCGGGATCACACAGCGCATGCGCCTGCTGGACCGCGTGATGGCCGATGTCTATGGCCCGCAGGACCTGTTGGCCCAGGGCCTGATTCCACCGGCGCTGGTGCAGGGCCACCCCGGTTATTTTCGTGCCATGCACGGCGTCAAGCCGGTCGGCGGCTCGCATTTACACATCGCGGCCTTCGACCTGGCGCGCGGGCCGGACGGCAACTGGTGGGTGGTGTCGCAGCGCACACAGGCGCCGTCGGGGCTGGGCTATTTGATGGAGAACCGGCTGGCCATATCGCGCCTATTCCCGCAAGCGTTTGAGGACCTGCAGGTGCAGCGCCTGGCCGGCACCTACCGCGCACTGATAGACAGCATGAAGGCCATGAGCCCGGCTGGCCCCGACGCACACATTGCGCTGCTGACGCCCGGGCCCTACAACGAGACCTATTTCGAACATGCCTATTTGGCACGTTACCTGGGCCTGACGCTGGTCGAGGGCAGTGACCTGATCGTGCGCGACCAGCGCCTGTTCCTCAAGACCCTGCGCGGCCTGGTGCCCGTGCACTGCCTGCTCAAGCGCCTGGATGACCAGTTCATGGACCCCCTCGAATTGCGCTCCGACTCCACGCTGGGCGTGCCGGGCCTGCTACAGGTGATTCGCGCGGGCAATGTGCTGGTGGCCAATGCGCCAGGTTCGGCGTTTTTGGAGTCGCCCGCGCTGCTGGGCTTTATGCCGGCCCTGTCCAAACACCTGTTGGGCGAAGAGCTGTTGCTGCCGGCACTGCCCACCTGGTGGTGCGGCGAGCGCTCGGCCATGGAAGCGGTGCTGCCGCGTCTGGACGAATGCGCCATCAAACCCACCTACCCCGGTTCTGCGGTGCACGGAAATTTTGACGCGGTGCTGGGACGCAAGCTGTCAGACCGGGAACTGGACGAGTGGGCTGGTCGTATTGCCTTGCATGCCGACGACCACACGGTACAAGACTACATGCCGCTGTCCCAGATGCCCACCTGGCATAAGGATGAATCCAGCCATGGCATCACGCCGCGCTCGGTCATGCTGCGGGTGTTTGCCGTGTCGCAAGGCCCTCAGTCCTGGTGCGTATTGCCGGGTGGCCTGGCGCGCGTGGCTGGTGGGACCAGCGTGGACGTGGCCTCCATGCAGCACGGCGGCAGCAGTGCCGACGTCTGGGTCATGACCAGCGGCGACGTGGACAAGACCACGCTGCTGCGGCCAGCGCTGACCCCCTCGGTGCTGGCCCAGCGCACCCGCCTGGTCACCAGCCGCGCCGCCGAAAACCTGTTCTGGCTGGGCCGATATACCGAGCGTGCGGAAAACGCGGTGCGGCTGGCCAAGCTCACGCTGGAAAGCCTGGCGGGAGAGGACCAGTCATCCCCCACGCTGCTCAGTTGGCTGGGCCAGATGGCACTGAAGAACAACTTGGTGCTGGCAGGCGTGCCGGCCCTGACGCCCTCGCCCCAGGCGCGCCGCGTGTTTGAACGCTCGCTGATCGCCAGCCTGGGCAGCAGCAGTGATGCCACCAGCGTGGGCTACAACCTGCGGGCTGTGCGCCTGGCCGGCGCCGCGGTGCGCGAGCGGTTGTCGCAAGAGCATTGGAGCCTGATGCAGCGCACCGAAGCCGCCTTCCTGCAAAGCTGTGTCCACACACCCACGGGGGCCGACTATTCCGCGCTGCATGCGCTGACGGCCCTGAAACGCGCCAGCGACCACCTCGCCGCCATCACCGGCCTGCAGACCGACCGCATGACCCGCGACGACGGCTGGCGCCTGCTCAGCATTGGCCGCCACATTGAGCGCCTGGGTTTTTTATCCCACGCGCTGAACACCGGTTTTGCCACCGAATCCGTGCTCCAGGATGGCGGCTTTGAGGCCATGGTGGAGCTGTTTGACAGCACCATCACCTTCCACGCGCAGTACCAGCAAAGCCGCGACATTGCCGCATTGGTGGACCTGGTGGTGCTGGACCGGGACAACCCGCGCTCCCTGGCCTGGGTTGCGCACACACTACGCGGCCGTCTGGCCAAGCTGGCCGGCAGTGCGCCGGACCAGTTGGGCCTGCTGTCGCACAGCGTGCCCGACCCTGCGCTGTGGCAATTGGAGCCGCTGTGTGACCCGGGTGCGGACAGCCAGTTTGCCAACCTGACCGACCTGCTGCTCAGCTGCGGTGAGGCCGCCTACCAGGTGTCTGAAGAGATAGGCGCCACCTACTTCACCCATTCCGGTGAAGGTGGACACAGCCTGGGGGCGTAAAGCCCTTTGCCATGCAATTACACATCACCCACGAGACCTGTTACGACTATGTGCCTGCGGTGGATATTGCCCAGCACATGGCCTACCTGCGGCCGCTGAACACGTCCACGCAACAACTGCTGCGCCACAGCCTGTCCATAGAACCCGAGCCGGCCCAGCAAATGGCCACGCAGGACGTGTACGGCAACACGCGCCAGTTTTTTTCGCTGCAGGCCGCGCACAGCCGATTGACGGTGGTTGCCAGCAGCCTGGTATCCACCCAGCCGCCCCAATTGCTGGACAGCAGTGTGGCCTGGGAGCAAGTGCGTGAACACTTCCGCTACTGTGCCAAGAACCTGTTTGATGCGGCGGCCGAGTTTGTGTTTGCGTCACCCTATGTGCCGCGCCATGGCAACTTCGAGGTCTACGCGCGCCCCAGCTTTGTCGGCGGCACACCCTTGTTGCTGGCCGCGCGCGACCTGATGCAGCGCATACACCATGACTTCACCTACGAGAGCAACAGCACCGAGGTGAACACACCGGCGCTGGAGGCGCTGGCGCAGCGCAAGGGTGTGTGCCAGGACTTTGCCCACATCATGATTGCCTGCCTGCGCGCCTACGGCCTGCCGGCGCGTTATGTCAGTGGTTATCTGCTGACCCACCCGGCGCCCGGGCAGCAACGCCTGGTGGGCAGTGATGCATCACACGCCTGGGTATCGGTGTACCTGCCCGACAGCGACAACGGCCAACCGGGCGGACAGTGGTACGACTTTGATCCCACCAACAACCGCGACGGCTGGGGCAGCCCGGGCGAGGACTATGTCACACTGGCCATAGGCCGCGACTACGCCGACGTGTCACCCGTGCGCGGTGTGATCCATGGCGGCGCCAATCACCGGCTGAAGGTGGGCGTCACCGTGGAGCCGGTCGACGCAGAGCAATGGACGGGCCAAAGCCAAAGCCAAAGCCAAAGCCAAAGCCAAAGCCAAAGCCAAAGCCAAAGCCAAAATCAGTATCCGTCACAATCACAGTCTCAGACTTCGTCGAAAATTGACGATGCTATTATTTAGATAGCATCTCTATCATATTTGACGAGAGCTACAGGCATTTTTTACAAAACTTGCATTACAACCAAGGACTCTTATGAACGTTTACGACACACTCACCAGCCTGGGCATCACACTGCCCCCCGTAGCCATCCCCGTTGCTGCCTATGTGCCTTTTGTACAAACCGGCAACCTGGTTTTCCTCAGTGGCCACATTGCCAAGAAAGACGGAAAACCCTGGGTGGGCCAATTGGGCAAAACCATGGCCACCGAAGAAGGCAAGGCTGCGGCACGCGCCATTGCCATCGATCTGATGGGCACGCTGCACGCCGCCGTGGGTGATCTGAACCGCATCAAACGCATCGTCAAACTGATGTCCCTGGTCAACTCCACCGGCGACTTTACCGAGCAGCACCTGGTCACCAACGGCGCCAGCGAACTGTTTGGCCAGGTGTTTGGCGACAAGGGTGCCCATGCCCGCAGCGCCTTTGGCGTGGCGCAGAACCCCATGGGTGCCTGCGTGGAAATCGACCTGATCGCCGAACTGGCCTGATTCAGGGGCCGGCCGCCGCGCAAAGCGATGGCCGGCACCGCTAGTCTTACTGTGTTATAAAAAATCAAGGTTTATGCGAGAATCCTCATGTAGG
>JAZKIR010000123.1:0-7481 GCA_040384785.1 Pseudomonadota bacterium
CTCATATTCCGCTGACCTCCGTTTCCCTTGGGGAAACATTAGCTGGTTAAAGCTGGTTTGATTAACCTTCCGCGGCACGGCTGAACCGTTTGGCGGATGCGACTGTGGCGGGGGAAGGGCCTAGTAACGGGGTGGATTGTGCCATTGATTTGACATACCGCAAATTCCGGAGCCGAAGGCTGTCGGGATATTGCGACATCCATCGAGGTCTTGCGTGGCGCACTCACACTGGACTTTCTCCCTGCGCATTTTCTTTCCCGTCGCTGCTGTGAAGCCACCTCAGCGTGGCGCAATGGTGCAGAATTTGGCGCATTCCCCCGCTTCTTTCCTTCATCTGTCTGGAGCACTTCTATGAGAATCAGCGCCGCCCTCCTCCTGTCCCTTTGCGTGACCGGTTGCGCCGTAACACAGCCGGTTGCAACGAATATGGCAACTGCCAGAGAGCAGGTAATGGCCACCGAACGTGCGTTTGCAAAGACCATGGCGGACCGCGATCTCAAGGCTTTTGCCAGCTTTATCGCTGCCGACACCGTGTTCTTCTCCGGTCCCACAGCACTGCATGGCAAACAGGCCGTGGTGGATTTTTGGTCCAAGTTTTATGCGACCCCCACAGCGCCGTTTTCGTGGGAACCCAAAGAGGTGGAAGTGCTGGACTCTGGCGACTTAGCGCTGAGTTCCGGGCCAGCGTTTGATCCCAGCGGCAAGCAGTTCGGAACCTTCACATCCATATGGCGCCGCGAAGCGCCGAACACCTGGCGCATCATCTTCGACAAGGGCAATCCAGTCTGCGACTGCGCTGCAAAACCTTGACTCCATTTTTTCCGTTGAACACCGATATAGATGGCATCACTTCACGGTATCCGGAGGTTCCATGGATTCACAGGTTCAAATGCTGTTGTCGCAACAAGAGCTGGCCAAACGCTGGGGGCGGTCCGAAGCCGCCATTGGCCTGGCCAGCGCCATAGGCACAGGTCCGCGCTACGTCAAGATCGACGGGGCCATCAAGTATCCGGTGGAGGATATTCAGCGCTACGAGCGGGCCTGCCTGTTCTTTGATCCGGCCGAGGTAGCGTTTCAGTCGCTGTCTTGAGAATGCCGGAATACTATACTTTTGATAGCGATCTACTGATATTTCACGGGGGCTAGAAGCCGATTTACTCCGTGAACCTCGGCAACAAACCCAATTTGGGTTGAAGTTGGTCAATGAAGGGTGGATTGACTGCGAATGCTGCCCATGAAAAAGGCCTCCAAAGATTTCTCTTTGGAGGCCTTTTGTCTCTTTGATTGGTCGGTGTGAAAGGATTCGAACCTTCGACCCCTTGCACCCCATGCAAGTGCGCTACCAGGCTGCGCCACACACCGATCTAGCCTTCAATTATAACCCGGCTAAACGGCACTTCTCGTCATCCAGCAGCCAGTAACTCACGAATTTCAAACAATTCCCGTCGAACGTGCAAAAGATGCACCGTGCTGTCTTCCAAAAACTCGGATGATTGGCTGTCTTCGAAGTCCTCCATGTCGGCGTCATCCACCTCCAAAACCTCGACCCCTTCGAGCATGACCTCGCCATTGCGCTTCTTGTCGCGTTCGCTTTGCAGCAATTCCTGCATTTTGTTGCGGGCGCCACTGATGGTGAAACCTTGGTCGTACAGCAAATCCCGGATCCGGCGGATCATCAACACCTCATGGTGCTGGTAGTAGCGGCGGTTGCCACGCCGCTTCATAGGGCGCAGTTGCGTGAACTCCTGCTCCCAATACCGTAGCACATGGGGTTTTACGCCGCACAAATCCCCCACCTCACCGATGGTGAAATAACGCTTGGCAGGAATGGGGGGGAGAGTTTTCTCCATTGAAATCAATGCTGTACGAGGGAAAGCGTAGAGGTTACTCTAACTTTCGCCTGAGTGCAAAGACTGATTGTGGAGTTGCTGTACAAACTGTTACGTTTGTACCGAAAAATAGTTGCCCGCGTTCAGGAAACTTCCTGGATTTGCTCTTTGAGCTTGTGGCTGGCGTGAAAGGTCACGACCCGGCGGGCTTGGATGGGAATGGCCTCACCGGTGCGTGGGTTGCGGCCGGGACGAGGTGCCTTGGTGCGGATCTGAAAATTGCCAAAACCCGAGATCTTGACGTCGGTGCCATCCACCAGGCTGGCCGCAATCAAATCGAAGAAGGCGTCGATCATGTCCTTGGATTCACGCTTGTTCAGGCCGATTTGTTCGAACAGCAAGTCAGCGAGTTGTGCCTTGGTCAGTGCAGGGGTTTCCAGACTCTCAACAGAAAAATCCATAGCGCTGCCATCCTTTTCTTGTAACACGATGAATGCGTCAGACACGCTGACGGCCACCTAGCGACCCGGTCAACTGATCCACAATGGCTTTGACTGCCGACTCAATCTGCTCTTCGGACAGCGTTGCCTCGTCGCTGTTCAATGTCAGACGCACGGCCAAGCTGCGGTCCGTTGCACCTTGCACCGGTTCAGCGTCTTTTGCCAGCTTGGGCCGGTACACGTCAAATAATTGCGCATCGCGCAGGAGCCCTGCAGTTGGTGCGGCCCAAATGGCTGCCATCAAGGCGGCATGGGTCACATCATCTGCGACAACTATGGCAATATCCCGCTGCACCGGCTGCAGCTTGGCAACCGGTTTGAACTCCGCCACCCGGCGTTGCAGCACGGCATCCAGATCCAACTCAAACAGGATAGGCGCCTGTGCCAGCTCAAACTGCTGACGCCACTGCGGATGGAGTTCACCGACAAAACCAATTGCCTTGCCATGGAGCATGACCTGCGCACAACGGCCCGGGTGCATCGCCGGATGGCTGCCGGGTACGAACTGGGCTTGCAGAGGTGCCAACAAGGCCTCGACATCACCCTTGACATCAAAGAAGTCAACGCTCTGCTCTTTGCGGCCCCATTGCAGCACATCCGAGCCACCACTGGCCAGACCGGCCACACGCATGGGTTGGTTGAAACCTTCAACGCTAGAGTCGGTGTTCTTCACCGAAGCATCGCGCAGAAAAACACGGCCCAGTTCAAACACGCGCACACGCGGCTGCTTGCGCGCCTGGTTGAATTTCAGCACCTGCAACAGCGAGCCCAGCAAGCTGGAGCGCATGACGCTCATCTGGCTGGCAATGGGATTGAGCAGCTTGATAGGGTTGGGGTTGCCGGCCAGCCCGTGCTCCCAGCTTTCCTCGACAAAGCTGAAGTTGATGGTCTCCTGGTACCCCAGAGCGGCCAGTGAACGCCGTACGGCAAACGGGCCTCGTTGGGCCTCAGTGCGGATCTTTGCGGTGATGGGTGCCAGCGGTGGCGTATGTGGCAAATTGTCATAACCTACCATGCGCGCGATTTCTTCGATCAGGTCTTCTTCGATCTGCAGGTCGAAACGGTACGAAGGTGGCACCAGGGTCAACACGCCATCTGCTTGTGTAACGGTCAGTCCCAAACGCTCCAGCGCATCCACGCACTGGGCTTGCGTCAACGGCATGCCAATGATCTTGCTGGCGCGGGCCACGCGCACGCTGACCGGCGCGGGCAGGGGCATGCGGGGCTGGTGATCGTCCACCGGGCCGCAACTGGTGCTGGGTGTGCCGCAGATGTCGACGATCAACTGGCTCAGGCGTTCGATGTGTTCGACCGTCAGTTGCGGGTCTACACCCCGCTCGAAGCGGTGACCGGCATCGGTCGAAAAATTGAAGCGACGCGAACGCCCTGCTATGGATTTGGGCCACCAGAAGGCCGCTTCCACGTACACGTGCTGGGTGTCATCGGTCACCGAGGTTGCGTCGCCACCCATGATGCCGGCGAGGGATTCCACCTGCACATCGTCGGCAATCACACCGACTTTTTCATCTACGGTGACGGTAGTTCCGTTCAGCAGCTTGAGTTGTTCGCCGGGCTTGCCCCAGCGCACATCCAGACCGCCATGGATCTTGTCCAGGTCAAAAATGTGGGACGGACGACCCAATTCAAACATCACGTAGTTGGAGATGTCGACCAAGGCGGTGACACTGCGCTGGCCGCAGCGGGCCAGGCGGTCCACCATCCACTGCGGGGTTTTGGCCTTGGTGTTGACGTTGCGGATCACACGGCCAGAGAAACGGCCGCATAAATCGGGTGCGCTGACCTTGACGGCGATCTTGTCGCTGTTACCAACCGGCACAGCGGGGAAAGATGGCGACACCAGCGGCGCACCAGTCAAAGCCGACACTTCGCGCGCCACACCATACACGCTCAGGCAATGTGCCAAATTGGGCGTGAGCTTGAGCGTGAATAAGGTGTCGTCCAGGTTCAGATGTTCACGGATGTTCTGGCCCAAAGGTGCATCAGCAGCCAGTTCGAGCAGGCCACCATGGTCATCGGCCAGTTGCAGTTCTTTGGGCGAGCACAACATGCCCTGGCTTTCCACGCCACGCAGCTTGCCAACCTTGATGACGAAGGGTTTACCGTCTTCGCCCGGGGGCAACTCCGCACCGACCAGGGCGCACGGAATGCGGATGCCAACGCGGGCATTGGGCGCACCACAGACGATGTCGAGCAATTCCGGCTGGCCCACGTCTACCTTGCAGACGCGCAAGCGGTCGGCATTGGGATGTTGCTCTGCGGTCTTGATCTCACCCACCACAATTTTCGTAAACGGCGGTGCCACAGGCTTGAGGTCTTCGACCTCCAGGCCAGCCATGGTCAGCGTATCGGCCAACTGTTGCGTGGAAATGGGTGGGTTGCAGAACGTGCGCAACCAGGATTCAGAAAATTGCATAAAAAGTCTCAACCAAATTTATACCGTGTACCGCCAGCGATGTCTTAATCCAGGAACACCGTGGAACCGGCTTTGCCGGGCCACTGGTGTTGTCCCCTCGGGGGGAAGCCGCGCAGCGGCTCAGGGGGGTGTCTAAGTTCACTGGAATTGCGACAGGAAACGAACGTCGCCATCAAAGAACAACCGCAAATCGTTGACGCCATAACGCAGCATGGTCAGGCGATCCGGGCCCATGCCAAAGGCGAAGCCAATGTATTTTTCGGGATCCAGGCCCATGTTGCGAACCACGTTGGGGTGCACTTGGCCGGAGCCGGCCACCTCCAGCCAGCGGCCGGCCAAGGGGCCGGTCTGGAACTGGATATCAATCTCGGCGCTGGGCTCGGTGAACGGGAAGAAGCTGGGGCGGAAACGCAGAACCAGATCGTCCGACTCAAAGAACGTGCGGCAGAAATCGGTGAAAACGAACTTCAAGTCCTTGAAGCTCACGTTCTCACCCACCCACAGGCCTTCGCACTGGTGGAACATCGGGGAATGGGTGGCATCGCTGTCGACGCGGTAGGTGCGGCCGGGCGCAATGACACGGATCTCGGGCATATCACCGCAGAACAAACCTTCGGCGCCAACACCGGCGGCTGCGCGGTGTTTTTTGACGTGTTGCACCGCATAACGTATTTGCATGGGGCTGGTGTGGGTGCGCAACAAATTGGGCGCCGTCTCCGAGCCACCTTCCACATAGAAGGTGTCGTGCATGGAGCGCGCGGGATGGTCTTCTGGCGTGTTCAAAGCCGTGAAGTTGAACCAGTCGGACTCGATCTCGGGGCCCTGCGCCACGTCAAAACCCATGGAGCCAAAGACGGCTTCGATACGCTCCAGTGTCAGCGACACGGGGTGCAACCCCCCCTGCCCGCGTTGGCGCCCTGGCAGACTGACGTCCAACGCCTCGGCGCGCAATTGGGCTTGCAACTCGGCATCGGCCAAGGCCTGACGACGGTTCGTCAGTGCGGATTCGATGGCCTGCTTGGCGAGGTTGATGGCGGCACCACGGGACTTCTTCTCGTCCACGCTCAAGGCGGCCATGCCTTTCATCAACTCGGTGATGCGACCGGACTTGCCCAGGAACAGCGCTTTGGCGTTCTCCAGATCAGCGGGCGTGACGGCCTGGACAAAGGCCACTTGGGCAGACTCGACGATGGCGTTCAGATCGTTCATATATTTTGGGGTCAATGAAAAAGGGCTAGCGCTCTTTCAAGCTCTAGCCCTTGTTCTATTTGCACTGATAGCTACCAAAACGGTAGCGTCACAGGGCGAAAATCAAGCAGCCAGCTTGGCCTTGACTTGCTCCACGATACCGGCAAAAGCCGCCATGTCGTGAATGGCGATATCGGACAAAACCTTACGGTCGATCTCGATATTGGCTTTCTTCAGACCGTTGGCGAATTGGCTGTATGTCATGCCGCACTGGCGTGCAGCAGCATTGATACGGGCAATCCACAACTGACGGAAGACACGTTTCTTGGTACGACGGTCACGGTAGGCATATTGCCCAGCCTTCATTACCGCTTCTTTGGCGACGCGGAAGACATTACCGCGGCGACCGCGAAAACCTTTTGCAAGGGCCAGAACTTTTTTGTGGCGGGCGCGAGCCGTTACACCACGTTTGACGCGAGGCATGTGATTACTCCTTGTTCGTCGTTAATTAAATACCACGGCCTGGCAGCATCTGTGCCATGTGACCCATATTGGTCTCATGAACACCGGTGGTACCGCGCAGATGGCGTTTATTTTTGGTGGTCTTCTTGGTCAAGATGTGACGTTTGAAGGCTTGGCCGCGTTTAACGGTTCCACCTGGACGGACGCGGAAGCGTTTCTTCGCCGCGCTCTTGGTCTTCATTTTGGGCATATTAATGCTCCTTCTTGCTTGTGCTCGTGAGGCGTCTGGAAACTACTTCCAGCCTTGTTGGCCCCGAGCCACTTGTGTGGCGAATCTTTCAATCCACCACTTGTGTGACGCCTTTCAGCATTCCACTTGTGTAGTGAGTCTCGCAACCCACCACTTTTCAAAGTGGTGCCTTTCGGCACTCCACTTAGTCGGAGGACTCGCGTCCTCCAATTCTTTTTACAAAGTAGCAGCAGGAGCTGCGGCTTCGGCTGCCGGCTTGTTGGAAGCCGGCTTTTTCTTGCCCGGGGCGATCATCATGATCATCTGACGCCCTTCGAGCTTGGGGAACTGCTCCACCACTATCAAATCCACCAGATCGGTACGGATACGGTTCAACAGCGCCATACCAATTTCCTGGTGCGTGATTTCACGCCCCCGAAAGCGCAAAGTGATCTTGCACTTGTCACCATCGGCCAGGAAGCGCTTGATATTGCGCATCTTGATGTTGTAGTCGCCGTCATCGGTACCCGGGCGGAATTTGATTTCCTTGATTTCGATGACCGTCTGCTTGGCTTTAGCTTCCGCCGCCTTCTTTTGTTCCTGGTACTTGAACTTGCCGTAGTCCATCAACCGGCAAACCGGTGGGACAGCCGTAGCGGCAATTTCTACCAGATCAACATCCAGCTCGCCCGCCATGCGCAGGGCCTCAGAGATGCTAACGACGCCCAAAGGCTCGTTCTCTTGCCCTGAGAGGCGAACTTCCGGGGCCATGATTTCCCGGTTGAGGCGGTGTTTGCGTTCTTCGCGGTGACGACGGTCACGAAATTCAGTAGCGATGG
>JAZKIR010000124.1:0-2462 GCA_040384785.1 Pseudomonadota bacterium
CACACTACCGGTGACCCTTCCGACACCACTTGACAAACCCGAACGGCTGTCTTACTGGGCAGCGGGTCCACGCCTGTTGGTCTGTGAGCTCGAACTGCTTTCCGGCTTGCACTTTGACGTCAACCAGAACAAACAATCAGTGAGCGTGGGTTTTGTCAATCTGGACAAGTCACCGTTGAAGAGCCTGACGCTGGCGCGCCTAACACGACCGACGCCGCATATCTTTAAACAACAGTTGCAACTGGTCTCAGACTACGCCGACCTGCGGGAGGATCGCGGTGCCGAGGTACTGGAGCAAATGACCGGTGGCATGAGTTTCGTCGCCAGCGTTGTAGGCCTGACAGCTCATCGCCACAAATACACCCTTGAATTGCTTGATCTGATGATCTCATTAGGTTTGCACGTAAAAATGCGCTTCAAGCAGGCATTCGCTTGCCCTCGCCCTGTCGACCTTTCGCCACAGATCCAGCCAATGATCCCGACACCCGGGCATGCGAGTTGGCCCAGCGGGCATGCTACCGAGGCGTACATGGCGGCATTCGTACTGCAAGCGCTGCTTCCTCACGGCAATAAATACAAAGAACAGATGGAACGCTTGGCCGCTCGCATCGCCGTCAATCGCACAGTCGCCGGTCTTCACTTTCCGGTGGACAGCGCTGTGGGGCGCTTGCTGGGGACTTCGCTCGCTGAATTCTTTGTGGCGCGCTGCACAGGTCTTAAAGTCCACGAGCGCGGTTTTAACGGTCCCAAATTCCATGGTGCTCAAGACGCGACTATCGATTTTGATCCCCGCGTTTCCTTAAGCAACAACTCCAGTGGCTATTACGAGTACGGGTCTGCGGCCCGCTCCATCGCCGCTTCGCCGCTGCTTGCGTTCATGTGGTCCAAGGCCGCCAAAGAGTGGCAGCCGCTCAAGTAGGTCTGCATATGACGAAATGGAGCAACTTGCCGAAAGGCAGCTTTACTGGCATCAACTGGGCTCAACCCGACGCCACGAAGGGGTTTGACCCCTACTTGGTCTGGGCCGAAGCCGATGACTTCGCGGGCTATGGTCTCAAAAAACCACCGAAATGGCTTCCATTGTTGGTAGAGCTCACGCCAAACACGAGCATCGCCGCGTTTATAGCCGCTGGGTCTTCGAGTTGGCTCAAGGTTCCACTGGTTTATACGTCGACGACTGCACCGGCGGGCCTGCGCTATTGCACGGCTCAGGTCCGTCCCGCCTTCTTTAAACAAATTCGCCCTGGCGGCAGTTTGCATCTTTTGGTAAAGCGAGTGGAGCTTGGCCTCCCGGCGACCACGGTCCGAGCCAAATCGACGCCTCCAAAGCAGCTTCCAGGCCAACCCGCACAGCCGCTCCTCAAAGGCAAGGTTATGGGTTTGATCGACGGCGGATTGGCATTTGCAAACGCCAACTTCCTTCGGAATGGTAAAGCCCGTACCAAATACTTCTGGCGCCAGGACACCAACGGCGTCGGCAGAATGCCTCACCAGCTAGGTTACGGATATGAGCTTACCGCGGCCGACATCGACCAAGCCATGCAAGCGAACACCTACAACGGCCTCGTGGACGAAGATGCGGTCTACAAAGATTTCCAACTTTGGGACCTTGAAAAAAGCATCAATCACGGCACGCATGTGATGGACTTGGCCTGCGGACCCCGCACCATGCTGGCACAGATGGCCGGCGCGCCCCCGTCCATTGATGCGCCACCAAGTTGGGCTCCAGCAAATGATGCCGCGAGTGCTTGCGACATTGTTGCCGTGCAACTGGATTGGCAGACTGTGCTGGACACCTCAGGGGGGTCAATGAATGTACACATCATGGACGGCCTGATGTACATCCTCTCGCGCTGCGAAAATGACACCAAGGTGGCTGCCACCATTAGCTGGGGCACCTTGGCAGGTCCGCATGACGGCAGCTCGATCCTTGAAGCCGCAATAGATGAGCTCATTACGTTGAAAAACGGCTTGCTGCATATCATTGTCCCGGCGGGCAACAGCTATCAAAGCCGTACCCACGCGAACGCGACGTTGGCGAAGAATAAAGACGTCGTTTTTCACTGGCATGGGCAGCCCGGTGATAAGACACAAAACTTTCTTGAGCTGTGGCTTCCGCCAGGAGCCCATGGTCTGACTATCGAACTCAAGCCGCCAGGCAACTCTGCCTTGCCTCCCCTGGCTTGGGGTGAATCGAAGATGTGGGCTGACCATGGCAAACCTCTGTGCGCGTTAATCTATCCAAAGGTTGTAGCTACGGGTACCCGTGGAACCTGCGCGCTCATAGCGGTTGCGCCAACATTCAGCTTTGAGGAATCGACAACCACCGCCCCCAGTGGCGTCTGGCAGATCAAACTGACGAACACCGCAGCAGCCAGCGTGACCGTGGATGCTTACATCGAACGCGACGATGTGGCAATTGGCACCAACACGGGAGCGCGTCAGTCATACTTTGAAGACAA
>JAZKIR010000125.1:0-7922 GCA_040384785.1 Pseudomonadota bacterium
GCAGCCTCGGTTCCGGCATGGCCGCCGCCAACGACGATGACATCGAATTCTTGTGGGTAAAGCATGGTGTTCTATTGGGGCGCAAGGCAGGTCCGCGTGCGTCCGGTGTGGGATAGCCCCCGATTTTACCGGTTGCACGGTTTTTTGGCACGTGGGGAGAATTCACCGGCTTGTGTTGCTGCTGCGGTGGATCTGTTGGGCTGCACGTTTTGCTGCGTGTCCCCCGGACCTGCAAGCAGGTCCTCCTCCTTTACCTCCGCAAAACGCACAGCCCAACGGATCTGGCGTTGCGTGTGGGCAGACCCCGAAAACTACAAGCAGCCCTTTCTGCGCCAACCTCCAGCAACAGGCAAGGCATGGGTGTTTTGCGCAGGTAAAGGAGGAGCAGAGGGCTCGCCCTCTGCGGGGGACACGGAGCAAAACACCCATGCCTTGCCTGTTGCGGGCGAGTGAAGAAGAAGAGGAAGAAGAGGAAGAAGGACCACGACCAACGTAACTGACGACAATGGGGAATGACCAAACTCCTCATCTTCGCCGGCAGCACCCGCCAACTCTCCTTCAACCGCCGCCTCGCCAACGTCACCGCCGCGATGGCGCGTGCCGAGGGAGCCGATGTCACCCACATCGAACTGTCCGACTTTGAAATCCCGCTGTACAACGCCGACCTGGAAGCCCGCGGCACACCAGCCGACGTGATGCGCCTCAAGGCCATCGCCTACGACCACCCCGCCTGGATCATCTGCTCGCCCGAGTACAACGGCTCCTACACCGGCCTGCTGAAAAACACCATCGATTGGATCAGCAGCCCCGTCAAAGGCGACCCCATTTGGTCCGACGGCGACCGCTCCATGCGCGGCAAGATCGTCGGCCTGATGAGTGCATCGAACGGTGCCTTGGGCGGCCTGCGCTCGCTGAGCCACCTGAACCCGCTGATGGCCAATGCCCAATGTTGGGTCGCGCCCAAGCAGTTTGCGCTGAGCCGGGCGGGGGATGCGTTTGATGAGAATGGTGAACTCAAACTGCCTGCGCAGCGCGACAACGTGTTGGCGGTGGTGAAGCAGGTCTTGTGGGCGGCTGAGCGGCTAACGGGCTGACGAATGCTCTAGAACTTAAATGGGAACCTGTTTTGCTGGCACCCATATGAAAAAACAACCTCCAGCCCTCACCAAATATCACTGTATCGCTATGAAAAAAATAGCGGCATCTATTTGAAAATAGTCGAAGGGAAATTCTATGGGTGTAGAAATCGTTCGGGTTCCTCACGACTTCAACCATCCAACAGATGAAGTTGGAGAAGTAATTTCAGGAGCTCATCACGAGCCGCTGTACTACGCCGATGAGGCCCGCAAAACATGCTTCCAGATTTATGAGAACGTCTCGGAGGGGACGCCACAAAGCCCCGTTTTTACCGGGATGCGTGAGCTGAAAAGTTGGCTTGAATCCCAAGGCTGGGAACAGAACCAAATTGCATTCCTTGTCGAACACGGGCACGCCCCGTCTTTTGTCTTCCGCAACTAATGCCACTTCCACCCAACTCCGCGACTGCGCTTCTCGGCCCAAGTGGTTGTTCAACAGGAACATCGCCCTGTTCCGCAAGCTGTTGCCTTTAACCGCGAGCGTTAGGCATCAAATGTTCAACCAAACCGAATTCGCCTGCCTCTCAGCGGCGAGTCTGAATCATTGGCAATACCGGAGTGCGTATCGAGGCCTCAGTTATTGCGTCTATCCACAGCACGCTTTTACAGTTCCGGATTCAGAGCAGGTGGTTCGCGTAACACGTGCCCCCAAGGAGCCAAATGACAGTGGATTAAAGTTCTGGATCAATGCTGAGCTCCTAGGCGATTGGGGCAATCGCGAGCAATACCTTCATTCCTATCTTTCGTCCTCGCAGTTTCGCCCCATAGACGAAAACGAATTCAACCAACTCGTCGCAGAACAGACACGAGATCTTTTCGTGCCGATGCCGCTACCCCTTCATCCGCCAAAAGGCTATTCAGGCGGTCTGGCTATGTACACGATGGAGACGGACTTCATTGTTTCTGTTTTCGCTGAGTATGAAGATGAGTTCATTCACTTCTTCTGGGAGACAACCGCATGAATCTGTATCTCCACCAATCTGGCACGCGTTTGATAGGCTTGCGGGCACACGCCGTATGCCCCGTAAAACGGACACCCAACTAACCCTCACGCCAACGCCCCCCGCACCTCCAGCTCATCCATAGCCACAATCTCAATCCGCCCATACCCCAAACTCAACACCCCATCACGCGCCAACACCTTCAATTCCTTGGACAAGGTTTGTCGCGTGATACCCAGCATCATCGCCAGCGCCTCCTGCGACACGGCCACGCTCGCCCGTGCGTCGCTGGCCATGGTGGCATCGCCGCGCGACAAGGTCAGCAGGCGCCGCGCGATGCGGGTCGGGGTGGAGCGCAACATGGCGTCTTCCACCAAGCCGTAAAGCGCCCGCACCCGACCACACAACAAGGCCGCCATCGCGCGGGCAAAGGCGCTGCGCTGCATCAGGCGCTTGAAGGCCTGGGCCTTGATGACCAGCACCACGCTGGCCAACACGGCGGTGGCGTCGTGCGGTCGCGGCAGGCCGTCGATCAGCGAGGCTTCACCAAACCAGTTGCCGGCCTCCACTACCGACAAGATGCCTTCGCGCCCGTCTTCGCCCAGGGTCGACACCTTGAAGGCGCCCTGCACCACACCAAAAAAACCGCCTGTGGCATCGCCCTTGCGGTACAGCATTTCACCGGCGCGCATGTGCACCACATCGGCCACCGCCAACATGGCCTTGCGCTCAGGCAGAGGCAGTGCGCCAAACCAGGGGTTTTGCGACAGGTTCACCAGCAATTCGTCTTTTGAGTCGGCCATCCATTTGTTCCCGGTGATTACCCTAAATTGTAAGATTTTTAACAGTCTTGCAGGCACCAGCGGGTTAATGTGGCAGACCGTTACCGAACGCCACCCAAGGAGGATGCTTCCATGATGAACATTCCATCGCTACAAGACAAAGTCAGCCCCGAAGAATGGCAATTGCGCGTCGACCTGGCGGCCTGTTACCGCATGGTGGCCGCCTATGGCTGGAGCGACCTGGTGTTCACCCACATCAGCGCCCGCATTCCAGGACCAGAGCACCATTTCCTGATCAACCCCTATGGGCTGATGTTTGACGAGATCACCGCCAGCAGCCTGGTCAAGGTCGACCAGCAGTGCAACAAGCTCATCGACTCACCCTTCCCCGTTAACCCGGCCGGTTTTGTGATCCACAGCGCCGTGCATGAGGTGCGCGAAGACGCCGGTTGTGTGCTGCATACCCATACCCGCGCTGGTGTTGCCGTCAGCGCGCAAAAATGCGGCGTGTTGCCGATCAGCCAACAATCGACCTTTGTGCTGGCCTCGCTGGCCTACCACGGGTACGAAGGCGTGGCCTTCCGCGATGAAGAAAAGCCCCGCCTGCAAGCTGACCTGGGCGCTGCCAACTTTCTGATGCTGCGCAACCATGGCCTGCTGACCGTAGGCCCAACCATCGCCGATGCCTTCTTGTCCATGTACGTCTTTGAGTCCACCTGCCAGATCCAGCTCGCCGCCCAGGCCGGCGGTGAACTCACGCAGGTCAACCCGTTGATCGTCAAGGGTGTGGCCGAGGCCATGCGGGTGCAGACCGGCGGCATGGGCGGCGCGTTTGCGTGGCACGCGCTGATACGCAAGGCCGACCGCCTGGACCCGAGCTACAAGACCTGAGACGTAAAACACTACTGGCGCGCTACCCGTACATGCCCGCCATCCATCCCCCTATTTCCCATTGAGGTAAGCCATGTCCGCACACTCCCTGCATTCCGCCACGCCCCTGGACGCCGTGCGCCAAGACCTTGAGGACACCCTCAAGCTCCAACGCGACGCCTTTTTACTCAACCCCAATCCCAGCTTTGCCGAACGCAAGGCCGACCTGCTCAAGCTCAAGGCCTTTGTCATAGACCACCGTGATGCCATCGTCGAAGCCATCAACAAGGACTACGGCAACCGCTCGCGCCACGAGTCTTTGTTTGCCGAAATCTTCAGCATCAAGGATGGTGTCGCTCATACGCTGAAACACCTGAAGGAGTGGATGAAGCCGCAGAGCCGCCACATCGACATCAAGAATTTTATTGGCGCCTCCAACCGCGTGATTCCGCAACCGCTGGGTGTGGTGGGCGCCATCATTCCGTGGAACTTTCCAATCTGGACCAGCTTCAACGGGTTGATCTGCACCTTTGCCGCCGGCAACCGTTCCATGGTCAAGATGTCGGAAAACTCGCGCCACATCACCGCCCTGCTGATGGAAAAAATCCCGGACTATTTTCCGCGCGACAAGCTGGCTTTTTTTGATGAGACCGGCGGCGTGGGTGTGGAGTTTTCCAAGCTCAAGTTCGACCACCTGATCTTCACCGGCTCGGGCCAGACCGGCCGCTCCGTGATGGCCGCCGCGGCCAGCAATCTGTGCCCGGTGACACTGGAGCTGGGCGGCAAATCGCCGGCCATTCTGTTGGATGATTTCCCGATGCGCACCGCGGCCGAGCGCTTGTTGTTTGGCAAGTGTTTCAACGCCGGCCAGGTCTGCACCACGGTCGACCACTTGTATGTGCCAGAGGCCAAGGTGAGCGCCTTTGTCGACATGGCAAAGACCATCATCAGCGGGCGTTACCCGACGATGGACACGCCGGATTACACCTCCATCATCGACGACCGTGCCTTCACCCGCATCACCAACGCGCTGCAAGACGCCAAGGACCGTGGCGCCACGCTGGTGCAGCTGATACCCGGCAAGGCCTGGGACAAGAAGACACGCAAGATCGCACCGCATGTGGTGCTGAACGCGCCGGCCGATTGCGAGCTGCGCACGCGTGAAATCTTCGGCCCGGTGCTGCCGGTCATTGGTTACACCGATATCGAAGACACCATCACCGCCATCAACAGCGGCCCACGCCCGCTGGCGCTGTACCCGTTCAGCAATAACAAGAAAAAGATCCAACACCTGATCACCCACATCATGTCGGGCGGCGTCACGGTTAACGATGGCATCCTGCACACCGCGCAACACGACATGCCGTTTGGCGGCGTCGGCGAAAGCGGCATGGGCCACTACCACGGCTATGAAGGTTTCGTGACCTTCTCCAAGATGCGCCCAGTGTTCTACCAGGCACCGTTCAGCGCCATCAAATTTCTGTACCCACCGTATGGCAAGTTCGCCACCAAGTACCTCGACTTTTTGACAAAGTAATACCTTTGTGGGACAAATCTTCAGCTCTGTCCCCAACTGAATAGAAACCTTGCGGGACGGATCTTTGGTTCTGTCCCCAACTGATTAAAACGGACTCCCCATGAGCACCTACGGACCTCCCCATCTGCAACGAAGAACACTCCTCAAACTCGGCATTGCCTCGGCCGTTGTGCTGGCGGTAGCCGGCGGCGCCGTCGCGTTGATGCAGCCCGGTTGGCAAAACGGCAAACTCAGCGAAGGCGCGCGGCTGATTTTTTCCCGCACCGGTGAAACCATTCTGGCCGGCACACTGCCCACCGACGACGGCCCCAAACAGATCGCCATCAACTCGCTGCTGGACCGCGTCGAAGCCTTCATCGCCGGCACACCCGAACATGTGCAAGCCGAACTGTCACAACTGCTGGGCCTGTTGAACACCTCGGCCGGGCGGCGTGGTGTGGTCGGCCTGTCGGCAGGTTGGCATGAGGCCAGCATCGCCGATATTGCCACTGCTTTCCAAGCCATGCGTATCTCCAGCGTGTCGCTGCGCGTGCAGGCCTACCAAGGGTTACACGACATCGTCAGCGCCGCGTATTTCTCCGGCCAGGAATCCTGGGCCGTGCTGGGCTACCCCGGCCCGCGCGCCGTTTGATCCACCGTTCGACGACCCCTTTGATCCATCTGACCCACGACGCATTGCGGAACGGAGAAAAAAACTTATGAGCTTACCGGACCCCATCAAAGAAGGCCTGGCCCGTGGCTGGAAAGTATTGGGCGGAGCGCACGGCGCCCTGCCCCCCAGCATCACCTGTGACGTGGCCATCATCGGCTCGGGCGCAGGTGCCGGCATCACCGCCGAACTGCTGACCAAGGCCGGCCTCTCGGTCGTCATCATCGAAGAAGGCCAGCTCAAGAGCAGCACCGACTTCAAGCAGCGCGAGCCCGAAGCCTATGCCTCGCTGTACCAGGAGGCCGCCGGCCGCCAGACCAAGGACAAAGGCATCACGATTCTGCAAGGCCGCAGCGTCGGTGGTACCACCACCGTCAACTGGACCAGCTCGTTCCGCACACCACCCGCCACGCTGAAGTATTGGCAAGAGAAGTTTGGCTTGAGCGACTACAACCCAGAGGCACTGGCACCGTACTTCAAACAGGCCGAAGAACGCCTGAACATCGCGCCTTGGGAAACCTCGCCGAACGAAAACAACGAGCTGCTGCGCCGTGGCGCCGCCAAGCTGGGCATCAAGGCCGAAGTCATTCCACGCAACGTCAAGGGTTGTTACAACCTGGGCTCCTGCGGCATGGGCTGCCCTGTCAATGCCAAGCAGTCCATGCTGGTGACGACCATTCCGTTTGCACTCGACGCCGGTGCCACGCTGCTGGTCGAAACCCGTGCCGAGAAATTCGAGATCAGCAACGGGCGTGTCCAAAGCCTCAGTTGTATTGCGGTAAAACCGAACGCAGCCCCCGTCAGTGCTGGTAGTGTCGCTACACAAATCGTAGCGAAACATTATGTGCTGGCCGGTGGTGCGATCAACTCGCCGGCGTTGCTGCTGCGCTCCAAGGCACCGGACCCACACAAGCAACTGGGCACACGCACCTTCCTGCACCCGGTGGCCATCACCACCGCCATCATGGCGAACACCGTGTCGCCGTGGGACGGTGCACCACAGTCCATCTACTCCGACCACTACCTGGCGACCCAGCCGATTGACGGCCCGATCGGCTTCAAGCTAGAGGTGGCGCCGCTGCACCCGGTGTTCTTTGGCGCCAACCTGCCCGGCTTTGGTGAGAAGCAGGCCGAGCTGTTCCGCAAGTACCCGAACGCCAATGTCATGCTGGCGCTGATGCGCGATGGCTTCCACGACCAGGCCGCTGGCGGTAAGGTCGAACTGCGTGGCAACGGCCAGCCGCTGCTGGACTACCCGCTGACCGAGTTTGTGCTGGAAGGCGCACGCCGCGGCATGTTGGCCATGGCCGAGATCCAGTTCGAGGCCGGCGCCAAGACCGTCTACCCGGCCCACGAAATGGGCGCGGGCACGACCACCTGGGCCGCTACCCGCGCCGCCATCAACGCGCTGCCGATGCAACCGCTGCTGACCAAGATTGGCAGTGCCCACGTCATGGGGGGTTGCGGCCTGGCCGGTGACGACAAACGCGGCGTAACGCAGCCCGACGGCGTGCACTGGCAACTGGAAAATCTGTCCATCCACGACGGCTCCATCTTCCCGACCAGCATTGGCGCCAATCCGCAGCTGTCGATCTACGGCAATGTCAATCGTTTGGCGCAGGGATTGGCAAAACGTCTGACCGGCAAGGAAGTGACCCTGGCTTAAGGTCTACAGCCGACACTGTGGCGTCCTGGGTCTCTGCTGGTGGCGGCGGGTTGAACAGCCGAATACCTTGAACAGCCCACTCCCCCCGCCCCTCGCCCCGCCGGGCGAGGGGAGCCTTTTAACAGCCGATCTGGTTGCGTTGCGTCGGCTACGGCGCTACACGCGGTGTGGCGCGGTACGTGCCGGTACGCCACGGCCCTGGCGCTGCGGTTGGAGTAACCGGCTGCCGCGTGGGTGCACCCCCGCTGGCCGCTGCGCGTGCCAGTGGCTCCGCGCCGCCGTAGCGCTAGTCTTACTGTGTCACAAGAGAAGCCTTGCGTTTATGCGCAGGCAGCACGGGC
>JAZKIR010000126.1:0-33937 GCA_040384785.1 Pseudomonadota bacterium
GATGTCAGAATGGCTGAAAACTGCATGTGGAGATTATGGACAACTCAGATGATTCGAAAGCGCAAGCCAAAAAAGCCCTGCGCAAACGGTTGCTTGAACAGCGCCTGAACCTGCCCGACCGGCTACAACAGGCAGACCTTTTGCAACAGGTCATGCGTATTTGGCTGGTGGGGCGACCCGACACCATTATTGGCGCCTACTGGCCCATTAAAGGCGAGTTTGACCCTTTGCCGGCCCTGCACCGCTGGAAAGAAGATGGCGAGTTGCTGGACCAGCCCCAGTTGCGCCGCATTGGCCTGCCGGTGGTCAACAAGGAGCACAAGACCATGACCTTCCATGCCTGGTACCCCGGCTGCCCCATGGAAGAAGACGCCTACGGCATCCCCAAGCCCAAGGACACCGAGGTCATCACCCCCACGCTGCTGTTCGCACCCTGTGTGGGTTATGGGCCGGGTGGTTACCGCCTGGGTTATGGCGGCGGGTTTTATGACCGCATGATGGCGGCGCTGGAACCCAAACCCTTTACCGTGGGGCTGGGTTTTGGTGTGGGTTTTGTCGAAGACTTCGAGCCCGAGCCGCATGACGTGCCGCTGGACGCGATTCTGAACAACCACGGCGTGGTCTGGCCGGTGTGAGTGCGCCGGGTGCGCGACCCGGCCTGTTGGGCCGCCGCGCCTGTTGTACTACCTAGGGTATGCAGCTGTAGCTGCCTGGTGCCAGCACGGCAGCTCCCTTGCAGGGGATTTCATACGAAAAATCGTTGCCGGGACCCGGATTCGCCACCGCGTATTTGCACACAAAACTATTGCCCGCCATGCCGGGCTGGTTGCCGATGACGTTCAGCGTCACCTGCTGACTGAAGCCCGGCGAAACCCCAAGATGCTCGCCGGGTCCCATCTTGACACTGGTGGGGTCTGCCAGCATTTTTATTTTCACTTCCGGGCATGATTTGTTGATGCGCATGGGAGCCTTGATCGTGAAGGCCATCTCCTTGCCGTTCAGGGGTTCCCCGCCCAGGCACTTCGCGACATGGCCGCCAGCGGCAAAACCATCGAGAGGAAACGCAAAACTGACGGTTTCCGTTCCGCCACCGGTATTGCGCATCGTGAAGGGCTTGCCGTCAATGGTCAGGTAGACGAGTTGTGGCTTGGCATCTTTTCCATAATTCCTGACGTTGCAGGCAAAGCTTGCGGTCCCGCCGAAGGCCAGGTCGGTGCTGGCGGCCGTCAGGCTCTCCACCCTGAAATCAATCGGTGTTATGGCCATGCCGGGCCGATTGGCGGTCACGGTTGACTGGGTGGGTACCGGTGTTGCCATTGGTGGCTTGGTATCCACAGCGCCCACCTGGGACGGCAACAGCAACGCGCTGGTCGTCAACCACAGCACATAGACCGGCACGATTTTTTGGGGCATGTTCATCACATTCTCCTAAGACTACAAGGCAAGCAAGGGCGCTGGACGCGATCTACTTTTTAAACTATCGAGGCTTCACGGCCGGGTGCAGCTGAGACGTCTGGCGCATCGGCTCAACGCACCACGCAATCAACGGCTGCGGCCTTGTTGCCACCCGCAGCGCCACTGGAGCCAGAATTGGAAGAGAACGTCGGCGGTGGCGTGAACTTGAGCCCCGGGTTGGCCGGCACGACCACGGGTGGCCTTGTGATGCTGGCCGTATAGCCAAACTGGCCGGCGGTAAAGCTTTGCGAGCCGCCTTTGTTGCTCAGGTTGATGGCGCCGTCAATGACGCTCACATACAGGCCTGCGGGAAGCCCGGGTGCTTTGGCGGGGGCGGGCATTCCGGGTGGTCTGGGAGTATTTTGGGCCAGCAGTTGCGGCGTATCCCAGTTCTTCGGCAGGGAAAAAGCGGGAGCATCCGAGCGGTAGGCTGACTCGGCCGACGCCAGCAGCACGGCGGGGTAACGCGCCGCGATGTGCCGGGCGTCCAGGCTGGCCAGTTGGGACTCTGCCGATCCCGCAATGTATTCGGTAATAAAGGTCGTGCCGGCCTTGCGGTCCACGACAGCGGACGCGAGCGGGTCCAGCAGGTTGGGCATGACCAGCTTGATGTTCTCGGGCTTGGACTTAGGCGCAGCGCCGGTCCTGATTTGAACCGCACCCTGGGTCATGCTGAAAACCGTGTCCGGGTTTTCGGCCGCGACGGCGTTGTAGACCAGCACCTCGATCTTGAGCTGGGTATCGGGCTTGAGTGTGATCTCGCTGTCGTCCGCAAACTTCAGCTGCGCATAGGTGTTCTTTTCGGTGACCAGGGTATCGCCCTGCTCCACAAAGGAGTTCAGCGCAATGGCCTTGATGGCGCCATCGGCGCGCTTGAGCAGCAGCGGGCCGCTGACCCGGGTCACGGTACCTACAGCGGTTCCGGCCAGGGCTGGTGTCACGCACAGCGCGACCAAGCAGAGGCCGAGGCGGCTAATTGCAAAAGGTTTTTGGGGGTGGTGGTTCATTTTTTGCCTCGGATTTTTCGCTGACCTTTTCTTCCTTCTTTTCCTCTTTCTTTTCCTCTTTCTTCTCCTCCTTCGTTTCTTCCTTCTTGTCGGCCAGCTTGACGTCAGCGGGTGCAGCTGGGCCGCTGGACGCCGTGTTATCGGCGGGGCTCGAGCTGCTTGTTGTTGTATTCGTACCGCTAGTCCCCCCTGTTGCCGCAGTACCGGTTGTGCCAGAACCGGATGCACCAGAGCCGGTTGTGGTGGTTGAAGTGCTTGCTGTGGTGCCCGAGCCACCGGTTGCACCGGCCGGCTTCGGCGTCGCCACAAAAGCGGGTGCCAACGGTGCGTGGATCGTGGTTGTTGTGACCGTATTGATGATGTTGACCGTGTTATTGATCGCTTGTGCCACCGGTTCGGTGGTTTGATTTGTCGCTGGTGGCAGAACCACGGCGCAGCCGGCGGCACTCGGGTTTGTCAGGCATATGTTCACCGGGGGCAAGACCGTGGCGCAGCCGGCCAGCGTGGGGGCGGATGTGCACTGGGCCAGCGTGGGCAACACAGCGCTGCAGCCCGCTGTCGTTGGGGCGGTCGTGCAGATGCCGACGCTGGGCAGAACGGCGTTGCAGCCCGCTGTTGTCGGGGCGGTTGTGCAGACGGCAATGCTGGGCAACACGGCGCTGCAACCGGCTATTGTCGGGGTGGTTGTGCAGATGGCGACGCTGGGCAACACGGCGCTGCAGCCCGCTATTGTCGGGGCGGTTGTGCAGACGGCGACGCTGGGCAACACGGCGCTGCAGCCGGCTATTGTTGGGGTGGTTGTGCAGATGGCGACGCTGGGCAACACGGCGCTGCAACCTGCTGTTGTCGGGGCGGTTGTGCAGATGGCGACGCTGGGCAACACGGCGCTGCAACCCGCTGTTGTTGGGGCGGTTGCACAGACGGCGACACTGGGCAGCACGGCGCTGCAACCTGCCGTTGTGGGGCTTGTTGTGCAGACACTGAGGGTTGGCAGCACAACACTGCAGCCGTTCTGTGTTGGGATGCCGGTACAGGAATCGAGGCTGGGCAGTACCACGCTGCAACCCGCCAACGTTGGGTTGAGGGTACAGGATTCGACGTTGGGCAATACCATGTTGCAAAGCGCCAAGCCGGGGTTGGCAATACACTGCGCCAGTGTGGGCAGCTCTTCTAGTTGCACAGTGTTTTTATTGCGTGTGATGCTCAGCGCTCCGCTGCCCGGGGTCACGCTGCCCGCAACCGTTACTTGTTCGCCGCTGAGTGTGATGGCGCCACCATTGCTGGCAACGGAACCGTCGACCGTCAGCGTATTGGCTGCGGCGATGGAGATACCACCACCGCTGGTGCTGGTCACGCTGCCGGCTTCCAGCACGGTGTCGCCGCTGGCCTTGAAGATTATTCTGCCGTCTTCTCCGCGCACAGCGCTATTGGCGCTGACGCTGCCGCGTTGGCGCACCAGGGATCCGTAGATGCCGACCTTGCCACCCTGGGCAATGATGCTGCCAACATTCAAGGCCTGGTCATTGGCGGCGCTGACCACTACGCGCATGCTGGGGTCGGAGGTGTTGGCGATCTGCACGCTGTGCCCGGCGGCCAGCAGCACATCGCCACCGGGACTGTTGATCAGTCCGCTGTTCGTGACGTTGGGGGCTATCAGATAGACCTGGCCGCCATTGGGCGTGGTGATGCTGCCCTGGTTGTGCACGGCGCCGCTATTGCCATTGCCGTTGAAGTTGAGCCTGCCGGCCGCGAAGTCTTCGTTGCTGAGTTTCAGGCTGGAGGCCACCAAGCCATTGACGTCGACCCGCGCGCCGGCGCCAAACACGATGCCGTTGGGGTTGATCAGGAACACCTTGCCGTTGGACTGCAGGGCGCCCAGAATTTGTGACGGGTCTTGTCCCACGATGCGGTTGAGCACGCTGCTGGCCGAGTCCTGCTGCACAAAACGGGTCAGTTCACCGGCGCCTATGGAGAAGCTTTGCCAGTTGATGACGGCGCCCGGCGTGTTGGTCACCGTGAGTTGGTTGCCGCTGCTGACCATGCTGGCCTGACCATGGGTGACCTGGCCCCCCATGGGGTTGGCCCAGGCGCTGCCGGAGAAAATGCTGGCGCACGCTGCCAGCAGTGCGATGCCTTTGTGCAATCGGCCGGTGCTGCGTGGTGTGGTGGAGTTCATGTGCCTTACCTCAGTACGCCAAGTTCATTTTTATGTGGACCCGTTTGTAGCCCTTGGACTGCGTGTCGCTGTCTGCCAGCGCCAGCCCTACGTCCATTTGTGCCGAGAATGATTTGCCATAACCCAGACGCATGCCAAAGCCAACGCTGCTCAGGCTGGCGTCCGTGCGTTCGCCGGGCAAGGCGTTGTTGCGCTTCACTGCGGCCGCGTCGTAGAAGGCCAACATGCGGCATTGCCATGCGGATGGTGTGCTGGTGGAGCACAAACCCGGTGTGTAGACCTCTACGTTGACCACGTTGCCCTGGTCGTCGGACACCACGCGTTCGTTATAGCCACGCACCGTGGTCGCGCCGCCTGCGCCAAACTGTTCGCCAGGCACCAATGCGTCGCGGCTGACTTGCCCGTTCAGCGCCGCACGCACTTGCCAGTCAGAACCAAACTGCCGTGTGTGGCTGAGCCCATAGCGCAGCAAGCCGTAGTTGGCCGGGGCGCCGGCGCGGTTGGCGGCAAAGTCGGACTCGCCGCCGTTGTTGCCACCGGCTAGGTTACGCACGCCCATCAGGTAGTAGTTGGTGGCGCCTGCCGTGTGTGTCCAGTCACCGGCGTAGATGGCACTGAAGGGGCGCACGGTGACGTCGCGGCCCAATTGCACCCCCTGGAAGCCCAGGTTGTTTTGAAACGCCTTTTGCTCCAGGCCGAAGGAGATTCTGGATGCGTAGTTCTCGCTGCGCGCCAGGTTGTGGGTGTAGCGCGTGCCCAGCACCGTGCCCTTGCCGCGGACCTGCAGGCTGAAGGCTCCGGCTGATACGGTGCCGGAATCCACATCGGAATAACTGCCGTAGAAATCCAGCGCGTCACCCCAGGCATACAGCGGGACGTGGTAGCCCAGGCCGTACACGCCGACCCGGTTGGGGTGCTCCAGCGTGGTCGTGTATTGCAGGCTCAGTGTATGGTCCAGCCCGGCGATGTTGAAGTGCTGGAACTGCGCCGTGGCCTGGGTCTTGCCGGTGGCTTCGCTGCCGGCGTTGTCCAGGGACAAGCCGACCATCCAGGGCTTTTCATCGACCACCTGCAGCGTGGCATCGACCTCGTCGTCGTTGGGCGCGCTTTGCAGCGAAATGGTGGTCTTCTTGGCGGGGTTTTCGTTGGCCAGGCGCAGGCTGGCAGAGATACGGTTGATCTGCGGCGTTTGCCCTTCGACGAGGGCCGGCACGCTGTGGCGGATGTTGGCATTGTCGAACCGCGTGTTTCCTATGATCTGCACCTTGCGTATACGGGTTTGGGTCACCACCAGGCGCACCGTGCCCTGGTTCAGCTCCTGCTCCGGCAGGTTCACGCGCACCAGGCTGAGGCCGCGCGCACGGTAGGCGTCTTCCAGCGCATCAATGGCTGCTTGCACATCGCCGAAGCGGCGTGACTTGCCGGTAAAGGGGGTCAGCAATTGGGCGATGGGTGCGGCGCCCAATGCGCTGTCGCCGACAACCTCATAACGCGCAATTTCAAATGAACCGACAGCGTCACCAGGGGATGTGTTCGCCACGGCCAGCGAGGACAGCAGCAACAGCGTGCAGCCAACGAGGCGATTTTTATAGATGGGTTTCATGCGTTGAAGGGGGACAGTTTGCGGGTCAACCCACACCACTTACATGGTGTTACATGAAGGCCATGGTAACCCGTTCGGGGGCATGTGGGAAGACGGCCAGCGGTATTGGTGAGGGCGTGGTACTCGCTGACTCGCGGGTTGCTAAGGCCGAGAGGGGGGTAGGTGGCGACCCGACCTCGGCAAAGGCAATGGCCATCCAGGGTGGGGATGGCATAGGGCAACTAAATTGCTATCTAATTAGTAGCATACTATTGAGTTCTTACGAGGGCTACCGGCCATTTCAATGCAAAGCATTGGCTGAAAACCCCAAAAAGGGTATAAAAGTTCACTTCTTGGGCTTCTTGGCCGTGTTCAGTGTCCTGGGTTTTTGCTGCACCGGCCGTGGTTTGGCGGTCTTTTTTGCTGGCTTGCTTGCCTTTGCGGCCACTGCGGCTTCCAGGGCCAGCCGTGCCCACGGCGCCATGGCGTGGGCCGCGTCCATGGCCTCTTCGGGGGCGCTGTAGTAGTTCATGCCGCGGGACACCGTTTCGCCGTCCTTGGTGGAGTCGTAGGTAAAGCGCTGGCAGCCGGCAGCTTCCCATTGTGGGCGGTTCTCATCGCTGGCCTTGAGCCAGAGTTTTTCGCCTGCGCCCAGGTCGGCAATGATGGCGATGGTCAGCCCGTCGGTGCTGATGCCCCAGCCACCAAACATGCGTTTGGCAGTGCAGGGGCCGGCGCTGGACAGCAGTTCACAGCAGTACTGGGCAAATTCTGATCGGGTGCTGGCCATGGTGGTGGTCTACGGGGTGGTAGATGGTTTGGGTGCTGTGGCGCTTTGCCCCTGGTTGGCCAGTGCGCGGGCGTCGCCCTCGTAGCCCTGCAGGGTCTTGGCCAGATAGGCGCGTTGCTCGGCGCTGCTGCTATTGTGCAAAGTGGCCACGGCCACGCAGCTCTCATTGGTAATCCGCTCAATGTACTGGCGAAACGCCGGATCCGGTGCCTTCAGCGTGCGCTCCAGCAGACCTTGAATGTCGGACGTTGCCTGGGCTGGGGCAGGACGGTTGCTGCGCAGCGCGTTGAGCACCTGCAGCGCGTCCCGGTGGCGGCGTTGCATTTCCTGGTACTGTCGCGGTCCGTCGAATGTGGAGATATTGATATGCGCGCGAAGAATGGCAATTTGTGCCGGCTCCAGTCGTCCGTAAAAGGACTCCGCACGGTCCACGATCTGCTTGACGCGGCGGTCGGCGCGTTCGGCAAGGCTGCCGTCCAGCCACTCCTCGCGCCATTTTCGGTTGCGCTTGTCGAACTCACGCGACACATGCTCGACCTGTTCCGCCTGCAGCGTGGGCGCGATGGCCGCAATCGACGGCACCACGCGCTCCAGTGTGGTCTGTACGCGGGTTTGCAGGTTGCCCACCATCTGGCATACCTGCGGCGCGGTGACCTGCGCCGGCGCCATGGATTGCAGCTCCTTCAGGGTCTGAATCAGCAGAGGAAGCTCTTCCCGGCGGTGCCAGTCCTGCACGGTCTGCAGGTCGGCGCGCAGGCGCAGGCTTTGCTCGCCGTCAAAGTCAAAATAGCTGTCCAGCCACCAATAAGCCAGCGTCGGGGCCGTGTTATAGCCCAGGCGCACGGCACTGCATCCGACCAGCACCAGGGCCAGCAGCAGCACGCCGATAATGGGCGCCGAACGCGCAATTAAACGCAGACTAGAAGGCATTGAAAGGGACATGCAGGTGACTTCCGAATTACAGGTTCAAAATCAAAACACAGTGTTGGAACAGCAGGCCATTGATGTGGTCATTATGGCGGCCGGAAAGGGCACGCGCATGAAGAGCAGTCTGCCCAAGGTGCTGCACCCATTGGCCGGGCGCCCGCTGTTGCGCCATGTGCTGGACACGGCGCACGCTCTGCGGGCGCGCCAGGCAGTTGTCGTCACCGGCCATGGTGCTATCGAAGTTGAAGCGTCCTGCGCAATGGATACGGGGGCTACCGACCCATTTTCCATTCAGTTCGTGCGCCAGGAGCCGCAGCTGGGGACCGGCCACGCGGTGCAACAGACCGTGCCGGTGCTGGCCGACGATGGTTTGGTGATGGTGTTGTCGGGTGATGTGCCCTTGACCCAGCCGGCCACACTGTTTCACCTGATCACCGCATCTGCTGGAGACAAACTGGCCCTGCTGACCTTGCAGACCGACAAGCCCAGTGGTTATGGACGCATCGTGCGGGCCGGTGGTGCGGCCGATGGCGCGGTGCAGGCCATCGTGGAACAGAAAGACGCCACGCCGGCGCAGCAGGCTATTACCGAGATCTACAGCGGCATCCTGGTCGCGCCGGCCAAACAACTCAAGCGCTGGCTGGCCCGGTTGGACAAGAACAACGCCCAGGGCGAGTATTACCTGACCGACATTGTGAAGTTTGCCGTGGCCGACGGCGTGCCGGTGGTGGCGCACACCATCGATGACGCGGTGCAGGTGGCCGGTGTCAACAGCCCCTTGCAACTGGCCCAATTGGAGCGTGCCTACCAGTTGCGCCAGGCGCACCGGTTGATGGAAGAGGGCGTGCGCCTGGCCGACCCGGCCCGCATCGATGTGCGCGGCGACCTGCTGTGCGCGCGTGACGTCAGCATTGATGTGAACTGTGTCTTCATGGGCCAGGTCCACCTGGGTGAGGGCGTGTCCGTGGGCGCCAATTGTGTGATTGCCAATGCCATCATCGAACCCGGCGCGACCATCCACCCATTCACCCACATCGATGGCGAAAAGCTGGGCGTGACGGTGGGTGCCCAGGCACGCATCGGTCCGTTTGCCCGTCTGCGTGCTGGTGCGCGCCTGGGTGCCGAGGTGCACATTGGCAATTTTGTCGAAATCAAGAACGCCACGCTGGGCGCGGGCGCCAAGGCCAATCACCTGGCCTATCTGGGGGATGCCACGGTCGGTGAGCGGGTCAACTTTGGCGCCGGCAGCATTACTGCCAACTACGACGGTGCGAACAAACACCACACGACGATAGAGGCTGACGTACATGTGGGCAGCAACTGCGTGCTGGTGGCGCCCATCACCTTGGGTGCGGGTGGCACGGTGGGTGGGGGGTCAACCTTGACCAAGGACACCCCGGCCGGCGCTCTGAGCGTAGCGCGCGGCAAGCAGGTCAGCATTGCCAATTGGTCCCGGCCACAGAAGGCGCCCAAGGCCTGACGCAGCGCACACGCCATGGCGGAATCACCCGACACCCGTATCGCCGCGCTGCAGGCCGAGCTGGATGCGCTGCGCGCGGAGATGCAGGACTTCACCTATGCGGTCTCGCATGATTTGCGCGCACCGCTGCGCCATATCCTGTCCTACGCACATCTGGTGCAAGAGGATGCCGGGCCGCAACTCACTGCCGAAGTACAGGACTTTCTAACCACCATCACCGACTCCGCGCGCCATATGGGTGTGTTGCTGGATGGCCTGGGTGCCTTGTCCCGTGTCGGCTCGCTGCCGCTGGATATCGGCCCGGTGTGCCTGCAGGAGTTCGTGGAGGCCGCGTGTGCCGAACTGGCCTCCCAATGCCCGCAGCGCAGCGTGGAATGGCGCATTGACAGTGATTTGCCGCTGGTGCAGGCCGATGCAGCACTGCTGCGCCAAGCCTTGGCACAGGTGCTGGGCAATGCATGGAAGTTCTGCGCGCCGCGCGAACATGCGGTGATTGAAATCAGCGCCGCTTGGGCAGAGGATGGCGGCTGCGTGGACCTGCAGGTGCGTGACAACGGCGTGGGCTACAACCCGGCCCTGCAGGCCCAGTTGTTTCGCGTGTTTGGCCGCTTGCACAGCGCCAAACAGTTCGACGGCATTGGCATGGGCCTGGTGCTGACGCGCAAGATGCTGGAGCGTTTTGGTGCCACGGTGTCGGTGCAGGGCGAGCTGGATGGGGGTTGCTCTGTCCTGTTGCGGCTGCGGCGGGCGTAGCGCCGCAGGGTCGGTCGAACGGGGAACTTAGGCCAGTGGCAGTTCTGCCCCAAACTTGCTGCGCTTGATGCTGAAGAAGGCCTTGACGTTGCGCACGTTGGCGTCGCTGGTAAACAGGCGCTGTGTCAACGCCTGGTAGGCGGGCATATTGGCTGCTTGAACCACCAGCACAAAGTCTGGCCCGGGTGACACCCGATAACACTGCTGGATTGCAGCCTCGTCTGCCACGCGGCTTTCAAACTGCTCCAGGGCCAGGGCATCCTGCCGGTCCAGCGTGATCTCAACAATCGCCGTCAGGCCGAAGCCAATGGCTGCAGATAACTTCTCCGGGTTCAGGATGGCGATCTGGCGCTCGATCAAGCCTGCATCGTGCAAGCGTTTGACCCGGCGTAGGCAGGTCGGCGGCGAGGTGTGGACCTGCTCGGCCAGCGCCTGGTTGCTCAAACTGGCGTCTTTTTGCAGTTGCGCTAGCAGTTGTAAATCAACGCTGTCTATTGATATTTGTTTCATAAAGAGTAACGTAGTGCAATTTAATTCCAATATTTAAACTATGTGAAATTATTGATCAAATGCGATGCAAATGCGATGAATTATTTTTCAACTCCAGAACTACTATTCAGTCTCTTTGGTTTTTATAGGGAGTACAACATGTGTGGAATCGTCGGCGCGGTATCGAACCGCAATATTGTTCCGGTTTTGGTGCAGGGGCTGGAGCGTCTGGAATACCGGGGTTATGACTCTTGTGGCGTGGCGGTGTACGCCCAGGACGCAGAGCATTCCGGTTTGCGCCGTGCCCGCAGCACAGCGCGCGTGGCGGAGCTGGCCGCCCAGGTCGCACCAGGTGCCGGTTCTGCTGGCGTGACCGGCAGCCTGGGTATTGCCCACACGCGCTGGGCAACCCATGGTGCGCCCTCGGTCAGCAACGCCCATCCCCATTTCAGCCATGGGCCAGGTGCAGACGCACACCAACGCTCGGGTCGTATTGCGTTGGTGCACAACGGCATCATCGAAAACCACGACGAACTGCGGGCGGCGCTGAAGGCCAAGTCCTATGTGTTTGTCAGCCAGACCGATACCGAAGTCATTGCCCACTTGGTGGACAGCCTTTACGACGGTGACTTGTTCGAAGCGGTGCAGGCCGCGGTCGGCCAGTTGCACGGCGCCTACGCGATTGCGGTGTTCTGCAAGGACGAGCCGCACCGCCTGGTCGGCGCGCGTGCCGGGTCCCCGTTGATTCTTGGTGTGGGCAAGGATGGGCAAGAACACTTTCTGGCCAGCGACGCGATGGCACTGGCCGGTGTGACCGACCAGATCGTCTACCTGGAAGAAGGCGACATGGTCGACGTGCAATTGGGCAAGTATTGGTTGATCGACAAGGCTCGCAAGGCGGTCGCTCCGGCGCAGCGCCCGGTCAAGACGGTGCTGGCACACAGCGGCGCGGCCGAGTTGGGTCCGTATCGCCACTATATGCAAAAAGAGATTTTTGAGCAGCCCCGTGCCATCGCCGACACGCTGGAAGGTGTGGAGGGCATAGTCCCCGAGCTGTTTGACCTGCAGATGAACCACAAGCCCGGCGCCAACGCGGCCCGTGTGTTTGCCGAAATCGATTCGGTGTTGATACTGGCCTGTGGCACCAGCTACTACAGCGGCTGCACCGCCAAGTACTGGCTGGAGAGCATTGCCAAGGTGCCGACCCAGGTCGAGGTGGCCAGTGAATACCGCTACCGCGAGTCCGTGCCCAACCCCAGGACGCTGGTGGTCACCATCACCCAGTCGGGTGAGACCGCCGACACGCTGGCGGCCTTGCGCCATGCGCAAAGCCTTGGTATGCACCATACGCTGACTATTTGCAATGTAGCCACCAGTGCGATGGTGCGTGAATGCAGTTTGGCCTACGTCACCCGCGCCGGTGTAGAGATCGGCGTGGCCTCCACCAAGGCCTTCACCACACAGTTGGCGGGGCTGTTTCTGCTGACCTTGGCATTGGCACAGGCCAAGGGCCGTTTGTCGGACAGTGAAGAGCAACGCCACCTCAAGGCCATGCGGCACCTGCCCGCTGCTTTGCAGGCGGTGCTGGCACTGGAGCCGCAACTCATCAGCTGGTCGGAAGATTTTGCCCAGAAAGAAAACGCGCTGTTCCTGGGCCGCGGCCTGCACTACCCGATCGCCATGGAAGGTGCGCTGAAGCTCAAGGAGATCACCTACATCCACGCCGAGGCCTATGCTGCCGGTGAACTCAAGCACGGCCCGCTGGCATTGGTGACCAGCGAAATGCCCGTGGTCACGGTCGCACCCAACGATGCGTTGCTCGAAAAGCTCAAAAGCAATCTGCACGAGGTGCGCGCCCGTGGTGGCGTGTTGTATGTGCTGGCCGATGCGGATACGCGCATCGAAAGCGGCGAAGGCATGCACGTGATCCGCATGCCGGAGCACTATGGCGAGTTGTCGCCGCTATTACACGTCGTGCCATTGCAATTGCTGGCCTACCATACAGCCTGCGCGCGCGGCACCGATGTGGATAAACCACGCAATCTTGCAAAGAGCGTGACCGTCGAATGACGGGCACGGCGCGCGTAGCGCTTATTCCGACCAATTAAAGTCGTAAACAGTACATTAAAGTCGTAAACACACCTCTAGCATCCATGCGGGTTTCCGGGGTGTTGGATTTTGCAAACACTTTCTAAAGTCGTAAACACGCATTTAGGAATGCCTGTGTCCGACCGCAGCTGCCGCCGAGCCATACAGACGTGGCAACCGTCTAAATGGTTGTCCGATTGCCGACATTCGAGTGTTTGTCACATTACAAGTAATCGCCAAAAAGCGGTCCGTCCTTTAGTGATAGTCGGTGATACCTCTCGTCTGCAATTTCTTCGCTAGCGGCAATATTGACTTATCGATGGTCAGTTGATCATGGCTGTATTGTTGACGAAGAGCTGGTAGGCATAGGGATGCGTTTGTTCCAAATGCGAATCAGCACAAATAGAGAAGTGTCAGCTTTTCAGTCTGTGGTTTTGAATGCGAAACCGGCGGTTGGGAGGTCGGACCGGTAAGTATCTAGATTCGCAGATGTGTTGTGGCCGGCTGGTATGCAAACGCCAGATACGAAGCCTGTTGTCGCTAGCTTCTTATGGCTGGGAATCGTTCGGTCACTGTCATAGGGCAATACCTGCTTTCCTGAGGCCTGAAAATAGTTGGTCAAAAGCCTGGCGCATATGTGTTAGCCTAAATCTCCCACAATGCCAGGGATGGAGCGGCCTGTATGACTGACAACATCGATCAAGCGTTTGAAGCATTCAAGCGATTGCTCGTCGAGCTGCCGAATTTTGAGAGTACCTTGAAGAATGAGGCAGACGCGCGACTTAAGGTGATAGATACCGTCCTAATAGAAGTACTCGGATGGGCGAAGGCGGACATTTCGCCTGAAGAGCCGACTGGCGAGGGATTTTTGGACTACAAGCTTTCGATTGAGGGAGTAGGACGACTTGTTGTAGAAGCCAAAAAAGTCAGTCGTGAATTTGGCCTCCGAGAGAGAGACCCAGAGACAGCGTATAAGCTCTCGGGGGCCGTCTTCAAGAACGGCGACGCGCAGGAGGGCATCCAGCAGGCGATCCGATACTCGGGGTTCAAAAACACTGAATTAGGGTGCGTCACAAACGGCTTTGAATGGATCGTTTTTCGGAGCAATCGGATTGGTGATGGAACCGATACCCTCGATGGAAAGGCCTTTGTCTTTGGATCGTTAGCCAGCATTAGGGACAACTTCCGCTTATTTTTTGACCTCTTGCACAAGGACAGAGTTGCAAATTTAGTCTTTCGTGCGCTGTTTCAGGAGGCAGAGGGGAAAGTCATTCGCCATGGGGGCTTCAGGAGGTCCTTGCGTCCAGCGGTTACGGCGGTATTTCTGCAGCAGTCTGACATAGTTCCCGAGTTGGATCGACTTATGACTTCGTTCTTTCAGAGGCTGTCTGATGAACGAGATCGGGAGATGCTCGACTACTGCTATGTAGAGACCAAGGAAAGTAAAGCTGCCGAGCAGCGACTGCTGCGCCTTGCTGAAGATCTTATTGGGCATATCCGGACCCTTGATACGGAATCTGGGGCACAACTTACGGACTTAATCGAGCGTGCGAGAGCAGCGAACCTAAATCAATTCATTTTGCTCGTCGGTACTAAAGGGGCGGGCAAGAGCACCTTTGTTCATCGATTTTTCAACAGCAAGCTTTCGAAGGAACTCCGTGAATTCGTGGTGCCCATTACTGTCAATTTGGCGGACAGCGAGGGAGATGAGGTGAAGGTGTTGGAGTGGCTCCGCAGACAGGTCCTGTCGAAAGCAGAATTGGCACTTGCTGGTGACGTTCCAACTTGGGAAGAATTAATCGGGCACATGTTCTTCAGCGAGTACCAACGTTGGAGTACGGGCACCATGGCGCCGCTATACAGAGCTGATAGGGAACAGTTCAAAGTCGAATTTGGGAAGCATATTGAGGCGATCCGTCGGGATAACCCAGTCGAGTACTTAAAGGGTTTGCTGAGGAACTTTGTCAAAGGCCGAAAGAGACTGCCCTGTCTTATCTTCGATAACGCCGACCACTTCAGTATCGACTTTCAAGAGAAGGTTTTCCAGTTCGCACGCTCTCTATTTGAGCAGGAACTGTGTGTCGTGGTAATGCCCATTACGGACAAGACTAGTTGGCAACTATCGCGTCAGGGGGCACTGCAGTCATTTGAGAGTGAAGCCTTGCTTCTTCCCACACCTTCTGCGAAGCAAGTCTTGGTAAAGCGGATCGATTTTGTTCTTAAGAAGATGGACGAGGAAGCACACAAAGACAAGGGAACCTACTTCGTTGGCAAAGGCATCCGAGTAGATGTCGCAGATCTGATGAAGTTTGTGCGCGGGCTGCAGGAGGTATTCTTGACCACCAGCAAGCCGGTTTATGTAATTGGTCAATTGGCAAATCACAGCATCCGAGAAGTGCTTGAGTTGGTGAGAGACATCGTGAATTCGCCGCATGTGGGTCTTGATGAAATATTCAAGGCCTACGTCCTTGGAAGTGCAGTTCACGTACCCGACTACAAATCATGGAAAGCACTGATTCGTGGTCGATATGACATTTACGTGGCATCGAGTGCGAAATTCGTTCATAACGTATTCGAACTCAATACAGAGCTCGAAACGTCCCCTTTGCTTGGGCTCAGAATTCTTCAAACCCTCAAGGATGCGGTGGTGTCTCATGGTGACACCAAAAGCAGATACATGCCAAAAGCTGACCTTCTCTCTTATATGACTGCAATGAGCTTTGAGAGGCGAGCGGTTCTCATGTGGCTTGATGCCATGTTGAAGAAGGCTTTAATCTTGAATTACGACCCTACGAAGATAGATGCGGAGACAGCCACGCAGTTGGAAGTTTCCCCGTCGGGCGAGCAGCATTTGTATTGGGGGCGGGGGAGTTACGACTATTTGCTTGCAATGGCGGAGACAACATCGGTCCTTGATCCCGAAGCGTTTGACGCCTTGGAAGGTGCGAATCAAGGGCATGGTACACGTCGAACACAGGAGATGATCAATATCTTCACTGAATATTTGCGGCGAGAGGATCGTCTTTTCTGCCGAGTTCCCGACCATGAGAGTTTCAAGGGTCAGCATGAGCTCGTGTTTCGCCTAGGTTCGTAATTTTGATTCTCAGTTGAATTTATTTTCGGGACTGGCAAATTCGCCGGGCTTGCGCCCTGCGCGAACCAACTCAATCATCTGTTCACGAAACTGCGCCGAGTACGGCGGCTTGGGTGTGTGTGGTTTGGACACTTCGGACTCCTTCTGTTAGAACAATAAGGTGTCCGTGAAATGGGGTCAACTCCAACTCCAGTCTGCAGAAAGACGCTCGTCAAGTGATCGCAGGGAATTCCCGCCGCTACCTGCTGAAGATCGTCGAGACGAATCCTCAGCTGTTGGTTGGTTTCGCCGATCGTACCTGCGACATGCTGCCATTTGCGCTTGAGGCTTTCGGTGTGCTGATGGAGCGGGGATGTTTTGTTGTGTCGCAGGATGGTCGGCTGAAGACCGTGCCAGACCGAGTTCGAAAGTCGGTGACGGGAACTGACGAATCGGTCTCCTGTCAGCGCGTCGCACGCATAGTTGGAAAAGAATTTGCCCGCATCGCAGACCGCGTGACGGTGTACACGACCTTTGGAATACGCCCATGAAGATCAAGTCGATTCATATCTACAGTCACGATGGCCAGCGCCGGGATCTTCAGTTCAAGGTGGATGGCTTGAACGTCATTACGGGTCGCTCCTCCACCGGAAAATCAGCACTGTCGGAGATTGTCGAGTACTGCATGGGACGCTCGACCTTCAACGTCCCGGAAGGCATCATTCGCGACAAGGTGGCGTGGTTCACCGTGATCTATCAGTTTCCCAAGGAACAGGTGTTGATTGCAAAGCCCACGCCAACGGCTGGGGCGACGAGTTGCAGTACCGCCATGCAGCGACGGGGAGTTCAACTGGCAGTCCCTGATTTCAAGGATCTGGTGGTCAATACCGATGATGATGCGGTCGTTGCACTTCTGTCGCGGTTGTTGGGCATCCCAGAAAACCGAACCGAAGTCGCCATCGAGCACAGCCGACAGAGCTACGACGCGAACGTCAAGCACACGTACTACTACTTGTTCCAAAAACAAGGCATTGTCGCCAACAAGGACCAACTCTTCTATCGACAGAACGAAGGGTTTCAGCCACAGGCGATCCGCGACACGCTGCCAATACTGCTTGGTATTTCTTCCAGCGATCGCTACGAGCTGGAGGTTAAGCTGCGCGCTGCACAGCGGGAGTTGAAGCTCAATGGCAAGCTGTTGGAGCAAGCCCGCGACGCCATTGACACCTCCCAGCAAAAGGGCATCGGTCTTTTCTCAGAGGCAAAAACGGTGGGCATCATTGGACCGGAGAACCAAGACGCTGGGTCCGCTGGCGTGATCGACGCCTTGCGCACTGCCTTGGAATGGAAGCCCGCTTCGGTTCCTGAGGATGACGGTCACCGGATATCCCGGCTCGAAGGAGAGATCGGCCAGCTACGCAAGGACCGGCGCGAAGTTCAGTCAAGAATTGATGCTGCCCGCCAGTTCTCGAAGCAGGCCGGTGGTTTTGAAAGCGAGGCGCTGGAGCAGAAAGATAGGCTTGCTTCTATCAAGGCACTGCCCAAGAATCCTGAGACGGGGGAATGGCAATGGCCATTCTGCGAAGCGAATTTGGCCCTAGAGACGCCTATCGCAAAAGCGCTGCTCAACGAACTGACAACACTTGATGAGGAAATGAGCATTGTGGCCGGCCAACGCCCCAAGCTGGAGGCGTACTTGACCGAACAGGATGGCGAGGTGCGGGAAATAGTAGACGCGATCAAGAGCAAGGAAGCGGAGCTTTCCGCTGCGATCTCTGCAAATGAAGTGATTGCGCAAATGGGTACGCGTAACAATGCAGCGGCTCGGGTTGTTGGCCGCGTCAGCTTGTTTTTAGAGAATCTCATTCCCAATTCGGAACTTGCCTCGCGCGAGGCAGAGCAGCGGCGCCTGAAGTTCAAGGTAGAGGAGTTGGAGAAGAAGGTCGGTGCCGACGACAGCCACGACAGACTGACTTCCATCCTGAATAACATTTCGGCGCAGGTGTCACGTTACATCCAGACCTTCGAAGCGGAGTTCAGCGCTTTCCCTGCGCGGCTCGATCTCAACCATCTCACCATCGTCTTTGATCGTCCGGATCGTCCGGTACCGATGAGTCGAACCGGTGGCGGTGTGAACCATCTGGCGTATCACCTTTCAGCCTTGTTGGCGCTGCATCTCTTCGCCGCGAAGAACAACTGCCCAATCCCTCAATTTCTGCTCATCGACCAGCCAACCCAGGTTTATTTCCCCTCGGAGAAGGTCTATCAAGAAGCGGATGGATCTGTTCAGAAAACGGAAGCGGACGCCGATCTGGCGGCAGTGCGCCGATTGTTCGAACTGTTGCTGAAGTTCACGCAGCACGATGTCCCGGGCTTTCAGCTCATCGTGACTGAACACGCGAACCTTAGAGACCAATGGTTTCAGGATGCCTTGGTTGAGCAGCCATGGACCAAGCCGCCAGCCCTAGTGCCGGAAGATTGGCCTTTATTGGCACGGTCATCGACGTGAGTAGGGAAGAAGCACGACTGACAAGATTCCGATTGCGCGCTAGCTATTGTTAACTACATATTGTCGATAGCTTGAGAAGCGGGCGAAACGCAGTCTTGGACTTTCCGTCAGTTGTTTGGTAAGCGGTCTATTAACCCCGTCCTTGCGTGAAGCGAAGAATGAGGATGGGGATTCGAGACAGAGACGGCCAGCGCCGAATCAGTCGGCAGGCATCGCAATAGCCCACGGTAACAACGCCTCGTAGTCATCAGCCGTCTGAGCCTTGGGCAAAGCCACCAGCAGAGCACGTAGATAACGATAGCCGTCCACACCATTGGCCGCACAGGTCTGCAACAACGAATACAGATTGGCGCTCGCATTGGCACCCGCAACCGTGTCAGCAAACAACCAGTTGCGCCGACCGATCACAAAGGGACGAATCGAATTTTCGCAAGCATTGTTGTCAATCGGGTACGCGCCATGGGTGACATACAGCGTCAGCTTGGGCCACTGACTGCTGAGGTAGTGCAACGCCTTTCCCAGCAAGCTGCCAGGCAGCACCGCATGCAGGTTGGCCAGCAGCAAGGCCTCGATCTTGTTGAGTACCGGCACACTGTGCAGTTGGCGTTGCTCCAGTAACTTGTTGGCGTCTAATTCGTCCTCTCGGGCCTTGGCCTCCACCGCATACAACTGCCCTATAAGCGCAATGAACTGTGCAGCCAATTGGTCAGCCGTGCGCGCACTCTTTGGCAAGGCCTGCAGCGCATCATTAAAGTCGCGCCTACAGTGCGCCCAACATGCCAAGTGCACCAATTGGTGCGCCTGGGCGATCTGGTCGTACACAGCATATCCGTCGCTGCGCCCACATAAAACTCTTGGACTGCGCGCTCTTACCTGGCTCCTTGAGCACCTGGATTTGGGTTTCATCCCCATACGTCAAGGGAGCGTCGAGCAAATGGTCGCGCAGCAGGTTGATGATGGGTTGTACCGCCTGGCCCACGCGCACGATGCTAGCAGCCAGGGTGTTGCGCGAGAGGTCGCTGCCACCAAAGCGCCCCAGTAGCGCGGCCTGGCGGTACAGGGGCAAGCCATCGCAATACTTGGAGGTAATGACCCAGGCCAGCAAGCCTTCGCTGAACAAGCCCTTGGGGATGACTTGTGCGGGCTTGGGTGCCAAGCGCAGTGCACCATCGCAGCACGGGCAGGCGTATTTGACGCGTTCGTGGCGGATCACGCGCACTTGCTGGGGGATGATGTCCAGTTGCTCGCTGGTTTCAATGCCGATTTCTTGCAGGGCAGCGCCGTCGTGCGGGCAGGTCCGCTCAGACTCTGGCAGCTCATGGCGCACCACGTGGCGGGGTAGTGCTGGGTCTAGTGGTTTGCGACCCCGCTTGGCGCGCTTGTGGGCGGGAACATCAATGCTGTCTGCGTCATCGCTGTCTGGCTCTTCCTGGGCCGCAGGCTGGGCTTGTGCGCCCAGGGTTTCGGCTTCGTTGAAGAACATGTCCTTTTGGTCTTGGCTGCTGGCCTCGCTCTTGGCGGCAAAGATCTTGCGCATGAACTTGTTGAGCCGCTCCTTGAGCAAGTCGCGCTCGGTGCGCGCCAGGAGCAGTTGGCCTGCGAGTGATTCGCTGTGCCGAATGGCCTCTTCACTGCGTCGATTGGCTTGGGCCAATGCCTCTTTCAAGGCTGCGATTTCGTCAATGGAGGTGGTCAAACTCATTGGTGAATTTGACCAGAATCTTTACGAAGAAGTTCCCTCCCAACCGCTGCCAACGGTACATTTTTACGCTGCGCGTTGGTAGGAAACAGCTCTATGGCCACGCATCGCGGCGAGGTCAATGCCGTCGAGCAACCAGTGCAGTTGTTGTACCGTGAGCTCGACCACGGCACTGTCCTCACGGGGCCAAACGAAGCGTGCATCCTCCAGTCTCTTTTGCAGCAGCCAAAAGCCATTGCGGCTCCAGCCCAGTATCTTGACGCGGTCGCGCCTGCGGTTAGCAAAGACGTAGACCGCAGTGGCAAAGGGGTTCAGCCCCAGCTCGTGTTCGACCAGCGCGCTCAACCCGTTGATGCTCTTGCGAAAGTCAATCGCATCGCGGTGCAGGTACACCGCCAGGGCCGGGTTCAGCGTGAACACCGCAATGCGCCCAGTGTGTCCAGCAACGCGGCCATGTGCATGGGAGTGCTCAGCCCTTCTATGTACAGTATCACGCCGTTGGGCAGTTGCACCTTCAGCTGTGGTACGGGGTCGGGTGCTGGCGTGGGCATCGACGCGCTTATGCGCACTGCAGAAAAGGCCGAAGTTTTAGCCCTCACGCCGCGCTCGGGCGTCTGTGTTTGTGTGTAGTGCTCGTTCGTGTTGTCACGCAATGCCCGTGCCGCCGCGTACAGCGTGTGGCGTGACAGGCCGTGCTCGGCCGCATACGCCGCCACACTCTTGTCCTGACGCTGGGCTGCGGCCAGGTGCGTGCTCCAGCGTTTGAGGTTGACTTGGGGTTTCATCTCTTGCTCCTTCATCCGGTTGTTGGGAGCTCGTAGATATACCCAGCTCAGCTGGATTGCGATAGGGCGGGGTTCATTGACCGCTTACTTACGAAGTGGCCCCGAGGATGGTTTGCGCCACCCTGCGCGCACTAGGCAGAAAACGTGCGATCGTCGTCAGTAGTTCATCTTCACCGACGGGTTTACCAAGATAGGCATCGCACCCCGCCCAACTGCCCCGAAATTTGTCGAAGGCGGAAGACTTGCTGCTTAACATCACCACCGCTGTATTCTTCGTGGTGGGGCTGGACTTGATCCGCTTGCAAACCTGATAGCCATCAATGCCGGGCATCATAATGTCCAAAAAGATGCAGGTATAGGCCTTGCCCTGCGCCATATCAATCGCTGCTTCACCGTTTTCCGCATAGTCCACATCAAAGCGGAATGGCGCCAGTTTGGCGCGCATGAACGCGCGTACGGTCTTGCTGTCGTCCACAACCAGTACGGATTCGGTGGCTTGGTGCTCCATGAAAACGGCCTCTGGCGCTGCGCTCTTGTCGATGGCGCGACGAAGGGTATGGCCATCCCATTGATGTTCACCGTTGGCGCCCTGACGTTTGGCACGTTCCTGCATTGCGGTTTGCATACCCTGATCGAGACGCTCGAACAAGCGTGTCCAGTGAATCGGTTTTTCCACCAATGGCCAACCGACGTCGACTGGTGTGCGTCCAATGAGTACCGCTGGGGCGTGAATATTGAGGCAAAGGGCTTGCAACTCGACCAATGCGTCGGGGTTGTCTGCGTTGACCAGATAAATATCGGGGCGATCATCCGGCGCCGAAGACTCTGTGTAGAAAAAATTGCGCCGTCCGGTTAGGCGGAAAGTCGAGACCAGCATTGCTTTTTCGGCGCCGGAAAACCCGAGCATTTCGAGTACGAAACGACGACTACCGGTTTCAGTGGGCTCGGATGGGTGTGTTTGATTCATAGTAAATGGAGCCTGTTGAGATAGTAGAGAATTTCCAAAGGCAGTGCTTTGTGCATGCTGTTGGCGTCAGCTCCAATGCCTACGCCACGTGCGGTGCTCATAAGGTTCAACCCCTGGAACGGAAAATATTGAAAGCGGGTTTCCCCTGTTGGTGATTGGTTTTTCTTCACCGTCTCACGTTGATCCGGGCGTATTCGACAATGCCAACGACCTCAAACAGGGTGGCAATCAAACGGTGCACGTCGATGAAATGGATTTCAACACCCCTGCCTTGCTGTGCCGTCACCCAATTCAAGATGCTGCTGGCTGCGGAAAAGTCGACTCGCACGAGGTCTGCGCAGTCGATGTGCAGAGGCTCTTGCTGCCCGGCTTCGAGGTTGAAGCCAGAAAGTGCCACCGAGGCATCATCGGTAATTTCGCCACGTAAACAGGCCGATGGCGCAGCGACATTAACCATGGACGCAGCGGGGAGCAATGAAGAGGCGGCGGCCAACCGCGGGTCGGTGGGGTGTGCAAGTATGCGTTCAACTGTGCACGCGGGGTTTGCCCAGGGCGGTGGTGATCGTTCAAACACAACGCAGTAACGCATCGACAAAGTTTCAAATTCAGCCTGCAATCGCATAACCTGCAAAAGCTTGAACAGCAGTTGCCATGGCTGTTGGGTGGACAAGCCGTCGGCAGCCGTGATCTGCCCATTGAGCACACCCAGCAACTGATCGGCCCCGACGAATTCGAGACGCACGGGGTGCACACACCACGCTGAAATCACCTGTTCCAGAACCTCAACCGCGTCCGCCGTGGTGGACTGCATGTCGCTCCAGTTCAACCGCCATGCGGCTTGCGACTGTGCGAGGAATAAACCTAAATCGCCAATCGCTATCCCGTCGAGCACCGCAGGGCAGCTCCATTGGTCGCCAAGTGGGGCGGGCCGATCAGTCGGACCACCGCACGCGGTGGCGGAGTCTTGCACTGTGCTGTGTGTGGCCCCCCACTCTGGCGCCGATTCGCCAAATTGGTGAACATAGTCAATTGAAAAGTCTTCAAATCGGGTGCGTTGTGCAGTAGCACGGTAACAATCGAGCAGCGCCAAGGCGTGGGAACGTGCGTTTGCATGGTGCGCGCCGCCTTCGGCCAACGCAGCCAGCAGAAATGCCTCAGTGCCTGCGAACTCTCCCATTGCAAAGCTAAGGGCCGCGGCCTCCAAAGTTGGGTCCGCACCTCGCTCACCACTCTGCGGCGGGAGTAGCTCGGAATCCAAGAATTGTTGGCCACGACCAATCACTGGTTCTGCCGCCGCCGCTTGCTGTGTGTCTTCCGCACTTGCCGTGGGTGGTGTGTCTGTGCAGGGCGCGGTTGGCTGCGCGACTGCGGTTGTCCCCCACTGGGTTGATATCTCTTGCTCTATGTGCGCTATTTTGCTGAGCGTGGCGCGTTTTTCAGCTGGATTTGGGGCAAGCCCTGGCGCATTATTCGGTGGGTGCGGCTCCTTGCGGCGCTGTAGCCCTCTCAGTTTGTCAAATTCCCGCTTGCGAACTGTGGATTCCTCTTTGCGCCGCTGAACAGTTGTGTCAAATGTTGACTGCGTTTGCTGTTGCGCAACCGGAGGCGGGCACTGCACGGATGCGCGCTGCTGGCCTGTTGGAGGCCGGACAACCTGAATCAATTTGCGCCAGATGCTTGCGACCGTAGAGGGATTTGCCATGCGTTAGGTGCGGTGCGACAGTCGTGCAGGCGGACGCACAACGCAAGAAATGCGCTTTGTAGCACCGCAAGGCACGACAACTATATGCATCAATACTCCCTTGAAGTTGTTCTAACGAACCGATATAGAGAGGACAAAATTCCGATTCTACGAAGCGTTTGACTTCTCCGCTTGGGGTATGCGGATTGCAGAAATGTCGATGTGAATATTGCATATGATTTCTGTCGTGCCAAATCGAATGGCACTTGCTTAGGCGCCAAGGCCCGGCGGTAAGATTCGTATAAAAATCAGCCACATCGCCTTCTTGTCGCTATCGGCGGCTCGGGAACAAGGGGAAGTTGGTGGGTTTTCTATGGTTTGCGGTCCTGCCACCTTGACCATCCTATGACACCCACCGTCGCGCGCGTAATCTATCCAGAACTACAGGATCCGCTGACCTGTTGTCGCCGACGCCGATTTGACCCAACGAGGGTGCGGCGTAAAACTTGGATTGGTTTATGCCTATCAGTATTCGAACTCTCCCGTGTCGGTTGCTTTGGGAGGTGCGCCCTTAGCTCTGGGTTTTTAGAATCGGTCGCCTTCTTCAAGTTCGACTGCGGCTTGGAGAAGGTATACAGATTCGACATTGACCCATGTTCGGATTTAATTGGACAAGCTCAGGTCTCGACTGGATACTCTCCTTGCATGGCGTTGGGCGGCGCGGCTACGACTACACCAGACATTCACGAATAGAACAACCTTGTTCACACCACCCTACTTCTTTGCGCTGCGGCGTCAATCCCGGTTCCCATGATAAATCGCTGCATTTTGTCTCTGGTCGTTTTGATAACCATTTCACTTGTTGCCTGCGACAGAGGCAAACCCGAAAAAGTGAAACTGGGCAATGGTGCCTACACGGTAGAAGTTCCACCAGACGTGAGTTTTCGTTGCCAAATATTGCAACATGCATCGGACTGCAACAACTACAACGTTCCCAACAGTATCGAGGGCATGGAGGTCCGGGTGTGTGAGGGTGAATCCAAGAAGACCACTTTTCTCACGGTGACCGGAAAGCATCCAACCGGGCCGAATGCCGAACTGGAAAAGGACCCGCATACGGCGTTCGCATCCGGCTGGTCTCGATGCCAGGACGCGAAAATCACGCGCTCCCAGGAAAACAGTGTGGTTGAAAAGAAGGCCATGGACTACGTGTTGACAACGCCCATGGGCGAGGGGGCAACGCGCGTGTTCGTCGACAACGGGTATTCGGTCATGGTTTTGGCAGTTCCCAAGCACGAGCAATCTGCCGAGGAAATTTCACGCTTTGTGGAAGGTTTCCGTCCTCTGGTGAAGAAGTGAGCCTGGAAGAGAAACCATGACGACTTGCCCAAAATGCCATTACCAACGCGTCGCTTCCGACTCTGCGCCGAACTGGCAATGTCCCAAGTGCGGCGTTGCCTACAACAAGGTAGGAGCGACCAGCCGCCCCAGTGCACGCATCAAAGAAGATGTCGTACAGATTGTCGAGCCCAGTAGGAACAGCAAAACGATGCTAGTCGTGCTGTTACTGGTATCGCTTGCGGGCTTTGCCATCTGGAAGTCCACGCACTCGCGCTCTAACGCATCCGAAACCTCCGTCTCCAGCCGCTTTGATGCGGCCAAAAAGGCCTTCCACGCGGGCGATTTTGAAAAGGCGACCCGGGAATTCACCGCTTTGGCTGAGCAGGGAGATGCGAAGGCCCAGTATTACCTTGGTCGCGTCTATGTGCTGGATTGGAGTAGTACAGGATTCAATGGCAAAGCTGCTTCCCAACCCTCTGACCGGAAGAAGTCGGTTTACTGGTATACCAAAGCGGCTGAGCAAGGCGAGTTGATGGCGCAAGTGGAGCTTGGCAAGCTCTATGCCAGCAATCTTGGTGGTGGCACCGATCCGAATGGAGACTCCGCAAAATGGTATCGAATGGCTGCCGACCAAGGAGAACCACATGCACAGTACACCATGGGGTTCTATTGTGAGCAAGGTAGGGGCGTGGCAAAGGATTTCGCACAGGCTTCGCGGTGGTATCACAGCGCCGCCGAGCAAGGCCATGCTGGTGGCTTTTTTGGGTTAGGAATGCTCTATGCAATGGGCAATGGCGTCACGCAAAACCAGCTTACCGCGTACAGGTTGTTACGCATCGCGACCATAAGAAATGAACTCGACCCCGCAGCGGCGGGCGCATTCTGGGCAGGGTCAAGAAGTGAAGAGCTTGCCAAAAAATTGAGCGCTGTAGAGACGACGCAGGCCGATGACTTGGCCGCCGGCTGGCGACCTGGCACACCGCTACCGCGTTGATGGAGACACAGTGTTGAATTCCTTCAAAATCTGACCACTCGCAACTAGTGCCGGTCGCAAACTGACCAGTCAGTTCATTGGAAGAATACTGGTCAAAACAATATCGGCAGGCCTTGGTCGAATCGGCGTCGGCGACAACATACTTCTTGATACCAGTCAATCGCCAGTGAATGGATGTGGCCCTGACTAATCGTCGCTGCCAAATGTGCGCCAACAGCACAGGATAACTCAGCGACCGGGCCGTGTCACTCGCTCCAACCGACGTGCCCCGCACGAAACGCATCGCTATTGGCCACGGTGCGCCGATGGCCCACACACCGCATCACGATCTGTACCGCCTTGATGCGTGCGGTATCGGGCAGTGCCACCAAGGCAAACTGGCGTTTCGCAGGAATGGGGAGATTGGCGATTTTTACGCCGCCCGGATCGGGGAAGACCGTGAGACGCGGCAAGATGGAATAACCGATGCCATGTTTAGCCATGGCCACGATACCGGTATCCGTTGTCAGCGTGCGCGAGGGTTCGGCCGTGAATCCCGCCGCACGGCACTGCTCCAGAACCGCAAGCGCGCCCGAGCAAGCCAATTGGATATAGGGCGTGTCCTTGAACTGCTCCCAGGTGATCGGCACCCGCAACGGGAGCGAGACCGGCGCAACCAGTACGTAAGCATCTGACACAAAAGGGCGCGTCACCATACCGTGCTCGATGGGCAACTGTGCAATGCCGATGTCGGCCCGGCCCTCCAGCACAGCGCGGGTGACATCGCTGCGTTCTTCGCAGCTTTCATCGATATCGACCCGGATGCCGGGGTACTCCACCGCGAGTGCCGTCAATGCATGCGGCAGCAAGTGGGTCGCAACACTGCGGAAACACGCGATGCGAACACGACCGATGATCCCCGAGTCGTCTTTCTCGGTCTCCAACAGGCTATGGGTCAGACGCAGAATCTGCCGGGCCTTGGTCAGCACGCGATAACCGGCATCGGTCGGTACGCTGCCGGCGCGCGAACGCGACAGCAAGCGCATACCCAGGCTGGCCTCCAACTCCGTGATCCCGTGGCTGATGCGCGATTGCGTGCACCCCAATTCGGCCGCAGCAGCGCCGAAGCTTCCGGTGTCGGCCACGGCTACCAGCATCTCCAACTGATTGAGCTTGGGTTTGTTCATTTCGCCCATCGAAATCCTTCATAGATGGGCGCCAACTATAGGGGATTTCGGTTGCGACGGATGGGGCGCCGCTGGAAGATGGCGTCTCCCTATCCATTCAATGAAAGAACCCGTTATGCATTCGCTGCCCCTGGATACCGTCTTGATACTGGTCGATGTACAAGAGGCGTTCAACGACCCCAGTTGGGGTCAACGCAACAACCCCGCGGCCGAGGCCAACATCGCCGCATTGCTTGCCGGTTGGAGACGGACACAGCGCCCAGTGATCCATGTGCACCACCGCTCACCCCGGCCGCAAAGCCTGTTCCATCCCGACCACCCTGGCTTTCAGGTGAAAGCGCAAGCCCAACCAATACCAGGCGAACCCGTGGTTTACAAAGCCGTCAACAGTTCATTCATTGGCACCGACCTGGAGCAGCGCCTGCGCGCCCAGGGAGCCACGACGCTGGTCATCGCTGGCATTACCACCGACCATTGCGTGTCCACCACCACGCGCATGGCGGGCAATCTGGGATTCGTCACCTCCATCGTATCGGACGCTACCGCCACGTTTGAACGCCGCGGACCCGATGGCCGCGTTTTCAGCGCCGAGCAAATGCATGAGACAGCATTGGTCAGCTTGCATGAGGAATTTGCAACGGTCGCGAGTACTGCGAAGGTGTTGGAAATGCTTGGCGCGCAACACTAGGCGATCGCATCAGTGCTTAAGCTTCGAGGTCACTCATCGTGAGCTTTTCACCTTCGAGTCCAAGGGTTCTGTTGCGTTAAGCATAAACGACAATCCCGGCCATGCTTGATTTCCGCCACCGTCTGATCAACAGCGCGCTGCTCAGGGTCATCAAACCATCATCGCCGGAATCGAAACCATGCACATGATCAGAAAGGGCAGATGGACTGCCACGGCGGCCAAACCATGTCCGCCGCCAGCCAGTTCTACAGCCTCGCCGTTTGATCATTGGCCCAATCGAAAAACCCTTTTTGGCCCGGCGCCACTTTCGCAACAGAACCGATAATCCAAGAGCTTCAATGAAGAAGCTCGAACTGTCCGTGGAAACGGGGCAAGTCCAAGTCCAAACCGAGAGGTTCGTTAAACAATTCCTGGTGGCATCCATATGAAACACGACGATTACGAATATTACTTCCTGAACTTCGGAAATGAGGGCTTGTCCCAAGAAGCGGGAGCGACGCATATTGGGATGTTCATCGCTTGGGCGATTTCACGAGACCTGGTTGTGGAGCGCGATAGTGACGATTACGTCGTATGGCTTGCAAAGGTGCTAAGACGTGAAGTAACAGGCAGAGATTTTCTCTTGCATTGGTGCGCTGGCAAACTCCACTCAGATGATTTGAATGCAGATGGAAATGCTTTTGCGACGCATTCTTATACGGAGTCCTACCTGAGATGCTACTGCAAAGTCTTTGGGCTTGAGGGATCTAAAACCGCAGATGAGTTATGCAGTGTGGAAGACTCATGGAGCAACTTCGACAAGCTGGCGCCCGTGCTAGATGAATTGTTTCTATCGAAAATGGGAAGAGCGGCAGGGAAGCGCCAATCGGTGGAGTTTTCATTGGTGCCGCCGGGGCCTGAGCACAAACCTGTTCAAGTGCGGCAACTAGCGAAGGCACCCAAGAGAAACTCATCAATGCGGTGCCGCAAGCAAGTCGTGCCAGATGGAAAATGTCTCGAGATCTTCAATGACATTGAGTTCGTTAAGATTCCGGCAGGCGAGTTCATGATGGGAAGAGGCAGTAATCACTACCCGGTCGAAATCAGCCAGAGTTTCCACTTGGGAAAATACCTCGTCACGCAAGCCCAGTGGATGGCCATTATGGATAGCAACCCATCCCTTTTTGATGGAGACGATTTGCCAGTAGAGTGTGTTAGCTGGCTCGCTGTTCAAAAATTCATAGTACGACTCAATGCCAAGACAGGCTTGGCGTATCGTTTGCCGACCGAGGCGCAATGGGAGTATGCGTGCCGTGCCGGTACGATGACGCCATATTACACAGGCATGGACATCACCGGGGATCAGGCCAATTTTGACTCTGGCGTGGGGAGTACGACACCCGTCGGGAGTTATCCGCCCAACCCGTGGGGTTTGTACGATATGGCCGGTAATGTGTGGGAATGGACTGATTCGATTCGTTCCTCTGGTTTCAACGGAGCGGAGCTGCAAGGTTCGAGATGGAACGATATCAGCTCGGAGCGAGTGGTTCGCGGCGGTTCGTGGTTTCACGTTGCTGATCCCAACTTGCTTTCAGGATGCCGCGACTGTTTCAGCCCTGACTTTGGTTTTCCCAACGAACAAGATGTCCATATTGGTTTTCGTCTTTACAAGTTGTAGGGTTGCGTTACCGTGGGGTGTTGGCGCCGATTGAATCTTGACAGTTTGGGGGTCAAGATTGGATGGAAATCATCAAACGTGATCTTCCTCGTCGACCACCGACACCACGCTGTTTGTTCGAATGAAGGTCAATTCCGCAGTATTTCATCTCAGCCTGTTGTCGCCGACGCCGATTTGACCAGGCGGGCCGATTTTGTTTTGACCATTGTTCTTCCAATGAGTGGACTGGTCAGTTTGAGATCGGTACTATTTGCTGGAGCTGGTCAAAACGCGATTGGCGCCAACAGTTGAGGCCTTGCAGCGTTCATATCGGCGGGTACTGCCGCGCACGACAACGCCTGCCTTTGGAGATGCTCAGTATGCTGACTCGCGAGACAGTTCGTGTGCTCAGCGAGTAGACGTTGGCATCATGGCTGTGGTGTTGTGTTTAGCCCATCGTCTGTTAAACGCGGACATCCATGTGCGCTGCGAATTTTGCGGGCAGAGTGATAACCGTCTCAAAAGGTCGATACCCGTCGGTTGAGTCGGCCATCTCGGGGCTTAGAAAACGCAGTTCGATGGAACCTTCCTCGCGCTCGACAAAGCTTTTGACCGCATCCATACCGACCCCGCGTCCCGACACTTCGGTTACTTGCTCGGCGGTAGAGAAGCCAGGTTGGAAAATGAGTTGGGCAATTTCTTCCGGTGACAACTGCTGATCCTCGCTGATCAGTCCTTTTTCGACGGCCTTTTTTCGGATCAGTGCAACGGCCAGACCCCGCCCATCGTCGCGCAGCTTGAATTGCAATCGACCATTGTTTAGGGCCAGTTCCAGTTGGATATGGCCGGCCGGTGTCTTGCCCTTGGCCTGTCGCTCCGTGGGCGACTCGATGCCGTGGTCTATCGAATTGCGGTACAGGTGCATGAACACGTTGCGGATCAGATCGGCTACCTGGTTCTTGATGACGATGCCATGGTCCTGGATGGTGCTGAGCGGGACCTCTTTGCCGAGTTCTTTCGCCAGGGATGGCAGCGAATCGGAAATGCCCAGCAAGATGCTCTCGATGCTTTCCGTGCCGATCAGCGCCAGGCTGTTGTGCACACGCGCTATGGCCTCGCGCGCGGCGGCCATATTGCTCCAGTCCACCGTCTCCAGGATACCCAGGGCTTGTTGGATCTGGTCCTTTTGGACCATCAGGAACTTGTCGACACCGCCCCTGCGTCCCGGACCCTTGCGCCCCAGTTTGGCTTCATTGATATGCGCATACTCTTCGATGGCGGCAAAGGTGTCAGCCAGTTGGTCCAGCATTTTTTCCTGGTCCCAGCCGACCTCGGGGTTCTTGCGCAATGCGTCGTAGCTTTGTTCGGCTTCATGCACCATATTGGTCAAATGCAGCAGTCCATAGGTGCGGGCATTGCCCTTGATCGTGTGCATGTTGCGAAACAATTGGGTGATCACTTCCAGGTCCGTCACCGCACCGCCGTCCGCGCTGACCGCATCAATGAGTTGCTTGTTCTCCGCCAGGAATTTGGCGGAGCTGTCGATGAACTCGTGGAATTTTTCCTGGTTGATGGCCAGAATCTGGCCAATGATTTCCAGTTCGCGTTTTTGTTGACCCGCTTCGGCGGCCAAGGCCTTCATTTCAGTGATGTCGCGCACGCAGAGCATCAGCCGGACGACGGTGTCGGTATCGTCGGTGATCGGGGACCAGTTCAGGTCGAGGATCTTGACCCGTCCATCGGGCATTTTCTTCTCGACCTCGGTGACCAACAGGTGCTCGTTGAACTCAAAGTTCATCGCATCCTCGCCAATACAGGCCGTGATGGCCGCATCCACCTGGGACAGGATCTCGGCATTGAACTGGCTGCCGGCAAAGACCAGATCCATCACTTTGCGACCGGCAATATCTGGGGTTTCCAGAATCCTTTCGAGGAAGGCGGAGAACTCGGGGTGCACCGTGTCTCCGTGCTCAATCGTCAGAATACCTTGCGGTATGTACTGCATCATGGCCTGGATATCTGCCGTCTTTTGTTTGAGCTGTGCGGAGCTTTCCTGAATCTTCTCGATCATCGCGTTGAACGCCACGAGGGAGAGTCCGATCTCATCCATCCGATCAACCGGCACACGGCGGGAAAAGTCTTGGCTGGTGGCGATCTCGGTCACCGTGACCTGCATCTGGGTGATCGGGGTGGTCACGCTCTTGGTGATGCGCCAGGCAATCAGGCCGCCCATGGCTAGCGCTACAACAACCAGGACGCCCACGACGACAAATACCTTCTGCTGCAACGCCAACACGTCGCTGCTGGCTTCCTCATTGATTTTGCTCTGTAGATCAATCAGTTCGGTGACTTTGGCCCGCAAAATGGCTTCCGCTGGCCGTACGCGATTGCTCAGCGTCAGAACCGCCGCCACGTTGTCGGCGTCCATGGCCTGTTCCAACGATTCGGCAGTCTCAGGCAGTACCTTTTTTCCGGCGGCGAAGATGTCGCTCATGAGCGCCCGCTCTTTGTCAGTGGCGTTGTCGCCGACCAATAACACGTTGAGTGCGTCTTCGGTTTTAAGGAAGGACTTCTCCGCATTCTTTGCCGCATCGAATTCGACTTGCAACTGTTTGCGATCCATGTCGGTAAACAGAGCGGCGGAACGGGCACGAATCGCCAGGTCATTGATGTTTTCCATCAAATCGTTGGCTAGTGCCGTCTTGACATTGTTGACCTGAACAATGCGCTGTACCCGCTGGCCCTGGAGTTGCAGGGCATACGAGCTGGTGATCGCCACCGCCAGCAACAGAACAAGAACGCTGATAAAGCCCAAGGAGAGTCTGCGGGCCAACGACATGGATTGAAAGTATGAATTGAACATTTGTCTTCGTAACCTTTCATATTCTGTCGACTTGCCGAGACCCAGGTCTCCATGCAAATTTCGGCGACTGTGCAAGCACATTATGAGCCGAAAGCTTCCGCCTACCCAACCTGTAACCAGACCTCCTTCCCAGGGAATTTCCATCTAGCATAGGGTCTACATTTTCGCAAACATCTGCTATAAATAGCATAGCTACCTGCGGTTTATGCATGGAAATTGCATCTAAAAATGAGAGTGAATCAGTAAGGCACTCCAACGCTTTCACCCGAGAGTCGATCCTTGAGTCTGCTGGAGCACCTTCAAAGCGTCCCCGATCCACGCGTACATCGCACTGTGCACCACCATCGCGGGTGCAGATAACTGGGTAGATGTGGCGCAGTTTTCCCAAGCCCACCAAGACTGGTTCGCACGCTTTGTGAATCTTCCCGCTGGGGTTGCCTCCCACGACACCTTTGCCCGGGTGTTTCGCCTCTTGGACGCCCGGCAGTTGGAAAAAGCTTGTCGGCAATGGCTTCAGGACATGGCAAGCCAAGTGCAAGGCGTGGTGGCCATTGATAGCAAGAGTGTGCGCGGTTCCTGCTGCGCTTGATTGCGGGGGCGGATTAGACGCGATTGCCCTGGATGCCATGCCAGGCGTCGACACCAAGCGTTCCGTCGCTTCGCGGTTGGTGCTGTGACGCACGGGCTTTAGCATGCCGTTCTGATCCGAAAAGTGTCCGGTAGTGCTTATTGCATATTCCGGAAGTAACTGACCAGCGTTCCGGCTATTGCTGACCATGGCGCCGGTGTTGACCAGCAAAATTGAGGCTGTAATCAAGTTACCTATAGACATATTCCTCTGTGTCTGACACTTGCCAAAGGCAATTTCTGTGGCAGCGTCAGCAATGCCTGCGCATGAATTCGTACGAACGAAACGTCGGTGCTTGCGAATACTGCGACGTAGTTACGCCGCATATTCAGTGTTTGCAGTGTAGAGCTCTACATAGTGGCCCAAAGCGGAATTCGAATAGTGAAAACTTGGTGCGCGAAAGCAGACATTGACCTTTTTGACCCACAACTGCAAGCGTTGAAATTCCAGCAGCACTCCAAACGCTCCGTCTTCACCTCACTAGCTGGAATTCGAAACGACTCGCAGCCGTCGAACCTTCAAAAGTTTCGCGAACTCGTTCGCCGGAACTGGGCGACCAAAGAAATAGCCTTGAATTTCATCACACCCGTGGGCCCGCAAATAGTCAAGCTGGGTGGATGTCTCGACCCCTTCTGCAATCGTCTTGAAGCCCAATCCATGGGCCATCTGGATAATGGCGCGCACGATGGCTCCGTCTGCATGCTGCTTGTCCAGATCACGTACGAAGGACTGATCGATCTTCAGCTTGTCGATCTGGTAGCGCTTCAGATAGCTCAATGAGGAGTATCCGGTACCAAAATCGTCAATAGAGAGCTTTATGCCCATTGCATGCAGCCTGCCAATCTGGTCCAGTGTGAAACTGGAATCTTCCATGGCCACGCTCTCCGTCAACTCAAGCTCCAGCATTTCCGGTGCGAGGCCGCAGGATTGCAGCGCTTGCTGAACGACTTCGCACAAGTTGGGCTGGTGAAACTGGCGCACGGACAAGTTCACGGCCACGGGAACCGCTTCGAGCCCGGCTTTCTGCCAATCAACAACCTGTTGCGCGGCCGTGCGCAACACCCACTCGCCAATTTCCAGGATCTGCCCATTGTTTTCGGCGACTGGAATGAATCGGGCAGGAGGCATCATTCCCCATTGGGGATGCTGCCACCGAATCA